>CAMDFF010000001.1 GCA_945897315.1 candidate division TM6 bacterium UASB124
GTTGTTGGAAATATCACAAGTACGTGCGAACGAAATGGGCTGGTCGAACAAAGTGAACATTGCCCGTTACGTCCCTAGGTACTTGCCGGGGTAAAACCGGACATTTCTACTGAGTCAAAAAGCGGACATTTCTAAAGGGTCGCAACACAGTAAGAATACTACGGGAGCCGCAAGGCTCGCTTAAAAAATAAATATTTGCCTTCCCCTGTGGCTTTTTTAGCCCTCAAGCATTTCTGCAATCCAGAGCAATCTGTTGTATTTTGCTACCCGCTCACCACGCACAGGAGCACCTGCCTTCATTTGCCCGGCAGCACTTCCAACAGCAAGATCTGCGATAAAGTCATCATTAGTCTCTCCTGAGCGATGCGAAATAATTGTTGCAAGATTGTTCTCTTGGCATAATCTGATAGCCTCAACAGTGCGCGAAACCGTACCTATTTGGTTTGGTTTAATAAGCACTGCGTTCATTGCCTTTTGGGTCAGCCCCTGCTGAATACGCTTTGTATTAGTCACAAGCAAATCATCCCCAACAATTTGAACCCCTGCGCCAAGCTGCTCCATAAGCCATTGCCACCCTTGCCAGTCATCCTCAGCTAGACCATCTTCCAATGAAACAAGGGGAAAGCGACCTTTTAAATTTTTATACAGCTCAATCAGCGCTGGCGCTGTTAAGAACTGTTCATGGAAGCGATAACGATTTGCACCACTGTCATAAAAATGCGTTGCCGCACTATCAAGACCAAACGAGACGCTCTCAACACCCCATGTAAATTGCTCTGCTGTATGCAGGAGCAAACTGAGCGCCTGCTCTTCGGCGAATACGGTTTTATCAGTAAACAGCGGAACAAAGCCCCCCTCATCTCCGATTGCAGTACCAAGACCTGCTCCATGGAGAACTAGCTTCAATTGCTGATAAAAATCATCAGCGCACGCCAAGCTTTGCGCAAAATCATGATGAGACGGAATGACCAGAAACTCCTGAAATACCAAATCACTCTGAGCATGCATTCCTCCATTAATCATATTAAACATACAACGAGGAAGCATCGGCTCTGGAAATTGCCATAAATCATTAATAAATTCAAACAACTCAACGCCTTCAATCCATGCTTGTGCACGAATAACAGCTATGCTAACAGCAAGCATCGCATTGGCCCCAAGAGCACTACAATCCTTGGTTCCATCAAGCGCAATAATCTCTTTATCCATTGCTATAATATCAGGTATCTTTCCAAGTAATATACCTGGAGCAATCACCTGTTTAATGTGTCGCACAGCAGACAAAACACCTTTTCCATGGTAAACAGCTGCATTATTATCGCGCAGCTCATGCGCTTCATGCCTGCCCGTAGATGCACCACTTGGCACACTTGCAACAATAACAGCTCCATCTGCCAGTGTAAGCCGACACTCAACCGTTGGTAAACCACGAGAATCAAGAATTTGGTGCGCATCAACTTTAACAATATGCATGAAAAACCTCATCAAAATTAGCTACATTTTACAAACAACGCCATGCGTGATAGCCTGCTCAGCCTTAATTGTACTAAAGAAAGCTTCGCATGATTTTACTACTTACTATTGCTTTTTTTTGTATGGCTACCGCTGGTTATTTAGCTTTTATAGCCCCATGCAACGCTTACAGACAAAGAAAACAATACCTTATTACAACTCTTGTGGTTGGTGCACGCGTCAAAACATATGCTGGCGACATTGGTACCATTCGATGTATACATGAGCACCAATTAACTATTTTTTTTGACAATGGAAATAGAAAAATTTTACACACCGAACATATAGTTGCCGTTATCAATGACTAGCCAGAACAAAAATTATATATCGATTGTTCCACTCTGCGGCTTCATTTCGGGTCTTATCTTTCAACTCCATATACATACAGCAACAGTGCCTTTTCTCATTATCAGCAGCAGCTTGCTAATCGCAATAGCTTGCCTCTTTTGGCTGCGCCAAAGCTATTTATCTTTGCTGCGCCTGTTTTTCATCTACAGCCTTGCTACGTGTGCAGGCTACCTAATTGCATCGTACCATCAGACACGTTGGAACCAAAAACAAACCGCACTGATGACAAAACCGTTCACTGTTTACGGCTATGTAAGCGATGTTGTTCCCCTCTCATCGCGACCATACATGGCAGCAGTGCATGTTACTATTCAGTCACTTGAGCAACACAAAAATTCTTATAACTACCATAACTGCTTATTGCTACATTATATGCCTTACACGCAGGCCCCACCTATAGGGTCTGCTGCATTATTTACTGCGATCAAACCGGCAAGAAAGATTCCTACTGGTGACATTGGGCAGTACGTGCGTAAAAATAATATTATTCACCAGTTATTCAGCAAAAGCGATATGTTGAGCTATTGCTATAGCCAGGACAAACGGGAATCGTCGTTGCTCTCTGGCTATAAGCAGTGGGCTTGCACTGTCCGTGCACATTTTTATCAGCGCATCGTCGCAGCGCTTTCACCAATAGGCAAACTATATGTCGGACTTATGTTTTTTGGAACCAGGGAGGCTGGTACTGATGATATTAGAATGCTGTTTAACCGCTGGGGACTCGCGCATTTCTTGGCGCGCTCAGGACTTCATATTGTTATTTTTGTTTTCTTAGTGTCATTCTTGCTACGCCTTATTCCGATACACAATAGACTCAAAGATATATTTCTGTTTATCATTTGTATTGTGTATGATGCTCTTAGCTGGTCTAGCGTCTCTTTTTTGCGTGCCTGGCTCATAGCAATTCTCGTTATTATGCGTAGCATGCTAGGACGACACACATCATATTTGCACCTGCTTTGCCTCAGCTGTATAGCTATTTTAGCCAACAATCCATGCCATCTCATCAGTCTTGATTTTCAATTGACCTATGCGCTTACTTTTACGCTCGCCTTGCTGAGCAACCTTTTCAGCAAGAACGATACAAGTGCGCCCGGTATAAAACCTTAAATTCTTGCTTCCCCTGACTCCTGATCAATACCCTGAGCAAAAACATATGTTATACCTTTGCAAAGGAGTCTTGAATGATTACGCGTGCACACATACGCCTAGCGGTTGCTTTAATTTTATTCTTTCCTCTCACTCTTAAAGCAGCACATAGCAGCGCAACACCACGCGAATGGAATTTTTTGGTGTATATGGCAAACAATAATAATCTCAACCGTTACGGTGTCACTAATTTTAGGCAAATGGTACACGTTGGATCAAACACCAATGTTAACCTACTGTTACAAATGGACACGCTTGGCCAAAAAGAAGCATCGCGTTTTTACCTAGGAAAAGATAATCCAGTACTACTCGAAACGCACACAAACTCGCAAATAAGCTACAGCGGTACGCCAGCAAATCTAATCGATTTTACACAATGGGGAGCAAGTAATTTCCCTGCTGAAAAAACCTGCTTAGTGTTATGGAATCATGGAGCTGGCATAAAAGATCCAAGTATTTGGGGCCGCGCACTCGACCACTGGCGCGACCATTTATTTTTTCTAAATACGCAGACGGGAATCATAGAGCTTGATCGGAGCCAACAAAAAAGAGATGAAATCAAACAACGCGAAGAGAAAGGCATAGCTTTCAATGATGCTGCTTCTGCATACTTGACCAATGAAGACCTTAAGGCCAGTCTTGAGTTTACCTGCCAAACGATACTGGGTGGGAAAAAAATCGATGTTTTGGCTATGGATGCGTGCCACATGGCGATGATTGAAGTTGCGTCTCAATTAAAAACAGCCGTTAACGTAATGATTGCTTCAGAAGAAGTTGAGCCAGGAGCGGGGTACAATTATATTCCTGCATTAGCAATTTTTGGCCAAAGTGGTATTGATCCATACACAGTCGGCAAGCATATCGTTGGCGCCTATCATGCAGAATATCGCAGCACACTTGGCGATTATACACAATCAGCAGTGGATCTTTCTTATTGCGATGCAATGGAAGCAAATCTATCACAACTTGCTAATGGCCTTCTCGGACTCATGCACATAGAGCCAAGAACAGGGTTCACGATGCTTCGCGAAATTCGATTTAACCGCTCGCTTACAACAGAATTTTACGACTCTGACTATATTGACCTTGGGCATTTCTATAAATCACTCATAGCGAGAGCACAAGGATTTTTAAATACCGGTAAGTTAAATTTTGGATTCAGTTTTGGATTTGGTAGCAACACACACAAACAATTTGTCGACAGCTGGAGAGCTATTAGTGATACCGCACTAGAAGGCCTGCGCATTCTACAAGTCATGGTAATTGCAAATGCTGCAGGCAGAAATTTAAAAAATGCCACCGGCCTTTCTATTTATTTCCCTATCACGACGATACACAGCTCATACGCTAGAACAGAATTTGCACGAAATACCACGTGGCCACTCTTTATCGACACCTTTATTCATATGCGCTTTGGTGGCAAGACCCTGACAAAAGAAATTACTCATGCGACCAATGGATGCTGCGCAAGCGCTTCCAAGCCTGCACCATGCACAAAACAACCTCAAGCCCCCCATAAATTACATTCGCTTCTCACACGCGTTTTAAAAGCATAAGAAATAGTACCTATTGATTGTTAATTTGCAAAAAGGGATGGCCGCAGTAAGCTGTTTATCAGTTAACTGTGGCCATCCCTTTTTTGTGAGTATTGTATGAATGCTGAAGACCTTGAAAAAAAACGCGCTGCTTATCTAAATTTTTTAAAAAAACAGCCTAAAGGCTTTACGTACTACGATGCTAGCACCGCTAAAAAGCCTATTGAAAAAGTTATCCCGATAGCTGCTCAACCAAGCACTGATCAAACAAAAAGCACACAACTAGATTCTCTGAATTGCAAATACACTAGCTGCCAAGCATGCCCACTTGGAAGCCAGGGCCGCACACAAGTAGTCTTTGGAAAGGGCTCAGCAGAAGCAACGCTCATGTTTGTTGGGGAAGGACCAGGTCGCGATGAAGATGCACAAGGGGCACCGTTCGTTGGCCGCTCTGGCAAGCTATTAACACAAATCATTGAAGCAATGGGTTTGCCACGCGAACGTGTTTATATTTCAAACGTCGTCAAATGCCGACCACCAGACAATCGCACCCCCCTAGCAGCTGAAAGCAGCACCTGCAAAGATTTATTACTGCTCAAAGAAATCGATATCGTTCAGCCAAAAATTATTTGTACTCTCGGCGCAACAGCGACTAAAGCACTTCTTGGCGATGATATAAAAATTACGGCCTCGCGTGGTGTATTTGTCGAATGGCGGGGATTATTAGTACTACCAACGTACCACCCTGCTTACCTACTCAGAAACCCTACAGAAAAACGTACCGTGTGGGAAGACATGAAAAAAATTATGGCTAAGCTTGAAGAGTTACAATAATAACCATTTTCTACATAGGACTTGTGCATGAAAAAAATCGTTATTATTCACGGGAATGGCGGCTGCACCAAATCTCATTTTTGGATTCCATGGCTCAAAGCGGCGCTCAAACAAAAAGGCTTTTCTGTAGCCGCACCTACCATGCCAGACAATGTCGAAGCCAAATCAAGTGTGTGGTTGCCATACATGCGAGATGTGCTTAAATGTGATGCTAACACTGTCGTTATTGGCCACTCATCTGGTGCCGTTGCAGCCATGCGATACGCAGAAGAGCACCAACTACTAGGCAGTGTTTTAATTGGCGCCTGCTATACCGACCTTGGGCATGAAAGTGAACGACTTGCGGGCTACTACAGCGCCCCCTGGCAATGGGACAAAATCAAAAAAAATCAGCGCTGGACTATGCTGCTGGCATCAACTGATGATCCATATATCCCCGTTTCCGAGGCTCGCTTTATTCATGATCAGCTTGGGAGCGATTATGTCGAGTTTACTGAACAGGGGCATTTTATGGACACAAAAATTCCTGATTTATTGCCCCTGCTATTCACTCGCTTAATCGACTAATTAGCTCAAAACATCGCTAGATGGTTTTTTGACAAGCCTCAATGCGATTTTTAATTTCATCCACAATGATGTTCTTGCTACTAATCACTGCTGCTTCCATAAGCCCTCGAAGCAACTCAAATTCATCTGGTTTATACATAAAATTCGTAGTGCCACAGAATTTTGCTTTTCCAGGATCAAAATTTGCATTGTAATCAGGATTAGGGATACGCGGAAAGTAAATGACAACGGGCACTGTCACATCAGTTATATCTTTAAATACACTGACTATTCGCTGGTCAATACCCTCATAATTAATCAACGGAAACTTCAAGCCCTTGCGCTTAGCGTAGTCTTCTGCTCCACGCAGGGCTGGTGAATTTTTAACACCGCCTGAAGCATCACAAACAACAATAATATCAACATGTCGTTCTGGTCGAAGCAGAGGGGGAAATGGTAAATTAAAGGCCATTGCCGCATCGATACAAGTCAGCAAAGGCTCGTCAGCCTTACGCATTGCACCACATTTGTATGTAAAATTATATGCCCTGGCTGGAGAAATTCGTTGTTCGCTAATATCGTATTTTCCTATCCAGTCTCTAGCCGCCTTTGGCAATATGCCTTGAGCAATGCCAACTACATCAGCACCTATAATGCTTTTAATCTCTACCCGAGCTTCAGCAGCAGATGCTGTGTAGGCTGAGCCAAAAATCCCCAGGCCGTAACCCAAATCTTGCTCTGGCGCAAAATCAATGGATCGCCCCGCAAAAAACTTCCTACCAAAGCTCCATGTTGGCACGTAAGCACCCAAATACGAAGACCCTATCTCATACGGAGTGAATTCCATCCATTGGTATGGCTTGCCTTTTTCACAAACCATAGCCGATGTAAAAATCGGAAACAGGTGAGATCCAGTGCCTACCCGATTCGCTAAGCTAGATAATTTTAACCCTTGCCCACTAAAGCCAAGGTCTCCAGCTAGTGCATTAATAATCAACGCGCCCCAGACATCAACACTACTAATAGGCTGCCCATATGCGATTTTTTTATTCAGAGTGCTTGCAAAATCTGCTTTTTTGAAGGGGACTTTAGGTAAGGCTGTTGTTAGTCGTGGCGCAAGAATCTGAGAATAATTATCTAGCGATACATTACGGTACAACCAGGGAGCCAAAAGCCAGGTTGATCCTGAGAGTGCCGACATATAGGTTGTTGCATCCAGCAGGCCAATTTTTTCAGCTCCCTGCAAAAATCCTAACGTTGCAATCATAGCCCGATAACCACCACCACTACAGCAAAATGCAATAGTTGGGACTCTATCAATAGGCACTTCCGTCCCCAACATATTCTGAAGCGCTTGTTGTACTTTATGCTGTTTTCTGCTTTGTGTAGCAGTAATTTCATTCGCTGGCAGTTCATGACCAATTCTGACCGTAGCCACTTCATTATAATGCGGAAAAGCCCCTAACGATTTTCTCGTAGCCGAGATCCACGCATTTTTTGCAACGGCAAGAAAATCTTGTACATAAGGGTTGTTCACATATGATGAGATCTTATTAGTCACAGCACTCACAGCTGCAATATTATGTGGCACACACGCAGTGCCAACGAGACCAAAAACAGTAATTAATATGATGCGCTTATGCATTATTTTCCCCCAGTATATTTAGAAATATTCCTATTTCACTCTAAAATATCTGGGAGCCTCGGAACAATGATTAAATGCTATTGCTTGTACAAGCACAGGAAAAAGGGCCACTATGTTTACACAAGCATAGCGGCCCTTTAATTTTTTTATGCAAAAGTTTAATGATTATTTTGGTGAATAGAGTAAAGCCTTTTTTTCTGCTTTTGGTTGCGCTTCAAGAAAACTAAACTCTAGCTTAAGCTGACCATCATCAAAGCTCATTGTATAATTTTCTGCATCAATATTCTCTGGCAAGCTATGCGTAATGCGCAAAACACCATTGTCTAGCACCGCACGTGAATTATCAGATACTTGCTGTGAAACCACTCCATTACGCATAACAGTTGTTGATGACTGCGTCTGACAGGCGTAGCTTTCTTTGTCACCAGTATTTTTCTTATTAGTAGCATTTTCTGCTTCGCCCAAGACCGTTTCGACTTCAAGCTCTTTGGTGCCTGCTCCATGAGCACTACTAGAAGCATTAATGGTAACTTTGGGCGCCTGTGTGCCGTATTGACCATTGAGTTTAATCAATAGCCCGTACACCTCTTTTCCATCATAATGCTGCAAGGTATAATCAGGGCGTATTTCATTACGCTGGTGACACATTTTTGCTAGCTCTTCTGTTTTGGCTATGTTGTGGCGCATCTCTTGCATCATGCGTTCAGATGACTGAAATAGATCATGAAATACAGAATTTTGCGGCCACATAGCATGTAAAGAAGGCGCCATACCAACAAACACTAATCCTGTGAACAATATCTGGTTTTTCATACAAGATCCTTTCTAATCTAGAAAACAACTGCTAAAAAATTACCTACTTATAAAATTGTATCGCACTATTAGATCTTGTAAATAATGTTTTTTTGCAAAATTATAAAAAATTTAAACGCCGATAGTGTTAACAATAATAGTTAGCAAGCATCAGGCAGCTGATCAAAGGCTTTTTTTAGATCTTGAAAAACTTTATCCAGATCGCTAGAGATCAACTTTGTCTCTCCCAAAACTTCTAGAAATGCCGTATCGCCCCGCCAGCGGGGCACAGTATGCACATGCAAGTGCCCAGGAATTCCCCCGCCTCCAGCAAGCCCAAGGTTGATTCCTACGTTAAAGCCTTCATTGTAGAGTATTGTTTTACTCGTAACTAAAGCAATATTAAGGGCTTCCATAATCTCTCGCCTAACCTCTGGCAATAGATCATGCAAAAATGCCTTGTGCTCGTACGGTAAAATCATCAAATGCCCTGCATTGTAGGGATAAAAGTTCATCATAATAAAACAGTGTTGATACCGTTTTAGAATATAATACTTTACATCATCATTCGCAGCCACTTGCCTACAAAACACACAATCATCAGCAATCGGCTCAGCAGGATCTTGCTTCTTTTGCCTTGCGCGATGTGCAGATTTGGTTACGTAGGCGCTACGCCACGGTGCATATAATCGTTTCATACTAATCCAAAGGTATCGCTGATAGCCCGCTCAAATGCCTCGACTCGCATACCGCCAACAAGGCGTTTCTGCTCTTTCCCTGCACGAACCAATAAAAATGATGGCACACTTTGTACGGATTTGGCTTGTAGCTGACCAAGAATCACATCAAGAGAACAGGTTTGATTTTCTATATTAAATTTTACAAATATTATTTTGCCAGCATATTTCACTGCCAGCCGATCAATAATCGGCGCCATCTGTTGACATGGGCCACACCACGTAGCAAAAACATCGAGCACTACAGGTATTTTGCTTGAGACTACCAAGCGTTCAAAGTCTTTAATAGTAACAATTTCATGTACTTTACCATCAGCTACCAGATCAGCTTTCTGATCATTAATAGAGATTTTTTTCAGCCCTTCACCTATCGTAGCCCCCACCTGCTTACTCATGGTTTTGGATGACAGGACTGCGGGCAAAGTAACCGGCTGAGGAGGAATCGGTGCATAGCCAAGTTTTTTCAAGAAATTAATCCCTTGTAGTGCGGCTTTACATCCATCACCAGCAGCTGTAATTGCCTGCACAAAATCACTATCGCACACATCACCAACAGCGAAAACCCCTGAAACACTGCTCTCTTGATGGTTTGCCAACGTGATAAAACCACGCTCATCAAGAGAAAGCTGCTGTTTAAAAAGTCCCGTATTTGGCTGTGATCCAATAGCTAAAAAGACCCCATCAGTATCACGCGTTTGATTATTATTTAAAACAACACCTGTCACACCCTGTTGATTGCCATTAATGCCTTGAAGTTGGGTATTGTAGAGTACTTTTACGTGCGGCTTTGCCAGCACAACATCACGTTGTTTAGTGTCTTTTGCCCTCAAAGAACTCCCGCGCACAACAAGCACCACTTCCTGAGCAATCCCAGAAAGATATGACGCTTCAACAATTGCTGCATCACCACCCCCAACAATCAATACACGCTTATTCTTAAAGAGTGATCCTTCACATACCGCACAGTTACTGACTCCCTTGCCCCAAAAATCTTGCTCTCCTGGAATCCCAAGAAAGTTTGGCTCGGTGCCTGTAGCAATAATAACACTCAGCGCTTTGATTGTTCGTCTAATGCTTGGGTCTTGCACCGATGCTGTTTCGATTACCCTTGGCCATTGTGAAAAGTCGACACTGATTACCCGCTCTGCAACAAGCGTTGCCCCCGATTGTAAAACTTGATTTTTGATACTGGTAATAATATCTGCCCCGGGAGCATTGTGTACGCCTGGCCAATTGCGTACCGAATGTGATTGAGACAAGGCGCCGCCTGGCTTGCTACCTTCTATGAGCAACGTCGGCACTTGAGCTTGCAGACAATACAACGCTGCCGTCAACCCACCAACACCACCGCCAAGCACAACCATAGGATACACCTGGTCATCAGATCTAATCGTATCAAGAGACACTTTTGGTCCCGTATCAGCACGCGAACAACCGGCGGTAAAACAGACAGCGAAAAGACTGACAAAGAGTAAGAAGTTCTTAATAATAATAACTTTTGGCATGCGCATAATTTTCTCCATTTAAAATAGCATGCTCATAGGATACAAAAGCCACTTTTCAAAAGCAAAACTTATCTCGTTTAAGCGGTAAAAAAGCATTTATAAAGGAATCATGAAAATAAGGGCCCACGAGAACCGCGAGCCCCACAAAGTGTTAGCCTTATGACAATCCACCAATATCTATTGAGACAGTGTCTTGATCAGAATCTGATGGGGCAGCCTTTTTAGTTTTTATAGCACCGTCCTCATCACTCTCTTCTTCGTCCTGTTCTTTAATTTTCTTAGATGGTTTTTGGTTACGGTTTGAAGCTAATTTTTCAACCTGCTTATTTAGCTTTTCTACTTTGTTTTCACTTTTTTCAAGACGTGCTTCTAAATCTTTTTGGCTACTCAAGGCCTCCTTAAGTTTGCCATTAAGCGTGCGTAGATCATTTGCAAAGGAGCTTTTTAGCTCACTAATTTGCCCACGCATATCATCGACACGGTCATTCAGCCGGTCAATACTACGACCACTACCCCCATCTCCCCCACCGCCACGATTACTACTAGTCATTGCGCTACCGATAACACCACCCATCAGGGATCCGCCAAGCGCGCCAGCAAATGCATCGCCACCTCGCGCATGCACCTGAAACGTTGCATACCCTATGCAAAGCAGCACTGTTGCAATCAGTGACTGCCTATTCAATCTGATCATATTTTCCCTTCACTATGGTTTATTACGCAAAACCAGAATACCCAAAGCCATAACCCCAAACAGCAAGACTATCACGACAGCTACAAGCACCATCAACAAGGTATGATTGCCTTCTTTTGTATGAGTATCTGCAAGCCGACGCTCCATATCACGTCGATCCATTTCGCGTTCTAACTGGTTAACACGCTGACGTTCCTGATCAATACGTAACTGCTCAGCCTGCTGCTCTGCTCGATCACTTGACCGATTATTTGTCATTGCTGAACCAACAACAGTTCCCATGAGAGAACCGCCAAGCGCGCCAGCAAATGCCCCTCCCTCGCCACGGGCAAGAGCCACATATTGCGCACTCAGCGCCACCACAAGAGCACCAAGAATAGTATAGTTTTTCATGTATTCCCCCCCAGAAAAACATTAACGTCTGTGTTTAAAACGATACACTACAGTAATTAGTATCAGATTATCGCGACGCCCTGGGCGCAGTCAATACATTGGCCAGGAGGGCTCATAACCATGCGCTACAAACACCAAGCAGGAAACTGGGCGCAAGAAAGAAGAATCATGAACCACCTATTTAAACTCTTACAAGACGAGCTCGAGCGACAAGAGTCGTGCATTAGCCTTATTGCATCAGAAAACTATACCAGCCCGAATATTTTGGCTGCGACGGGCAGCGTGCTTACCAACAAATACGCCGAGGGGTACCCTGGCAAGCGTTACTACGGGGGGTGCCGCGTAGTGGACGAAGTTGAAAATTATGCGATGGATCTCGGAAAAAAACTATTCAAATGCGACCACATTAACCTGCAATCACATGCTGGCGCAACGGCAAATTTTTCTGTTTTTCTCGCACTTTTGAACCCTGGAGATACCGTACTTGCAATGAGCCTATCCGCTGGTGGACACTTGACTCATGGCCACAAAGTAAATTTTTCAGGCAAGCTCTACAAATTTGTTCACTATGGGGTAAACAAAAACACTGAACAACTTGACTATGAAGAGATCGAACGGCTTGCTCAAGAACATAAACCAAAATTGCTTATTGCAGGAGCTTCTGCCTACAGCCGCCTCATGGATTATAAACGCCTTGCGACTATTGCAAAAAATGTTGGTGCATATTTTATGGTTGATATGGCGCACATTGCTGGCCTTGTTGCAGCTGGCTGTGTGCCAAGCCCGGTGCCGCACGCCGACGTTGTAACAAGCACGACACATAAAACCCTAAGAGGTCCTCGAGGTGGTATGATTTTGTGCACAAGTGCATTAGCGCCACTGATCGACAAAGCTGTTATTCCCGGCAGTCAAGGCGGGCCCTTAATGCACGTTGTCGCAGCTAAAGGGGTAGCCTTTGAAGAGGCCTTGCAGCCATCGTTTAAAACGTACAGTACACAGGTTATTGCCAATGCTGCAGCTATGGCCCAGACATTTAAATCTTTGGGCTATCGATTGATTGCCGATGGAACTGACACCCATTTAATGCTCATTGACTTGCAGCAAACACCTCATGGACCACTCCGCGGAAATGATATTGAAATATTGCTCGAATCATGCAATATAGTTCTAAACCGTAATGCCATTCCGTTTGATCCATTGCCGCCAACAATTACCAGCGGCATTCGCATTGGTACGCCAGCAATGACAACACGTGGCATGAAAACTGAACACGCCCAACAACTCGCACAGTTAATTAACCACGCTATTAAACATCGTACTGACACAAGCGCACTTGATTCTGTGCGTGCACAGGTTAATAGACTATGCGAACAATTTCCAGCGTATAAAAATAACCAAGCAACCGCGATAGCCCATAATTTTAAAGGGCAACACACCGATAACCCATAATTTCTTGCGCTAGATCGGGTCATTATGATACGATTGCTTTATTGTAATGATCTGATCACGCTTTCTATGGGAGATGCTATGCAAAATCATAATCCAACACTGACGCTCGTCAAAGGTTTTCTTGCGACCGTTATCGGCGCTATGCTTATTATTGCCAGCTATGGTGTTATTTTAAAAATGCTCATCTTCATAGCTGGCGTTATTTTATTGCGTCGTGGACTTCTTATGCTGAACAGCGCTGAATTTGAGCGTTTTATACAAGCAATCAAAGACTTTTTCAATAGAATTTTATCTTAAATTTGCCTGAACTTATTTACTTATTGCCGAAGAAACGCACTTTTATGCGATCAACTGAATCTCTTAATCGGTATGGGAATCCCTCTATCAAACGCCTACGGATAGCTGCTTCATACTCACGAGTATCTGCAACAACGCTCATAAGATTCCTCAGATCAAGAGGAAACGCATTATCGATAAGTGCTTGGGGAGTTGCTTCATCAAGCAGAAATGTAGTGTTTCCAGCTGTTCGACTATAGCCAGTGGTGATAACATGCGTATCTCTGTCATAGCGATAGCGGGTTATCTTATTGCCATTTCTGTCATAGAATACGATAAACCATCCAGGAACTCCCTTGGTCATACCAAAGACCAACTCACAAGCAGGCCAATAGTTAATAACACACGTTGCAGGTTGCGGCTTTGGGGCAGTAGGATCTAGCATTATCTCAACAGAAGAAAAGCAGCCCATTCTATACCTGTATGTTGCCAACGGAGTGCCATCATAAGCATAAAATGTGACATGCCTAGAGGTCATTGGAATTCCGTGTGAGCTCTCGTTAGCACCTTGATAAATATGATACGAAGCCCCAGCAACTATCCCAAGACCTGGGGTTTCGCCAATGCATACAGCTTCATCTATCTCCACAGGAGCAGGGGCTGATGCTCTAAAGGCCGTCCCAACAATTAAAGAAACTGAACTTAGAAAAGCGACTCGAATCATTTTGTTAAAATTCATGCAAGCTCCCAAAAAATTATGTGGCTCAAAAAAGGTATTTTTAAGCTACAAGCTTTTAATAGCCGTTATAAGGGTCTCGCGCGAGCGTATTATTTGTAAAATTAACACGCACCCCACAAATTCCGGTATGTTGATCAACATGCACTCTACACTCAGGGCATCTACGATTGGGAATGCCATATGCATTTTGTGTCGTTAAATGCGTATGCAAACAGTCTCGACAATAGGTATGGCCACATCCACGAATAACCGCCAAGCGCGTGTTATCAGCAAAATCATTTGTACAAATAATACAGCTATCTACCGGCTCACGCGCTGCATCAGTTCCAAAACGCACAGCGTGTGGACCAGCAATAGTAACGGGCAGGGGGCGGCTAGGTACTGGATCTCGATGCGGATAAGGAAAAGGAACAGGCAAGGGCGCAGGAGCAGGAGGAGTAGGAGGCCGAGGCGGTATTATATCAAATGTAGCTACTCCAAGCTTCAATGCTGTATACGCTGCTTGTAGTCCTATCAATGCTTTATAAATATTTTGTTCATTTTCTTCGCTAGCAGGAATCTCATAATAGCTCCGCAATAATCGCAAGAATGACATCGTTGAACGTGCCAAAAAGTTCAATCTTCTAAGATCATTACGATGCGGTTGATGACTAGAAACAGTTGCTACAATTACCCCGCACGCGGCTTCTAACAGCGTACTTGCTTGTAATGGCGTCATCCCTTGAGGCACAAAACGAGATGGTGTCTGTCTAGCATCAGCAGCGATAGCATCTGCACTGCCTTGAGTTGATGGCGTACATGCCTTGTCTAAATGTCTAAAAATTTCTACGGCATCAACACTTGCCCAGACTAAATCAATCGCATGCTCATCTTCTGGATGATTGAGAATATAAGAACCCTCTTCTACGAATCGCACAAACGCTATGATTGCGCGCGTAACATCAGCTTCTGTCGATTTTACACCAACTAAGTTATGCTCAATCGGAACTGCTACTGCACGCATAATCGCAGCAGAAAGTTCAATCCAATTAAATGAATTCCGATGAGCAGCATGACCATTCTTATAGGCAAACTTAAGACCGTAATCATGCCCCGTAAGTTCGATTCCCTTTACTGAAATAAAATTGACACCGCTATGCAAATGAGACTGCGGGGCAAGAGAAATCCCGAGACAAAACAACAGAAAAACATATATGCGTGAGTTGAAAATCATGGATATCCTAATTGATGAACCTTGCTTGTAGATAATTTTTGCAAACAAACAATACCACAATACTGTTTAAATACAATAAGGCCGATAAATATAACAAAAATCAACGATTTCATGACCTTAAACAAGAAGAATTAAGCTGAAAAACGAACATAAATTTTTGATTGGTAAAGATGGGGGAAATTTCGCTTGCAGCACTGAAATATGTACCACATAAACTGATTGGCGATTCTTGCTGTCCCATCAGGACTGGAAACACGGTTATGAATAGTAATTTTTTGTCTTTAAGCAGGTAGAAAACTTGCTGTAACATAAATGGCTACTAAGAGCTAAAACTGGCGTCCCCAAGGGGATTTGAACCCCTGTTACCAGGATGAAAACCTGGTGTCCTGACCGGGCTAGACGATGGGGACGCTACAAAAAATGGTGAGCCGCGTAGGAATCGAACCTACGACCCACAGCTTAAAAGGCTGTTGCTCTACCGACTGAGCTAGCGGCTCAAAATTTCAAAACGTGTATTCCACGTAACGGAGAGGAGTATATCAGATTTTTTTAAAAAAAGAAAAGCGTTTTGTGTATATTTTATACTATTTTTATCATATACCACGTTGCCAGCCTGCACAGGACCGCCAAAACACACACCACACAAGCCCAAAAACTAGCCTAGCAGCTTGCTACAAACAAAGCAGTAAATCAAAACACCAAGCACATCCATCAGGGTTGCCAAGAAAGGCGCTGCACTATGCGCTGGATCCATATCAAAACGTTCAAGCATGATCGGAATCAAGGCCCCTAGCGCCATAGATGTTACGACAATAAGAAAGAGCGAAAAGCTAATAATAAGAGCACTCAGTACCTCATGACACGACCAGTATACTCGAATAAAGGCAACAGCAGCCAAAACAAACGACATCAGAATGCCAATATGAACTTCACGCAAAAAAACTTTATACGCATTTCGCCGCGATATCTCGCGCGTTGTCAGTCCACGAATTACTACTGTAGCAGACTGGTTGCCTGCGTTGCCACCAGTACCAATAAGCATCGTCAAGAAAACAGCAATAATCGTATATTTACCTATCAAGTCGTTATAGGACGACAAAATAATACTAGAAAGACTTTGTAGAATTAGCAGTCCAACAAGCCAAATACCACGCTGCCACACCTGACGTAGAATGGGTGTAGCAAAATAACCTTGATCCACAGGAATAAGACCAAACATTTTATAAACGTCTTCGCTTCCCTCTTCTTTGATAATCTCAAATACATCATCAGCCGTTATAACGCCCAAAAAATGATTATATTTATCAACAACAGGAACATACAAAAGACCATAGTGATGCATCTGGTTTGCTACGTCTTCTTGGTCTTCATCAACTGATACAACGAGTTCATTGGGGCTCGTAATCTGTACAAGATGCGTCTCTGGCTTACTTAAGACCAATTTATCCAGGGTTACATAACCAACAAGGACGTTATCTTTATTGGTCACATACATCCGCTGCATAATCGTTTTGGTATGACTAAGCCGCTGCAAAAGCTCAACGCAACGTCGCACCGTAAATTCTTTGTGCAAGGTAATAACATCGCTATTCATACGACCACCAGCAGAGCGTGGATTAAAACTCAGAAGAGATAGAATTTGATTGCGCTGCTTAGACTGCAAGAGCTTTAAATATTTTTCGAGGTCTTCATCAGAAAGAAAATCAAACAGATCGGTTAGCTCATCTGCAGGCATGTTTTTCAGGAGCGTCGTTGCCTGGTCCAGATCAAGAGCAACTAACAACGTTGCCTGCTGCTGCTTGGGAAGCTTGCGAAAAACCTTAACAGCAATATCGCGCGCCAGCTTTTTAAAGAGGGCATATTGGCGATCATCATCAAGCTTGTTGAGCAACATTGCTATGTCGGCATAATGCTGCGCAAGGAGTATCTGCCACAGATCTTTGCCTAAAGTTGTATCTTCAGCAATGACCGCATCTATGTTGTTTTCTATTTGAAACAATATTTTTTTTATAGTGAGCATGGCAAAACTCCATTCTTCACGCTATCAACAACGCTATTTTTAATGTGCTAATCTGTCGTTTTCTGAATCCGTACGCCCTAAGCTTGTCGAATCAGTGAAGACCATTAGGACAATAAAGAGCGGGCATTTGACTTTATTTTACTATATTTTACGCTGAGAATGAACTGTTTTGCATGTTTTGCTCAGGGCTTTCACGACTACACACCACCAAAGGCAGCTACCAATCTATGAATCCTAACTTTATAACAACCACTATCGTATGCACCGATCCAACTTGGGTTGGTAAACGAATAGACTCTTTTCTGCACACACGCATTCCTGAGTTTTCAAGAAATTACTTTCAAGAGTTAATCGACGCAGGATTTGTAGTCGTTAATAACACGACATTACAAAAAAATAATTATCGCATCAAGCTCCATGACCGTGTTAGCGCTACACTCAGGACAAAAGCATGCAATACCGCCCCTGCTTATGTCGACTTTGATGTAATCGATGAACAAGAAGATTTTTTAGTGATTAATAAGCCTGCAGGACTTTTAGTCCATCACACAGCCACAAACCCAGAAGAAATTACTCTTGTGAACGGCCTTTTGCATCGTTTCCCTGATATGCAAAAAATCGAAAGCAATGAACGCCCAGGAATTATTCATCGCATCGATAAAAACACCTCTGGAATCTTACTCGTAGCGCGCAACTTACAAGCTCATAATGCCTTTACAGCTCTTTTCAAAGAGCGCACCATAGAAAAAACATATCTGGCTATTGTTGCTGGCAATCCGCCTGCTTCAGGCAGGATTGATTTAGCTGTTGGCCGACACCCGATAGACCGGCATAAAATGTCGACGATTGGGATAGAATCGCGCAGTGCGCTTAGTTTTTTCAAGGTACAACAACATTTCCCAACGGCAAGCTTATTAGAAGTGCGTATTGTCACAGGCCGCACCCATCAGGTTCGCGTGCACTGTGCCGCTATTGGGCACGGCCTCCTAGGTGATGAAGTATATGGCGTCAAACATCCGCTTATTACGCGGCAAGCATTGCATGCCTGGCGCGTAACGTTCACCTACCAAGGGAAAGCCTTCAGCTATCAAGCCCCACTACCTAAAGACCTACAGCTTCTTTTGCAGGGCCTTGCAGCTATTTAACGAAGCCCATAATATAATCAGTACGCATTTCGTTGACATTCACCTCAATAGTCGTATAATTACGTCATCTTTAAAATGAAATTGTGATCGCGGGGTAGAGCAGCCTGGTAGCTCGTTGGGCTCATAACCCAAAGGTCGCTGGTTCAAATCCAGCCCCCGCAACCAAATTGGCACACATTTCACCCCCCACACACTCAAAAACATATTTAATTAATTATATTCACCCTCAATCATTTGTATGGTATTATTGCCCAACAGCAAAACATACTGGCCAACACTATGGTGAATAAAAGCTATGACCTTAACTTTTTCTAAGCCCCTTAAAGTTTGGTGGCAACTGCTCCAGCGTGATTTATACGTGTTCCGCAAACAGTATATTGACTATCTCATAAACACGCTTTTATGGCCGCTACAGGCGTCGATTGCCTTTGGCTATGTGTTTCCACTCATGGGGATGGCTGAATCGTATGGTGCAAGCATTTTACTTGCCTCTGTAGTATATAAATGCCTTTATGAATCGTATTTCCAATCTAGCGAAGCTGTGGCAGACATCAACAACTTACGATCCATTGATTTTGCCCTTACCTTACCCCTACCAGCCTGGATGTTACTCTCAAAAAACATCGCTTACTTCATCATTCGTAGCATGTTGCTTGGCGTCCCCATTATTGCTATTGGCAAGCTCGTCTTGCAAGATCGCTTCCCTCTCGATGCATGGGCTCCTGGATTAGCACTGGTTTCTTTTTTAGCGACTAGTATCTTTTTTGCTGTGTTTACTATCCTTCTTGCCGCTACTGTTCGCAACCAAATCGCCTTTGAACACGCATGGGTGCGCTGTTTTGACATTTTAATAACATGGGGTAGTTATTGGTTTCCATGGTATGTTCTATATAAATTTGCTCCAGCTATCGCTTATGTCACCCTACTAAACCCTTTTACACTGGCAACAGAAGCAATTCGTTGTAGTTTTATGGGACCAGCAGGAAATTTACCATTTTGGCCATGCATTGGTGGACTGGCACTAGAAACTATAATAATTGGCTTCACAGGCTATAAAATGCTTAAGCGCCGTCTTGATTTTGTCGACTGATTAACCCTTTTGCATATTTTTACACTATGAACAAAACACGATCTTTTTTTGGAATTGCCTTATTATTTTGCATGGCATCATACGGCTATTCTGCAAATATTAACGACACCGCAACAACTGAGTCAGCCTTTTATGCTAATTTCTTAGACCGCTTTAAAACAACGGGAGCTATTGCTTCTAGTTCACGCTTTTTAGCACGCGCAATTACTGAGAACATTGCCCAAGAAGCAACACAACAAAATATTTCTCAGTACTGTAAAAACGCTCTGCATATTTTGGAAGTTGGTGCTGGCGATGGCGTCTTCACCGCGGCACTGGCAGAGCAGCTTGAAAATGCTAGACTAAATTATTATATCCACGCTGTTGATATTGATGACACCTTTTTAGCTGCGCTCAATCAACGTTTTCGTGATAACCCTCGGGTAATTATTCATAACGTAAATATTATTGAAGCTCACAACGCCTCTGCTTTTGGGTATTCATCACAATTTAGCTTTGATGCTATTGTTTCAGGATTACCTCTCTACGCTGACTTTTTCAGCGCTCGCGACACGCATACTATCTTTGAAAATTATAAAAACCTAATTAAAGATGGTGGCCTGCTTCGCTGGTTTTCTTACATTGCAGCACCAAAATTTGCTGACATCAAACACGCCTACGATCACACAAAAGATATACTTCCGGCATTTTTTAATGTTGTTCAAGACTATATCGCCTTGCAGTCAGTAGACAAAAGCAAAGAAAAATTTCTTAAATGCAGAGAAGAGTTTCACCAGATGTGTGCTGACTTTGAGAAAAAATGCGACGTTATCGATGCATTTAAGCAAGAAAATAAAGTTCGCTCGTCGGATGCAATTTTGAATTTCCCCTTAGCCCGTGTTCACGAATGCCATATCTTTCATACCCCTGCATTGCACGTAGTTGGTTTTGCGGCATAGAAAATACGCACGACCAAACAAAACCCTTTTTTTACCCCATGGAAACATGATCAGGTCAACGTTTCACGCACGCGAAGAAAACCCTGCAGCTCCATAGATAGCTGGAAAGAACTACCAAATGAGCCTTTTGGATCATTGTCTATGCACGGAGAAAAAAACATTATAGAAAAAGACCGTACCTTTTTATCGTAATCGTCTTACTAGCTCCTGAAGCTCATCTTTAACCATTGCCAAGTGACGGCTATGTTTTTGACACGTCGAACACGGTGCAACGCTCACAGGAACATGAGCTATCTCTTCATGGTGGCATGTTCGAACAACTGCTTGTACATCAACGTAGGCACCTCCCTCATGACTCTTATGATCTACAACAGGCGCAACAGGAATAGATTCTTCCTGCTCCCTTTCGCTTTCTAGGGCTCGAACCTGGACAGGTTCAACCAGCGCACTATTGTGAGCCTCTTCGATAGCAACAAGAGCTACTGGTTCTATATGCTTTTCAGGGGATACAGCAGCTATATTTTCAGGAACAAGCTGTTGTGTGCTAACTTCTAGCGGTAAAGCAGAAATAGGGGATTCTTCTAAGACAGGGTCGACCACCAGGATACATGGTTCTTGCATGACAACATCAACACTGCTTCCTGCATCAGCTAAAGCTTCTGCCGCCTCAGCCACAAGCAAGCCTTGCTCTTGCAAAATTATAAGCAATTTTTTGCGTGCGCCTTCAAGCGTGTAACCTTGGTGGTATAATAAATCTTTGATGATTTGGAACGTTTGCAGATCTGCAATAGTATAGAAACGGTAATTACTATCAGCTCGCTCAACAAAAAGCCCAAATTCCTGCTCCCAGAAGCGAATAACGAATTTTTTAACTTTTAGCTCATCCGCTAAGTCACCTATCCGTAACTGACGTTGACCCGTGCTCATGGTGTGCTGTTGCATGCCCATCTCCTTCATCCTCTAGTGATAATAAAACCTGATTGGGTTTTACCACATCACCATTATGAATGAAAATGATTTTGATACTCCCGTCAGCAGGAGCGCAGAGCTCATTCTCCATTTTCATGGATTCGATCATAAGCAAGGGTTGCCCACGTACGACAGACTGTCCCGGCAAAACCAATATTTTTGTAACACGTCCCGCAAGTGGACTCTTGACTGTCTTAGAATCGGCAGACTGCCCTGATAAGCTGGCCTGGTGAGCTTGCGCAGGCAAGAAGAGTGATTGGTTGCGCTTATACTCAAGCGACTTTACGTATACTGCTTTCCCATCAGCTGCACATACCACAAACTGTTTGTTTTGTTGATCAATAGAGGCTATACGCATAACATGGCGACGACCATTGCACATAAATTGAATAGTCTTATCGTCTGCAACATAGCGCACATCAGTCACGAGCAAAGACTGTGCTGTACCATCAGGCTTAGTTACAACAACTGCAATGCTACCGTCATACTGCTTTATCGCTGCATAATGCCATTCTCGTGAACCTATCAGCATTTTTTTTATCGCCATGACTGCCCCTTCCATCGACGACCCATAGACAGTACTTCTGTGGTGGGCAAAGGGATCTCAGCCATAGAAGATAGCACCATAGCCAGCCCAGCATAGAGCTCATCATCAAGCGATAGTCGCTGTTCTTGGGTCAGCAAAAGAACCATATCAAAATCGGCGAGAGACTGCGTATGCAAGCCCCCATTGGCAAAAAGCGCAGACTGCAGAATACCCTGTAGTAGTTGCTGATTTGTACAGATACCCGCAATAAACAATCTTGAAAGCAAGCTCTGCATAATAATTTGTGCTTCTCCGCGATGGCTACCGTAACATAGTATCTTTGCAATCATTGGATCAAAAAATGGTGTGATTTCCATCCCTTCATGCAAATCATGCTCAAGTCGTGCACGTGGATGTAGTGGCCAGCTAATAGCCTGAATAGTACCTGTGGATGGCATAAATCGCTCACGCGGGTTTTCAGCGTACAGTCGGCATTGGATAGCATGGCCATGCAACTGTATATCTGCCTGCATAAGCGGAAGCTTGCCCGTCAGGGCCAAATCAATCTGTAGCCCAACTATATCAATTCCCGTAACCAGCTCAGTAACACCGTGCTCAACCTGTAAGCGTGTATTCATTTCAAGGAAGTACCATTGCTCATCGGGAGTTACAATAAACTCAACAGTCGCAATGCTATCGTAGGCAACAGCTAGGGCAAGGCGACAGGCTGCTTGATAGAGCTTATCTTTAAGCTCTTGGCTAATAAAAGACGCAGGAGCTTCTTCAATAATTTTTTGGTGCCTACGCTGAATCGAACATTCGCGTTCAAATAAATGGATAGCGCCCACACCATCAGCAGCAATTTGTACTTCAATGTGACGACCAGCAAGAATATATTTTTCAATTAACAGCGCACCTGTATTTGTTTGACGCGTTGCCTCAGCAATAACCATATCCCACGCAGCAGGAAAATCTGCTGCCGTCATGACACGGCGCATCCCTTTTCCACCGCCACCAAGCGGATCTTTAATAATTACAGGAAAGCCTATCTGTTCTGCTATGGCTCCTGCTTGCTGATATCCCTCAGAAGAAAGATCATTCACCAAAACACCCTCAAGCACAGAAACCCCCGCCTGCTGAGCAATCGCACGAGCACGCTCTTTGCTAGCCATGGCAATCATTGCTTGTGGTGCTGGCCCAAGCCATATCAACCCAGCGTCAATAACCCGCTGAGCAAACGAAGCTTGCTCAGAGAGAAAACCATACCCCGGGTGAACAGCATCTGCTCCGGCAATCTTAGCTATAGCAATAAGCTCGTCTTGCTGCAAGTACGCACTGCTCCCCTGTCCCTTTAATGGGTAAGCAGCTGTTGCATTAGCAACGTAGCTTAAACTAATATCTTCCGGTGCATAAACCGCTACCGTACACAATCCTCGCGTATGACATGTTGCCTGAATGCGCAAAGCAACCTCAGAGCGATTAGCGATAAGAACAGTATGTATCTTTTTATTCATACGCAAGACAACTAGTCGCTTTCCGGTAGCACTAACGGCAACACAACAGGCTCCTCACCATAATCTAATATATCGCTTTTATCTTGAAGCGCCGTCGCGCAGGCATTTAAAAAATGTTGCGTATTATATTCTACAATTTTTTCAGGAGACTGCAGATATTCAATAAACTGATCATGAGGAAGGTGTAAAAACAAGTCAGCAGCAAGCTTATAAAGCTCTTTTTGCTTAAAATGATTCCGGACATGATGATTTGAAGTGACAATGACCGCTTTGTCTGGTGCCGGAATAGCGTTATACAGCGTCTCAAATTCATAGCGACGGATCATATAATCGTTTTTTCCGAAGAAAAATAGCAAAGGCGTTTTGGTCAATGTAGAAACATAATCTAGTAAATTAATATCAGAGTGATGCTGAATACCAATAACACGAGCAGCAATAAAATCTATGGCTTTTTTTACGCCTGAACGGCTAAAAAACCAATGCTTTGAGAAACCGCCCGTTTGAGGGTTAACAAGCGTTGCAAAATCATTCTGAATTTTTTCTACAAATAGCGGTAGCGAAAGCCAGCACCCATCGAGAATAATTTTATCAAAAAGGCCATGTTCACGAATTTCTTTGTAATTTTTGAGTTGGTGATCAAGATGACTGAGCTCACGCTCTGCCGCATTGATCATTTTTGGATTGTGCGATTTCAATGCGTCTGGCAAACCAAAACGCACACGTTCGGTCAGAGCTGCCGTTTTAGCAAACACAAATGCTCCATAGCAAACACCAAGGCCATACACATGTGCATACCCAGCCCCGTTATTATGTAACTTTTTACGCGCTCTAAAGCCTTCAACAACAGCAAAAACATCCAGATGCTCTTTCTCGCCAAAAGTAATGTCGCGTGGAGCTATGGCAAATATACGCTGAATTGGATCAATCACAAATTCTTCAGGGTTAAAACCATGACCACGCCAATCCATAAGTACAACGTCGTAATGTGGAAACATATCCACAAATGGCGTCATCATTTCACGCTCATTCGTAAAGCCACCAGCCACAACGACTAACGTGTCACTATTCCGATTAAAGTATGTACACCCAAGCCGTACCTGATCTGCGGTGCTTGCCCAGTGTAACGTTGCAATATTCTCTTTGCAGGACTTTTTAGTGCTAACATGGTACTTGCGTACTTTTTTTACATCTTTAACAAATTCAGTATTAAAAAACATCGATTGATCAAGATCACGATTGATAATTTTTGCGACTTGATCAACACGATCATCAAGCCTAAAACCTTGCTGAGAGCCGTTAACAACTGCTGTCTTATAATCGTAAACAAAGTTTTTATTATGAGTAAATGCAGTTGGCCGTACCGCAGATTCTGCAGCAAGCGATGTTGTTATCACCCCACATAGCAATAGCGCGAAACTCTTTAGATGCATTATTGTAATTCCTTAATAATATAGTTTTAATACCTGCCCACCCTACAAAAACCCTTACTGTAGCCCTAAACCAGTAAAAGCACTTCACTCTACTCAGCCATTTTTGATTTGTCAAATAAAAAAAATTACAGACTGAACTTTTAAAATAGCCGTTAGCGTAAATGCGCACATTTGTTTATGCTAATGATGTCCTGATTGCAACTTCCCCCATTTATTTTGTACGATAAAAATGAACCATTCAACTGTACGTAAAGATTTTCCTCTTATCAACCGCCTGCCACTGGTCTATCTTGACAATGCGGCAACTTCGCACAAACCGCAGATTATGCTTGATGCACTGCAACAGTTTTACGCTGACACTTATGGTACCGTGCATCGCGGGCTGTATGCCTTAGGCGAAAACGCAACAACAAACTACGAGCAAGCACGAACAACCGTCGCCCAATTTATTAACACAACGGCTGAAAATATTATTTTCACCAAAGGCACGACCGAAAGCATAAATCTAGTTGCTGCTTCCTGGGGCATTGCTCATCTCAAAACTGGTGATGAAATTTTACTCACAGAAGCCGAACACCATGCAAACTTGCTACCGTGGCAATGGGTTGCCGAGCAAACAGGTGCCAAACTTGTTTTTATCCCTCTCGACCACTCAACATTCTTGCTTCAAAACCCTGCTTCTTACCTCTCGGCTAAAACAAAACTCGTTGCCATTACCATGAATTCCAATGTTCTTGGCCCTATCTGGAAAGCAGGCGATCTTGCAAAAATCACCCAGCTAGCGCATCAATTTGGCGCTCTAGTCCTCCTCGACGCCGCGCAGGCCGTTGCACACCAACCTATTGACGCACAGGCGCTAGGCGCTGATTTTATCGTTTTTTCTGGTCACAAGCTTTTCGGTCCCACTGGCTCAGGCGTGCTGTATGCAAAATATGCCATTCAAGAGACGATGCAACCCTATCAACGGGGCGGAAGCATGGTGTACGAAGCATGGTTCGACCACGCAAGCTGGCAGCATGGCCCACAAAAATTTGAAGCCGGTACGCCGCTCATTGGGGAAGCCATTGGGCTCGCCGCATCAATTAATTACCTGCAAACGACGGTCAACTGGCAAACGCTTCATGAGCACGAAACATCCCTATGCAGACAACTGGTAACCGGACTTGCCGCTATTCCCCGCGTGACAATTGTTGGCAACAAAGAGCTTCTCGCAAGCAATGGCCACCTTGTATCATTTGTCGTTCAGGGAATTCATGCACATGATATTGCAAGCATGCTCGGCACCAGAAATATCGCCGTCCGCGCTGGCCACTTGTGTGCACAGCCACTTGTGAGAGCGTTAGGACACGAATCACTTGTGCGTGTCAGCGTTGCGCTATACAATACTGCGGCAGAAATAGACATCTTCTTACATGAACTTTCTGAAACTATTGCCCTTTTTAATCATCTTGTGGAGCGACCATGAGCAACGCCTTGTACCAAGAAAATTTGGTAGAGCACTTTAAATACCCACAGAACAAAAAAACTATTCCTGAAGCTGATTTTACAGTAGCTGATCATAATCCGTCATGCGGTGATCGCATCAGCATGCAGGGCATAATAACTGATAATCTTTTAGCTGATGTTGGTTTTGATGGCTCTGGCTGCGTTATTAGCCAAGCAGCTGCATCAATGCTGACAGAACTCTGTTTAGGTAAAACAATTCCTGCTATACTCGCCCTAACAAGTAGCGATATTGCCGCGCTGGTGGCTATTCCGCTTGGCCCAACGCGACTTAAGTGTGCAGTTTTATCTTTACAAGCATTGCAACAAGGGCTTCGCGATTATCTCGCATCACAAAGCCTGTAGTAGCGCAATGAAAGGATCTCATGATTTCAGTTAAGCTAACGCAACAAGCTTTTTGGCAAAACAATGTCGAAGGCTATGTCATTCCTCTCAAAAAAGATTTGGCGCCTCTCAGCACCGAAAATCTTTTAGAGCACATAGAAGAGCACTACTATCCACATCTCAAAGAGCTCTTAAAAAAACATCAATTTGATGGCGAAAAAGGACAGACCTTTACACTCACAGGCAAAAAAGCTGATACGCTCGTGCAATTTTTGTTCGTTGGTGTTGGCACCATGCTTGGATCTTGGCACCAAGAGCTTGAAACATTTCGTCGTGCAGTAGCCGCTGGTATCTTGATGGCAAAAAAAAATTATCTCAACGATGTGGCTATTGCCCTTCCTGCCGGCTCTATTTTCAATATAAGTGACAATGAGCTTGCCAAGCAAATGGCAATCCTTGCGCACATGGCAATTTACGAATTCACAACCTTTAAGACAGACAAAAAAAGGGCTCCATGGGCTGGCACACTCTTCCTGTGCCCCGCTCACCCTGAGCTTGTCGAACGGGCGAGCTCCCAGAGCGAGAAAGAGCGGGCTGTCGAAGTAGGCAATATTATCGGCGCAGCAATCAACCAAGCTCGTCACTGGGCAGACTTGCCAGCAAACCACATGACCCCTACTGTTCTTGCTAGCGAAGCAGAACGAATAGCAATAAAACATGGTTTTAAGGCAACTGTTTTCGGTCGAGAAAAAGCGCTAGAGCTTCAGATGGGCGGATTTTGCGCAGTTGATGCAGGCTCTGAGCAAGAGGGTAAATTTGTTGTACTTGAGTACAAAACAAAAGCACCAAATGCCCCAACTATTGCACTGTGCGGCAAGGGCGTTATTTTTGATACCGGCGGAATAAATCTTAAGCCAACAAGCGGCATTAGCGGCATGAAATTTGATATGTCTGGCGCCGCTGCTGTGATCACCGTTATGGACATTATTGGCCAGCTCAAGCCAAATGTGAATGTTATCGGCCTCACCCCACTCGTAGAAAATATGCCAAGCGGCAAAGCAGCTCGCCCTGATGACGTTATTACCTGCATGAACGGCAAGACGGTAGAAATTCAAAATACTGATGCTGAAGGCCGCCTCATTCTTTCAGACACTCTGTGTTACGCAGAAAAGTATTTCAAGCCAGATGTAATGCTTGATATCGCAACACTTACCGGCGCAGTGCAGCACGCACTGGGCCATTTTTATACCGGCGTGATGACAAAAGATGATGCACTCGCAGATGCGCTTATTGCTATGGGTCGTAAGACTGGTGATCGCAGCTGGCAGCTACCAATGGATGACGATTTCAAAGGTGCAATTCGCTCAGATGTTGCTGATATCCACAACAATGGCTCTTCGGCATATTTTGCTGGCACCATTGTCGGCGCAACATTCCTTTCAAACTTTGTAGAAAAAGCACGCTGGGCACACTTAGATATCGCTGGCACAGCACACGATGTTCCTGCGATAAATTATGTTGGCAAGGGATCAACAGGTGCAGGAATCAGACTTTTAACTGAATTCGTGATGACTTTTACTGAGCAAGCAAAAAACTAATGTTTTCACATATGCGGAATGGCAATCCTGATATTAGCACTAATATCAGGATTGCCATTCCGCATATTATGCCTAAAATCTGGATTTGCGATCTCTTTTGTAGTAAAGTGAAAGAAAATACAGCTTTTCACTATGCTTAGGAAAAAGAGGAAGCCGATGATTACACGGTATTTTTCGGATATCAATACGTTATTAGCACCTGGACAAGTTCTCATTATTTTTGGCCCACGGCGAGTAGGAAAGACAACCCTCATCAAACAGTTTTTAGAAACCACGCCATTAAAATACAAATTTGACACGGGTGACAGTATTCGCACGCAGCAGTTGCTTGGATCGCAAGATCTTGATCAAATTCTTGGTTATGCAGAAGGCTACCAATTATTGGTTATCGATGAAGCACAACAGATTCCAAATATCGGCATGGCACTCAAAATGCTTGTTGACCATGCACCACATCTGTTGATTATTGCAACAGGGTCATCTTCATTTGATCTGTCGCAAAATGTTGGCGAGCCACTTACGGGACGTAAGCGAACAATAACTCTGTATCCTATTGCGCAGCTTGAACTTGCTGCTCGGTGGAATAAGCATGAACTGCGCGAACAGCTGCACGATTATTTGATTTTTG
Organism: candidate division TM6 bacterium UASB124; assembly: GCA_945897315.1. GTDB lineage: Bacteria > Babelota > Babeliae > Babelales > RVW-14 > CAIKAH01. The sequence goes on from CAMDFF010000001.1 coordinate 29,053, forward strand.
GTAGTTATCCCGCAATAGTCATGGCGGAAAGCAAACAAGAAAAAATGAGGCTATTGGCCGATCTTGTTGATTCGTACTTACTGAAAGATATCTTGGCGCTTGATAATATTAAAAAATCTGAGGTGTTGTTGAACCTAGTTAAGTTATTGGCATTTCAGGTCGGCCAGCTAGTGTCACATAACGAGTTGGCCACTAAGCTGCGCATTGATGCCAAAACCGTTGCTCGCTACCTTGATTTACTTGAAAAATCATTTGTGATTTGCAAGCTAGGGGCATTCAGCAGAAATCTACGTAACGAGCTCATGGGCAAGCATAAGTATTACTTTCTTGACCTTGGCGTGCGCAATGCTGTCATAGCAAACTTTAATGACGTACATACACGAGACGACCTGGGTGGGTTATGGGAAAATTTTGTGTTCATAGAACGTCTAAAGTCAACCTCATATCGCGGTTTCTATGGCCATCGCTACTTCTGGCGAACGTACGAAGGTCACGAGGTTGATTTTATAGAAGACTTTAACCAACAGTTGAGTGGCTTTGAAGCGAAGTGGTCACCAACCAAAAAAGTTACTGCCCCAGCCCTCTGGAAGGAGACGTATCCTAACTCATCCTTTACGGTAGTCTCGACGGATAATTATCTGGATGTGATCCTATAAACATACAGCAACGTACATTATTGCCCTTCAGGGAAAAATAGTTTGTTTTAGTGTAAAATTGTTTTGACGAACACACTTTTTTCAATTATTCTTCGTAGACAATTGATTAATACAAGAATTTGAGGGCGAATAGCTCAGTTGGTTAGAGCATCTGCCTTACAAGCAGGGGGTCACAGGTTCGAATCCTGTTTCGCCCACCATTTTACGCTATGCACCTTCAGGGGTTTTTAGCTTAGAATGGCAAGTCAGTTTCACCATAAACTGACCCCTCAAACAAGAAACTCTTATTCCCCGATAGCTCAGTTGGTAGAGCAAACGACTGTTAATCGTTTTGTCGCAGGTTCGAATCCTGCTCGGGGAGCCAGATTAAAAGCCTCGCTTAATCGCGAGGCTTTTTTGTTGTCTATGTTTTTTACCCCACCTCTTTGCTAGAAACGCGCCAATCTGTTAGAATTGTAAGGTATTATTAAGCGCGCGAGCTGCCACATTTAGGGATTCAAAGGGATTTAGTTTGATTATGCAAAAACAACATATTTTAATTCTTCACACCACGACACTTATACTGGCAGCCATCATTGGGACAACTCTCTACCCGCAACAACAGTTAAGCGCCCCTCTTAAACAACACCACGCAAGCATCAGCACTTCTCAGTCACCAAAAATTAATACTAAAACCGCAGCGGTTCAAGAATTTTTTCATTGTGAAAACTTAACCATACAAGACCCCATCGCTGCAGCTAAAACTACGAATTGCTATGAACTCTGCATGAAACCATGGAAAGCAAAATGCACAGCAGTTGCTTCGGTTTTGCATCTTAACCCTTGTAGCACAACCTCTTCACCGCAAGCATTTTCGTGGACTGATTTACATCCCCAAAAAAATATTCGAAACGTATGTTTTCCATTTATCACTGATAGTGCCTTGTCACCAAATATTGCGTCTATGAGGATAAAAATTGATACTGATGCTGCAACAATCTCTAACGTCTGTACTTTTGAGTACAGACAAATGAGAGCTCCTGATACTCTATCGCTGTACGGAAAACCCAATCCGAGAGATCTGGTGTATGACAAAATGCGGGCAGAGGCTATCCGACAGCCTTAATAACGCACTTTATTTTCTAAGTCTTATAATCGCACATCCATCGGCAACATCACATGAGTACAGCCGTGGTGCAAAGAGTGTAAACTGCTCAAGACGACTATCACCATCAACACGAACACTAGCAAGACAATCTGCATACACCGTACAATGCCTCAATGATTCGCCTACATTGAGCAGTGTCAGATTTCCAACAACACGTTCCATTCGATGCCATCCACCAACTCCGTCCTGGTTGTAGTCTCTTAAGGTGCAAACAACATCAATAAGACCCTGTATCTGCACATCACGCTCTGGCAAATCGATTGGTAATTGTGCAAAATCAAGCGTAATAATTGAATGGCAATTTTGCGGCTGATAAAGCTCTTTCAGATTGATTTCATCGAGATTTTGGCTATACATGTTTAAAAATGCCATACGCAATGCCATATTGCGGTACATTGCACATTTAATCCCATGCTCTCCAGCAACTGGCTCTTGCAAAAGCTGTTGCATAGCATTTTTAACAAACGCTTTGGCTGCAGGACACCGAGCAGAAGCATATTTATTTGTATGGCAACCAGAAGCAAGACAAACTTGATTGAAAGAGCTAACCATGCACTGTTGAAAAATTTGCCTTACAGTGCCTATAGCATCATAACAGAGCTCTCGATCTGCCGTAAGCCTGTCATATATCCGTTTGGGTTCTACCAACGGATCGCGAAGAGAGCTCAACACCCTAAAGAATTCTTTGCTTGTTGCCGATAGCGCAAGCATGCTGTGCTCGTCTAAAAAGTCTCGACTCATACATTCCACAATAAGTGGGTCAAGTTGCATCATCATGTCTTCTGTATCAACAGGACCTAAATCAGTCTCTTCAGGCTGTACTGCTGGTAGTTGCACTTCAGGATCAATTACGGGGGCAGCTACGGCAACACGCAAGTCAGCACGCCGCTGTGCACGAGCATCACGAGCAGCATCTTGTGCAGTTTTTTGTTCGGTTCCTGCGGCTAATTCTACCGTCATCAAAAAGCTCACAACCAATATCGCAAGCGGCACTTTTTTCATAATTTCCATGGTATTAACTTTCACAAACTATAATATCAAAATAGTATTTTTACCTTCAGCGTAGAATAACAAATTGAATGTAATAAACAAGACAAAAAACAAGTCCCACTACAGTAAAACATGCTCTAGCTAGGTACAAACAACAAGAAGGAGAGAGTCGCTGTATAACGTTGCTTTGTATGGTTTATTTTGACTTGCATTAACGCTAGCCAAAGAAATGCTTCTGGTTTACCATGTATTGCAAAGATTATAAAGCGTTAAGCCTGAGGGCAACATGAATAAACAATTATCGCCAAGTTTATGGTGCTTCGTATGGCATTTTTTAAGCCCGTATAAACACATCGTGATACTTTATAGTAGCCTTGCCTTGCTTGCAGGATGCTGGGGGCCGTTTAATAGCCTGTTGATTAAATATATAATCAATGCTTTATCTGTATCGCACGCTGAATCTATCTCTTGGTTGGCTCGGCCAGCATCGTTACTGGTACTAAATTTTCTAGTTTTTGATAATGTTACATGGCGCTCAATGACATATTTAAATTATAAATATCAGCCCGTCATCAAAAATAACATTATTAGCGAGACATTCAGCTTTGTTCTTGGCGCCTCTCCTCAATTTTTTCATGATAATTTGTCGGGCCGTATAGCAGGTCAGATTAATACGCTTGCAGATAGTATAGAATGTATTGTACATAACATATCAGCTGCTTTTTTTCGGTGTTTCTCTATGCTATTGGTTGCGCTGCTTGGTATGTATTCTGTAAATCCGCTATTTTTTTACGTACTAGCGATATGGTTTTTTGTATTTTCTTGGTTTAGCATAGCAATGTCAAAACATCTTGAGACACTGTCCAATGCTCATGCTGATGCTGAATCAGCAATTTCAGGACAACTGGTTGATAGCATTACCAATGCGAATAGTGTAGCAATTTTTGCTAGAAGCCATTACGAAGCTTGTCGTCTTGACACCTATTTGCTTGTAGCAAAAAAAGCATTTCGAGCAAAAAAGCTATTCTTACTAAAACTACATGCTGTTCAAGGTGGATTGATCGCTGTAATGCTTGGTTTTTTAGTATATTTTCTAACTCATTTATACGGCAAACAGCTCATTAGCATTGGTGATTTTGCACTTATTCTAGGACTAGGCATGGAGGTTGGCCACATAACGTGGTATACAATGTCGCAAGTTGATGAGTTTTATCAGGCCGTTGGCAAATGCAAACAAAGCCTCTCCAAGCTCATAGTGCAACGAGACATCAACGACATAAAAGATGCGCACGATCTATCAGTTGCTGAGGGACAAATCACCTTTTCTCATATGAATTTCTGCTACAAAGACACAGATTTGCTCTTTAAAAACACTTCTGTGACTATTGAGGCTGGACAAAAAGTTGGCCTCGTTGGTTATTCTGGTAGCGGTAAATCAACGTTCGTAAACCTGATTCTTCGACTTTACGATATAACCAATGGCCATATTTTTATAGATAGCCACGATATTCGTACCGTTACCCAAGATAGCTTGCACAGCAATATTGCTATGATTCCCCAAGACCCCTCTCTGTTCCATCGCAGCTTAATGGAGAATATTCGTTACGGACGCATTGAAGCAACTGATGACGAAGTGATTGAAGCTGCAAAAAAAGCACACGCTCATGAGTTTATCATGCTGCTGCCACAAGGCTATGCGTCTCCTGTTGGTGAACGAGGAGTCAAGCTCTCAGGTGGGCAGCGTCAACGAATTGCGATAGCCCGAGCTATATTAAAAAATGCTCCCATTTTAATTCTTGATGAAGCAACTTCTCAGCTTGATTCTGTTACTGAGCATGTTATCCAAGACAGTCTGTGGGAATTAATGCAAAACAAGACAACACTTATTATTGCGCATCGCTTATCAACATTGCTTAGCATGGACCGCATCATGGTGTTTGACCAAGGCAAGATTGTAGAAGATGGTACACATGCTGTGTTGCTTGCAGCTGGTGGTTTATACAAGACATTGTGGGATGCACAAGTTGGCGGTTTTTTGCCTGACAAACGAAATGGATGAAAAATCAGGAATGAATGAGGTCATTGTACCTGGACCAGACTTTTTATTAACAACTGTGCAAGCCATTTTTCATATTCAGCAGGCTTCCATCCTTGCTCAACGACAAACATGCGATACATATCTCGCCCCGTAAAGGCCCACAAAATATCCCGCGCCTTGGTTACGCTCAGTCCTATTGCAAGAGATTTTTCTTTTACCATAGCTTTAATAGTATCTTCCTGTCGGTCATAGCGACGAAGCTCCCTTTCACGTTCAAACTCTTTGAACTCAGGGGCTAAAACAGCCGCTCCTCGAAAAATATCCATTTGTTCTCGCTCGGCATCGTAGATTTGTCGTGCCATTTTAGCAGATATCGCAAGTCGGATTTCGGCTGATTCCGCAAGCATTGCCTGCTGAGCAAGAGCTTTGAATTGATCCGATGGAAGAGATTCATCCATCAAGGCACGAAGAATGCCTCGCTTAGACTGAAAAATCGCATAAATAGTGGGCGCAGAAACATTTGCTTCTCCCGCTAATTTTTCAATGGTCATAGACTCAAAGCCTTCAGCCTGAAATAATTTTTTTGCTCCTGTAAGAATACGAAGTTTTGTTTGTGCTGCTTGGGTATCTCGAGCTTGAGAATTATACGTTCTTTTTTTGCGATCCGGCATAAATTATGAAACTCTTTTATTGGCCTATTAAAATGAAAAATAACACTATCTACAGTAGCATATATCTCAAAAACCTGAAATTTTAACGCCGTTTGACTGATTAGATATAGTTTACTATATTGAATATAAGATATCAAAGAAATAGTCAAATAAGGAGTTTGTTATGGTTGATAAAAATATGGCTATCGCGCAAGGTTACTACACTGCAATGGCACAAAAAGATGCTGCTGGCTTGGAACAGCGCCTGCATCCTGCTGTGCATTTTGTTAGTCCACTTGCAGAATTGCATGGAAAAGAGGATGTGTTTGCGGCAGTAAAAGGATTTATGGGCGCCTTCCAGGCGCTTACCATTCGTGCATCATTTGGTTCTGAAACACAAGCGATGTTGGCGATTGATACGCTATTTCCAGTACCGATTGGTAATTTGCGTACAGCTTCTTTGGTGACAATCAAGGATGGGTTGATCACAAAAATTGAGCTCTTTTATGATGGAAAGCAGCTGGAGAAAAAGAGCAGCGATATTTTTGGGAATTAGAACATGAAAAAAATTGTTTTAGTCATATCTGTAATGCTTGTTGCAGGGTACCTATTTAATAGCATTGTGCTAGATTCTGTTTTTATAGATGCTCCTCTTCATGCTCAAAAAGCCATCGTGATTGGTGCAAGCTCTGGGATAGGTAAGGCTCTCGCCGAAGTGTTGGCTAATAATGGCTACGAAGTTGGCCTAACCGGACGCAGGGCTGATCTATTACAAGGCTTACAACAAAAACTACCAACGAAGACGTTTGTTAAGCAGATGGATCTTAGAACACCCGAAAAATCTATGCAGCAGCTAGAAGAGCTTATTCAAGAAATGGGTGGCCTAGATCTAATTATCTTGAATGCTGGTTTTGCGCATGACGATAAAGACCTTGATTGGCAAAAATCCAAAGAAATTCTTGATGTTAATGTTATTGGTTTTGCGGCAATGGCAAATGTTGCTCTTAAATATTTTCTTCCGCAAAAGCATGGTCATCTTGTTGGAGTCTCGTCAGTTTGTGCAGAGTATGCGTTCAAAGACGCCTTTACCTATGCTGCATCAAAATCTTTTGCTTCGGCTCTGTGTCAAGGCATCAGAAACACTGTACGGCCCACAGGTTTGCCAATTTACGTTACAGACATTAGGCCAGGTTTTGTTGATACTGCTATGGTTGCGAATTGCCCAGACAAATATTGGGAGTCTTCTCCTCGTGAAGCTGCTGAACAAATTTATGATGCCATTCAGTCTCATAAAAAAATTGCTTATGTCACCAAGCGCTGGCGTATTATTTCTTGGGCACTACAATTAGCCCCAGATTGGTTAATTGATTTCGTAGTCTGAAAAACGAAATTGTCCATGTTGCACCCAATAGAACTTGGCTATAAAAAATCTTTTTAATTTCATTGCCATAGAAAATAAAAAACGTAAGATAACCGTTACTGGTGATAGCTTTTGCTCGATTCAATGATCAAAATTAAAATCCTGGAGCAGCAGGAAAATCTCTCAAAATATTAAACTAAGAATGTTGAGCCTTTATAAATTTTGTTAAGTACATTGTTTTCGTGAGCACTGTCCTGGGGTATTTTAATATCGAATGCTCCATTCATGAATCTGCTCATACGCAAAAAATCAACTTCTTAAGTTATAATATCCAGCTCAGCGGCCTTGATGTTAATGGTCATGTATGGTGCGATAGAAAATATGCCGTGAGCACCTTACTTTCTTATGCAGACATTATTGCCTTACAAGAAATTACTCATGATCAGCTGATTGATTTAAAACAAATGTTGCCAGATTATCAGTTTGTTGGCTTTAACACCGTTACGGGAAAGAGCTTAGAAGTCGTTGCATCTGATACTCAAGAAGGACTTGTCATTGCATTTAAACGAGCTATGTACTCATTAAAATCAACTGAAATGATATGGTATTCAGATACTCCCGCTGTTCCATCACAGCGCTGGGGAAGCTGGGAAAGTGCATTTCCAAAAGCTTTGCAAAAAGCAACGCTTATTTTTTGTGCAAGCAATCACGAGCTAGATATTTTTAACAGCCACTTTGCCCATGATGATGATCTTTCAGGTGTAATTAATCCTCGCTTATTATCGAGTGCTGTCGAACTTGAACTACTGAAAACTCGTACCAAGCGCTACTGGATTTCGGCAGGCGATCGCAATTTTCATGAACCACGCGACACTTCCGCTTACGAATTTTACAGCAAAAGCCCTGATGTTGCCGATTCAAGAACAAGCTCCCTTGAAAATCATGGCTTAGAAACCACCTTTATTGGTTATGAAGGCCACCCTCGCCTCAATGAAATTTTATCTGATGGTACATTTGCCAAAAAATACTATCTCGATATAGTTTTTCACAACCCCAACTTGATGATGAGTAATTACTGGGTTTCTCACCCAGGGGAATATGACGATAGCTTAAATCTACTACCTCTGGGCAACTGCAAACAGCCAAATAAACGTTTGTTCGCCTCTGACCATACAGCCATTTTCGTAGAATATAGCCTGTACGATTTTTCAGGCACAGCCCAAGGCTTATCCGATAACAGTTATTCGTTTCTCAAAAAAACTCAACTACCAATGAGAGTTTATATACAAATGCAACACAATTTCACCTTCACGCCCATCACCGAAAAAAACCTCCCATCGCTGCAGCCTTTACTCTACCAGTGGTTACATTCTCCGCATGTTGCGCAATGGTGGCCAGCACCCACAGACAACGAAGATTTTTTGAACTCATTTCTCAAGCGTATTCGCTCAGGAACGAAGCCGTACCTGGTTTCATGCAATGATGTGCCAATGGGGTATATTCAAACCTATGCTGTTGATCGACCTGGAACAGCTCCTTATGACAAGATGCTGCCAGAAAATTTAGTAGGCATCGACCAATTCATTGGGGAACTAGATTATTTGCATAAGGGGTTTGGTGCATTATTCATCAAGCAATTTATACAAGATTTGCTAGTGCAAGATCCAACACAAACAATTATTCTAGACCCTACAGCAACCAATCTTGCAGCGATTCGATGCTATGAAAAAGTTGGTTTTCAGCGAATGGGTGAGTATGACCCGCCATATGGGCCAGATGGGCCAGCATTGTTGATGGTGTATAAAGCAGAGTAAGGTCGTTATTCAGATTCGTTATATTTTGCGCCAAGAGTTACTATTACTGCGACAGTGGGAACAAACTTGCTTTGTTTGATTGGCTACCCGTACCATAAAATCTACTATTTCTGAGATAGAGCCTGTTTTCATCATAATGACGCAATCATCTAGTATCATTTTTGACTCAGCAACGCTGTCTTCCCCATTTTCTACTGATTTGAGAGCTTTACCAATAAGCCCTCCCGTAAATTCACCAAGCGTTAGTGCTTTGGTGGTACATTTGCCACACAAAATGCTGGGCTTTGTAGTATGTTTTTTCTCGAATTGTTCATTGCCTTCAATAAGAGAGGGCCAGTAAGAAAGAAACATTAAAAAATTGGTCGCTTTATCCGGCGCTAGAAATCTTGTTGGAGCTGGATCATTATTGGCGGCTGTTATGAGGCAACTACTCTGTGCAAAAGCAGCTATGGTTATATTCATAAGCGTTATACACGCAATCGTCTTAATTTTTTTCTTCATTCTCGCCCTTCCCCCTTTAAATGATTTTTTAGGGTTTTACTCAATGTTCTGTTTGGCTATTGTGTAAATTTTTTGTTCTACTTCCCTCTGCTTCTAGCTCAGCTACAGGGTCCCAACATTCAGTTTTTTTGCATTTTGGGCAAGAAATTAAGAAATTGTTAGCAAAGCCAACCATGCTTTCATCAATGACCCCCTTAGTGCCAGGCAGTAGCGCATGAGCTATTGCCGCAATAACTCTGGGAATAAGGGCGGGCGCCACTAGTTTTAAGAAATAAGCAACGGGATAAGTTGTTAATTCTGTTAGGCTCATTTTTCTGTTACAGTCACGACATTTCATGATCATAGGATGCCTATTCTCGTAAAGCATTATACTGTTGCAGTGTTGACTTACACCACCCTATCAAAGCAACTAGCCTGGCGCAAGCAATTCTTGAATGGGGTGGTTAGGCTATTTTTAGTAAGCATTTTTTTACTATAAATGGGCGTACATAATGCGCCATACGGGCCAGCACTATAAAAATTGACGTAAACCAGCAGACTAGATCATCCATGCAGGCAAAAAGAGAATACGATTTTCTTTGTCATATAATAACTCTCCCATGTAACAAAAGACACCAATTGAAGCTTCTGAACACGCCGCCATAAACCCTTTGAGATTATTACGCTTCTTAGATTCAATGTGAAAGGGTAATTACAACATCAACTTCGGCTCCTCCAGCAGTACGCCAAAAATAAATTTGCTGGTTTTCTGATTGAGTATCAAGCCGGGTTTGTATCTCATTGAGAAACCAATTTTCAAATCTATGACCTATTAAGCCCGTCGTCTTAAAAATGGGAAAATCGTCGATCCCTGTTAAATAGCTAATCAAACCATTATTGATGATGTAGCCATTTTTGCTATGATATCACCCTAAAATAACACTTTTGCGTGACAAAATTCACACGATCGTGATAAAAATGTCATGCAAAAGTGTCCAGCAATGGTAAAAATAGCGTTATGATACCGCAAAAAGGCCCTCTGTTTTGCTTGCCAGTAGATTTATGTTAAACTCAACGGGTAAAAATTAACAAAACACCCTGCCTGCCGGGGTTTTTTACTCAAAAAAGATTTATTTTGAATGAGGCTTACCACAATGACACCACAACAAGAAAATGTGACTCCCGTAACACCTCTTATTCCAGCGCTCCTCGCATCGCTTGAAGCAGCTACGCTTCCTAGTACACCAACAGAAGCACCAATAACTACAGAGCAAATACCGACTGTGAAACTGGACTATACCAAGCCATTGCCATCTGAGCTGGTTACTGTCTTAAAGAACGAGCTAGACGCGTTGGTAGCAAAACCCATAAACGGCTGGGATCAACAATACCCAACGCTTTATAGAACACTGCTCGATATCACCACTCAGCTTTGCGCAGAAGTAAACTGTCCTGTCCCTGGATTAGTCGTGCAGTGCACCGGAATAAACGCCAACCAAGGACTTGCAATGATCATGCAAGACGGTAGTACGCAACTCCACATTGGCGCTGCATTTATCTCATCATTTTTATTAGACTCAGCAACAGAGAATGCGCTACAGCGCCATCGCATATTTCGCTGGACAATTGCTCATGAGCTCGGCCATCTCTGTGACTCAACAATGCACTGGTGGGCATCCAAAGGGAAAATTCGCGATGGCATAGTAAGCATCACCGACATGCTGATTTCGTACGGCATCTTTGATGGCGTTTTTGCACATATTCCAGCACTTACCCGCTTTTCCGGTGGCAACTATCAGTTCTATATAATTCTTGGGCTTGGACTCAAAATTGCGTATAAAACAACAGAAATTATTTTGCACCGTAATTTTGAATACTTCGCTGATGCCGTTTCTGTAAAAACAGCTGAACAATTTTCAGCTCACGAAATCGAGCAGGGGCTAACAAGCATGACAACAGCAATTAAAAAATGTTTGGCAGCTGAGCAAAAGACTGCACGCGAAGCACTGGTGGCCACAAGCAAAACATCCGCACTGGGAACCCTTATGCTTCCTATTCTGCTTGTTATGCAGGCATACAAAAATAAAGTGGCACAATTTAATCTATTTTTACTGCATCCTTCTGTTGCCAGCCGGCTTGCTGCAATCAAAAAGCACGTTATGTGACCCTATCAAAACAGCGACCCAATAACTGCTCTGGATATGTCGACCCCATCCATTCCCCCAAGGGGCTGGGAATGATTATCTGAAGAGAGTATCCAGCGACTACCTGTGTAGTAAAAAAGCACAAACAAGAACAGAAAACTTTTTGTGTGCAGACTAGGCGAATATTTTATAAAGCGAGAAGCACAATATGCTAAAGCATGTATTTTTTATCGGATGGCTTTTGCTGTCTGGCACTGTGCCACTATTAACTTCATCTGAGGCGCCAGCAGCGCACGTCACTATTTTTGCTCATGGGCTTGGTGGCGATGCAACACAGCGCCACCCCTACGAACCATTTATTGGTCCCATGATTGGCGAGAATGGACCAGAATGGAACGAAACCGTCTATGGCCATAAAGCTGGTCGATGGCAATCGTGCCTGGGGCAAGATGACGATGTCAAAGTCATTGCTAAACAAATTGCAGAACACACAGAAAAAAACATAATCTTAGCTGGCGTGTCGAAAGGTGCGGCTACTATCATTAATACGGTCGGGCACTTAGCAGAAATACGCCCTGACCTCTTAAGCAATGTTTCAGCTTTAATACTGGACGCACCATTTGATCGACCAGAAACTGCCGCCGCTCACATGGTAAAATCTGCCGCCCAACGTCAACGCACTGGTGGTAGTAGTCTCGGTTCGTTGCTCGCGTGGAGCATGGAAATAAGCGCAGCAAGCCCTCGCTTTGAGTCTATAGCACGTTATGCACAAACATGGCTCTATCGTTACAACCCTGCCGGCATCACCCCAATAAAAGCCGTTCTCTCACAATGGCCTTTAATCACAAACAAGACAATGGTCATTGCTCTTGTTCACTCGCAAGATGATGAAGTTATTTCCGTTGATGCATCACGCCGTTTATATGTTGAGCTACAAGCGCTAGGCTTTAAAAATACGTACCTCGTTGAACCTGCACGAGGCTGGCACGCCAACGCATTTTGGGGATTAGACGCAGCGCATGTTAGTCTTGCTCTGCAGTATATTTACCAACGGCATGGGTTGCCACTTGCTGTAACGTCACCACGATACGCCCCCGCAACGCCTCTTTCTATTGACGAAGCAAGCTTCATCAAAACTATACAGCCATCAGCTGAAGAAGTGCTCGCTCGCATGGCGCCAGTTACGGAAACAAGCAACACAACAAAGAAATAATCGCCATTAAAAAAGCCACTCGATGATCGAGTGGCTTTTTTAATACATTTATACGAGATCGTACTATTTTTCTGGCTCTGTTGTCGCAACCAGATTCAGCCATATTCCAAGAAAATCATCAAAGGTCATCTGCTGTGCACGTAAGCAAAGAACCTCTTCAGGAATAGCCACATGCGCTTTATAGTGCGTTGATTTCAAATTATTTCTGATCATTTGCCGCGGCTTACCAAAGCAAAATTTAACAAACTTCCAAAAATCTTCTTCATCAGGAATCGCAACAGGCGCTTGCTTAGGTTTAAAATATAATAGCCTGGAGTGCACCTTTGGTGGAGGGCTAAACGCTCCCGGTTCAATTCCTTCAAGCAATTTAAACTCAAAATGGTGCTGCAAAAACACTGACGTTGTATTGTACGTTCGTCCGTACGAAGCAACGATTTTTTGCGCCACTTCCTCTTGGATCATCACGACGCCCTCAGTGAACAGATGCTTATTTTTCTGCAGCAAGAACATAATCGGAAAGGTAATTTGATAGGGAAGATTTGCTAGTAAAACCCACGGCATGTGCTCACGCAATGGCTCAAGATTAGCATCCAAAATATTTTCCAAAAAGATCGTCAGTCGTGGATCGGTAACCCCATCGCGCACAACCTCTGCCCATTCAGGGTCAATTTCAAAACACCAAAGATTCTTACAGGGTGTTTGTGCCAAGATTGAACGTGTTAAAAATCCATCACCACAGCCAATTTCCATAACTGATGTTTCTGGGGTTACGGTGACAGCCGCAATCATATTGTCGACGACTGACTGTTTCCGCAGAAAGTGCTGCCCTAGAGATTTCTTCTTGAACGGCAACGGCTTGCCCGTGTGCGGGTCTATGTGATTTTTTACTGGCTTAGGGGTATATATGTGGTATTTCATTAAAACAACGCCTGGTAGAGGGTAGGGTGCCCCCGCTTTTTAGGAAGAGCGGGAAGTACACAGCTTGCCATTGACTCACTGTAAATTTAACTGTTATAATAGGCAGTATAGCACAATCGTGCTGATCTTTGAATCTTTTGGGGGCGTAATGGTCTCGACGTTTTATGGTAAGCGAGGAGAGCATGCCAAGGTTGCAGAAGCCCTTGTAAATCAAGTCTGTAGAAACATAAATGCAAATCATATTGCACCTGCTTTTGGAGGTGTCTTCGGACACAACCAAGCAGTAGCTTGTGCATAGTATCTTTCAATAGATAGTGTATAAGCTCTTGGGCAACAGCGTGTTTATCAGCTGTTGCACTCGTATAACTTGATAAAACGACTATGTGTAGATTTTTTTGTTCTGTAAGCATAGGCGTAACACTGAACCGGCTCAGACCTCAGGGTGCTCTTGTCCAAGGGTTTGAGTATAATCAAGAGATAAGCATGTAGCGCTTTTCGTGAATTGTTTAACGGACATGGGTTCGATTCCCATCGCCTCCACCAGTCTTCGCTCTGTGTGTTAATGCTTTTAGCTGTAACCACTCTATGAGCGACCCACCAAACCACCACTCCGAAACAAAAAGAAAAAAGCCCGCACGCACTATTTGTTGCACGCGGGATTTTTAGTTACTTATCAAATTTAATTTCTATTGCCTTAGTTGAAGCGCCGGCTTGTCCGGGCTGTTCAAAGACAATAATTCGTTCTGCACGCGCAAGCTTAATGCCATGCTCTTTAAACGCGCGTATTAACTCAGTGCGAATGTTCGCTGCAATTTCCCATTGCTCTTTAACGCGCCGCGCACTAACAAACGCACGAATCAAAAACACAAATGCATTTTCTTCAAATTCCTCAAGCCGACCGACCACTCCTGGTACTTTGAGCACCAGAGGATGCGCTTGCACAACGCTAAAAATCACACGCTTTACAACGTCTGGATCTACCGTTGGATCAATTCGTACATTCAACTCAAAACCGATAGCATAACGACCATGGCCCCAATTGATGATCCATTTGGAAACCAAGTCACGATTGGGAATGATAACCGAATGATTTCTTGATGTAATAATCGTTGTTGAACGAGCAGCGATACGATGCACGGTCCCTTTGATGTTATCAATTTCAACGTAGTTGCCAATTTCCAGCGGCCGCTCAATAAGCACAAAAATGCCAGACAGTAGGTCTGCGCCAATATCTTTGAGTGCAAAACCAAGCGCGATACCAAATGATGCACCAACGTACAGCATGAACTGCTGCAGATGAATATTTATCATTGATAGAATAATCGCAATAAAAATAATGGTGTAATGACAAATCCGCGAGATCGTATTCTGAATGCCCGGCTCTGAGCGCAAAATATCGAATAATTTGGTTAAAATAAATCGATGTGTAATCGATGAAACAAAGAATCCGGCTGCAATAAAAAGACCGACTACCAGGAATTGAACAACCCCAATTTTATGGTCAACACTAATGGGCACCACCCATGTTTCAGAAAGAGCGTACCAGATATCTGTTGGCGTATAATCAAAGCCCCAAATACGCGAAACTAACGTGAACGTAATAAACAGCAAGACAATAAAAGAGAAGATAACAAAAAAACCATAATATGCTTTAGCATGCTCAAACTTATCAACAAAGTCGTCATCATCCTCTTTCATGAACATAAAGACAGCATAACGCCTAATCACATGGTGAATGGTGAATAAAAAGTAACCGAGCAGTAATGACCCCGGCACAGCAAATGCAAGAAACCAAGCCATATTTGAGTACCCAACATAAGGATTGGATAAAATAAATAAGCTAATCGCAAAAAAGAAAACGGGATAATAATGCTTATCAATTTTCCGCTTTAATAAAATCATAACGCTGTTGCGTGTTGGTATCAGACGTAAAATATCATCCTTGCTAAACAAAAATGTAACGATCAGCACAGTAACAAGAGAATATGCCGCAAGAATAAGAGTTGCAAATGCAGATATCCGTGTATCGGTATAGGAAATCAGCGCAAGCCGCAAAGGAACCAAAATTGCTGTTGCATAACAAAAAAAACTCACAAGAACAATAAAACGCGCTTGAAATTTTTCCGCAAATAACAAATAGCTCAGCTTTTCATTTACATCGCGCAAAAAACCAATAAAACGCGCTGTAAGATAAATGAGCAAGGGGATTGACGCCAGATGAAAAATAGCAATTGAGTAATGGCTTGCTAATGGACGCAGCGTGCTAAAGATATATGAAAAATCGAATGCTATATGAAAGAAGATAAATAGCCATGCAAAGAATAAGCCACAATAAGCCAACGCAAAATCAAAGAAGGCCAACAAGAGATGGAAATATAGATATCGAGCATGCCCCTTAAGCCGCTCGGTAATGGCACTCAGGCGAGCGCGCATAATGCGTAAGCCTTTTTTTAAAAATAAAAAAAGCCCTATGAATAAACAGATAAAACAGAGAAGCATGAAAAAATCGTACAGATCAAATGACCTCACTAATGCAAAAATCGATGATGGTCGAATGTGCGAGGGAGTCTCCCAGTACAGCTTCTTTAGAAATGCTTCCCCTTCAAGAATAGCAGCAATAAGAGCTTCATATGATATGGCTTTTGGCGATCGCTTCCAAATGCTATAGTTGCGTAAGCGATGATCAATTTCGTACAAAATCAGATCATACTGATTGATAATTTTTTCTTGATTCATAATGAGATCGGCATTCACTGCTAAGTACGATTGCGTAAAATCAAGCTGCCACATGAGATAATTATTGGTCTCTTGCATAATAGATAACAGGTCGCGCGCATCAGCCATGCGCAATCTGATATGGTCACCCTGACCATCAACTTGCAGATTTTTTTGGTAATTTTTAATCCGCTCAATAGCACGATTTACCTCAATAAGGTGCGAAATAGCCTGTGTGCGCCTATCTTTAAACCCTCGTAGCGTACTAAAAGCAAGATCACGCTTATTTGAAAAAGCAGCATATAGTTCATCTAGATTGTCTGTTTCAAGCTTCAAGCGATAGCGCATCTCTACCATGTTATATTGCAACTCGCGCTCCGTAGCTGCCATATCAGCAAGATCTTTCTTTGCATCTAGCAGGGCAAGCTCTTTTTCTATCGCTTGTAGAAGTGCCGTAAGGCGCCTGACTTGTGCCTTAATCAAAACAACATCAAACGACTCTTTGTCAGCCCCTGCCTTACCTTTAAACGTCGCAAGCTTACCACGTAAAAATTCTAATTCGGTAGCAACTTTTTCTTTGTTTTGTTTTTTCGGCTCTCGTAATGCGTTAAGCTTTTCTTTTACTACCAGGGCATTTTGCGCTTCAGCCTTCCAATCAATACGCGCAACATCAACATCCCCTTTCTCAAGAACTAGGCGCTGCTCGATATGAGAAAGAAGCAGTTTTTGCTCTTGATAGCGTTGCTGCGCCAGCTCAATAATATCTTCCCAGAGTCGTATCTCTACTTCAATTTTATTGATATGCAGCTTGACCGATTCAACTGACTCTTCAATAGCCAAAATTTCTTGTGCAACATTATCCGCCTCCTGTCGCAGCGCTCCAGGATTTTCATTTTTTTCATGATCAGCGTTGCGGTCTACCTGTACACTGATACGCTCACGCTCTTTATTCTTTACAATAAGCTGCTGGCTAAGCGATGAAAGCAATTCATTATGCGCAATACGCTGCTTTTTAAGATTATCTTTTTTGATCTTGTTTAATTCAACTTTTTCATGTTGTTCTGCCAAGCGAATATGTGCATCACGGAACTCTTTCCATGAATAGGCGTCTTTTGGATTGCTGGAAGATTTTTCCAAATATTCTAACAATTCGCTATGAATTTTAACACGTTGTTCATGTGTCTCAACTAGCTCGCGCCATGCATCTTGCTGGTCAATTTGCTTTTGCTTGCGATCGTTGAGAACAGCAATTTTTTTATTGAGAAGCTCAGCTTTAAGATCTGCCGCAGTCGTTAAAAGCTGATGGGCCTCTTGTAGCTCAGTTGAAATATGACTTAAATTGCCAAGAATAGACTTTTGCGCTTCTTCTGTGCGCTTTTTAATATCAGTAACGGTTTTTTCTAGCTCTTCTTTTTGCGATTTACGCAACTCAGCATTATTAATAAGCGCCAACCCAACAGCGGTCATTTTTTCTGTTGCAGACAGAGGCAACATCACAAGTCCTGTCGCGACAATCACCAGTAGATAGAGTGTTCGTAACAATTTCAAAGTAACCCCTTTATATGGTCTTATACACAAATGATAACGTCTTAAAGCCGCTAATCCGTGGATGTGTGTTGAGGCATGCGAGAAGCCATGCGTGATACTGCACAAAGTCATCCTGTTGCAGCATAGCAGCGGAACATGTGAGCAATTCTAGATTCTGATGGCTCGTAAAGTCAATAGTCATTGCAAGCAATCTATTTACGGTGTTAAGCGTATTTACAAAGCGCGCAGGAGGGTAAAACCCAAAAAGCATAAACAAGCACCCAATTAAACAGTACTGAACACGCGTTAAACCATGTGTCCACAGACCCAATGGGCCTGGATCATGTGATGATGCCACAAAAAGCTTATCTGGCAAGCTGTTGCCATTATTGCCCTCTTGAGAAAATAGGCTAGGCAACCGATGCAACAGCTGCAAGCATTTTTCAAGAACCACATAGACCTCCCCTGCGGGCTGATGCATAGGGCAAAAAAAATAACTGATTTCAAGAAGATGATGAAACCAGCCTAAGTCATTATAGCTCAAACTTGGTTGCGCTAATAATTCAACTGATTGCACAATGAATGAGTTATGCTGATCATGCAGCACAACACTACGCACAAAATTCCCAAGACCCATACGTACACGCTGATGATGCTTAAAAACCATCAAGGGAATCTTGCCATACTCGTGCGTCAGCATACAAATTTTAGGGGAGCCACTGAGTGGCATTTTGACTATTACGCCATGAATAATTTCTTGCATTTCTCGCTTTCACCGTATGCTCTGAGTATATACTATAAAACGGGATATGCGCACAGGGATTATGATATTGGGGGAGACATGACATTCGGACTAATACTATTTTTATACTGCACATTGTATAGCTGTTTCTTACAAGCATTCCACCTTGACAGCACTGGCACACAGTTTATTGCAAAACGCTTGGGGCACTATGCACCACTTGAAGTGGGTAATTTTTTTGAAAAGAAAAAATTCTATCTCACCACAGAACAAATTATCACCGACCCCCTTGCTTTACAACAAGTAGCCAAAGACACTCTGCGCTATATCAAGCGCCACGAAGCAACACATATTCACACCGTCGACCCCGTTGGCTTTGCAGCAATTTTGTCGCTACAAAGCGTCAAAAACACGCTGCAATTTATTTGCCAAACTGTTGAGGAAGACAAGAAAACAGGTCGGCACAGACTTCTTCAACAACCATTTATCAATAAGCATTTTAGCTCTGTTGCATGGCGCGCTGATACAAGAGCAGCAACATACAGCAATATTACCTTGCCAGACGATAATCACATCAGACTAACAACCTATGCTGTTTTTAATATGCAGGGCAGCAGGCATAAAACAGAAAAATATAATTGCGGGCTATACGCCCTACATGATGACACACTAGCAAAACGCTTTACCAAACAACAAATTATTGCCGGTGCGCTCGAACACGTATCATATCTCAAAAAACGTACCCCGCTTGCCTGGGTAACGCAGCAGGCACTTGAAGATGCGCTGATGCATGGAACCATGCTAGTTGCCTTTCCTGACGATGGATCACGGTTGCTCAACGTGCATAAAAACAATGGCATTGCATACGACCGCAGCATTAAGGATCGTACCGAGCAACGACGCTACTGGTTTTTTAAAGATATTGGCACGAAGACTCATGAAGCTGCTAGCCGTATTGAAAAGATTAAAAATCGTAAAGACGTTATTTTTGCTGGAGACTTGCACAACATTGGCTTTGGCAAGCTCATTGCTCTGCGACATGAAAATCCACAAACGCGCCAACTAGAAATGCGCTTAGGCATTTTGGCTGACACAGGCAGTGCATTTTATAATAATTTATATCAACTCGATTACTTCGCAGGGCTTGCCGAAGGGTATGATGACTTACGACACATCATTCGTCAGCGCCCAACTTTCACAAAAGCATGTATTTTGTATAAAAAGGGATAGTTTCTGCATCGCTTAAATCCATGAATTACAACTAACAAAAATCGGAGTGTTTATCATGAACAAAGCCAATATATTGTTTAGTTTTACCCTCATGACCTGTCTTATGGTTTGCACGGCACACACAGCGACACTGCGCGCATACGCGGACTGGAAATGCACGAGATGTTTCACGATTCACAGTTGGGGACCATCACAATGTACCGAGTGCTCCAAGTATCGTCCTGAAATATGGGCCTGTACCGCATGTGGAAAGGCCATTAACCATCCGTGCAGACCAACGTGCCTCAATTGCAAGGCGCCAAGCCCATTCCTTGCTCCTTGGGCATGTGCGCTGTGCGAGACCGTAAATAATCCCTGCGCAGAAGAATGTGAATCGTGTACAGAAGCTAAGACCTGGAGCTGCTCTACACCATGCTGTCGTGGCAAAAATGCTTATTGCGCCATACAGTGCTTACGGTGCAAAATTCCGCGAAGCTTCGGTTGCAAATAAATTTCTGGAGGCTCTTTAGTAGTTGTAACGGCTACCAAAGAGCCTCCAGAAAAAAGCTTCAAAAAACATCTCAATATACCGACCAGATCATCAGATTTAGCCAAGAATACCTGAAATTATTGTTTTAATCTCAGACGCATTCTTCATGCCTGTCACCACAAGATTAATGAGCAGCGTAGCAATAACCACTTCTTTGATGTAATTAAATCCCCAAAAAACATATGCGGCGTTGGCTAGAGAAAGTACAATTAAGGCCGGATAACAAATAACTACTAGTGGCTCCATCACAGCCTCAATGCCACTAAACCCAAGATTGGTCATAGCAAAATTCATAGCTACTGTAATCATCAAAGCGTGTATATATTTTATACGGGCGCCACACAACTCGCTAGCCAGATACTCCGCAAAAACTGTAGTTAGTGCTATCGCCGTTGAAAGACACGCAACGACGGTGGTAATATTTGCTAAAATACTTGCAGGCGCGCCAAGCACCTCAGCAGCAAGAGCGCTGAGCAATTGTCTTTTTTCTATAAACGCTATCGCTAGCCCATGCTGCGCAGCAACCACACTAAAGCCAATATATACCAAGCCAAGCAGTGAACCACCAATCACGCCAGCCTTAAGGCCATAGAGAGCAACAGCTGCTTGATCACCCTGCTCTTCTGGTTTCATACTTGCTCTAATCGAGCGAACAATAAGAGCAGAAAAGAAAATTGTCGCTATCAAATCAAGCGTTAAATAGCCATCCGTAAAGCCTCTGGTAAAAGCTGTTCCGCTGTCCAAGACTGTTGTAAGTGGTGCAGCGGTAGCGAAGAGACCACATATAATAATAAGAAATAGGAGGGCTAATTTAATTGGACCAAAAACTTTTCCCATTAACTCAACGACCATGCTGCGCCGCATGGTAGCAAAAAAGATTAGCACAGCAGTAACCACGCTAAATATAAACAGAGAGATCGCCGGTACATGCCAATGGACCGCGCCGTGCGCCAAGGTAATACACCGCGGCGTCGCGCCTAATGGCCCAAGCAATAACATGCATATAAATGCTATGATCATCCCTGGCCAACGACCAGCCATTCCTAAAAATCTTTTGTAGTCGCCATTAAACAGTGCTGCTGAAATAAGGCCAATCAGAGGAACTAATACTCCTGTGACAATAAACCCTGCAACTGCAAACAACACCATGCTGCCCGCATCACGACCAAGACAAAGGGGATATACAACGCTACCTGCACCAAAGAGCATTGCAAAAATAGCCAGGCCCAACTGGACTAAGCGAAAAGGCTGCATAATCGCTTCCTTAGAAAATAATTTTTAAACGATACATTAGCCAAGCAGTGCAGCAAGCATTGTTTTAATCTCAGGCGCATGCTTCATGCCAGTCACCACAAGATTAATGAGCAGCGTGCCAATAACTACTTCTTTAATATAGTTAAAGCGCCAAAAAACATGTGCAGCATTTGCCAGAGAAAGAACGATCAGCGCAGGATAACAAACAACTACTAATGGCTCCATCACATGAGCAAGACCACTAAAGCCTAAGTTTGTCATCGCCAGATTCATTACTACTGTTACAACAAGTGCATGAATATATTTAATGCGGCCACCAAATAATTCACTAGCCATATATTCCGCAAACACTGCAGTCAATGCTATCGCCGTTGAAAGACATGCGATCGTTGTAGTAATATTGGCCAAGATGCTAGCACGAGCACCAAGCACCATCTCTGCAAGCGCGCTCAGAAGCTCTGTTTTATCTACAAACTCAAGTGCTATTCCATGCTTAGCCGCAGCAAAACTAAATCCGACATAAACAAGTCCAAGTAGCGAACCACCAATCACCCCAGCCTTGAGACCATACCAAGCGATAGCCGCTTGATCATCACGCTCTTCTGGCTTCATACTTGTCCGGATAGAACGAATGATAAGCGCAGAGAAGAATATCGTACCGATCAAATCAAGCGTCAAATACCCATCTGCAAATCCACGTGCAAATGCGGTACTACCCGTCAATACAGTTGTCAATGGCGCCGCTGTTGCAAGCAACCCGAGAGTAATAATAATAAAAAGCAAAACTAATTTAATAGGGCCAAAGACCTTGCCCATAAGCTCAACAACCATGCTCCGACGAATAGTAGAAAAAAATATCAGAACCGCAGTGATCAAACTAAAAACAAACAGAGATATAGTGGGTAAATGCCAATGCACAGCACCATGAGCCAATGTAATACACCGTGGCGTGGCGCCTAACGGCCCCAGAAGCAACATACATATAAATGCAATGATCATACCTGGCCAACGACCAGCCATGCCTAAGAATTTTTTATAATCACCGTTAAACAGTGCGGCCGAGACAAGACCAATAAGCGGCACTACAACACCAGTAATGATAAAGCCAATAACAGCAAACATTACCATACTCCCGGCATCGCGGCCAAGACAGAGGGGGTAAACGACATTGCCCGCACCAAATAGCATTGCAAATATTGCAAGCCCTAATTGGATCAAACGAGATGTTTGCATAAACGTTCCTTTGAGGAATGAATTGTGAAAAGAAGTAGCACGACCAACACACTACAAGTGCTCGGGCTAAGCAATTCATAGTGATGGCAAATTATCGTACCAGTATAGAAAGTCACAAAAAAAATACAAGATTGCCTAACTGAAATACTCGCAAAAACACCCTTCTAATCAACATAAACCACTTACTGATAAGCGTATCCACGAGCACTACACGCAAGAAAAACTTTATCTCTCGTTTAATAAAAAAGGGCCACCTCTTACGAGACAGCCCTTTTTTATTAACTTGCTTTACGTTTGTGTGATTAGCACATACCGCCCATGCCATGGCCATGCCCAGCTTGTTGCTGTGCAGGTTTATCTTCTGGAATCTCAGCAATCATTGTCTCTGTGGTCAACAGGAGACTTGCAATTGATGCAGCGTTCTGTACGGCTGTTCTGGTAACCTTGGTTGGGTCAACAACACCAGCCTTAAACATATCCACATACACTTCATTGCGAGCATCAAAACCAACATTCAACTCTGAGTTTTTAATCTTTTCGATTACAACTGCAGGGTCAAAACCAGCATTGCCAGCAATAACACGTGTAGGCTCTTCAAGCGCACGGCGGATAATGGTAATACCAATGGCTTGGTCGCCCGTAAGCTTCACTTCATCAAGTGCTTTTTGTGCACGAAGCAACGCAACGCCGCCACCAGCAACGATACCTTCTTCAACCGCTGCACGTGTCGCATGCAATGCATCGTCAACACGGTCTTTCTTTTCTTTCATTTCGGTTTCTGTGGCAGCACCAACTTTGATAACCGCTACACCACCAGAAAGTTTAGCAAGGCGCTCTTGAAGTTTTTCTTTATCGTATTCTGACGTTGAAATTGCAATTTCTGCATTGATTTGATGAATGCGTGCTGCGATATCTTCTTTAGCGCCACGGCCATCAACGATAGTGGTGCTATCTTTGCTAATGCGAACGCGCTTTGCAGAGCCAAGGTCGCTAAATAAAATACCATCAAGCTTGATGCCAAGTTCATCAGAAACAACTTTGCCACCGGTCAATGCCGCAATATCAAGCAACATTGCTTTGCGACGGTCACCAAAACCAGGCGCTTTAACAGCAGCAATGCTCAAAGTACCACGCATCTTGTTAACAACAAGTGTTGCTAGGGCTTCGCCTTCAATATCTTCTGCAATAATCAAAAATGGAATGCCTTGCTTTGCAACTTGTTCAAGAATCGGCAACATCTCTTTCATGTTGGTGATCTTTTTATCGCAAATCAAAATACGAGGATTCTCCAGAGAGACTTCCATTTTTTCTGAATCAGTAATGAAATATGGTGACAAATAGCCACGATCAAATTGCATACCTTCAACAACTTCTAGCTCATCAACCATGCCGCGTGCTTCTTCAACCGTAATCACGCCATGCTTGCCAACTTTATCCATTGCATCAGCAATCAAATCACCAATTGATTTGTCGTTGTTTGCTGAGATAGTCGCCACCTGAGCAATTTCCGCTTTGTCTTGAATAGGCTTGGACATTTGGCTCAATGCTTCAACAATAACAGTTACTGCTTTGTCGATACCACGCTTAATATCCATTGGGTTTGCACCAGCAACAACGTTTTTCATACCTTCACGAAAAATAGCTTCTGCTAGAACAGTTGCGGTGGTCGTTCCGTCGCCAGCAACATCGCAGGTTCTTGATGCAACTTCACGCACCATTTGCGCGCCCATGTTTTCAAATTTATCTCTGAATTCAATTTCTCGTGCTACTGAAACACCATCTTTGGTGATCATTGGCGAGCCAAATGCTTTTTCAATAGCGACGTTGCGACCCTTGGGCCCAAGGGTGATTTTAACAGCGCTAGCAAGTCTGGTCACGCCTTTAAGAATTTTATTACGGGCGTCTTCGCCGAATATAATTTGCTTTGCCATAATATGTAAGCTCCTCTAGTGATTGATTGGTTACTGGTTAACAACAGCCAAAAGCTCGTCTTCACGCAATACCAAAAATTCATCGCTACCAACTTTAATTTCTGTGCCAGCGTATTTGCCGAACACAACTTTATCGCCATGCTTAACGCTTAGCCCGCGAAGTGAACCATCGTTCAATAATTTGCCTTCGCCAGCAGCAACAACAGCACCCATTTGGGTTTTTTCTTGTGCTGTATCAGGGATAATAATGCCCCCTGCTGAAACTTGTTCGCTCTCAAGGCGTTTTACCAATACGCGGTCGTATAAAGGTCTGATTGAAGATGTCATAAAAATCCTCCGAACAATGTATTTTATTTTATAGGTTTTGTGCGGTAGTCTGAAATCAGCCAGTCCTCACATTTTTGTCTACATTTTAAGTCTATTTTCAGTTTACAGCCTTCACGTAAAAATGCAACCGACTTCTGATAGCAACAGACTAAGATATTATCAACCACCGCACGCATAGTTTGAATGTCGACAAAAGACGATTTGGTCGTGTTTTACAACATATTTTACCCAGAAATCATTTACCCCTAGGACTTTTTTTAATGATTAAAAACAAACTGATTTATATGCGAGCCGCCCTAGCAATATTCCTCTTGCCCGCCAGCAGCTCACTGTGCACCGCCACCGCCTCCGCAAAAGATAAAAACTCTGACAAAATAGCCAGCACCTGGAGAGAAACAAAGCAACGCCTCCCGTTATTTGTGCGATTCCCATCTCTTGCCGAAAAAATCGCCTATATGCCTCTTGGCCTCTTGCCAACACCACTAGACAATTGCGCTGCGCTAGCACAAAAGTTGCAAACTGAAACTCTCTTGATCAAGCGCGATGATCTTTCTGGTGAGCTTTTCGGGGGCAACAAAGTGCGAAAACTGGAATTTTTGCTGAGCGAAGCCTGCGCGCGCGGCGCTGAGCACGTAGTGACCTGGGGCACGCCAGGGTCGCCACACACCACGGCAACGGCAATTTATTGCCACAATTTAAAACTCCCCTGCACGTGCATGTACCTACCCAGCCCAAAACTATCCGTAAATGAGCACAACGCGCAGCTCACGAAAGCACATCAGGCAATAGAAGAGACTTATCGCGGATTTGGCCACCGCGAACAAGCTCTCTACAAGAAGAACAAAGAGTTTCGCGAGCAAACTGGAAAATCTCTGTATTTTATTCCCGAGGGCGGCTCTGACGTGCTCGGTGCACTCGGCTTCGTCAATGCAGTGTGCGAACTTACGGAACAACTAAAAGCACAACAGGCGCCCTTTCCTGATTACATTTATTTGCTTTCTGGTAGCTCTGGCTCTGCTGCTGGTTTTCTTGCGGGCCTTGATTTGTTACACATCAAAACAACGCCTGTTATTGTTGCGCTTGCACCGGACAAATACCCACATCAACAGCAAGACAAAATAGAAAAGCTGTACGCTGAAATAATGGCATATGTGATGCACTTGGATCTAAGAATTCACACATGCAAAACACCGCAAAACACTGTTTTATACAATCATGGCTTTTCTCGCGCAAGCGATAACCAGCTGCAAGCTACGGCAATCACAACACAGGACTTGTGTAAGAAAATCACTAGCTATTCTCTCGATCCTATTTTCAGCACAAGACTCTGGACGGCTTTTTTGCTAGACTGCAATGCTGAATTATTACAGAATAAGCGCGTTCTTTTGTGGAATACAGGGTCATTGACCACTATTAAAAATTAGGGGATTTAATATGAAATTATTTCGTTTTTTATTATTGCTCACGCTTGTAAGCACTGTGCACTTGTGCGACGCCACATCATTGTTTCGCGCATATCCAGCGCTCAAAGAAACTGTTCCCCATGTCTCACTTTGTTCCCCTTCAACCCCGGTAAGAAAGCTCTCGCTCTTCGCATCTTGGCCAGAGGCCCCAGAAATTTATGTCAAAGACGATAACTGGAGCACGAGCACTTTTGCAGGCAACAAACCTCGCAAACTTGAATTTTTACTCGCTGATGCAAAAGCAAAAGGATGCGCACACATTGTGACTTCTGGGTCAACTGGTTCAAACTTTGGTTGTGCCACTGCCGTTTTTGCAAAGAAGCTAGGGTTTGCATCGTGCACATGCATTTACTCACCACAGATCAATACTAAATATTTACAACGCAATGCATTATGGGCAACGCTCGCAGGAGCTCAATTTGTATTTTGCAAGGATCGTGACGAGCGACAAGAGCAGTGCGAAAAAGCCCTTACTTGTGCATCAAGCCGACGTACAAAAACATATTATATTCCTAGTGGCGGATCCAATGCTCTTGGGTCGTTAGGATTTGTAAATGCAGCGTTTGAACTCAAAGCACAAATTGACGCAGGCACGCTTCCAGCCCCTGATGAAATATTTCTTACCTTTGGTTCTGGTGGCAGCGTATCTGGCTTGCTCCTTGGCCTCAAGGCAGCAGGATTGCCGTGTCGCGTGATCACGACATGTGTTGTTAGCGACCCAGACAAAACGGCCTATGATGACATCAAAAAACTGTTTGACCAAACCAACGATTTATTACAAGACAGCGACCCTTCATTCCCTCGTTTTGCATTAACCAGAGAAGACGTAACCGTTGACCACGACCATTATTACGGGGAATACGCACAAATGAACGAGCAAGAATCTCGCGCAATTAGTTACTTACACGCATTAGACGGCATTAAGACCGATGGCACCTACGCAGGAAAAACACTAGTCACCCTTTTTCATTGGATTCCACGGCTTGCAGGTAAAAAAATCCTCTTTTGGAATACGTTTTGCAGTGGCAACCCAATGGAACAATTTTATGATAAATACACCACACTACTAGCACCTGAGTGGCACCCATATTTTGATGGTACCATCCCACTACAAACGCTCGATCAAGGTCTATAAAGACATGACAACGCAACTAATCGGCTCACACGTGTCTGGCGCAGGCGGGCTGCATAACGCAATCGAGCGCGGTACTTCCATTGGTGCCACCGCTATACAAATTTTCACCAAAAGCAATCGGCAGTGGTTTGAAAAAAACATTACTGACGCCGACGCTGATTTATTTAAAAAAGCATGGGCTATTTCTCCCATAAAAGAAGTGGTGGTGCATGCGGCATATTTGATCAATCTTGGCTCTGCAAATGCCGATGTCGCAACAAAATCAATCAAAGCCCTTGCTGACGAAATTAATCGTTGCGCACAGCTTGGCATCAAATATTTAGTACTTCATCCTGGATCACATTTGGGCGCTGGCGTCGAGCCATGCTTAGCGCAAATTGCGCGCAATCTCGACACTGTTTTTGAATCATGCTCACCAGGTGTGATGGTACTACTTGAGACCATGGCGGGGCAAGGAACCAATGTCGGTTTCAGATTTGAGCATCTTGCACACGTGCGCGCTTTAACAGCGCATAAAAATCGCGTTGGCGCTTGTCTTGATACATGCCACGTATTTTGTGCGGGATATGACATCAGCACGAACGAAGGCTGGGATGCGATGGTCACAAACATCGATACCTCCATCGGACTAGAAAATGTAAAGGCTATTCACGTCAACGATTCGCAAACAGCGTGTGCTTCAAACAAAGATCGCCACGCTCCTCTCGGTGAAGGCTTAATTCCACTGAATACTTTTAAACACATGATGCTTGATGCAAGACTAGCGCACATACCAAAGATCTTAGAAACCCCCTCTGATCCAGCCATGGCATTATGGGCTAAAGAGATCGCGTTACTCAAAACATTTGTGCGGTAGTAATTAAATCAAGGAATCATATCATGCGATTATATATTTTAGTTGGTATACTTACGCTTTCTGGCTGTTCATTTTTTAAGCAAAAACAAGAACCGGTGCCTACTGTGAAAACATTACTCAACGAATTTACTCTTTATAAACTCGACAATCAAAAGCGCCTCCACGCGGGTGATTTATACGAGCACTCGCTCTGGACACACTATGCCGCAACAGGCCTCATCGAAGACAACAGCCCTTGGTCCACAGGCTTTGATTTTTCGCAACGCGACAAAGAGCTTTTAAGCCTTGCAGCCCTGTTGCACGATGTTGGCAAAGCAGGTCGAGGAGATCTTTTTGATGGCACACACGCAACCTTGAAATACCGCCTAGCAATTGATCAAGCGGGAACACCAACAAAAATTACTTACACCAGCGACCATGAAGAACATGTGCTTATTGGATTTGATTATTTGAGTGGGCTATGGGCACCGCTCGAACAAGGCCGCCAATTTATCTCTTCGCGCAGCATGCCAATTGCCATTCAGCCACTTTTTACACAGCTTAATGTCTCGCTCGAAGAGCAAAAGCTCGTTGCCATTCTAGTCGGCATGCACTACTCCTTTGGTAGAATTCTACGCGGCGATATGACTTTTGATGATTTTTTGAATGAACTTAAGCAGTACGCACGCTTTGTAGATTATCAGCCCATTGATGAGAAATTATTGCGATTATCAGTGCTTGTGCAAGTTGCTGATGTAACAGGCATGAGTTACGTTAAACCACGGCCAACATGGGTAATACCATCACCAGACGAATGTCCTGTTGCGCATCACAATGTGCCATCAGCCTATGAGCGCTTTGGTTATAACACCAACAGACCATTAACAGTTTTTAAAGAATTATTGGCATACTTCAGCATACAAAAATAAGATAAAAATTACGCGCATACGCCTGCAAAGAGTTATGACTTGCCATTCCCTGCAGGCGCTGGATCTAGCTATCCAATCGCTATTATCAAGCGCACCATATTCCATCACAATGATGGTCCAGCAATGCTTATAGTGCTTATCTATCTACTATTTTTTGTAAAAAAATCATATAAACCCAACTTGCTACCACTGTCAAAAACCCTGCTGTCAGAACATAAAAACTCACCACGCGTAGTGCCAGCATAAACGCCAGCAAGGCCATGGCAATAGATGCATGCACTGAAAAAAGTAGCACAGCCCATTTCGACCAACCTCGTTTTTGCAAGTAGATTGAAAAGTGGTGCGGGCTGCCATTGTAAAATGGAATGCCCAACTTGGTACGAATAATAAATAAACCAACAACTTCTAGCAGCGGTATGCCAAGCACAAGCGCCGGAATAAAAAATACTTCGCACAGCGGCCTGACCATGTTATCGTACCACGCATAATGCCAGGAGGTGGCAAAAATGGTTGGTTCCCATGAAAGCAGCAATGGAACGGCTGCTAAAAGCCCGCCAATAAACATTGACCCGGCATCGCCCAGATAGATCCGCGCATTCGGTTTGTTGTATACGAAAAATGCGGCAACCGATCCAATAAACACTGTGAGCAAAAGACTGACGGTGTACGCTTGTTGCATAAGCGCAAAAATCAAAAACACTGTCGCTGAGCAAATAGCAAGCGTGCTACACAAGCCATCCATGACATCAACTAAATTGAATGCATTGATGATGGTAAGCAGCCACAGCAACGAGGCCCCAATATTTATGAACGACGTTAAGAATGGCGTCTTGAGCGAAAATCCGCCTTTTAAAAAACAAAGCGTTGCTATGAATTGCCCAAAGAATTTTTGACTTGGTTTCAGTACCTTTAAATCATCAATTAGGCCAACAAATAATAGAAGCGTAATTCCTAATAATAACCACAAGACGCAATTATCAAACGGAAAACATAAACCGAGAGTTGCAATAAAGGGGATAAAGATAGCGACACCGCCCAAATAGGCGACGGGTGTTTTTTGCAGTTTTAAGCGCCCGTCAGGAGCGTCCATAAACCCTATTTTCAGGGCAGCTTTGATAATAATGGGGACAAGATAAAGCCCCAATAAAAACGAAATTACACCGGCAAATAAATGTCGTATCACTACCGCATGCATAAAATCTCCTCTCTTCGTGCGCTGTTCTCTTTTTTTAACTATAACGCGTACACGAAAAAAAACCACTGTGCCTGCTTGTGCTTTCTTGCGCACTAAAAATAGTACGCCAATATTGCTCACAAAATTGAGAATAATGTTATACTAGTTATTAATGCAGAAGCAGCAACCACATTGGTTTAATCTTTATGATGACTGGAAAGTATGAATTTTTTTAGATTTTTAAGTATTATTTTCTTGCTCAGCTCATGCTGCCCATTAATGCCCATGGCCCCAGAAGCAACACCACCAGAAAGCTCTGTAGAAAAACAAATCAGGCGCAATCAAGCCGTTATCAAGTGCCTCAAAACATCTGGCCTTTTGCGTGAAATTTATTCTTATTTGCCTGTGCAAGATCAACGAACCTTTGCTCGCACTTCAAAAGAAAATTTCAAAGCTGAGTTACATTTTTTAAAAGAAAAAATAATCCTGCCTTTCATACCAGGCAAAACGCCAAAACAAATCAACAAAGTCAAATCCTTTCTGGCTCATTTGCTGTTTATTGGCTGTAATATTCCGCATACAACGATAGATGAAAAGGGTGAATATCATGTGCCTGCAATTGTTGCTGAGTGTGCATGTCAAGAGACAGCCAGATCTATGCCAACTACTCAAGCAGAGTTAGACAAAATGCTACGTAAGCCTAGCGTCACAAACTGTCCCGAATTTCGCGTTCTCAATGCTCTCAACCATGGAGCAAACCCCAACATACGTAGCAAATGGGGCGCCCCCATTCTTTATAGCACCACTTCTGCAGCAGCTGATTATCCGATGATTTTGCTTGCGTATGGCGCCAATCCAAACTTACAGGATAAAGATTATTCCCCAAGAACTGCGCTTCATTCCGCAATAGTAAATCGCGATAGATTCGTATTATTTCTTAATTATGGAGCAGATGTTGAAACACGTTGTCCTCAAACGGGTCGTTCTATCCTGCATGATGTTTGCCAACTGGAATTAGAATCTTATATTTTAAATAAAGCTGTACTTTTAGAGCACGCAACCGAGCTCATCAAGCGTGGGGCACGTGCTCGCTCAGACATGCTCTCACCTCGTAACTCATCTGAAATGAGAAGCTTAATTCTTAATGCTGTAGCACGACAAGAAGCTAATGCCGCTGTTGCTCTCGGTCCCGTTGTTAACGGAGGAGCTGGTGGCGGAATAGGCGATGTCGATTAGTTTTTATTGCTCACACAATAGAACAAGCTGCTCGCGAGCCTGTTCATTAAGCAGCTTGTAGCGCACATGTAAAACATACCAACGCAATGGCGCATGCAAGCCCTGTGCAAGCACAAGCGGCGCAAGCTTAACCCAGTCTTTGGTAGTCGTAATTACAGCTTCTGCGCCAACGGCTTGTGCCTGTTCGTAAATTGTTTCAAGATCACGTTCACGATATGGCGCATGATTTGGAAAAACACACACAGCAGACGCCGCAAGATTAATTTTTTTGAGTGACTGTTCGACATTAGTTGGTGTGCCAATGCCTGCAACCATCACAAACTTTTTGCCCACAAAAAATTCTGGTGAAACGAGCTCTTCGTTATTGCGATACAAACCATCAATTGCATGTTTCCCCCAAAATATGGGTTTGTTGTCTGTTTGCTTTTGGAGCTTTGCTTGCAATGCATCACGCTGCTGTTGAGTAATCTGATCACTATGCGTCATCATGATAAAACTCGCACGCGATAAATCTTTTTCACGCAAGCGCCCTGCCGGCAAGCAGTGACCATTATCAAACGGCTTGCGCGCATCAAGCAGTACAATATCGATATCTTTTTTTACTGAGTGGTGCTGGTAAGCATCATCAAGAATGACGTATTTTATGTGCGGCAATAAGTCTCTAACAAGAACACATCCGTGCACACGTTGAGCGCTGACAACCACCGGACACGTAAGCTGTGTCGCGTGCATAACTGCCTCATCGCCGGCAACACTCACCGAACAGAACAACTGATTTCCATCGCCCACCAGGATTTGTTTGCCTGCACGTTCTTGGCTGCCACCATATCCTCGCATCACAATCACACATCGATCTTCACTGAGCAGTTTTACTAGGAATGGGACGACTACCGACTTTCCGGTGCCGCCAACGGTCAAATTGCCAACGCTGATAATTTTAAAGCGGTAACCAGTTTTGTTGCCACGATATTTTTTCCACGCTTGGTCGATAAAAAAAATCAGGCGATAAAGATACTCGAGCGGGATAAGCACAAAAAAAAGTACCCGCTCGCAAAACTTTTTTGCGAGCGGGTACAGATTATTCAAAAACAAATTAGTCGATTTTGGTTTCTGCATAGCAAAGAACGGTATCGCCCTCTTTCCATTCATTAAACCCATCAACGGTAAAGCCGCATTCATAACCGGAATGGACCTCTTTAACCGTTTTGCGATCGCGCTGCAATGAAGTAATTTTGCCTTCGCCAATTTTCTTATTACCACGGATACACTCGACCTTGTTGCCACGGCTGATGACCCCATCACGCGCATAACAACCAGCAATAATGCCAATCCCTTTGATATCAAATACTTTAAGAACGTTAGCTTCGCCAACTTTGTTCCATGAGTACTGAATCTCTTTTTTGGATTGTAGCAATTTGCTTAAGTACTCGATCATTTCATAAATAATGCCATACAGCTCGACCTTTACGCCCATCTCTTTTCCAAGAGACAGTGCATTTTTTTCGATCTTTACGTGAAGACCAATAATAATTGAGTCGGTGCCTTCAGCAAGCTCAATATCGCCTTCGGTGATATCACCAATGCCGGTATTTACGATAACAATTGGACACTTAATATCTTTAAATGCTTTCACCACTTTATCAATAGAACCCATGACCGCTTCTTTGGATCCACGGGTATCGGTCTTGATAATAAGATTAATAGCTTTTTGGGGTGCTGCTTTTTGAGTTGCCTTCTGCAAAGAAACAACGGGAGCCATTTGTGGCGCCGAAAATGTTTGCTCTGCTTGCACTTTTTGAGAACGCACTTTATTGTACTCAGCCTGAGGAACAACGGAAAGCTCGTCACCAAGATCAGCAACTGAATCAAAGCCGATGAGTTGTGCGGGTACTGATGGACCAGCCTCGGTAATTTTTTTACCATACGTATCAATCAGAATACGTACCTTGCCTGAACAATTACCAACGGTGAAGTAATCACCAACACGCAACACACCATCACGAGCAATAACAGTTGCAACAGCGCCAAGGCCTTTTTCTACATGTGATTCAAGAATGAATGCATGTGCTGGCTTGTCGGTTGTTGCCTTTAAATCCATCATTTGCGATTGCAACAAAATCATATCAAGCAAGTGATCAACACCCAGCCCTGTTTTTGCTGAAATCGGTGCAATAATGGTCTGGCCGCCCCAATCTTCTGGCATTAATTCATGCTGTGCAAGTTGACGCTTAATCGTCTCAACTGCTGACGGAGAAGTAACTTTATCAATTTTATTTATTGCAACGATAATAGGCACGCCAGCTTTTTTTGCATGCTCAAGCGCTTCGATTGTCTGTGGCATCATACCATCATCAGCCGCTATAACAAGAATTGCTATATCGGTAATCTTTGAGCCTTGCTGACGCATATACGAAAACGCTTCATGGCCAGGAGTGTCCAAAAATACAATTTTACCCTGTGGGTGCTTAACTTCCCATGCTCGTAAATGCTGTGTGATACCGCCTTTTTCGCTAGCAGCAACATTCATTTTACGAATAAAATCAAGCAATGTCGTTTTGCCATGATCAACGTGACCCATCACAACAACAATCGGGGCTCTGGTTAAACCATCCGCGTTATTTTTCTTCACAAAAACAGCTGCTTGCTGGCCTGTAAGAGGAACTCTAACGGTCACAGGAATATTAAATGCTTCACCTAGCGAGCGGATAACGTCTTGTCCGATGGTAGCATTAAGATTGCAAACCATGCCTTTTTTCAGCAAAACCATGATTACATCACTTGCTTGCTTGCCAAAAAGCTTTGCTACGTCGCAAACAGCCATTGACCCAGGATCGATAGTTGCTTGTGTTACGGCTACTTTTGGCGCCTCTCTGACAGGCATAGGGCGCGCTCTACGACGCTTACGTCGACGAGGACCCTGGTGTCCCATTGCTGGCAAGCCAACGAGGGCGCTTACGCTAATTAACCGCTTAATGCGCTCTTGTTCGCGTAGCTCGGCGTCTTCCTCTTCTTCAAAAGAAAGCACTCGTGGTGCACGAGGCGGGGTTGCAGGGATTGGTCCGGTCGTAACGGGCCGCTGATTGTGTACGGGCACATGATGTGGTTTAGCCACTAAAGGTGCAGTTGTTTTTATGTTGGCAGCGGTACTAGCTACCGATTTATGTGGGGCAATATGAGCCTCCTGTGGAGCCTTCTTTTCAGACTCATGCTTGGTGTTAACATTAATTGCCTGTTTTTCAGACGTAGAAACTGTCGAAAACTTTTTTTCAAGGAATGATAGTGCTTCTGGTGACAGCACGGCCATATGATTTGGTAACGCAAAGCCACCGATTTTAAGAGCAGCTAAGACATCTTTGCTGGCCATCTCAAGCTTTTTTGCAAATTCATACACACGCATGCTTACACCACCCGAGCAAAATTATTATTCATCTGTCCGTTCATGGTCATAGTCTCTCTCGTCTTCCTCTGCGTCATCAAGCGTGATGGTCTGTTCAGGTCTAGCAAGGTCTTGAAGTTGAATCTCAAGCCCAACCAGCTTTGACGCGAGGTTAATATTTTGGCCCATCTTACCAATCGCATAAGAGCGTTGATCTGGCGCAAGCCACACTGTAACCTTGCCACCATCCATAACCTCAACGCGGTCAATTTCTGCAGGCTTAAGGCTATAGCGTACCAATTTTTCCATGGAATCAGTGGCTTGAATAAGATCAATCTTTTCCTGGCCAAGCTCACGTAAGATAGGTTTAATACGTGCGCCGCCTACCCCAACACAGGTACCAACAGGATCAATTTCTTTTCTATTCGATGCAACAATTATTTTAGTTTTATAGCCAGGAATACGTACGACTGTTTGAATTTCCACAAGGCCTTCAAAAACCTCTGGGATTTCTATTTCCAGGAGACGTTGAACGAAGTCACCTGATACGCGGTCAAGAACAAGCTGATAGTCACCACGGGCAACTTGATACACTTCTTTAAGCAGGGCTCGAACGGGGTGCCCTATGCGTACGACTTCTTGAGGAATAACATTCTCAAAAGGCAGTATTGCAAGCACTTCGCCAACGCTAACAGCGTAGCCAGCACGTTCGCGCTTATGCACCATGCCAGTGACAATGGTGTCTTCCTTGTCTTTGTATTCTTCGTAAATGGCAAGCTGCTCAAGGTCACGAATTTTACTAGCAATCATCTGTTTTGCAGTCAAAATTTCGATACGACCAACCGGCTCTTCAAAAGGCACCTGAAGGATGACGCCTAGCGCAGCAGTTTGATCAACTGTTTTTGCCCTGCGCAGTGTGATCTCAAAGTCCTCATCGGTCACTACGGCTACAACTTCTTTGTCTGAAGCAACGTCCAGATTTCCAGTTTTTTTATTGTAGGTAACATAAAAAGTGACCCCGGGGTATTTTTTGCTATAAGCTGCCGATATGCCTTCGCATACAATCGCAACAACTTTTTCACGATCAAGACCACGCTCTTCTACAAGACTATCGATGACGTCAGTAAGATTCACTGTATTTTAACCTTTGTCGCTAGACGGCTTTTTTACGAAAGCCACATGAATATAGAAATGTTTCTTAAGTATCAAATTTTTGAATAACCATCAGTCTACTGCTTTTCCCAAAAAAGTGAAGCATTCCTCCAGAGTTGCCATACATCTATCATTGACTATCAGGCAATAGTCTCTTCCTGTGAAAAAGTTATCCACAACGCCTATTATTATTACTCTATAATATTATATTAATTATAATACTAATAAGGGGCGCGTTTTTTGTGGATAACTTTGTTTTTTTTCGCTCTATCTATCGATCCAATCGGCCTAAGCAGGACAAAAAAACTTGTGGATAACTTGTGGATAACTTGTTGATAACTTGTGGATAACTTTTCACTAGCCAGTGAAACACTGATCCAGTCGGCTATTTGAAGTAAAAAATGCAGGATAGTTAGACCTAATAGGTTTTTACAATATTATGATAAAAGTTATTAACAAGTTATCAACAAGTTATCCACAAGTTATCCACAATTTCTATGTGCATTAAGCGCCTATTTAATTGCACAACTGGCAAAAATTGACGTTTTTGCCACAGAAAGTAAATTTTTATGCGGAGAAATAGTAATGGGAAAAATATTTTTAGCGCTGTTAATACATTGTAACATCGTAGCGTTAACCTCTGCGCCAGTATTTTTGAGGGTTAAGGACCCTGTTTTAAGTGTGTGGATTGCTCCCCATGAGCTTCAGGGACCCTTTGAGTACCCGTCTTTTCGCAATCCACGCAAACCTGGCGCTGTGTCGCTCAAAACACATCTTACGCAGTTATTATACGGTGAATGTGTGATTTTTTTAGGGGGTGGGGATGGTGCGAGTGGTATGCTTCACATTAGTATCCCTTCGCAGTTGTACTGTAATCAGGTGACAAAAGCATGGGGCAGCACAGAGGGGTATGCTCATGAGCGGCACTTTGCGATTTGTCGCGAGCAAGCGCTCGTCACCATGGTTGTGCAAGCGGTAACGGCACGCGTGCACGCTGAGCCATCAGAGCAAGGGGCTCTTCTCATATCTTTGCCGCTGGGGGCTGTCGTACAACATGCTACCCATGAAATCATTAATGGGTATGTAAAAATTACGCTGCTGGATGGTAATAGTGGTTTTATGCGCTGTTGTGATCTGCAGGTTATATCAGAGCATGTTGGCGACATAGCAATCTTGCGTAACGCACTCTGTGAAAACGCAAAAAAGCTGATAGGTATGCCTTACTGCTGGGGAGGCCGCAGCCCCTTTTTTGGTGAAATTGGTGCTCGTTCTCAGAGTGATTATGCAATCCCAACAAGCGTTGACTGTTCCGGCGTTGTGAGCTTATTGATGCACAGTATTGGCCTTTTTGTGCCAAGAAATAGCACAGGGCAATATGCCGTTGCTACTGTGGTAGAGCCAGCAGCAATGCAGCCTGGTGACATTTTTTTTCTCCAATCAGAGCTGGCACACGTTTCAAATCATATGTTGATATACCTTGGGGATGGCTTAGTATTTGAGGCGCGAGGCTCAGATGGGTCTGCTTCAAGCGTTCGTGTATCCCCTATTGAAAAACGTTTTGGGATGCGTCTCGAGGCGCTTCGCAATAATGAATATATTGACAACACACACAAAGCGCACCGGCTATTGTGTGGTAGTTTTTTTTCTAGTCAAGAAACAGTCCAGCATCGGCGCAATTCTTTTCTTCTTCATCTTGGACACGCTAACTAATTTTACTTGTCAGGTAGTTATGAGATGCTTTAGTCTGTGGCAGCCCAATAAATATCCAAGGAGATAGAAGTGATTATTGTCAGTGTTTTTTTTCTTCTGCTGGTTAATAGCGCTTTCTGTGCTGCTGTCGAGAGTCGACAGGTCTGTGTGGTTAAAGACCCTATCGCCAGCGTCTGGTCAACCCCACGGGAGGTCAGGGGCCCGTTTCGCTATCCCCTTGTGCCATCATGGCTACCTGCTGTTGCACAAGCGCACGAGGGAGCTGTTTCCTTGGCAACGCATGATTCACAGCTCTTGTATGGTGAGCATGTTACGATTCTTAAAAATTGTGGTTCGATGTACAAAGTGGCTATCCCGTCGCAATGTTCGTTTGATGGGAAAACAGCACAGCCTGCTGTAGGGTATGTGCAGAAGAAGCATCTTGTGCGATGCGCAATGTCTGCAGACTTGGCTACTTGGGTTGTACAAACAATAAAAGCACCAGTAGCAATACCACGGCAAAAACGCTTCTTGCCCTTTGGAGCAATTATACAGACAGGAGGGGTTGATTTTGTTGGGGACGATCATGTGGCGATAACATTGCTGAGCGGAAAACGTGGGAAAATTCATCTAGACGATGTGCGCTATGTTTTATCGGTGGTTGAAGATGCGAGCTCTTTGCGTGAAGCGGTGTGCATTAATGCTAAAAAATTTCTTGGCGTCCCGTACTGCTGGGGAGGGCGTAGCCCGTTTTTTGGTCGTATTGGCAGGGTGCCTGTCAGTAATTATTTGGTGCCATCAGGGGTTGATTGCTCGGGATTTATTAGCCTGTTGATGCATAGTGTCGGCCTTATGGTGCCGCGTAATAGCGGGGCACAATATCTTTTTGCTAACCCTGTCGATCCTGCGGCTATGGAGCCAGGAGACGTGTTTTATATGGGCCCAACGGGTATGGGCTATCCACGGCACATCCTCATGTATTGTGGTTATGGAATGGTCATCGAAGCTGCTGGTGGTGATGGCGCAGCATCGTGTGTTTGTTTGTCCTCTGTTGAAAAACGATTTGGCCGGCCGCTTGCAGCGCTTGAAAACGGGATGGACATAGTTTCTGCTGGCAGGGGACGAGCTTTTAAATTATATTGCGGCAGTTTTTTTAGGGATCCTGTCACATTGCAACAGATGAGAACAAATTTTTTAGCAAATATTGGACAAAACGCCAACGCTGAAAACGTTTATTAGCAGGTGCCTAAGCACCACGACCCTTGGATAACCTCTACCGGTAGATTAATCCAGAGGCCCCAGGGAAGGGTGGGTGTTTTTATGCGTATGTGATAGCGCTTTTTGTACAAAAAATCAAAGCTGCGCTACACTAGCTCTCTTGATCGACAGGTAAGTTTTTCTTTGCAGTAGGGTTGAATCTATATGAATTGTTTGTACTATCAGGGGTATCTTGAGCGTGAAAAAATTTGGTTTGTTGTTGGCGCTTTGCGCAACGAAGACCATCTTTGCTTTGAGCGAACGGTAGACAAGCATACCAATCTCTTTGAGTTTTTTGTACCTGCTGGCAACGAACAATATTTTACCCATCTCATGGATTACTTTGTTGCTCAGGGTTATGTTTTTAATCTTGAGAAAAAAGAGGCTGGGATTCTCCCTCCTCAGTGATTATTCTAGTAAGTCTGTATGCTAAATATTTTCGATCAGAGACCCTGCGTCTTGCCAGCCCATAATTGTTCCAGCGCTATGCACTTGCGCTTGGTTGTTGCCACCATAAACCACATAGCTTTGCTCGCCAGTTTTTTCGGTAATTTCTTGCCATGCAATGAGCTGATCAAAGTAATCGCTACTGATGGTGCTGCTAGACTTTATTTCTACAGGGACAAGTGTTACGCCAGTATTGATGAGGCAATCTACCTCGACGCGGCCATTTTGATCTCGCCAAAAATAGAGCGGGGGTGTGCGGCCAATATTGAGATATTGTTTATAGAGATCAGCGATTATAAAATTTTCAAATAAATGACCCCTAAAAGGACTTAGTGAGAGTGATTTGGTATCTGTAATGCCCAAGAGAGAACAGGCAAGGCCTGTATCATAAAAATAAAGCTTAGGGGTTTTGGTGACTCGTTTATTGAAATTATTGAAGTAGGGTGGCAACCTGAAAACAATATAACTTGCTTCTAGCACAGAAAGCCATGCCTCTACGCTTTCTCGGCTGATACCGCAATTTGTTGCAATATCGGCAATATTAAGTTGTTGTCCAGTTCTGCCTGCGCATAGCTCCATAAATTTTTGGAAAACAATTAAGTCTCCGACCTTGACTAAATCGCGCACATCGCGCTCCAAGTAAGTGTGGATATATGAAGGGTAAAATGCTGCCGGGGCTATGTTTTCATCAAATATACGTGGGTAACAGCCACTGAAAATCACGTCGTCAATATTATTTTTTTGCAGGTTATTACTTCGTAGCTCATGAATTGAAAACGGAAGCAGTGTTAAAATGCCAACGCGGCCAGCAAGCGACTGGGTAATTCGCTTGTTCATGAGAAAATTTTGCGACCCACTCAACACGAAATAACCTGGTCGTTTTTTACGATCTACTTCAAGTTGAACATATGAAAGCAAATCGGGAACATACTGAAATTCGTCTAAGATAATACCATGTTCGTTTTCATGCATAGATAAAAATCGTTCTGGGTCATTAATTGCAAGGCTGCGCAATCTGGGATCCTCAAGGCAGAGGTACGCGTGCTTAGGGAATGTATTTATTGCCAGGGTAGTTTTCCCAGATTGACGAGGGCCCAAAAAGGCTACTACTGGAAATTTTACATATTCTTGTAATGAGTTAGCTAAGTCGCGCTTTAAAAACATAGCGTTGCTCCTCTTGAGGGGTGTGTTGTGCGAATTGACTCCTTAAGTAGTAATTTAGCACAACACGCTGAATTACTTCAACCAAAGCGTTGTTTCAAAGATTTGTGCGAATCTACTTGTCGACAAGTAGATTCGCACAAATTATCTCTAATTCATTATCTGATCGCGTGATTCATCTGTGCGAAGTATAATTTAAGTCGCACCCAAAAAACACTTGATTCGCTGTGTAATTTCTTCAGCTGAAAGCATGCTGACAAGATCGTTTATCCCGATTCCCTGGGCGCTGCCCGTTAAAATCAGTCGTACTGATCCAAGAATCTCTTTTGTTTTGAGTCCCGCTGCAAGGCCATCGGCTTTGATTGCATCGATCATCGCAGGAATATTGCTGGTCCTACTGTGCTTGTGTAAAATGGTGGTCACGGTGTCTGCTGCATGTTCGCCAACAGCAGAGATTAGTTCGTGTTTGCTGACGATTGGGGCTACAAACATAAAGCTAAGCGCTTGAACCATCTCGGGTAGCGTGTACACATCGCCTTTAATTTTGCTCACTAGATGCGTTAATGTTGCATCATCGAGCGCTGTGCTTTCCTGGATGGTTGCATACAAAATTGGCTTAATGGATGGAAGGAGGGTGCTTGCTTCGAGGCGATTGAACCATTTGTGGTTGAACCATTTAAGCTTTTCAACATCATAACGAATGCCGCCTGTGTGGTGAATAGCATCGAAGTTATAGTTGTTGATAAGCTCTTCAAGTGACTGAACCTCTTCAGCAAATGAGACGCCAACGGTTGCCATGTAGTTTAAAATAGCAATGGGCAAGTAGCCAGCCTGTTTTAAATCTTCCAGGCTGAATCCAAAGTCACGCTTAGAGAGCTTCTCGCCTTCTTTGTTGCAGATAATTTGTACGTGCCAATAGGTCGGTAGTGGTAGTGCAAAAGCGTCGAACAGAGCGGCTTGTAGTGCCGTATTTGATAAATGATCTTCGCCGCGAATAACGTGGGTGATCTTCATGAGCCAGTCGTCGACAAAATTAGCAAACATAAAAGTACAGGTGCCATCTTGGCGTGTGAGTGCAAAATCACTAAAATTTTTCATATCAAAATTAATAGTGCCGCGGGCTATATCGCGAATTTCAATGCCTTGGTCGTAGTTTAGCTTAAAGCGCCAAATAAATGCTATGCCAGCAGCAATTTTTGCTTTTGCTTTGTCATCGCCAAGG
The DNA here is from genome assembly GCA_945897315.1 of candidate division TM6 bacterium UASB124. Lineage (GTDB taxonomy): Bacteria > Babelota > Babeliae > Babelales > RVW-14 > CAIKAH01. The sequence continues at coordinate 71,027 of CAMDFF010000001.1, forward strand.
AGCATGCATGTGCGGTCATAGCGAGGTGGTTTTCCCATGGCAATTTGCTTTTGACGCTTAGCATCAAGCTCTTCTGGCGTACAAAAACAGCGATACACTTTGGCGTTATTAATCAGTTCGTTCAGCTGTTCTTGATAGATTTCATGGCGCTCGGACTGGAGGTAGGGGCCATAGTTGCCGCCAACCACAGGGCCTTCTTGGCAAGGGAGATTAAGCCACTGCATGTCTTCAATAATTTTGGTGCGAGCAACATCGAGATTGCGTGCTGCATCGGTGTCTTCGATGCGTAGCACAAAAGTGCCGTTATGTTTTTTGGCAAAAAGATAATTTAGTAACGCTACGCGAACACTCCCCAAATGCATAAAACCAGTGGGTGATGGCGCAAAACGGACGCGTACAGGTGGTGTCATGATAATGTTCCTGTGATTATATGAATGTTTACTCAAAACTTTAGGTTAGTGTACAGTATGAGAACGCAATGTAAAATAAGCAAAAAAGGTAGAAAGCATCGAGAAAAATAGTTAAAATGGTGCTGGCAATCTATTCAATGTGCAAACAAAAAGGATTTTAATCATGGCTATCAGGAATAAATTTAAAACCATATTGGGTAGCATTGGCAATACGCCACTCATGCGTTTGGAGTTTGATGTAAAGCCAACAATTTTAGCGAAGCTTGAAATGTTGAACCCTGGTGGCAGCTTAAAAGACCGTACAGCGTTGCACATGGTGGAAGTTGCTGAGCGCGCTGGCAAACTTAAGCCTGGCGGTACTATTGTTGAAGCAAGCTCTGGTAGTCAGGGTATTTCGCTAGCTATGGTTGGCAAGGTCAAAGGCTATCGCGTTATTATCACCGTTCCTGACCGTACAGCATCAGAAAAAGTTGCGGTGCTACGTGCGTATGGTGCAGAGGTGTATGTTTGTCCAAATACCGACAGGCACGATGACCCACGCAACTACCATACATTTGCAGAACATTTAGCCCGTACGATTCCTGGTGCATTTATGCCAGACCAATACTTCAACAAAGAGAACCCTCGCGCACACTATTTGAGCACGGGCCCAGAAATTTGGGCACAGACAGAAGGTAAAATTACCCATTTTGTGTGTGGTGCTGGTAGTTGCGGTATGATTTCTGGCGCAGGCCGATATCTCAAGGATCAAAATCCTGTCGTAAAAGTAATTGGTGTTGATGCAGCGACATCAATGTACTCAGCAAAAGATCCAAAAGCGTATGCTGTTGAGGGTTTGGGAATAGATGTTATTAGTGATACTTTCGATGTAACAGCCTTTGATGTGATGGTGCCCATTTCTGATGCGGATGCATTTTCTATGACAAAACGCTTAGCAATGGACCATGGTTTGTTAGTGGGAATTAGCACTGGTGCTGTTATGCATGTGGCCCTTGATCAGGCAAAAAATTTGACTGAAGATGATGTGATGGTAGTTATTTTTGGTGATTCGGGTCGCAACTACCTCAGCAAGATTTTTGCAGATGAAGTTAAAAATATAAAACATGTTGAAGCAGCGCTTGCGCATGGTGTCGTTACCATGCCTGAGTAAGGTGTGTTTTTTGCAAAGGGGAAGTGATGTCGCTGCTCAAGGAGTTTGTAAAATACCAGTCACTTGGAAATGATTTTGTTATTTTTGACTGGCTTAAGAAACCAGCATTATTTGGCCAGGTTGAGCTGAGCGGGGGCCATTTTAGCAGCATGGTTCAGCGCTTGTGTGATCGTCATTGTGGGATTGGGGCTGACGGAGTGTTGGTGATTACGAACCACTCTGAGCTCGGGATTCCCGTCGTTGTAATTTATAACGCAGATGGGAGCAGGGCTGAAAATTGTTTGAATGGGCTTCGGTGTGTCGCTGATTATTTATTTAAAACATACCATCTGCCTGCAGAATTTCAGATCAAGTTAGGCGAGCGCTTTGTTGCCTGTATTGTGCATCAAGAGCTCGATCGCACACGTACGATTGTGACGCATGTTGGCAGCGCAACGGTTCTTGGGGCGGAATCAGTGATAACGCCAGCAGGGACATTTTCGGGGACCATGGTTTCTATAGGCAACCCACATTTTTTTATTGATCAGCAGGTATCGCTTGATTGGCTTGCGCAGCATGGCAGAGCGATTGAATCTCATGAGGCGTTTCTGCATAAAACAAATGTTGAATTTTTTTGGGAATATCCAGTGCCGGTCATCATTGATGTTTCTCGTTCTTATGGAATCAATGTCTTTGAGCGTGGCTCAGGTGTTACGCTTGCATGCAGCTCTGGGGCTGCTGCTTTTGCTGGACTATTGCACTCTTTGGGTACAATTAACAACGATGAGAAAATAAGTATCACCATGCCTGGCGGCAGTGTTATTGCGTGGTGTGATGCTCACGGTGCGATTAGTTTACAAGCCACAGCGCAAGAAGTTTTTTCAGGGATTCTTGAGAATTAAAAAGAGCAAGAAAGAGAGGGGTGATGATAGTTCCAAGTAGTGTGCCTAAGGCAATGGAAGCGCGCTATCTACAAAATTTATCTACGGCAACGCGTCGTACAGGGCGGCTATTTTTATTTGCTGGCGATCAAAAAATTGAACATCTTAACGATGATTTTTACGGCACAGCGCCTGAGGCTGAGTATCCAGATTATCTTTTTACGTTAGCGGGCCAAACACGCATTGGCGTATTCGCAACACAATTAGGCTTGATTGCACGCTATGGCGCTGCGTATCGACATATACCATTCTTAGTTAAAATGAGCGCCAAGACGAACCTTGGTGGCCTAGAGCATGATGATCCGATGAGCTATCCCCTCGCGACGGTTGCAGATGTTGTGCGTATGCGCGATGAGCATAAAGTAAATATTCTTGGTGTTGGGATGACCATTTATTTGGGTAGCCGATATGAAGGCCAGATGCTTGCCAGTGCTGCGCGGCTTGTGCTTGACGCTCACGCACAAGGGCTGATTTGTGTGCTCTGGATCTATCCACGTGGCAAGGCAGTGAAAAATGAGCGGTCAGAAAGTATTATTGCCGGTGCTGCGGGCGTTGCTCACGCACTGGGAGCTGATTTTGTTAAGGTGAATGCGCCGATAAACGAGCAGGGCGATGCAGCGCCAGAACTATTACTGCAAGCAACGCGGGCTGCAGGCACAACTCGTGTGATTTGTTCTGGTGGCTCGTCGATTGATGCAAAAGATTTTTTAACAACACTGCATGGACAATTGCATCGGGGTGAGACAGCAGGCGCAGCCATTGGGCGGAATGTGTACCAAAAGTCACAGCGCCAAGCCGAATCTTTTTGCGAAGCTGTGGCATCGTTGATTTATGATAACGCTGATCTGGAATCCGCGATTTCAAAACTAAAATAGTTTTCTGGGGGAAGGGGATATCATGCTTAGGGCACGCTTAGCTGAGTACTTTAAATTTTTACGCAGTTTGTTTGTGACGACATGGCGATTACTTTTTGGGATGTGGCGCTTAACGCGATTTCCTCAACCCGCCATTACTATTTTTGGTAGTGCGCGCACCCAGGCAGATAGTCCATTTTCAAAAACAGCACGAGAGCTTGCTAAAATGCTTGCTGGGCATGGCTTTTCTATTATTACAGGTGGTGGACCAGGCATCATGGAAGCTGCTAACGAAGGAGCAATTGACTGCTTGCGAGAATGTAGGCTCGATGATGAACAATGTCGATATAGGCTTGTTTCGGCGGGTATTGGACTCGTGCGCTTAAACAAAGAAAAATCAAATGAATACGTGCAAGAAAATATTGTGATGGCTCACTTCTTTGCGCGTAAGTGGCTCCTTGTGCGATATTCAGTTGGTTTTGTTGTTTTCCCGGGCGGCTTTGGAACACTGGATGAGCTTTTTGAAATTGTTACGCTTGTGCAGTGTAACCGCATGGCGAAGGTCCCCATTATTTTGATGAACAAAGATTTTTGGCACCCACTTGAGCAGTGGATTGAGTCGCATATTTTTCCGAATGGATTAATTGGGGCAGAAGATAGAAAAATAATTTCAATTGTTGATACAGCCGAAGAAGCTTTCAATATTTTACGCCTCTATTGCAGCCATAAAGAAGAATCTATTACGTACGACCCCGAAGGCAAGTCATAAAAAACTGTTTTTACCTGCTGTCAAAACCATCTCGTTCTGCGCGCTGCAAATTCTTACGCCGTGTGCGTCTGTTGCGCGTGCTGAGCTCGAGCAAGCTTGCGGTCACGTTTTGCCTTCTCTAAAGACTCGCTGACTTTGAAATAAGGGTCAAGGTGCACATTTACTGTTTTCGGTCGTGTGCGTCCATACGTAAAGTCATCAATAGGGCGTAAAATACCCTGAGCAGCATCAGCAAGTTTGCTCTTGATGGTTTGGTGTGCGGGCTTAAAATAAAAGCGCTGAATAGGATCTTTATCTTTAACGTAAGAATCATTTTTCATGATTTGGTATTTTGCGTAATCAAGTTTGAGCTGTGTGTATTCATCAGCGGTGCCGTCAAATTGTGGTTTCATAACGCTCGGCCGAATAAACACAAATAAGTTTGATTCTGTTTTCTTTTTATCTTTTGATTTAAAGAGCGATCCGAATAGTGGAATTTCGCTTAAGATAGGGGTTTTGTACGATGTTTCCGTAATTTTGCTTTTTTTTAGACCACCAATAACCAGTACTTCACCTGTAGCCATTGATGTTTTAGTAATAATCTGGCGATCATTGGTGTCGGCGCCTTCTATCGCATCAGTTTGAAAATCAGTTGCTGTAACATCAATAGTAAGATCAACATTACCTGATAAATTTATATTGGGTGTAATCTTAATGGTTACACCTGCAGCGACCGGAGCGTATTTTTGTAGAGGATTATTTGTTTTGCTATAATCGATAGAATCTTTTACTTTGCGCCTCTCTTCAACGATTACGGTACATTCTTGATTATTATTAACTACTTGATAGGGCTGTGAGACCACTTGTGAGTTTTTAATGCTGAAGGTTGCTCGTATGAGTCCCCAGATATTGCCTGGCGTTGGAGTGGTGGTGCCGGCTTCTCCAAGAGAAATAAAGCTAGATGAATCACGACTGGCCGCTGCGATGCTCAAATAGGGGGGAGTTGTAGATGTAGAGTTATTGTAGCGCGCTACGTCACCATTTAAATTTAAAAACTCAGCGTTTATGCCTGGACTGAAAGGTTTGCCTTTCAGGTTGAAAATTTGTGTCCCAAGGTTTCGAATCTGGTCAATGGAGACATCAACGATCATTGCTTCTATGGCTACTTGAGGTTGTGGCTTATCGAGCTTATCAATAAAACTTTCAAGCCTGCCCCAGTCATCATGATTCGCTGCAATAATTAATCGATTTCCGCTTCCTCTGCTGCCAGATGCTCCGTCGTCATCCTGCTCTGCTGCAATAATAACATCTTCAAATACTTTTATTCCGCCCTCGGTAATTAAGCTTTTTTCGGTAGCTGATCTTGGCAGCCTAATAATATCGTCTAAGATTGGTTTAATATCCTGAGCTCTGATATAGCGCAACTCTTTGATATGTAGCCGTGACGCGGCGTTGTCTATCGGGATATCAATATATTCTGAGATAAATTTTTTGATGCGATTAATATTTTTTTGCGTGCCCAAAAGAATGACCTTATTGCGAATCGGCTCAGGGATAATTTTTGTTTGGCGAGAAAAATACGTTGCTTCGCGTTGTGAAGCAATTCCTGAAAAACGAATGATGCGATCTTGTTGTGTATCGCCGGATGATCCTAAAACATCATCAAAAACTTTTTTGACATAGTCAGCATTGGTGAAAGAAAGGGGGATAATTTCTATTGCTTCTCGTAGTCCACCAAGGTCTAGCTCTTTAATGATTTTAAAAGCTGCTTTAATGTTGAGGCTCGTATCTTTAATGACAATTGAGTTAAGGTCTTTGTTGTCAATTAAGCTTTTGCTATCAACCATTTTTTCTAAAATGCCTTTTGCGGTATCAGTTTTCATATTTTTTAAAAAATAAATATAGCGAATAACCGTATCGTTATCAGGTAAGTCTTCTGGTTGTGTGCCGCTATATGATGAGTAAATCGGCAATACTTCTTGGCCGTTATGTTCTGTTTTTACTACACGATACATGTTGGGACCTTTTACCAAGCTAAAGCCATTTACTTCCATGAGCGTGAGTAAAACATCCCATGCTTGCGGCATAGTCATAGCGTTTCGCGTGCTTAAGCTGACTTTAACGGCATCAAGATCTTTGTGCGGAATAACATTAATTTTTTTTTGCTCGCCAAGATAATTAAGAATGCTTGAGAGTGCTGCTCCTTCAAAATTAAGATAGATCGAAGACTCAAGTTTCTGGTGTTGTTGGGTGAGGGCAGGTATCTGGTTCGCTTGTGTAACAAGGGCTTCATCTGCAAGCAAAGGAATAGCTGATGCTGTTGATGTATTCCAGCTAATATCATCTGGAGGTGGGGGCGGGACTTGTTGTGCGTCAATAACTACATTAGGCGCTGCGGTGTGTGCTATTTTTACAACAAAAGAAGAAAGGCTTATAAGTAATAAAAATAATATTTTCATGTTCCGGCCTTTATCATTCTAAACTTGATTTGTAGCATTTTGTTGCCATGGTTACCGAAACTGCAATTTTTTTACTGGTGCCAGTTTTGATTTGTAGCTCTTTTAGGTAGACAATTTCTTCTTTATTGAGGGCATCAAGAATCTTGACCAATTTGTTCGACGTAAGATCTTTAAAGCGTGCTGTTAAAATAATCTCATCAAATATATCGCTAACGTGTTCAGCCGGGCGTGCAGCCCACCCTGTTTCTGCTGTAATGTTTTGATCACGGCAAAATTGTTCAAAAAATGCTTGGATCGAGAATCCTCTTTTCTGTTCTAATAGGTTCTTTAGGCGCTGTTCATCTTTTGCTAGGCGCCGATTGCTATCAATAATATGACAGCTTTTAACTGCTAGCTTATTTAATATCTGCAGCTGAGAAATGAGATCATGTTTGCTGCTGTGAATGTAGTATAAAAGCATACTAGCAACTAGTATGATGCCGGCAAAAAAGGCACATACGTGTAATCTAAAATTATGACGATCGAGCGCTTCGATATACCCAACAATTCTATTTAATGCTTCCATGCTATTCGTCTCTTTGTATCATGTTAACACTAAAATCTACCCCGCCCTCTGGTGCTGGGTTTTCGTTAAAATCAACAAACTTTAGCCCTTGTGCCGCTCTAAACCGTGCAATAAGTCCGGTGAAGTCTGCGAAGTGCTCGCCAGTTTTTGATTTAAATAAGCCATCAACTTCTAGCTTTGGCTTCCCATCATCTTTGGTGGCGATAGAAATTTCTTTGATAGTTACATCAAACTGTTTTTTATTAATAATAATCGTTAGCTGTAGCCATATCTCTAGGGCATTCATACGCGCTTGAGTGAAAGGGGCCCACAGATTATTTTTTTCTCTGACAAAGCGTTCAGCCTCACGAATAACTTTTGTGAGCACCGGATTTTTGGGGAATTTATCTTTTGGGAAAATATTTTCACCCTTAAACTTATTTATTTCTCGTTGTTCTATCAGCGTGACTTCGTTCTGTAGATCACGTAAATCAAGATATCCTTTGAGGCCGATAATGATAAAGAGTAAGAGCGTAATGCCGCCAGCAACAAGAAGTTGTTTTCTGGCCAGACTTTTTTGATGAAAAACAAATGTCTTGCGACGTAGATCAAAATCATAGTGTAAGGGATGGACAATTGCTGTTCCTAAGGCATAGGTAAATGCAGTCCAATTGTGTGGATCTTGTGCTATTTTTGTCTGTATTGTTTTAAGGGCAGTCATTTTTTGTGGTTCGAAAATAGCACAAGGGATTTGCATGGTGGCGCTGCAAAACTCTACAAACCCTTTTACCTTCTGCAATGATCCAGTGAGCAAAATGCGACTAATTTCTTCGCTAAGCGCGAGTTTCATGCTAAACGAGTTTAGCGTAAACTGGATGTCATTGACCAGAAGAGCGAAATGCTCCAGAGCACTTCTATTGAGCGCCTCACTGCCAAGAGAGTTTATGCCAAGTTGTGACAATTTTAGCTCAAGATCTTCCATCGATGTTTGTGTCTCGTCAGAAATTTGTTTTAAGACGCTTATCAAGCCCCGTGGCAAATGGCGCGTTAGTCTGAGTTCGCCGTTGCTAATTAAGGCTATGCGTACGGTATTGAGCCCAAGATCAACTAAGGCAACGGTTTGAGGTTGTCGGTTGCTTTCGCTAATAAAAGCAAACAGGCCATACTCTGCAAATAAATCGATAGTGATGCTCGTTGGATTGATATGTGCGGCGCTAAATATATCAAGATAGTCCGCTAAATCTTGATTTCGAATAGCAGCTACGAGTACTTGGGATGTTTGTGTTGCCGGGTCGCTTTTGGTGACTATAAAATCAATGATGGCATCTTTTGGCGAGAACGGCAGCATTGATTCAACTTCATATTCAAGAACCATGCGTATTTTTTCATGATCAATAAAATGAAGAGAAATTTCTTTGAATACCACTAAGGATGATGGTACGGCCACTCGAATTTCATCGGCATTTTTTAATACGGCGGATGTCTGAGTTAGGGCCTCAATGGTGCGTTCTTTCTGTGTCTCTTGGGGTCCTGGCGTCAATGGAAATTCGACAAGAGATTCAAGTATTGTTTTTCGACTTTTTGCGTATACAACGGCAATACGCACAGCATCGTCATGAACAGTAATGCCAATAATACGTTCTGAGAGGAGTCGACGAGTGCCGATGCGATCAGGTAAAAAGAGTGCTTTCAGCATGGCTAACTCCCACCTAGCATGGCAGATGTGCTGGTGTTGTTTTGTACTGTTGCAGGACTAGCAGCCAAAAATTCTTTAAGACTATTACGCTTGTTTGGATCAACAATAAGGTCAAAAGATGTTTCCTGCGCAGGGATTATCTTTGCTGGATCGCCAGGGACTGAAGAAGGCGGGGCTTCTTGGGCAGGAGTCGCCAAAATCCGTCGTAGCTCTAGCCGTTGGGCATCTAAAGAGGGATCGTTATTATTGGTAACTATTGGTGCATGAAGCGGCGGTATTATGATTGCATCTGTTGTTGGATCCAAGGGGGTTGGTGTGGGGGCTACTGGAATGAGAGGGGCTTGTTGCCCATAAGCATATTCTATCTGTGATGCTTCAGGAGCTGCTGTGATGTGCGGTGGCAATACTGCTTCAAGTACAGATTGTTTTTTTGTTTGATCATGACGCTCTGTTGTTTGGTCATCATCGACTGCACTGCGATAGAAAGAGTCATTTTTAATATCTACCGTGGTTGGCTGGTAGCGAGCATTAGCAAAATCAATAACCTTGTGAGAGTAGTTTTCTTTTTCTGCATTGAAGTACCAGTTATGCACAGGATCAATGGTGCGCTTAGTTTCGACTGCGTCTTCAACGCTCGCTGTTGCCTCGTGAAGTTTCATCTTGGTGTACAGATTCATACCAGGCGTTTCGCGAGGTTTGACGATAGTAGGAGCAAGAAATACAAAAATATACTGTTTAAGAATGGTACGATTTTGATTTTTAAAGAACCAGCCAATAAGAGGAATTTTCCCTAAAAGAGGCGTTTCATCTTTACTTTCAGCAACGCTTGTCTTAATAAAACCACCCAGAGCTAATACTTGGCCATCAGCAACCGTTACTTTTGATGCTAAAGTTTGATTGCTTATATTGTCACCAGATAAGTCGAGAAAATCTTCAATGACAATGTTAATTTTCATGCGAATAATGCCATCTAGGTTTATTTGAGGGGTAATTTCTACAGATGTTGTAGCCTTAACATCCTTGAAACTCTGTGGTGCAGAGGGGTCTCCGCTGCCAGTGTTTTCATATGATACTCGCTTGCTTTCGCCAACAGTAATGGTGCCCTTTGTTTTATTGGCAACGGTAATAAATGGCTGAGATAAAACTGAGCTATTGTCTTGCGTTTTGAGCGCTCGGAGAGCTCCCCAAATAGTGTTTTTCCCAAAAGACAAAACAGTTGCGCCAGTAGCCGATGTGAGTTGTCCAAGCATGTTTCCTAATAAACTAACAGGGCTGTTTTCGTCACCCTCTAATGATAATTTGCCTGAAATCGAAGCAGATTGAAAATCGATGTTTTTGCCAAGTTGTCCATGTTTTTTATTACGAACAGCGCCGCCCAATTGATTAATTTCGCTAGCATTAATACTAACAATCATGCTTTCAATAGCGACTTGTGGTTGTGGTTTGTCCAAATCAATAATTGTTTTTTTCACAAGCTCCCAGTCTTGCGGATCTGGGCAGTTAGCAATGAGTCTGTTACCATCTTTGTCGATATTAAAAGTCATGCTTTTGAAATATTTTACTCCACCGCGAATAGCCCCGTATTTTCCGGCAACTTGCCCCGTTGCAGAGTCAGGCTGAGCGGTAACGAGCTTTAAAATTTCCATCACCTGGGCAGCATCAATATGCTGTAGCTCGTAGATATGTAACGGTGATTTTGCTGCTTTAAGGTCAGTGTCGATATGATTGCTGATAAAATCAATAACCTTGTCTACCGATTTTTTTGTCCCAAGTAAAATTAGTGAATTGCTACGTTCTTCAGCGATAACCCGTGTTGTGGCAGAAAAATATTCAGTGCTGCCCTCAGTTGTTTTGCCCAGTAAGCGCGCAAGAGGGTTAGTGTCTGGTTTTTGAATGAGAGCATCCAATAGCGTTTTTGCGTCAGCAGCATTAATGCGCTTCAGCCGCATTACCGTAACATTTTCTGGTGTACCCATGCTGTCGAGCTCGTGCAGCAGTTTGACCGCAGAGCGAATATTAAGTGCCTTATCGGTAATGACAAAAGCATTCATTTCTTTGTTTTCATAAATTGCATTTGGTTGGCTGAGCATGCTTTCTAGGAGAGGCTGCACATCGGTTGTTGGAATATTTGATAAAAAGAAAACATAGCGAATGGTGAGATCATTATCCGGTAATTTTTCGTAGGGAGTATTTATAAAAGCGGGCAACGGCTGTTGGATTTTTTTATCTTTGGGTACAACTTTGTGCACAAGGCCGGTTTTAACAATACTAAACCCAGACATTTCTAGTACGGTAATGAAGACATTCCATGCGCCGGTTACAGATAAGGGATCGCGAATGGTGAGTGATATTTTTGACCCCTCAATTGATTTATCAAGAAGGATATTAAGTTTTTTAAGCTCGGCTATATAATCAATGAAATTTGCTAAGTCAGTGTTTTCAAAATTAAGATAAATATTTTTTTTCTCGTCGTCTTGGGAAAGGGCCGCGCTCTCTTCTCCTGTTGAAGGATTGTCTAAGGAAGGTGTGCTGCTGAGCTGAATTGATGATGTTCTAGCGCTGATCATTTGATCCATAGGGACAGGTGGAAGCGTCACGCCAGGCTGCGTAGTCATTGGTTGCGAAGGATCAAGTTGTTGCACGTTGTTTTGCATCTGTGAAGGAGGAAGCACGCCTGCACGCAATGTTTGATCAATGCTAGAGCACATTATGCTAAAGCACCATACATGTAACAGCCAGTAAAATAGTGACATATTTCTTCTTCCTCAAATTCAGTCGCGTTTAGGCAGGGGGTCTTTGCTGGTGTAATCGGTCGTGTAATCCTTCAAGGATACGACGTCTTATCTCCATCATAGTCTGCTGATTTTTCTGTGGATTTACATGCTGATGTTGAAATTCACGTACAGTTGCTTCTCGTTGCTGGATACGATTCATTTTCATTGTTTCATCCGGAGTAGGTTTTTCAGTAGCATAACGCACCCCTGGAAACATTGATTTGCGAGGCTTGTTAATTCTAGCAAGTTTATACGATAAGAGAATATCTTTATCTGCTCGGCGGATGCTTACATCTACATTGCTGCCAAGGGGGAGCTGTATAACCGCTTCATAAGCAGCGAGCCTGGCTTCGGGCTGGCCAATAGCAATACCATTTATGGAAACAATGATGTCATTTTCACTAAGTCCAAGGGCTGTTGCAACATCATTAGGATTAATACTGCTGACGCGTAAGCCAATTGATTTTCCATCGTGAAAGGCGCTGCCAATAATGCCAGAACGCTCTATGAAGTTGCCAAGGGTACTTACTTCTTTGCTAAAGGCTTCAGGGTCTAGATCAAAAGTTTGCTCACTGGTTTTTTTAACAATGTGTTGCCACTTTTCTAAAGGCTTGTCTTCAAGAGGCATGTCGTCTTTGCGTAAATAAAAAGTTTCTTGCTGCCCATTGGCCCTGAGTAAAACGATCCGATTATGAGCTATTTTAATGAGCTGGGCATCTTTTATTTTCTCTCCCAGATGGTACATACCTTCTTTGTTGGCTTCGTCAGCGATCATTGCAACATTGCGATCTTCATCACTCCCTGCAATTACCCCTTTGAGCGTTATAGTGAGCGCGGCAATAAATTCTTGCTTTTCAACTTTTGGTAGAGCAGGAATGACTACTTGCTTTTGCTCTGGAACAGGTGTTACAAGGCTTTGCTTAACCGCTTTTGTTTCTTGCGCTGTATACGTACCGAAAAGATCATCTAGGTAGATTTTTTCCCAGGTAAGATCATTTGTTGGAGTTGCATTTAGCGTAGATGTTACGGTTGTATCTTGTAGTAGGGCTAGCTTTGGTGTGCGCCATAGAGGCACTACGGGATCAAAGGCATGATATGCGCTTATAATCGCCGTAACAACTAGTAATAATGAACTATTAACCAACCACAAGTCTTGTTTCATAAACCCGTACCCTTTTGCTAAAGAACGAAGATACTTTTAGATCTTCTAGTCTGTCAAGCCAGAAGAAGATCTAACTGCTTTTGCCTATGGTGCTGGAATTGTACGCAATAATATTTGAATTATCGCATCAGTGTTTAAGCCATCAGCTTCTGCCTCATAAGAAACAGTAATGCGGTGTCGCAAAACATCGGGTGCAATTGCTTTAATATCGTCTGGAATAACGAAATGGCGCTTTTTTAAAAAAGCATATGCTTTTGCTGCATAGGTGAGTGCAAGCGTGGCGCGCGGGGATGCACCAAAAGCAATGGCATTTTGTAGGCTATCTAATTTATAATCACGGGGGTTTCTTGTTGCAAAAACCAAGCTTAAAATATAATCGAGAACTTTGTCATCCATGTAGACATCTTTTATTAGCGCCTGTGCTTCTATTATCTCGCTTGCCTGCAAAACAGTAGAAACAGTCTGGTGACTAAATGATTTTGTGACGACTTCTTTCTCTTCTGCAAGTTTTGGATATGTCAGCAATACTTTGAACATGAAGCGATCAAGCTGAGCTTCTGGAAGGCGATAGGTCCCTTCTTGATCGATAGGATTTTGTGTTGCTAAAACCAAGAACGGCTCGTCAAGATGGTGCGTAAAATCACCAATGGTCACTTGGTGCTCTTGCATTGCTTCCAGCAGGGCAGATTGCACTTTTGCTGGCGCACGGTTAATTTCATCGGCAAGAATTATCTGAGCAAAGATAGGCCCTTTTTTAACCTGAAACTCTTGTGTTTTTTGGTTGTAAATAAGAGTTCCTACAACATCAGCAGGAAGAAGATCAGGAGTAAATTGTATGCGCTGAAAAGAAAGACTAATGGCCTGCGCAATGGTTTTAATCAGTGTTGTTTTTGCAAGTCCTGGGACGCCTTCCAGGAGAATGTGCCCTGAGGTAAGGAGTCCAATGAAAATGCGATCGATCACATGATCCTGGCCAACGATAACCTTACGGATTTCATTTTTTAACTCAGACCAACGTGCGCTTTTTTCTTTAATTAAATCAGCAGAAACGGTTGTTGTCATGGTAACCCTCTTGATTAATGCAAAACAATATGCAATTTATGCATAGTATCATGTAATGTGTCTACAGAAATATTTAAATATTCAGCAAGCTGATGAATATCATAGCGGTATTTTTTGAGTAAATGAGATACATATTCGCGTTGAAACTCTTGTGTTGCGCCATCAATCGAATCAAAGCGTGTGTATGATTGCTCTTCAAAAAATGAAGAGGGACTCTCTGGAAGCAGTCTTTTTAGGTATACAGAGTCAAGAACTGTTGGCATAGGGCTTGCCTGGGCGACAAGGTTTTCTGTGAAGTGTTTAATTTGTGCAACGTCCCCTGTCCATTGATGATTGCGCAAGAGGCGGATAGCATCTGGAGAAAGTGTTATCTGTTTGCTGTTTATTTTGTTAGCTTCTGCAATAAAACTACTAACTAGTCGTGGAACATCATAGCGTCGTTTAGTAATGGCGGCTATTTCAAGGGGTGTAACATTCAGCTTGCAAAATAAAGAGCGGTCGAAAAGCCCTTCTTGCATGCGGCTGAATAATGATGGCGCGCTTGAAGCGATGACGCGAATGCATGGGTAGTTAGACAGAAGATCAAATGCTTTTGCTTGATATACATCATCAGCTTTATCAAGATTTTTTAGCAGAACCGTGGCTGGTTGTGTTAATTGTCGCTCGGTGAGCGTCCATACAGTTTTATTGTCAGCAATAAAAAAGGGTACGTCTGCGTTGCTGCTCATATCGTGAATATAGCGAGCAAGAGCTGATTTGCCGCAGCCACTAGGGCCATAAATAATAATAGGCAGTGACAAGGGAGCAAGTATCTGCGCCTGAGAAAGAAGCTCTCGAAATAGCGCGCTTTCACCAATCAGGTATGAGCGTTCGACTGCTGGTTCTTTTGTTTCGACTACAATAGGTTTTTTAGTAAATGCTAATTTTTCTAAAATATCGACCAACGTAAACGGCTTTTCTATGAAGCTTAATGCGCCGTGTTGCATTGCTTGAATTGCAAGAGGAATTGTGCCGAAGCCAGAAATAAGAATTACGTTTTGGTTGGGGTATTCTTGTTTAATAGACTTAAGCATGTGCAAGCCGTCAAAGTCTGGCATAAAGATATCAAGCAAAACTACATCTGGTATCAGCCTGCCAATTATATCTAAGACCATAGTGCCTTGAGAGGTAGTCTCAACACGAAATCCCTCATCCTCTAAAGAGCCTTTAAGCATTTTGAGGATAGCTAGCTCGTCGTCAACAACAAGAATAAGCGGCTTTAGCATCATGAAAAATCCCAGTCAAAAAACTAAACAAACCCAATAGGTGTTATGGGGCCTTCAGGTAGCCCACGAATAAATTGGTACACATAAGGATTGGCACACTCCCAAATGTCCTTAGCAAGACCTTTGTAGATAATTTTACCTTCATGTAGCATAGCAACGTGTGTTGCAAATTTGAAGATTTCTACGTCGTGAGAAATAACGATGGTCGTTGCTTTTTGCTCATCGTGTGTTTTTTTCATAAGTTCATGAATAAGGCGAACTGTTATAGGATCGAGCCCTGTTGTTGGCTCGTCATACAGCAAAACTTGCGGACTGAGCATGAGTGTTCTTGCAAGCCCAACACGCTTTTTCATTCCGCCAGACAATTCGTCCGGATATTTATATAAAACATCAGCAGCAAGCCCAACGCTTTGTAATTTTTCAATAATGAGAGGCTGTATTGTTTTAGCGTCTTTCCCATCTTCAGTGAGCGGTAACCCGATATTTTCTAAAACATTCAACGAGTCAAGAAGCGCTGCAAATTGAAATACATAGCCACACGTGCGAAATATATTTTTTCGTTGCTTGCCGCGTACGTTAGTAATTTCTTCCCCGTTGATTTTTACAGAGCCAGAATCTGGGTTTATTAGGCCAATCATTTGCTTGAGCAAGACAGATTTTCCTTCACCAGAGCGGCCAATAATTGCCAAAAATTCATGTCTTTCGACAGAAAGATCAAGGGCACGGGTGATAACTTTTGACCCGAAGGCCTTGGTAAGTCCTTGTATTGTAATCATTTCGTAAACATCAATGAGGTTAAGATGTAATCGGTAATAATGATTGTTACGTTAGCATATACCACACTTTGGGTAATTGCTATTCCAAGCCCTTTTGCTCCGCCATGAGCGATATAGCCTTTATAGGTGGCAATAATAGAATAAAAGAAACCAAAGATGGCAGATTTGATGAGTCCGCTTGTGAGGTCTGACATGGTAACATTTTCTCGAATTGCTTCCATGTATGTGTCTGGATTAATGCCTAGGATGTGTACTGCTGCTATATAACCAGCAAGGATGCCAAAAAATGTACAAAATATTGATAGGAACGGCATGATAAAAGTACTTGCTATGATTCGTGGCGCAATCAAATATTCATGAGGATCGATACAAAGCGTTTCGAGTGCGTCAATTTGTTCGCTGATGCGCATACTGCCAAGCTCTGCTGTTATTGCTGAACCAGCGCGCCCAATGACCATGATAGCCGTAAATACAGGGCCAAATTCACGAGCCATAGATAAGAATACGATTGGGCCAATAAATTGGGTTGATCCAAAACGGATGAGACCCTCATGGCTTTGTAGGGCAAGGACTGCACCGATAGCGCTGCCCACCAAAAAAACTATACTGATAGAGCTAACCCCAATATAGTGCATCTGGTAAAAGATTTTTTTAAAATCAGGCCGCGTGGTACATATGGTAGCGATGACCTGCCATGCAAAGATACCAATCTTGCCAAAGTACTGGCAACCATCAAGGCATACATTACCTAGTGCGTCTATTAATCGTAACAACACACTACCCTCTCAACTACTTGTGGTTTAAGGTTTAGGCCTCAGGTGTAGTATCTTCTTGCTGTTCAGTCTCGGCTGCAATGGCTTCTGTCTTGTTAATTTTAGCTGGTAGTGCTGGCTTAGGAACAGCTTGTCTTGGTAACACTACATCATCAAGGATGGAAAGTTTTTGTTCTTTTGTTTTAACGACTGCAAGGGCTAATGCACCAAGCATAAACAAAGCACCAAGGAGCCATGTAGCTCGTTCAAAAAATGTTTGACCGCCTGAACCACCAAAAAGCATTTGTGAGCCGCTCATGCTGCTAACTCCAAGGTCGCCTTTTCCTTGTTGAATCAGTACGAATAGGCATAACAACAAACTTACAATCATAAAAAGAATGAATATAAACGTGTACATAGTATTTCTTTCAAAAAAATTATTGATGAGCACACAACGCTCTTTAGCATTCTACAATTTTTTTAAACTCTTGAAAATCTAAACTTGCACCCCCAATTAAAAAGCCATCAAGAAAGGGTATGCTCTTCAGAGATGGAGCATTCTGTGATGTAACGCTTCCACCGTATAGCAGAGTGATTTCATGCTTATTAAGAGCTATTTTTTTAGACAAATATAAAAAACAGGCTTTCAAAATTTCTTGTGATGGCACCTTGCCGGTGCCAATTGCCCATACGGGTTCATAGGCAATAATTATAGCTTGGGAGCTAATGGTAGCTAGTGCAGCGAGTACCGGATTTAGTTGGGCATCTAGAGATTTTTCTGTGTTGTGAGCTTCAAACTCATCTGCTGTTTCCCCAATGCAGATAATTGGTGTCATCATAGCCTCAGTAATTCTCAGTGTTTTTTCTGCAACAAGGGCAGCGCTTTCGTTGTTATATTTGCGGCATTCCGAGTGCCCAACAATACAGTATGTAGCCCCAGCTGCCGCAAGGTCGATAGCTGCTACTTGTCCCGTAAATGCACCTGTAATATGTGCTGAGCAATTTTGTCCTGCAATAGAAATACCTGTTGCTGAGCACGCTGAGTGCACTGCATGAATCGCTGTTGCCGAAGGGCATAAAATTATCGTGCTGTGCTGGGCTAATTGTGCAAGCGCAATGGTATTATTTTTGGCGAACTGTGCTGCTTGTGAAAGCGATAAACACATTTTCCAATTTGCTGCATAGATCATTGGTTTTGTCATAGTAATCTTTCTGGCCATCTTGACGAAACAACTATTTATCGTATGATCAACCGTACCTTTAGCTTAGCTAAAACGTTACTCACCATTTTACTTAAAGAAGCATGCTTATGATGAATTACGTAAAACGCGCTTTACGCGCTACCGGGCTTGTGCTGCTTTTTGTGCCGGCTGTTCTCCCAAGCAACAATACTAACAGATGGATCCCCATTTTGGAACGACCAGAGTCGTATGTTTTTCAGAAGCGCTCACACCTAACAGCTTCATTTATGTATACTGCTGGCTCAACGGCTGACAAGCGCAGTGGTGGCAAAGTTGGTATTCCAGAGTTGTGGGGTAAGTACGACTTAAAAGATGTTATTAATAGTTATCTTCAGGTAAATACGGGGCTTAGTAATCCTGTTTTTGCTGTAACAGGTAGCCATGCCCTTGAACATAAATCTATGATGTTCAAGCTGGCGGGTAAAATTGAAACAGTCGGATTGCTGCTTGACGGACAATACAATCTTGGATGGCAAAATCTTTGGGTGGGCGCACGTTTGCCGGTGATGTCACTGCGCAACGCTGTGCGCTATGATTTTAACCAAGAACAGTCAGCACAAATTTTATCGCCACAAGAAAAATTAGGCCATACAGCTCAGCAGCTTGCAGCACTTTCTCAGCAGCGCGCGGATAAAATTCGTCGATCTACTCATGACAGCCTTGGTTTTTCCTCAAATCAATTCACAAAAAATGGCTTTGGTGATCTTGATGTCTATATACGTTGGCACAAATCGTTTGATCACGCACTGCTTGCTCGTACCATTGACACAGCGCTGCAAAGCGGAGTCTTGATACCTACCGGCATAGGAATGGACCATGCAATTCCAGGGTCGATTCCTGCGGCTAGCGATGGTCATTGGGGAATGTATGGCGACTGGGTAACGGGCGTAGAATTGAAACAGGATTTAACAGTGGGGTTAATGCTCGGCTTTACGCATTTATTTTCTCACACTAAAGAAAGGCGTATTGCTATTGGCAATGAGCCGACAATTTTTAGTGCGCTAACAGGTCGCGTCCGAGTTGATCCTGGGTTCTCTTTTAAGTGTTCTCCTTATCTCGAGCTTGGCAATTTAACAGACGGCCTTGATTTTCAAGCACGGTATTCGTATTTTCGCCATGAAGATGATAATTGGCGCGATGAACGTGTTGATAAAACGATTAAAAGCTATCTACAAGGCGATGAAAGCTTGATTGCAAGCAAAAAAGGTTTAACGAGATGGCGTGCGCATTATGTAAGTCTTGCGCTGCGTTATGATACAGCGGTTGCAATGGAGAAAATTATGTTTGCGCCGCGCTTTTTTATTAGTTATGATATGCCGATGAATGGTAGTGCATTTGCTAAAGTGCACGCGGTTCAACTAGGTGCAGAGCTACAATTTTAGTGCCACGCGGAGCTTTTTAATGAAATTTTGGCCGGCGAAAAAAGTTTTTAGTTTTTTCTCAAATGACATGGCGATAGATCTTGGTACTGCCAATACTCTGATTTATGTTAAAAACCGTGGTGTTGTTTTGGATGAACCATCGGTGGTTGCTGTAAAAAGCTCTACCAACGAAGTGCTTGCTGCTGGTCTTCGTGCAAAGAGCATGCTTGGCAAAACACCAGAGAGTATTATCGCTTGTCGTCCAATGCGTGACGGGGTGATAGCCAACTTCGAGCTTACCGAAAGCATGTTGCGTTACTTCATGCGTGAAGTGAACAATAATCGCCATACGTTTGTTCGTCCACGGATGATCATTGGGGTGCCATCTGGCATTACCCAAGTAGAAAAACGTGCGATTGAAGATTCCGCTAAGCAGGCTGGTGCGCGTGAAGTTTATACAATTATGGAGCCAATGGCTGCGGCTATTGGTGCCGGTCTTCCGGTTGAAGAGCCTACGGGCATCATGATTGTTGATATCGGCGGTGGAACGACTGAAGTTGCAATTATATCGCTTAAGGATATTGTATTTTGCAAATCGGTACGCGTTGGTGGCGACGAGATGGATCGTGCCATTGTGCAGTATGTGAAGCGTAAATACAATTTACTGATTGGTGAAAAAACAGCAGAAGACGTTAAAATTAATATCGGTACCGCGTTGCTTGTTGCTGGCGAGCCACGCAAGACGGCTAACATTAAGGGCCGAGATTTGATCACTGGGGTGCCAAAGACGATTAAGCTTACTGATGCTGAAGTCTTTGAATCGCTCACTGAGCCAATCTCGATTATTACTGATGCTGTGCGTGCGGCGCTTGAAAATGCACCCCCAGAACTTTCTTCCGATCTTGTTGACCGCGGCATTACGCTCGCTGGTGGCGGATCGCAATTAAGAAATTTGGATGTGCTGCTTTCAAAAGAGACTGGACTGCCTGTTAAAAGCGCAGAAAATCCTCTTTTGTGCGTTGTGCTTGGTGCAGGCAAAGTACTGGAAGAGTTAGACTTCTTCCGTGATGCGTTAATGAAATAACGCTTATTACAATAGATGAATTACAAAGGCCCACGAATTTTTGTGGGTCTTTTTTCTGTCTTCTCTTCAACAGAGAGCAAAAGAGCCCCCTTATGGATACGCTGACTATCAATCCGGCAACATCGCCTCGTGACGCTTACATCATTACTGGCCTCTCTGGTGCCGGAAAAACAAGCGTTATGCGTGCGCTAGAAGATGTTGGTTTTTATTGTGTTGATAATTTACCCGTACCGTTACTTGCGACGTTTATTAAGCTTGCGTTTCATGGCAATACTTCGTTACATAAAGTTGCGATTGGTATCGATGTTCGCAACGAGCATTTTTTGAGCACCTTTTTTGAAGAGCTTGAGCTGGTAAAACAGCAAATGCCAGGGTACAAATTTATGATTGTTTTTGTTGATGCTCGCGATAAAACGCTCTTTAAGCGGTTTCAAGAAACCCGGCGCAAGCATCCTCTTGGCGATGCGATGAGCCTTAAGCAAGCTGTTGCGCAGGAGCGACGACTCCTTGAGCCTTTACTTGCGATAGCCAATATTGTTTTAGATACCGATGTCTTTAATATTCATGAGCTGCGTCGCTGGGTGAATAATACTATTTCGCTTGATGCGCCACGCAACTTGATTGCGCACGTGGTCTCGTTTGGGTTTAAGTACGAAGTGCCGCCTGAAAGCAATTTGGTTTTTGATGTGCGTTTTTTACCAAACCCTTATTTTATTCCAGCTCTTAAGCCGCTTGATGGTCGTGATCAGCTAATCAATGATTATATTTTTGGTCATGTCATTGCTAGCGACTACTGGGAGCGATTAGTAGATTTTTTGTCGTTTAATTTAAAACGCTTTTATGAAGAAGGGCGATTTGCTGTTTCGATTGCTATCGGTTGTACTGGTGGCAAGCATCGTTCAGTCGCATTTGTAGAAAAACTAACAACACTTGCGCTTCCTCAGGTACAGTGGGTAATATCTCATCGTGACCTAGGAAAAGAGTAGGGATAGCATGGAAATTAAACGCATTATTGGTACGGGATTGTTTATTGCTTGCTCGGGAGCAGCGCTTTATTTTGCCTGTTTTGGTAAACATGGCTTGGTTGCTTATTACAAGTTGCGCGCTGCGTGTGCTAAAAAAGAGCAGCGGATCTCTCAGATGCATAAAGAAATCGCATTATTGAAACACGAAAACAATGCATGGCAAGAAAATCCGCTGAAAAAAGAGTCGTTTTTGCGCTATGAATTGGGAATGGGTTTTACTAATGAGTTGGTGTATCTGGTGAAAAAATAGCTTTTACGCTGCTTCATACTCTTTAGCAATAATCGCGACCGCGTCTTGCTCTTCATCAATATCCATATCGTCATCTTCATCAATAGTATCATCGCCTGATTCATCTTCATCAAGCAGGTCTTCTTTTGCTAGGGTTGTATTTACAGTTATTGTTTTACGGTCAAGTTCAGCTTTTAGGCGTGTGCGTAAATTTTTCTCATCACGAGCTTGTAAAGCAACAGATTCTTTCATGTCAGCTAGATGGACTTTAAGGTCTGCAAGTTCATATTCAATGCGATCAATACTGCTTTCGATAGCGGTAAAGCTTAATGATGGTTGCTCGGTGCTAGAGTTTACCTTTGAGAGGTCGACATCAATGCAGACGGCTTCAGCAACGGCATGATTTTCTTTGCCGTCGGTTTTTAAGCTAGCAAGGGCTTTTTTAACCTGAGCATCAGCAATTTCATGTTCAGATGTACCTGCTGCGCACACAGTGAAAGGCGCAACGGCAAGTAACAAACTAAAAACAAGCGACTGGTGTGATGTAGGGTGATTCATGATTGATTCCTTTAGTTAATTAACTGAACAGGAGGTCACTATGCACCAAATGTTGGATAAAATCAAAAAATTTTTTATATCTATTAAAAATCAATTTTTAAACATACTGAGTCTTTTCTTTATTCATCGTATGATATACTTTCAGAACAAACATGAAAGGTTGATATGAAAGTTGATGAGAAAATTTTAGTAGTGCCGCGTGAAGATATTTTTACGCATGGTTATATTGATGGCTTTTTGCCATTAACAGATTTTGTAAAATACGAAGACACAATCAGAGATAAAGGTCAGTTTTTGTGGCGCAGCGCTATGGAAGAAAATGCTGATTATAAGCAGATTATTCCCTATCTTATTTTTAAATATAATAACATGTATTTTTTGATGCAGCGTCGTGCGGATGCAAGCGAGCAGCGCTTGCAAGGGAAATGTACGATGGGGATCGGTGGTCACTTGCGCGAAGAAGACATGGCTGAGCAATCAATTGCAGCATGGGCACAGCGTGAGTTTCATGAAGAGATTAATTATAGTGATGCATTGCGCATTACGCCGCTTGGAATTATTAACGATGACAGTGACTTGGTGGGTAAAGTGCACATTGGTTTTGTGTATTTGCTTGAAGGCGTATCGCCTCATATCAGCATTAAAAGTGAGCTGAAAAATGGAGCGCTGATGCCATTATCTGATATTGCTACTAAATTTGATAAATTAGAATCATGGAGCAAAATGGTGCTTCCGTATTTGCAACACTTATCTACTGTAATACCCCCAAAGAGTCATTCGCATGCAACAGCACGTTGATCAAAAACTGATTTCTTTTCTAGAGCACAAAGCGCTTGGTATTCGTATTGATTCTATTCGTGCTACGACGGCTGCGAATTCTGGCCATCCAACAACATGCTTGTCGGTTGCAGATATTATTGCAGCGCTTATTGGGCATGTCTTGCGGTATGACTATGCACAGCCGCAAAACGAGTATAATGATCGCTTTATTTTATCTAAAGGGCATGCGGTTCCCGTCTTGTATGCGGCGCTTCATCAAGTCGGGATTATTACAGACACAGAATTGCTCTCACTGCGCAGAGTAGATTCTGTATTTGAAGGCCATCCTACGCCACGGTTTAAATATAACGAAGCAGCTACAGGATCACTTGGTCAAGGCCTTTCGGTTGGGCTTGGTATGGCGATTAACGCTCAGCGTAAAAATCTGGGTTATGTGACGTATGTGGTGCTTGGTGATGGTGAATGTGCTGAAGGATCGGTATGGGAAGCAGCTGCGCTAGCAGGAAAAAACAACACGCCTGGACTTGTGGCAATTGTCGACGTTAATCGTTTAGCGCAATCTGGCGAAGCGCTTGATGCGCACAGCCTTGATGTTGCGGCTGGTCGCTGGGCAAGTTTTGGCTGGGAGACGCTTATTATTGATGGCAATGATATGGCAATGGTGATGCAAGCGCTTGTGATTGCACAAAAATTTAAGCAAGGCCCTGTTGCCATAATAGCAAAGACATTTAAGGGCTATGGTCTTGATGATATCCAAGATAAAAATGGCTATCACGGCAAGCCTCTGACTCCAGCGGAAGCAGAAATAGCAATTGCGCACCTGAATAAGCGTTTTAGCAAAGCAGCTAGCTATGCTGGCAAGCAGTACGTGCTCAACGCTCCCGCTCATTCTTCCCTTATTGCGCATATTTCTATTCCTGTCCCCTCACAAACAGCAATGACTCAGGCAATGCCAGCTGGCAAAACTATGGCGACACGCAAAGCATTTGGTCTTGCCTTGGCTGCATTGGCACAAGAGGTGTCGAATGTATGGACAGTTGATGCTGATGTGCAAAATTCTACCTTTACAGATCTTGCAGCAGCAGTTGCGCCAGAGCGTTTTGTGCAGTGTTACATTGCTGAACAAAATATGATCAGCGTCGCTACTGGTCTTATACAGCGTGGAAATATTGCCTTTGCAGCAACATTTGCAGCGTTTTTTAGCCGTTGCTTTGATCAGATTCGTATGGCAGGCGTTGGCCGCGTCCCGCTCAGGCTTTGTGGATCACATAGTGGTTGCTCGATTGGCGAAGATGGACCTTCACAAATGGGACTTGAAGATATTAGCATGCTGCGCGCAGTTCCTCACAGTGTAGTTCTTTATCCCGCAGACGGTGTGAGCGCGTATAAATTAGTGTACGCAATGGCTACATATAATGATGGTATTTCGTATATGAAAACTACTCGCGCAGCAACGCCACTTTTGTATGATGCACACGAGGTTTTTCCTATTGGTGGTTGTAAAGTGCTAGCATCTTCGTCACACGATAAAATATGTATTGTTGCAGCAGGCATTACGGTGCACGAGGTGCTCAAGGCGCATACATTGCTAGCTGAGAAAGGCATTCTGACTTCAGTGATTGATGCCTATTCGGTCAAGCCACTTGATGCAACAACAATTATTCAGACAGCAAACGCTGCTGGTGGAATAATTGTGACCGTAGAGGATCACTATATCGAAGGTGGTCTTGGTGAAGCAGTTGCGCATGCTTGTAGTCTGGACGGCATCCGTGTGCATACCATGGGGGTGCATGGAGTTATGCGCTCTGGCTCTCCTGAGGCGCTTATGTCTTTAGCAGGCATTGATGCTGCAGCAATAGTTAAAAAAATAGAAGAAATTGTAGCTGCTAAAAAAGCGTAATTACATGTGATTTCCGGTGCAAGAAAAATTTGTGAGCACGATTAAGGAGATATGCTGTGAAGAAAATACTTTTTTTAAGTATGGTTCTTTTTGCCTGTGGCAATAAAACGTTGTTTTCGTGGACCGAAGATGGTACTCCTGAAAACTTTCATGAGGCTGCTTGGTGTGGAGATAAACAGTTTTTTCAGGCCATACTTAATGATATTACGCCTGCAATGATGAAAAAAGAATGCGAAGGGAAAACCCCTCTAGCTTTTGCTATTGCGGGAGGTCATAAGGATATTGTCTCGTTATTAAAGCAATTTTTTACAGAAGATGAGCTTGTTGTGGCGCTTTGTAAGTATTCCCCCCGTAGCGTCGCTGATCCTATTGGCTCAGCTCACGATGTTCGATGTCAGGAAAGAAGCTGTGCAGGGCTTGTAGCGCCAAGCAGAGCGCAGCTGTTCTCAAATCATTTTGCTGAAGAAGACACCCCATAGTCTTGATGGCGAAGAAAAGTTTGTGCGCTACTTGTGAAATAGCAAATAATGCTTGCAAAAGTGGCGTTTTCTGGCACAATGTAATGCAATCTTGCCTTCTAGGCAGGGTTTCCCCCTGAGGGGGCTGTAGCTCAGTTGGTTAGAGCGTCCGCCTGTCACGCGGAAGGTCGCGAGTTCGAGTCTCGTCAGCCCCGCCAGATTTTTCTCTTCCGAGTTACATCTGGCTTAGCAAATCATAATTCTTCATATTTTTGCTCTTATTTTCAAAAACTTCATCCTCGTGTTAAGATGCCAGCTATGAAAAACATAGAAAAAAAGGCATTCAAGCTTTTGTCACCATTTCCTCCTGGTGGTGATCAACCAAGCGCCATCGCTAAACTTAATACAGGCAGGCCATGCAAATCGGTACTTTTAGGAGTAACTGGTTCAGGCAAAACGTTTACGCTTGCTAATGTTATAGCTCAGCAAAATAAGCCCGTACTGGTTCTTTCTCCCAATAAAACATTGGCAGCTCAGCTTTATGAAGAGTTCAGCTTGTTTTTTCCTGAAAATAAAGTCTGCTACTTTGTCAGTTATTATGATTACTATCAGCCAGAATCGTACTTGCCTGCACAAGATATTTATATTCCCAAAGAGACAAAAATTAACAGCGAGATTGAACGATTACGCGTTGAGGCAACGGCTTCGGTAATCAACCGTAACGATGTTATTGTTGTGGCATCAGTTTCAGCAATCTACTCTCTTGGTAATCCAGAAGACTATCGTGCCTTAACGCTTCAACTGCATGTTGGGCAAAAAATTACGCGCAAAGAGCTCATTGATCAGCTCGTATTTATTCAATACAAGCGCAATGACATGGAAAGTACATCTGCGACATTTAAGGTTCAGGGTAGTGCGGTTATTATTAATTTACCGTACATGCGTGACAATCTGAGAATAGAATTGTTTGGGGACCAGATAGACGTCATGGAGCTTGTTGACCGACGCGAGCACAAAGTGCTATCAACGCTTGATAATACGCTTATCTTTCCAGCAAAGCATTTTGTGACTACTCAAGAAAAACGTGATGCCGCTATTGGTGATATTAAGCGTGACCTGGCACATGAAGCTCCACTGATAGAAAACCCGCTATATCGTGAACGTCTTTTGACGCGTATTAATCATGATATTGATATGATCAAAGAGACCGGATATTGTACAGGCGTAGAAAATTATTCACGCTATTTTGATGGGCGGCTACCAGGCGAAACGCCACATGCTCTATTTGATTTCTTTGGCGATGACTATCTGCTTGTCATAGATGAATCACATATTACTGTGCCTCAGATGCGTGCGATGTACAATGGCGACAAAGCCCGTAAAACAGCACTTGTTGAATATGGTTTTCGTTTGCAGGCGTCATATGACAATCGACCTTTAAAATTTGAAGAAATTGAACGACACTTTAAAGATGTTATTTTTGTTTCTGCAACGCCAGGCGAATATGAGCTTACGCATCATGACCAGATTGCCGAACAGATGGTTCGTCCAACCGGAATTGTTGATCCAATTATAGAAATAGTGCCGCGACAAGGTCAGCTTGCGCATGTTATTGGGCAAATTAAAGCTACAACCGAAAAAGGTTTTAGAACACTGGTGACGGTGCTTACCAAAAAGGCGGCAGAAGAGTTAGCTCAGTATCTGGAAGATCGACAGATTAAGGTCTGTTATATGCATAGCGAAGTGAAAACCCCTCAGCGCACCGAACTCCTGCACAAGCTTCGTCTTGGGGTTTTTGACTGTTTGGTTGGCATTAACTTGTTGCGCGAAGGTCTTGATCTGCCTGAGGTTGCACTTGTGGCAATTCTCGATGCAGACATTGAGGGCTTCTTGCGTGACGCGCGATCGCTTATTCAAACAATTGGTCGTGCTGCTCGTAATACTGAAAGCAAAGTAATTTTTTATGCTGATCACATTACCAAATCAATGAAGCAGGCCATGGACGAAACTGATCGACGTCGTCAGCGTCAATTGGCGCACAATATTGAGCATGGTATTACAGCAACGAGTGTGCAGCGCGAAGTTACTAAGAGTATTAATGGCCTACAGGACGCTATTGCTAAAGCTTCACGCGGGATAAAAAAAGGTCTTTCGGTTAAGGCACAGGGGCAAGAAGATTTGCAATTGATGATTCGCGAATGTGAAGAAGCAATGCAGGCTGCCGCCGAAGCGCTTGATTTTGACAAGGCAATCGCATTGCGTGATAGAATTTTGATTCTACAAAAATCGGTTAAATAGTAGTTTTCATACACAAGAGGGAAGAGGAGAGCTGGTGATGAATACGCATGACTATGCATATGCCGATATTGCAAAAATATTAGAGCAATTAACCGTAGATCCTGTTCGTGGCCTTGCAGAGACCGAGATTTTATCGCGGCAGAAAATGTATGGTAAAAATATTTTGAAGCAAAGCGGTAACACAGCGCTCGCGATATTGTGGCGACAACTACAGTCGCCATTTTTTTTGTTGCTGGGCGCTTCAGCTATAATTTCTTTTAGTCTTGGTGAAGCAAGTAATGCTTTAATGATAACTACTTTTGTGCTTATCAATGTGTTTTTTGGCTTTTATCAGGAATATCATGCTGAAAAAACTATTGCCGATCTGCGTGGTATTATTGCTCAGAAAACCACCGTGTGTCGAGGTGGCGCTATCAAAGAAATTTTGACTACAGAGCTTGTTCCTGGCGACGTGGTGCACATTGAGCCTGGAGATGTGTTATCAGTAGATTGTAGGATTATCAATGCGCAGGACTTGCTGATTGATGAATCAGTGCTTACTGGTGAGTCTGAGCCATGTAGAAAAATAGCAGAACAATCTCTGAAAGATGATCAACAAACGTATAATTCAATTGCGTATGCTGGCACGGTTGTCGTGACAGGGACTGGTGTGGCGGTAGTCATTGCAACAGGCAAAAATCGCTCTCTGGGGTTTCTTGCAGAGCAGGCCACCAGTATCAAGCGAGAAAGTCTTTTTGCGCACAACATTAAAATTTTTACTTTCATCATGATGGGATTAATTCTCGTTACAATGGTAGGGCTTGTCTTGTTGCACACCGTGTTGCACCCTAGTGGTATGCAGCTGAGCGAGATACTGATTTTTGCAATAGCGCTTGCACTGAGCATCTTGCCAGAGGGGCTGCCGATGGTGATGACATTTTGTCTTGCGCAAGGTGCTTCCCGCTTAGCAAAGCAGCGGGTCGTAGTTAAGCGCCTATCCGCGATTGAAGATCTTGGCAGCATTACAACGTTGTGTTCAGATAAAACAGGAACACTGACAGAAAATAGCCTAACGGTTGCTGACGTGTATGGCGATGAGCAAGCGGTTTTTGTTGCTGCTATTGAAGTCAACCAGCACCTATTGCTTGAGCGTAAAGATGCAGCACGTTCATTTGATGATGCTTTAGTGAAGAGTTTTCGAGGGCAAATGCCGGCAAGTGACCGGCTTCTGTATTTACCGTTTGATCATGAGCATTATTGTTCGCATGCATTAGTGATGACGGGGTCTGAAACTTATGCATACATTCGTGGGGTCCCAGAAAAAATGGCTGATCGCTGTCAGCCGTGCGATATATCTCCCATCAAGCAGTGGATTCATGAACAGGGCATGCTCGGGCGACGTGTTGTTGCTGTTGCAAGAAAAGAAGTTTCTGCAGCGCTTACCATAGATGAATTAATCGACGAGAGAAATTTTGAATTTGTTGGCATGGTTTCGTTTGAAGATCCCATTAAAGAATCTGTAATCGATGCTGTTGCTAAAGCCCAGGCGCTTGGGCTTTCAATTAAAATTATAACAGGCGACACCTCAGATGTTGCAGGTGCTGTTGCCTGTAAAATTGGCTTAATTAAAGATCCATCAGAAGTGATTACTGCAAGTATGCTTGCAGATGTACCGGATGATAAACGACTAGCAATGTATCAAAAAAATGCAGTCTTTGCCTGTATGTCACCTCATCAGAAATATAACCTCGTACAAGCGCTTGAAAAGCAAGAGCAGGTTGGTTTTATGGGAGAGGGTATTAATGACGCGCCAGCTCTTAAAATGGCGCATGTTGCCCTTGCAGTCGACAATGCAACAGACATTGCTAAAAATGCGGCGGACTTTATTTTGCTGGACCGTAGTCTTGGGGTGATTGTTGATGGCGTAGCCGAAGGGCGCAGAATTGTAGCAAACACAATCAAATATATTCAGCTGATGCTTATTTGTAACGTGTCTAATTTTTATTCACTGGCAGTTGCTTCGTTAATGATTGACTTCTTGCCGATGACGACACTTCAAATCTTACTAGTGAACCTGCTATCTGATTTTCCCTTGATTGCAATTGCAACAGATCACGTTGTTCTTGAAGATATTGCAAAGCCGCAACAGTATCAATTTTCGCAGCTGATAACCAAGGCGCTTGTTTTCGGGATTATTGGAAGTACTTTCGACTTCTTCTTTTTCAGGGTTTTTTGTACGCAGCCAAAAGTGCTGCAGACTGTATGGTTTATGTTTAGTATCTGTTCAGAGCTGATAATGTTTTTTGTCATGCGGACCCAGCGATTCTTTTTGTTTGGTCATCGGCCTCCCATGGTACTCTTGTTGCTTAGTATTGCATCCGGCATTATTGGGATAACGTTGCCATTAACATCAATTGGGCAGTCGTTTTTTGGCTTTATTCGGCCGACTCTTAACCAATATCTTTTTTTTGGGGCGCTGATTATTTTATGGCCCCTAGTCATGGAGCTGGTAAAAATTGGTTATCGTCGTGGACAGTTGTGGATGGCGATAAAATAGCGCTCGCGGTAGCAATTTTTTGATTGCTTAATTTTCTATTGTGCGTATTATTTGCACGGACAAAAGAGTTTACACTGTTGATTTTATTATTTGGAACATTATGGCAACCCTCTCAAAAGCTCCATTGCAGAAACAAGATACACCAGAAAATATACGAAGCATGGTTGCTCCAGGGGCTACGGATGATGAGTTCCGGGCGTTTATGTATCTGTGTAATGCTTACAGTCTTGATCCATTAAAAAAAGAAATTTATTTTATCAAGTATGGTGGCAAGTCGACTATCATTACGAGTCGTGATGGCTACTTAAAAATAGCCAATCTGCATGACCAATTTGATGGATTGGAGAGCGATGTTGTTTATCAGGGCGATGTTTTGACTAAGCGTGATGATGGTAGCCTGCATCTTGCGTACGGAACTGAACACCTTGCCTTTGATAAAACAAAATTAAGTGGCGCTTTTTGCAGTGTTTTCCGTAAAGATCGAGCAAAGGCAACAACGGTATTTGTGAGCATCAAAGAGTATTATAAGCGTGATGCGCCTATCTGGCAGCAGTACACCAATGCTATGATCCTCAAGGTTGCTGAAGCTATGGCGCTTAAGCGTGCATTTGCAATTAGTGGTTTGGTGACAAAAGAAGAGATTGAAGATAAAGAGCAACTGGAAGACAGCGCGATTTAACACCCCCCCCCTCTCCCCAGCCTGGCTGATACTGTTTATCAGGAGATGTTGCTCAGCTAGTATGCTGCGATATCATCTACTGGAGCATTTTTTCAGCTGTAAAATAATCGAGGAATTGCATGACTTTTTTTAATAAAAATATGATCTTGATAGCGTATTTATTGATTATAACTCAATCAGCTTTCGCAATGGTCGAGGATTGTGTTGTTTGTGTAGGCGCGCTTGATCTCAATGGCATTGGTGCTGATCGTGTTGTTGCTGTGCATACGATTATGAATGGCAATGTTGCTCCAGCAGCGCAAACGCATTCATTTCATGTTGGATGCATTAAGCAGTGGGCGATTACATGCCGACAACTCGGCAAGGGGCTTGATTGTCCAACGTGCCGGAGGCAGATAACCAAAGAAAATTCCCCTGATTTGTTTGGACCGCCTAAAGTTTTGAGACAGTTTTTAAATGCTACCAAAAAGGGACAATTAGATCGCGCTCAGGTATTTCTTGCGCGGTATCCTTTGCTAGTAGGGCAAACTGATGAACACGGCATGACTGCGCTTATGTATGCTGCAATGTATGGGGCTAAAAAAATGATGCACCCATTGCTTTATTATGTAGAAATTGCCGATCGAGATATGTATGTCAATCATCAAGACAACACGGGAAAGACGGCTCTTATGTATGCCGCTGAGCGCGGTCGTACGCCTACTATTAATATGTTATTGGCCATGGGGGCAGATGTTGAGTCTGTTGATAATTATGGGAAAACGGCATTGATGTTGTCGGCTAAGAGTGGCTATGAAATATCTATAAGGGCATTGATCAATAAAGGACAAGCAAATATCGATCAAGTCGATGCGCATGGGCGTACGGCACTTTTTTATGCTGCTTCTTATCCGAGATCATATGGGCTCAATGAGCTTGTTAAGTATGGAGCGGTCGTAGATATGCACAATAATGCTGGAATGACGCCTCTTATGCGTGCGGCGGCTTTTGGTTGCAAAGAAAATGTGGCCCTATTGATTGCTTTAGGTGTAAATGTGCATGCGCAGGATCAACATGGGCGAACAGCTCGTGCGATTGCACTATTAAGAAACTATGGCGACATTGCTGATCTATTGGGGGCTGCAGAAGCCGCAGGTCTGGCGCCAGCAATACTATTATAAAGTAAAGCAATAGCAAGATACACAACAACGAGAAGATACAAGGATTAATGATTATGATTTTCGCTACACAGAGACCCTTATTTTTTGCCATTATAGCTTGTTGTATGTTTTCTGTTTTGATCGCCGCAGAAGATTGTTCAATATGTTACTCCCCCCTTAGAGTTGAAGACCGTGGAGCAGAAAAAATAGTACGTTTGCATACGCTTTCTCTCGATGGAATGGTTGCCGATGACACACAAGTACACAAATTTCATGAGAAATGCATACGGCGTTCAGCCGCAACGGAAACCTGTCTCAATAAGTGCCCAATGTGCCGGCAAGATATTAACCCTGAGACGTCACCTGAGTATAATGAGCTTCCGCTTCAACAACCATCGAATAAAGAGCTGCAAGCGCTTTTAAAGGCGCTTGCAAATGGCTATCGTCGCAAGGTCGAACAGCTTATGATAGCGTATCCAGCGCTTCGCAATACCTATATTAATGAAAAAACGCCATTAATGTATGCAGTAGATGCTGGAAGGCTTGCAATGGTTCAATATTTACTGAGAACAAACTATGGGGCGCCTATTGGAGCTCAAGCTCAGGACACAGGCATGACAGCATTAATGATAGCTGTGCAGAAAGGGCATACGCGTGTAGCACGTGAGCTTGCGGAATATACTGATGTATTAAATCTGCAAGATAATTCAGGGCGCACAGCGCTTATGCATGCAGTAGCGGCTAATAAAGTACATATTGTGAGGTGGCTACTGGCACAAGGAGCAGATACAACCCTGAGTGATGCTGGCGGTTTTACTGCACTTACTATTGCAGAGGTGCGTTGCTATGATGATATTATTTCTTTGCTTAATCCACAGTTTGGGGTAAGGCGTCGCGGTTAATTGTTCTCTGCTAAGAAGACATACGCGCATTGACCTTTATGTGGATCTACGGCAGACTTTGAAGACCATATTAGCTCTTAAACCGCTGTGAGAAAAACATATGAAGCTATCGCTTGCTTGGATATTTGATCATTTGGACGCTGACTGGCGCCAACAAGACGTTGACCACATTTATCGACAATTTAATCGAATCACTGCTGAGATGGAAGGTGTTCGTCATATTTCCCATGATCTCTCAGGGTTCTTTTTTAGCGCACCTGGCATTGCTAAAGGTAGCCATATTTCAGTGAATATCCCAGAGCTTAAGCTAGACGTTGATATGCCAATACGGTCATTTTCTGGTGTTGGGGCATTGATGGTGAAGCAAAATGGTAGCATATTTACGTGGGCAACACATGCTGATTTTAATGGTGAAAAAGAGGGCGCACTGCCTGTATTTGACGTCTCTGTAGAGTTAATGAATGGTAGCTGGCGTGATCAGTGGCAAGCGCAAGATGTGCTGATTGAAGTCGATAACAAGTCGATTACACATCGACCCGATATGTGGGGGCATCGTGGCTTTGCCCGAGAATTTAGCGGCTTCTTAGGAATCCCACTTACGCCAATTAAGCATTTTTTAGCAGATATTCCTGCAAAAATTTACACAGAAAAAAGCCCAATAACGGTGACGATGCCAATAAGTATCGCCATTCAGGCGCCACAGGCATGCTCACGTTTTACAGCACTTTATCTCGATAGCGTCACTAATAAGCCATGTAATTTATTGATCGCAAGCCGGCTGTTAAATATTGGTGCTCGCCCTATGGATGGCATCATCGATGCTACAAATTATCTGATGAATGACTGGGGGCAGCCCGTGCATGCGTATGACGCCGATGCAATAGTAGACAATCAACTCATCGTTCGTATGGCTCGTGATGGTGAGACGATGACACTTCTTGGGGGTTCTGATATCGCGCTGACAACGCAGGATACTGTTATTGCTGACTCGGGCAAACCATTGTGCCTTGCTGGTGTTAAGGGTGGTTTGAATAGCGGTGTTACTGCGGCGACCAAACGTGTTTTATTTGAGGTGGCAACATTTGACGCTGGCACGGTGCGCCGTAGCGCTCAACGCCATAAAATGCGGACAGATGCTTCAGCTCGTTATGAAAAAACGCTTGACCCTGAACAAACCACACAGGCGTGCCGGCGATTTATTTCTTTGCTCAAACAAGCAGGTATTGCACACACGCATGCTCATGAAATTATTCAAATTGGCGAGGCTGTTGTCCCACAAGCTATCATAATAGAACACAGATTTTTAGAAAATCGTATTGGCATGCAGCTAGATCCAGCTGTTGTTACGGGCTTGCTTACACGACTTGAATTTGGAGTACACTTTGATGGCCGTGATTATCTGATTGCGATTCCGTCATTTCGCTCAAGTAAAGATGTTAAAATTAAAGAAGATATTTTAGAAGAAGTGGCGCGTAGTTTTGGTTTTGACAATATTGAGCTTACATTGCCGCCCATAACGCGAACGCCTTTTTCTCTTCAGGCGATTAATCGTATGTCACGAATAAAGCACTATTTTGCTCGCTCTGCTCAGATGGTTGAGCAGCAAAATTATGCTCTTGCTGACCAACAATTTTTAACACACATTGGCTATGAGCCTATAAATTCTGTTGCCTTGCTCAATCCTGTTTCTGAACACTACAGCACTATGATTAGCTCTCTTGTTCCGGGGCTGCTCAAGAATATTATAGAAAACCATGTGCACCGTGACAGTCTGGCATTTTTTGAGTGTGGGCGCATCTGGTCAACAGTTCATAATATGCCCCATGAGCAGCGCTCAGTTGCTGGGGTATACTTTAAAAAACGCCACAATGTTGATTTTTATACAAGCAAGCAGGACGTAAGTAATCTATTTGCGGAGCTTGGTTTTGATATCACATTGTTATCATGGCACAAGCTGTACGATCATCTTGCGCCTTGGTATCATCCTCATCAGACGGCACAGTTGCGCTATGCGGGGCGGGCTATTGGTTTGCTTGGCAAGATGAATCCACTATTTGTGGCACGACTTGATATTGATGCAGAATCGGATGCAGTATTATTTGAGCTTGATGGAGATTTTATACGTCAAGAGCCTGAAGTCGTTGTAGCCTATAAACCAATTTCCAAATTGCAAGATACATTTATTGATCTGAGCTTACTTGTTCCTCGAATAATGCCTGCGGCTGAGGTGGTTTCAGCATTGCAAAAAGCGAGCATGTTGATTAGTCGAGTTGAGCAAATCGATAGCTTTGAGAATAAAGCGTGGCAGGATATGCGAGCGCTGACGTATCGCGTGTGGCTCACTAGCTACGATAAAACACTCGAGAAAAACGATATCGATGTAGTCTGGAATATTATGGTGACAACAATTAAAGATCTTGGTGTGCAGGTCAGGGCATAGCGTATGAATGCATTACTTACTTTTCTAACAATTCTTTTTGTTGATCGTGTTTCAAAGGCATGGGCTTTTAAGGCTCTTGCAACGAAATCATTGGCGCCATTTTACGGTTGTAATATTGTGCTGACCTGGAATCATGGTATTAGTTGGGGTCTTTTTGCTAGTCATAACGTGTATGTTTTTTATATATTAACTACGATTATTAGCTGTACCATTGGGGGTCTTGTCTGGTATACACTGCGGCGTGCATTGCGCTTTAGGCCGATTATTTTTGAAACATTGGCTATTGCTGGGGCGCTATCAAATCTTGTTGATCGGCTGTTTTACGGGGCTGTAATTGATTTTATTGAGTTGTACGCAGGGTCGTTGTTTTTCCCTGTTTTTAATCTTGCTGATGTAGCAATTTTTATTGGGGCTGTCGGTATGATATGTAACTCGTTCCAAAAAGAGCCTCATGGTTGTTATAAAGACCGTGATTAAGCGATTATTTTCCCTAGTCACTAATATTGTATTTCCTCATCAGTGTCGTGAGTGTGCGTGTATTATTGATGCTGAGAGTGTGTTTTGTCCTCCGTGTCTTGCGCGTATTTGTCCGATTGTTTCAGTATTTTTACCGCTTACCACAAAAAAAATACTACGGGTTATTGCGCTTGCTTCATATACAGAGCCTATTCGTCAACTCGTACTCAAGAAGTTTAATGGAGATCGTCTTGCCAGCAAGCAACTTGCGCGGTTGATGCTACAAATGAGTCCTCTTGCAGGTCTTCCGGTTGATATTGTTGTGCCGGTACCGTTGCATTGGACGCGTTATGCCTGGCGTGGTTTTAACCAGGCCGTAGAAATGGGGCGAGTGATTGCTCATGCTAAAAATGCACGCTTGAGTTGTTGCATTATGAGACACAAAAAAACTACGTACCAGTCGCGCCTTTCGGCAGAAAAACGGCGTAATAATGTACGCAATATTTTTTCTCTAAACCCATGGTATCGTTTCATTGGTATGGAGCAATTGCGCGGAAAACATGTGATAATTGTTGATGATTTGTGCACAACCGGTGCTACATTAACACAGGTAGCAAAAATGTTGTTGCCCTACGAGCCTGCATCATTAACGGCTGTTGTTGCGGCGAGAACGCTGTAGTTGCAGAGTTATTTCGGTCTTAATGCCTTTGTCGCATGTAATAGTGCCTGTTTGCAGATTGATAGTTGCTTGTGGTGCTATGGTACGTGCTTTTTCGCTCCTCAATTCAAATATCCCCGGAATCTCTAGAATGTTCGAAGAAAATGTATAGAGGCATGATGTTGTTATAAGTGTCATGCCATGCATACTGCCAGTAATGCTGTGCGAGCAAGTAATCATTTTATGTATACGATTAATATGGGCTTGTGCAATACAGAGCGTTGCCGTTGTGTGGTGGTCTTTGTTTATGAGGTAGGCTGTGGCCTGATTGCACAGTATATTTTGCTGCTGCTGAGGAATCGTAAAATTTTTTGCATGCAAGACAAAAACACACCCACTTTTTTCATCGTATTCGCGAATAGAAAGTTCCTCAGCTTGAGCGATTGGCGCTTGGTGATCAATAATTATTTCGGTTGCATGGTATTGGTATTGAAAAAAAAGCATCAAACCGCCTAATAGGCAGCTGAGCAAAGAAATAGAAATAATTAATTGTAAGTAGCGCATAGATTTCTAGAGAGCCAAGGATTGTGTAATTAAATCCTGGTCAAAATGCTTGCCATGAATATAAAGAATGAGATCGAGCAGTAAGCGTGCAGCTTGGTTGCCACCAGCTCGTGGCAATACAATATCAGCATATGCTTGATAGTAAAAGGGAGCATCGGCAGGGCAAGCAAAGAGGCTAGCCATACCAGTTTTTTTGACTATGGCGTCGAGGTGGTCATCGCCAACCATGAGCGTTTGTGCGGGGGTAAAACTATGGTCGGTTTGTAGTTTATGAATAGCTTCTGGCTTAGTGAGTATGCCTACGCTACAGAGATTTTCAGGAACGCCTAGGGCCGCGCCACGATGCATAGTAGATTTGTTATTTTTGCCACTCATGAGAGCAAGTGTTAGTCCTGCTTTGGTGGCAGGCCGAAAAATAAAACCATCTTGTACTGAAAAAATCCGACCGCCTTCGCCTTGGTCGTCAATGTAAATGCCAGCATTAGTCAGTGTGCCGTCGACATCAAAAACAACGAGCTTGATTGCCTTGAGTGCTTCTATGAGCGGTTGATTTGCTAGTGTATTTTTGAACCAAAGAGCGTCTGTTTGGCAGGTATTCATAAAAAAGCTTTCTTTTATATTCTTGAAAAGCGCGTTCAATCGATAGTCTAGCAATGCTGTTTTTGTATATGTCCCATACTAAAGTGAATATAGCGTCTGCGGTGAGCGAAGGGGAGTTAAATCTTTTTGAGGGCTTCTTCTGCTTCGTGATAATTGCTAATAGATTCATGAACGTGTTCTAAAAAACTATGATTGAACTCATTTTTAATTGCAATGCATTTCATGCCAGCAGCACGCGCTGCGAGGAAGCCAGGCATTGAATCTTCAAAAACCAAGCACTCTTCTGGTTTGACGCCAAGTTTTTCTGCCGCGTGCAAAAAGAGAGCAGGGTCTGGTTTGGGACGATAATTTACATCTGCCTGGGAGTATAAATTTATACCAAAAAAACGTTCAAAATTAAGTTGCTTTGATAGTGAAAGTAAGTTGTCTGGCATTGCGTTTGTTGCAATGCTAGTGGGGATATTGAACTGTTGTAGGCGTGCATGAAACAGTTCAAAGCCTTCAATAAACTCTACGTGATTGGCTAACACTGCATTAGCAATGACGGTCTTATGCATAACAATTGTTTCAATGTTGTCATCTAAGTTGAAGTGTAACTTCAGTTGTGATGCAACGCTGATCATTGCTACGCCCGAAAAAGATTTCAATAATGCTTCTTGCTCTTCTGTCAGTGTTGTAATGCCATAATGAGCCAGCAGGTCAAGTGTAATTTTTTGCCATGCCGATTCAGTTTTGATAATAGTGCCATCCATGTCAAAAATGATGGCTTTAATTTTATTTTTTACTTGTTCCATGGTGCATTCTCCTTTCAAAATACCCGCCCAGATGCATTCAATAAGATGCACTTAATCACATAATTATATATTTTACTGAAAATATCACTTTTTTAGTAATGTGTCAAATAGTCAATAATAGTTGGTTTTATTTGAGTAAATGCTTGAAAGGGGCAGGGTTTTTAGCTTTTTGGGTTTTTTGTGTACTTAGAAGGAAGCATCATCTAGTAGTGGGTTGTATCGTTCCTTGT
Organism: candidate division TM6 bacterium UASB124; assembly: GCA_945897315.1. Classification (GTDB taxonomy): domain Bacteria; phylum Babelota; class Babeliae; order Babelales; family RVW-14; genus CAIKAH01. The sequence continues at coordinate 109,531 of CAMDFF010000001.1, forward strand.
TGCGAATAAAGTTGTCAGCTGTCTTGATATCTTTTGTATCATAGATCTTAAATTCATTCATTATTGTAGCGCAATTATAAATATGCAAAATATCTGGAATAAATTGTGCGCGTTTTCCAGCCATTTCTAACATTGGAAACATAAGCCCTAAGTCAGGAGCTCGCTTAAAAAAGGCATCTTGATAAAACAAATCTTCTTTTTTTATACGCTGAAAAAGGCCAGCTTTAAATGTTCGCAGGTGGCTTGTTACCCATTTGTAACTACGAATGCTGTTATTTTCAATTACAGAGTTTGGTATTTCACTACAAAAAGATTTTTTGTGAGGATGGGGATATTTTTGGAAGGATCCATAGGTCATTAAAGCATTGTATTGACTGTAAACTTTATTGAGGAGTGAAAAGACCGAAGGCTTTGCGAGCCAGTCATCTGCGTCAATCGAAACAATTATAGTGTTTGGATCTAAGGGCGTTATTGCTTTGTACCAATTTGCGCAGGTGTCTTGGTTTGTATTGTTGCTAATGACGATTGTGCGATTTTCCTGTTTTTGTTCTTTTACATATTGAGCAACAAGCGCGCCCGTGTTATCAGTAGAAGCATCATCAACATATACTACACAATAGTTCTTATAATCTTGTCCATATATTGATGCTAGGTTTTTTTTGTACCATAGGGCTGTGTTATATCCTGTTAAGACAACGGTTATGTGTAGCTCTTTGCCGGGCTTAAAGTCGCTTAACTTTGTTTCTAACAATTTTGATTTAGATACAAACTCTTTTATCGGGTCACTGAAGGGAACGATAGGATCAGAAAAATGGCAGAAATCTTCTAGTGGTTTTGTTTGATTTTCAATGTTGCTTGTCAGTCCATTACGCAAGATTGTTGAGAGTAATAGAAAAAGAATTATTTTCATATTTTTGCTCTAGGTTTAAAGTATTGCAATGAAGCGATGTCGGCTCATAAGACTATTCATTTTAGTTATGCAGTATTATAGAAAAGCACAATTGATTGCAACTTATGCAAAATTCGATAGGCTGTTGTCTGTGCGTTTTGATCGCATATAGAAAAAAAGGATCGTACATGCAACATCTTGCCATAATTCCCGATGGTAATCGACGCTGGGCAATGCGCAATAAGCTTGCTGCTATTTTTGGCCACCAGCGAGGAGCCGATGGTTTTAGAATGACGCTCAAATTTTGTTTAAAAAATAGCATTTCGTTTGTCTCTTTTTACACTTTTTCATTAGAAAATTTTCGTAGAAGTGAGAGCGAGAGTACCAATCTATTCATGATGTTGAAGCAATTAATATTAAAAGATCTTCCAGATCTTTTGCATAATAATATTCGCATTAAATTTGTAGGCGACAGGTCAGTGTTTCCTGTTATTTTAAAGGCAGATATCGAACATATTGAGCAAGCAACGAGCGCCGGTACATCATTAACCGTTAATTTACTTTTTTGTTATGGTGGGACGGCAGAAATTGCCTATGCAGCAAAACATATTGCACAGCTTGTTAAAGATGGCGTTCTTGCTGTCAATGACATTACTGAGCAGACCGTGGCTGACGCTCTATGGACTCATGGGACCCCTGCTCCTGACGTTATTGTGCGTACGAGTGGGATCAAACGCTTGAGCAACTTTTTGCTTTTTCAGGCAGCATATAGTGAGTTTATGTTTCTTGATAAATTCTGGCCTGATATTACAGAAGCAGACTTAGCTGCGTGTTTAGAAAACTTTAACACTATCAAACGTAATTTTGGCACATGAGTAAGCGTATAACAATTTTTGGCGCAGGTGCATGGGGAACGGCTGTTGCTCAGCTGCTGGCTAGCAATGGACATCAGGTGACCTTGTGGACGAGAGAGCTTGCTACAGCAGTAGAAATTAATACATTGCATACCAATAAAAAATATGTGCCTACTGCATTACTGCACACGCAGATTACGGCAACAACAGATATTGAGCAGGCGCTTGATTCGCCTGATTGGCTAGTTGAAGCGCTTCCTGTAGCGCATTTACGTGCGATTCTTACTGCTATTTTTCAGCATTCTGTTGGTCAAGATATTCCATGGCTCATGCTGAGCAAAGGGATTGAGCAGAAAACTAATTTATTACCAAGCGCTCTACTTGACGATGTATGTGGTTTTTCTGTCCCTAAGGTTATTGTAGCGGGTCCTACCTTTGCAAAAGAGCTTATAGTTGGTGCTTTTACTGCGACGATGCTTGCAAGTGATAGCGCACTATTATTACAAGAAGCGCAGTTGCTGCTTCAGTCGGCATACTTTAAGACCTATCTGACGAGCGATGTGATTGGTGTACAGGTAGGTGGTGCAGTAAAAAATGTTATTGCATTGGCGGCTGGGTTTGCACATGGGATTGGAGGTGGCGAAAATATGCATGCATATTTACTGACGCAGGGATTTGCAGAGCTCGCTCAAGTGATCGAGATATATGGTGGGCGGTCAGCAACCAGTACAAGCTTGGCTGGTCTGGGCGACCTTGTACTTACAGCATCAAGCAGCATCAGTAAGAACTTTCGTGCTGGGGTGTTATTGAGCAAGGGAGCGACACTGGAAACTCTCCAGCAGGAGATTGCTTGTTTACCTGAGGGTATTAATACGGTTCAGTCATTACATGCTCTGAGTATCCAGCGCGGCGTTACATTGCCGCTTTGTTCGCTTGTGTACGACTGTATTTTTAATGGTGCTTCGTTTAATGTCAAACTACACAATTTGTAGTTTTCTCTTGGTCGGTACGATGGATGCTGACTTATAAACTGATCAAAGTCTATAACTTGAGTGAGCGCATGGCTCCAACTATAAGCTGTACAGCGTCTTGTGTCCGCAAAATACTTTTTCCGAGCGCTACCTGCTCTATGCCGCTATGAGCAACTTTTTGCTCTTCATCATCATCAAGGCCTCCTTCAGGGCCAACAAAAAGTGTAAGCTCCTGCGGTAAGATTCTAGAGATTTTTTGCATCATGATAAGTAGCGGCTCTCCATTAGGTGAGCACAAAAAAGTATTGGGCATGCTTGGCAAGAGGATGTTATCAAGGTGAGATGGCTGTCGAAGCATAGGAAGTACAAATTGCTTTCCTTGTTCGCATGCTGCAATCATAATTTTTTTGAGACGGACGCTATCTTTTTCTGTCAGCCAGTTGCGATGTATGCGCTCAGTGAGTATCGGTGTGATTGTTGTAACGCCCATCTGTGCGCATGAATAGACAAGATCCTCAAAGGCTTCTCTCTTTGTTAGTCCAACAATCAGATGGACAGCTGGTGTCAGCGAGGCTTGGTGATGAACGGTGCCCACTACTCCTGTAATCATATTTTTCTTATTGGAAAAAGTACTATGATCAAGAACTAAAAGTGTGTTCACAATATGATTAAACAAGATTATTTTGTCACCGCTTACAAGGCGTAAAACTTGTGTGATTCTTTGCCAAACATCAGAATCAGAAAAAGATATGTTCATGTTGTTTGTTATGTGCTCTGGTAGCCCTGTTGAAAAGAGCGCAAAAATATGTGATGAGCTCATGATTCAGTTGCTGGCCGATTTTTATAACGATAAACAACATAGACAATTGCTACACCAATAGCTGTCCCGATATACTTTCCTTTGTGCTCTTGCCAGTGAGCGCCAGCAAGATCTTTAAAAACAGCAAAAGCGACTTTTGCCTTCATGCTAAGTGAATCATCAATAGGAATAGCAAGATCTTCAAGGAGAAACATCTCTGCATCAAGAGCAGCAATATCTTCTTCTGTAAGTTCATCAGCAATCCCCATCATTAAATCTTCTCCTGTCATAACAGGTATGTTGATAGTCATTTCGCTAGCGGCCTCTGATGTTCCTGCTGGTAGAGCGGCAGCATACAGAGGGGTTGATAAATAGTTTGCAACAATGAAGACGGCAATCAGCCTACACAGCATAATAATCCCTTTTAATTAACAGTTTGTTTGCATTTCAAACTGTCTTTTTTTAGTATGTCTTAGTAAAGTATAACTTTACTGGGGGTGATTGTAAAACAAAGTTCAGCAAGTGGGGAATTCTATGAATAAACCAACTGTGCTTATTATTTTAGATGGTTTTGGGCATGCAGAGGCATCGAGTGGAAATGCCGTTGCTCTTGCAAATATGCCATTTTGGCGGCAGCTATGTACGCAGTATCCAACGGCACTGCTGAATGCATCTGGTGATGCGGTTGGGCTGTTGCCTGGCAGTGTTGGCAACTCTGAAGCTGGCCATATGACGCTTGGTGCTGGCAGGGTTGTGCCATCTGCATTGTTGCATTTTGACCAGCTGCTTGAACAGGGTCTTATTGCTACAAGCCCTGTGTTGCATGATTGCCTGGCAAAACTAAAACCTGGTACGCGTATTCATCTGCTTGGGCTAGTCTCTAATGGGGGTGTCCATAGCGATGAGAGACACTTGCATGCTTTACTAAAAATAATTATAGCTTACACAACAGCGGATATTTTTATACATCCGATACTTGATGGTCGAGATGTGCTTCCGTCTTCAGCCGAGGAGTACCTTGTCCGGTTAGAGCTTGTTTGTAAAACGCTTGGTCGTGGCTCTATCGCATCCATTCAAGGGCGCTTTTATGGGATGGACAGGGATCACAATGAAGAGCGTACATCTGTTGCGGTACGAATGCTTTTAGGTCAGGTGCCAGTGATTGCGTCTACGTGGCGAGATGTGCTTGAGAAATCATATAAGCATGAGGTGACTGATGAATTTATTGTGCCTATGCTGTTCAGTCAGGAAGCTAGTATGAAAGCGGGGGATGGGGTTATATTTTTTAATACTAGGCCTGATCGTGCGCGCCAAATTACTGATGCTTTGCTTTCGGTAGAAAAAACAGGTGTCCCGCTAGCATTTTTCTTGACTCCAGTTTACTACGACCCTGCGTTTGCACATCGTAATAACCAGGCACTTTTTGAGCAGCCAGTGCTGAATGATACCCTGTTGCATGTTCTTGCACAGCAAAAAAAAAAGGTTTTTGTTATAGCAGAAACAGAAAAATATGCTCATGTAACGTATTTTTTTCAAGGGCTTCACGAAGAGGCTTTGTCAGGGCAAGAGCGTGTCCTTATTCCATCGCTTAAGCTGAAAAATTATGTTGCCCATCCAGAGATGGCGGCTCATCAAATAACATCAACCTTGATCAAATCTTTACGCTCTCATCCTGCATTTTTTTATGTGGTTAATTTTGCTAACGCTGATATGGTTGGGCATTCTGGAAATGTTCAAGCAACGAGTAAGGCGTGTGAAATTATTGACCAACAACTAGCGCTTTTGTACCACGAGGTAGTGGTATTAGCCGGTGGAGTTTTATGTGTAACTGCAGATCATGGGAATGCTGAGTGCAAGAAAAACTCGGAAGGGCATATGATTACTGCTCATACAAAAAATCCGGTACCATTTGTTCTGGCTGGAAAGCACTTTAAATTGAAACATATGCAATCAGCGCCGTTTGGAAAGTTATCGGAATGGGGATTGGCAAGTGTTGCCCCAACACTTTTGTGGGCAATGAGACAAGAGATTCCAGAGGGAATGGGGGAAAAAATAAAACTGTAACAATCTAATAAAACAAGGAGAGTCTTTGTGGGAAAGATATCGCTACATGATCGGATATGGGGCTGTTTTGCTCACGTTCCCATTATTACTATTATTTGGATTTCATACCTGGTTTACCATGTGTGGCCACACGTCTCAATCCAAACCTTGCTACTTAGTGCTAAAAGCTTTGAAACATCATCTGTACCAATCTTGCCGCTGATTTTTACATGTTGTAGCATTCCAATTTTAATGACGATTCGCTATTTGCAGAGTAGATCATCATTTGTTAAAAAAAATGCTGCAGAATCGTATGCATTCAACTGGTGGCTTTTAAAGTTATATTTTGTGCTGTTTGCTGTTGTCTTGGTTGGCTTCTGTGTTCCTTCAGACATGGTCATGAATATTGCTGGCAGCATTGGTGTTTTTTTATCAATGTTATGCCTTTTTCAATCACTAGCTGGTGTCTATATGGCTCTACGTGGCGACGTGTATAAGTACTGGTTTCCCTTACCCGCGCTTTACGCCTGTTATGTATTGTTGCGCAATTGCTGCAATGCATCCCGTAAGAAATAGCACAATAAATGGCACAGAGACGCCAGAGGTTGCCACTTTGTATCCAGCAATACCAAACAAAAAGCAGCATGAAAGTAAAGCTAACAGCGGTGTCCAACGAGGCAGACCTTCTGTTGCCTTGCTGGACACCGCAAAAAATGCAGCGACTACGGCGATACTGAATGAGGCAATTTGTGCTAATACCGACATGTTTTGCAAAGGTATCTGGTTGGTGGTAATTGATAAAATGAATACCGCTATGCCAGATTCAATTAACAAGCTTATCCATGGCACGTTGTGGTGATTAACTTTTGTCAAAAATGCTTTACCGGGCAGATGATTGTTATGTGCAATTGTGTGTAGATTCCAGCAGTTGCTTGTAAGTAATGAGAAAAAACCACCGACAATGGAAGCGAAAACTAGTCCATTGAGTAGGCTGCCAATGAAAGGATTGGTAGCAAAAGTTTTCATTCCAAGAACTAAAATGGGCTCTTGTGCATCAATTAAATCATAGCCAATAACGCCAAAGATAATGGTTTGAAAAAGTGTGTTGATTGCAGCGACAATAAAAAATGATGTCAATATTACACGCTTGATATTTTTTTTTGCATCGTGAATTTGATTGCCGATGGCACAGATAACTTCAAAGCCAAGAAGAGCAAAAACGGCTATAGGAAGTGAAGAGCATACTTCCTGAAGTGAGACAACCTCTTGAAAGTTTTTTGTATCAAATAAAAAGAATCCGATAGCAAATGTAGCAAGTACCGGTGCTGCCTTGAGCGCACTAAAAAAATAAGTGATATTGCCACCTATAGAAACGCCGCCAATGTTGAGTAGCATAAAAAAGAGAATCATCGCAATGTCGATTAACAGTACGGGTGTGTCTTGTAAAAAGTACGCACGTGCTTGAAAAAACTGTACAAATTTGTGCATGAGTAGCGCGGCACTAACTGTTTTACCCACAAAGTAAGCCCAGGCGCTTAAAAAACCAGCCCAGCGGCCGATATATGTTTTGCTATAAATGTAAAGACCGCCTGCAACAGGGTGTAGTTTTGCCAGTTCGGCAATGCATAAAATGATGGGAAGTATAAGTAGTGCGCCAAGCACATAGCCAAGAAAACCATATGGACCAGCGATCTTTGCGAGCGAGCTTGGATTGATAAATAAACCTGCACCAATGATTGAATTGATACAGAGTAAAATTGCTTTAGATGGGCTAATGCCGGTAGCTGTCTTGTTCATAAAATCTTTCGTTTAAAATAAAATCCCCCTATGGTTCGAAAATTGTACCATAGGGGGCTGCATTTTGCACGAAACGGGCGATAGTAACTTAGCGACCACCCATGGTGAAGTTTAGTTTCGCGGTTGGTCTACCGGCAACAAGGTGACGATCTTTATCGTTTTCTTTGCGTTTGTAGTCGCGCTCTTTATGGTTTTCCCAGCTATCGTGTGATAGTTTGTCGCTTTGCAATGTTTTTTCATGTTGTTGCTTGCGCATCTGAGCCATATGTTTTTCAAAGAGGCCTACTTGTAGGTCATACTTTTCATGCTTAGTAATGATTTGTAAGAGTAGCTCTATATTGTTATAAATTGCTGGAATAGAAGCACGCAAACCATGGTAGCCTTGTATGATAAATGGATAATTATCTGGAGCCTGGATGGCTTCGTTATATGCAAGATCTAGCTCTGTGGAGGCGCTGCCAAGATTTATAGAATTACGCATGAGTGATTCACGGGCGGCAACAAGTGGCCAGCTGGTCCCATAAATACTAATAATGCGTGCTACGACTGCATCCTGATTATCGCCAGCGCGTGCAATAAGCTTGTTAGCGTGCAGCGATGCAATAACGCCTTGAGCGTATGCAAAGCGACCAGTTGGTGTATATTTGCTCATGATATTATGAATGAGCGCGCCAGCAGCAAAACCAGCAGCCGCGGAGCCAAGGCCGGTTAGAAGCCACGTGCTGGTATTTGAACAGCCATTGTGACGAGCTAAGAGGTGGATACCGTATCCAGTCAGTGCGCTACAAGCTATGCCTCCGCCAACTGCACATGCAGTAACAGTTGTTTCGCTGATAGGGCTGACATCGTGCACAAAAATTACGAGCACAAGGCTGAGAACAACTGTTTTTATCGAAATAGATGAGAACATGGGACGCCTTTCAGTATCGAGAGTATGGGGGTGGGTCTATCAAAAATGTCCTGCCAGACTAGCTTAGGCTGCCCAAATGTCAACAAACAGCTAGTGATACGTAGCTTGATAACACTAATCAAGATAAACGATAGTAGCTTTTTCTCGTAACGTTTTTTCAAGGTTTTTTACAATTTTGCTTTTGCGTTTATTTTGAATGGTTCGTTCAATATTGTTGTAGCGCTCAGCAAGAGTTTTGAGTCGCATGTCTTGCTTATCGATAAGCTTAACTAATTCGTAGCTACTGTCTTTATGGAGCGGTGCCATAGTTTGTCCAGGCTGAAGATCTTTTACACCAAGATAGTCGTCATTGAGCTCTGCTGTTTCAATAAACCCATGCTCTTCCCAGATAAGGCTAGGGTCGCTAGGGATAGATTCTTTTTTTTCTTCATATTGCTCCTCTGTCACGGTAGCAATGGAGAGGCAATACGCCTCTTTAGTGTATTCAGGGTTTTTTTGATAGTACTCTTCAACTTCTTGTGCGCTAACGATAATTTTTTCACTCATCTCAATATGTTTAACATTATCAGCAGCTATGCGCCTGCCAAGTTGTTGCTTGTAAGAAATCAGCGTAAGCCCATTCTCTTTCAGCTCTTTTTCAAATTCTTCATCTGAAAGTTCTTGTAGGCCATTGTGTGTTTTGAATGCAAGTAATTGGCGGTCTATGTCGGCCATGGATGGTAACACATGCATAGTAGCGGCGTATTGAGCCATAAGCTCATCATTAATCGCATCATCAAGTGAAAAAATATTGTTTTCTGCGGCAATCCGTGGCAACTCTAAGTCTGATTGTAGAATATTGGTTCCATTTACCCGTGCAACTATCTTGTCAACTACGACACGTTCAGCGTGCACGCTACAGGTGGTAGCGAGTAGTGTCGTGACTAAAAGGCCAAAATTTTTCATCTGCTTTCTCCTATTGAAAAAGGGCGAACTGTTGCCAGCTCGCCCTAAAAAAATTATGAACAGTGATATTACTTAAGCTGCTTCAGCTACTGCGTGAGCAGCGCTAGGAGCGTCGTCTTCGCCTTTTTCGGCTACAGGTTCTTTACTGTTGAAGAATGATTCATTTACGGAAACATTCATCTTGCTACGAATATCTTTGAGGCGAGCATCAAGAACATCTTTGAACTTATTGCTCTTAAGCATGCCTTCGATATGAGGCTTAACTTCAGCAAGTTCGAAGAGTTCAGTGTTCTTTTTATCCCAAGCTTTAACAATCCAAAAGTCTTTACCAGCTTTAACTTTTTCTAGGTAAGGAGCTTTTGGTACAGCCAAGACAGCTTCTTTGATTGGTGCAGGTACGATTTCAAATTGCATACCGCGAGAATCTTTGCTGACGCGGCCAAAATCTCTGAATTTGCCATCCTTTTCAGCTTTTGCCAATGTTTCAAAGGCCTCAATGTTTTGACGAGCCTTTACTAAGAAGGCATCAGCTGCTGCGTCTGTATCAAAGCGAACACCAGCAGCAAGAACGCCACCAGCGACTTTAACAAATTTTTCTTTGTTTTCGTTATAGTGCTTGCTCATTTCTTCATCGCTGACAGAAATGCCATCGTAGATTTCTTTTTCAACAACTTGCACTTTAAGTGCGCTCTTGAGCTGTTTGTCAGCTTCTTGGTAGGCTTTAATAAACGCAGGATGTTTCTCAATGTTGTTTTCGTTAGCATGTGCTTCGATCAATGCTTGGGTAACGAGTTGTTCAAAGAATTTGCGTTGTAATTCTTTGGGAAGTGATTCAGCGGTGGCGCCACGGAAATACTGATTTGCTTGAATCATTTGGTTCAAGTTATTGAGAAAATCAGACTCGTTAATAACCGGCTTGCCGTTGATAGAGCAAAGAACTGCGCCGTCTCCCGACCCTGATGCTGTCGTCTCTGCGGAGGCTTTTTTCTTAAAGGGGTTCCAGTCACATCCAGTAAAAACCATGAGCGACAAGCTCAAAAGTGAACCTTTAATCAGAAGGCTTGATAATTGCTTCATAATGGTATAAATCCTCTATGAGTTATTGAGTTGGACAACAAAACGTGTTTAATGCTAGCACACCTTCGTAATTTTTCAAGGAGGCGATGTTTTGTGCTACACTGTGTGCGGTCTGATAAAGTTTAATCTTTTTTACAATGAAGGAAGTTCATGTCAGGACGCGGAAAAATAGGTTTTTGGTCAGCAGTTCTTATGAATATCAATATTATTGTTGGGGCAGGTATTTTGTTTTCGCCAGCACCAATGGCTGCGCTCGCAGGCTCAGTAAGCTTTTTAGCATGGGGCTTTGTAGGCCTTCTTGTTTTCCCAGTAATTTGGTGTATTGCGCAAGCACCACGGCTTTTCCCTGGTGAAGGCGGTTTTTATAATTATTGCACAAAAGGGATCAATCCAACAGCCGGCTTTATTGCACAGTGGGCTTATTTGCTTGGTTACTTGGGCACAGCAACAACGATGCTGATTGTTATTCGTGATGCGTTAGTAAATAAACTAGGCTGCTCTTTTGTTGGCGAGCATCCCTTACTTATTAATACATTGCTTATTGGGGTGTTTACGCTGCTTAATATGCTTCCTGCTGATAAAATTGGTAAAATACAGAGCATTGCAACAGTGCTGAAAATGGCCCCACTCTTGCTAGCTATTGGTTTGCTACCATTTTTCTTCAACACTGCAATTGTGTATGATTTAACGAAAGTGCCAAGCTTGTTTATGACCTTGCCGCTCGCAATCTATGCATTCTGGGGCTTTGAGGCATGTGCAAGTATTGGTGGCTTGCTTAAAGATGGTCCACAAAGTGTTGGCCGCGTTGTGTTGACAGCATTTGCTATTACGGTTGCCCTGTACACATTGTTCCATTTTAGCGTTATGCATATCATGGGTGTTGATGCTCTTGCTCAATTTGGCCCAGCAGTATTTCCAAACTATCTTGGTTTTGCACCGGGCCTGACACAAGGTCTAGCAAGTGGTATTTTGGTGGCTATTGTTTTTAGCTACATGAACAGTTTATTTGGCGTTATGCTTGGCAACATGTCCAATTTTTATTTGTTGGTAAAAAACCGATTATTGGTTGGTTCAGATACGTTGAGCAAAACAAACAGTGCAGACCGCCCGGTGATGACAGCGGTTGCCCTTGCAGCTGTAACGTGGTTGCTTGCATTCTTTATCGATACGCTTAACTGTGCGGTTGCAATTACTAATGTTGGAGTTTCTACCGCGTTTGTTTTTACGCTTGTTGCGCTACTACTTTTCTATAAAAAAACAAATAATATTAAACAGCTGTTAGTTACGCTGCTTGGCTGTGCTTCTTGTGGTATGTTGATTTACTATAGCTGGATGAGCATTGACCCTGATGCAACGCAAAGGCTTATTTATGCATCACCGTTGGCAATTGGCCTTGTGATAGGCCTTGCTATGAAGTATATGGCTCCAACACAGCACGTCAGAAAGTAACTAATTCATGCAACAAGTAATCCCATTTTGGCTTGCCGTACTCATTAATATTAATATTGTTATTGGGGCCGGTTTTTTTCTTGTTGTGCAAAAGATCTCTATAGCGAGTGGCGCGCTTGCGCCATTCGCATGGCTTTTATGCGGCATCCTTCTTCTGCCTTTTGTTAATGCGATTGCACAGCTTTCACAACGTTTTCCACGGGCTGGTGGCATCTATGTCTTTAGTAATGAGCTGCTCGGCGACACCTGGGGAGTGGTTAGTGGCTGGGCATATTATCTTGGCACTGTTGCTGCGAATGCTTGCGTTGGCCACGCGCTGGCAGAAGCATTGATGCAGTTTCCTGGTATTAATAATTATGTGGTTGCTTATAATATTCCTGTTCTGTACGGGGATATTTTTGTGGTTGGGCTCTTCACATTGCTTAACTTGCGCAATATTGATTTTTTGGAAAAGGCGCAATTGCTTTTTACTAGCTTTAAAATGCTTCCGTTGGTTGCCATGGTTATTGCGTTGCCACTACTTTTTTCTTGGAGCAATGTGATGAGCGGGTCATTTGAACCATTAAGTTTATTGCCGACGCTGCCAAAAGTATTTTTTGCATACATTGGCATCGAGGCATGCTGCTCAGTCATGGATAAAATAGACAACGCAAAAAAAAATGCATCACGGCTTATTTTTACTTCGTTTGCTGCAATTGTTGCCATCTATGGCCTCTTGCAGCTGGCAGCGCTCAGTATTCATGGGACTACTGATGTGGATGCATTTTTAAGCTTGCCGGGCTTACTGTTTTCAAATCCAGTATTGGCTGGTTTAACGAATTATGCTATTCGCATTGGGCTGCTAGCATCTTATTTGGCCGGATTTTATGGGGTTTTTTACTTCAACAATTGGAATCTTTACACCATGGCAAAAGAGACAGGAATAAAACAGATAGCATTCCTAACAAAGCTTAATGCTGATCAGGTGCCTTGGGTTTCTGTGTTGGCTCAATCGGGCCTGGTGCTCTCATTTCTGCTTTTTTTACACAGTGACTATATTTATATTTTAGCTGATGCTGGTACGGTTATAGCTTACGTGTTAACTGCTGTTGCATTCTTTGCTTGGCAGCGCTCGCTTGTTGCTCTGCTTGCAATTATTAGCTGCTCATCGCTTTTGTATGTTTTTGGTAAAAATTTATTGGATAGCGGATTGGTTACGCTTATCCCAGCGATATTAATGTTGGTTGGCGGTGTTATTTTTTATTGGTTGTGCAAACGCACACATGCGTAAGGTTTTTGACATGAAAAAATGTACAACAGGTTTAATCTTGTATTGTGTTGTTGTTGCATCGCTGAGTGCTGCAGCGATCCAGGTTATTAAGCCATATCGGCCGAAAACTCACGCGTGTTTTTTTGATAAATGCTCTCAGGTGTTCAAAGATGCAGCCGAACAACAATCTTTCGTGATTTCGTTGCGTCATGAAACTGCCTACACTGATTATCGCGAAAACGCCAAAGTTTTTTGTGATCAATGGCAGCGTACCCCATCAAGCGGTAGCGTTATATATAATCGCAAAGAACAGAGACTAGCCTATGGAAAGATTGTTGATTTTCTTATAGTTCTGAGCATTGTTTCTTTTGAGGATGATAAATATATTAAAAATGATCTTTTCGGTTGGGAAATAGCCAATACGTTAACGACTCTTATTGTTTTGAGAAATCCTACTGAATTAAGGCTAGATGAGCTAGTCGTTCTGAGTGAGGTATGTATTGTGTTCGGTTATCCAACTGAACAAGCAGTGAAATACAAAAAAATTAAAAACGGCCGCGACATGATGCAGGCAGCATGGGGCGACAATTTTGATATTGTTGTTGCTCAGATTCGATCTTGCTTGGAAGCTAAAATTCTACAAACTGAGGCAGAGCAAGGAGCAGCACTTGTGCTCCGTCGATCTAATGCTGTTTGTTCATACTTTGATTTACCGCTTAAGCGATCAAATGCAGTTTTGCCGCATGGCGTAAAGTAATAAAATAAAAATAGGCCCCTCTAGATTAGTGAATAGCAGTGAGAGGGGTCATTGCCAGAAAAAAGCCCCAGCATGAATCGCCAGGGCCATGGATTGGATAGAGGTCTAGTTGATACACGTGCCAAGCGCAATAAACTTAAAGTCTGTTGCGTTGAGCAGCGATGCAATGCGCATGTTAAATACTGTGTCCCGTGAAACAGGCTTGCGCAATTGTTTCACAACAATACTTAGATCTTCAGGGAATTGATTTGGCTCAATCATCCAGCCATTCAAAAATTGAGGCAAAGAGATAAAATATAATTCATTGAACGACATCAGCAACGTTTCGTTAGCAGTAGCGTTAAAATCCTGCTGATTGCAAAAACGGCGATCAAGTTGATATGTGCCTAGGGCGATGCTGTTTTCGTCTGTAATCGTCCATGTTGTTATGCTGCGAGGAATTTCAATAACGCTATCATTGTTTAAACGAGCCTTAAAGGTTTCGCCCGTCAGTGTAAATTCTGTGCGTTCCATGGTTAGTGTGCGCTCTGGAAGAGGAATAACAATTTTATCACCAATTCCACCATCTGCACTTGCGCTACGTACTAAAAACTCCCAGCCATTTGCGTAATAAACTGGTTGCGATGGAAGTTGGGGGTCGATATTTTTAATGTTATAAACACCCGCGCGAAGCATCTGAAGAATGTCTGATCCGCCAGCGATGTATTTAATAGTGTTGCCTGCATCAGCTTTTTCTTTGAGCGTTTTCAGGCTATTTTCATGCCAGTGCTTCCAGCCATTTCCTGCCAAATTATACCAAGCAACTGCGTAGAGCATGCGCCCTAGTGGTTGGTCTTTTACATTTAACATGATGCGTTCAAAGGTTGGAAATGTTTTTGTTTCAAAGCAATATTCAAAGAAATGGTTCGCTACCGTGAACAGATATTTGTGTGCTTCTGCTTGATTTGGGTGAGCAAACAGCAAGCGAAACAGTGCATTATAGCGATCAATAATTTTAGTGGAGTCAGTGCTTGTGCTTTCTTCTATGGCATCTGCCGTGCTGCATAGAGGGAGCTCGCGTAGTACAGCAATAAAAGTAGCCATGTCATTTTGCATAAGCTCGTATACCGCACTAAAATTCTGTTTAATAGGGTCTGCTACGGGGTTGCGCAATATAAATCCGTCAGGGTTAATATGTGATGCAGTAAGTTTATCAAGGAGCTGTTCGAGTGGCTTCAGAGTGCTTATTGCGCTTACGTACTGCTGTTTTATGTGGGAAGCATCAAGATGTGCAGTCATGGTTGTAAGATCTTTGTCCGGCATAATTTGTTGCCATTCAAGCCATTTGGCAAAAACTTCGTTGGCCTGCTTGGTAATTGGTTGTGCCTGCAAGCACATGGACATGCTTATATTTAGTGCCGCGAGCAGAGATAGGCGTTTAATCAGAGTAGAAATCATAGGACCCCTTTTTTTGGTTAAGATGATTTTAGGTTGGATCTGACGCAAATTTAATAAATTTAAGCTCATGCATATTTAGCATGGAGGCGATACGGACATTTTGTAAGAACAGTTTGTCCACGGGTTTTCGAAACTGCTTTATCACCATGGTGAAATTGTCATCAAGTTTAGATGGGTCGGTGCCCCAGCCGTCAATAATGTCTGGCTGAGCAATACAGATCATTTCATCGTACGACATAACGAGCAGCTTGTGAGGATCTGATGCAAGGTCTTCTTGTTCAACAGGGCGTCGCTTAAAGGTAAAGACACCACGTTTGTTACCGTCTTCATCAAGAATATCCCACTGTGTTTCGCTTCGTCTGATTTTTGTCACTTTATCATTCGAAAGTTTGGCATAGAAGTAGTCAGCTTCTTTGGTGTAGCTGCGTACTAATTTTATATTGTTGCACTCGGTCCCACAAATAATCTCATCGCCAAGACCCTTGTTTTTCGCAGTGCTGGCAACTAAGTAGTCCCAACCAGGAGAGTAATAACGGTCTTGTGTTGGATAAAAGGGGTCTAAGATGGTCACGTTATAAATGCCAAGGCGTAGAAATTGGTATAAGTCAGCGCCGCCAGCAACATAGACAATTTCTTTGTTTTCTTCTGCGGCTGTTTTAACGGCAGCGAGCGCATTTTTGTGCCAATGTCGCCAGCCTTCCCCAACCAGAGTGCTCCACACCGCAGTATTGATAAAGCGAAGTATTGGATAGTTTTTTTTATCTTTGTACAGTGATGAATAGTGTTGAAATGTTGCTGGTTGGAAACAAAACTCAACCAAGCGGTTGCCAAGGCTAAAAAGGCGTTTGTTTTCAACGAGTGGGTCTTTATGCGCAACGAGCAAGCGGATTATCGTTTGCTGCTTGCTAAGGGTGTCTGCAGTAGAAGCTTTTTCTTCGATGCTATTAATAGAAGCGCTCGTAAGTGTTGATTTGCATAGCTGATCTACAAATGCTTCAGGTGTGTCGTCCAAATTGCGCAAGAGCGATGCAATGGTATCTTTTATTGGATCAATAGCGGCTCTTGTAATCATAAAGCTATCTTTTGGCATCGTATAAGCAGAGATAAATTGTAAAAACTCATGTGAGCTGTTAACTGACCGAGCACTAGAAAACACATGCTCTTTAAAAGCAGTAATAAATGTCTCATCAACGGGGATATCTTTTAGTGAAACATCATTTAAAATACGTTGATCTTTGAGCCAGCGACCAAATACATCGGTGTAATTTCTTTGATGTGGTTTTAATGCGCCATCGGCATGAGTAGCCGATTTAACATGAGCAGCAGCACTATGTGCCATGCACATGAGTACTGCTATTAGTAGAACAGAGAGCTTCATTCCAAATCCCTTTTTATAAGATTATTGAATCATGTCAGTGAGTGTAATTACTCTTTTTTCTAGCGGGTTCTAGCATCATAACTGATCGAGTGTATCATGCTTGTTTTTTTTTCCAATCAGCTCATTTGCATCCGTATCGTAGTGAGCATGTGGTCTGTTTTTATGTTTTTGTTATGTAGTTTGGAGGCTGACGCAGGAAAAGCGCATTGCGACGCAGTGCGTGTAAGACGACAGCGCGCAGCGTATCACTATGTCCAAGAGGTGCTTGGTCCGCCAGCAGAGCAGATCGAAGACCAGGGGGCGCTACAAAGCCGTGTATATAATGCTGGCCGCATGGTTGCCTTTGGAGGTCTTAGTGTGCTAGGAGGAGAAGCATTAATGTTTGTGATACATAAAACACCATGGGTAAGTAATATCATGGGGGTGCTTGATCGGCGCATAAAAATTTGTCATGACACTATAGCCATAGCAAGTAGCTTAAGTCGGCACAGAACAGAATTGCGCGATCTATTGCTTGGTCGCAATGAAATGGATCAGGTTCAAAGGCTTGATGGGATGGTTGTCATACCCAACTTCCAAGATCACCTGCTTAACTATCTTGCAAAAAAGACAGCTATAGAAAATATTTTTGCATGGGTAAAAAAAGGAGCGACAAGTCTTATTTTTTTTGGTCTTTGTCGCTATTTCTCTAAAGATGACGCAGCAACATGGACCTATAAAAGCATTTTACAAAAAGTGATAGAGGAATGGCCTGTGCATCAATATTTTTTTCCTAAAGAGCTCAGGCCAAGATTTATCTTGTTGTATGATGCTTATATTGCTCGTCATAAGACGTTAGTAATGGATGAAGAGGATGCTCAGCAGTTTATCGAATGGACCTGTTTGGAGGTTATTGATACGCTTATGCTGCTTTAAACGTCTTCATTTTTGACTTGGTCTTCGGCAAAAATAAGTACTTGTAAAACACGACGCGGAGAGGCTTGTTGCACTTGAAAGTAATAGCCTTCATACAATACACGCTCTCCCTTTTTAGGCAGATGCTGTAGCTTTTCGCCTAAGAAACCACCAATAGAGATAGAGTTATCAGCCATCATTTGGATGCCCAGCAAGTCCTCAATTTTTTCAAGGCTTGCGGTACCATCAACGATCCAGCCGCCTTGCTCAAGGGGAACGATATCAGCAACCGTTTTTTCATGCTCATCAACAATTTCACCAACAATCTCTTCGATAATATCTTCCAAGGTGACCAAGCCAGCAATGCTGCCGTACTCATTAAGAATGATAGCCATATGAATATGCTTTTTGAGTAGTTCACTCAATAGCTGATTAATTTTTTGTGTTTCAGGAATAAACATAACTGGTCTTACCAACTCACGCAGGGTTTTGACCTCTTTTTTATAGAGCAGGTCAAAAATATCTTTTTGGTGTACAACACCGATGATATTGTCGTCATCATCTTCATAAATTGGTAGGCGTGAGTAGCGGGAGCTTGCAAAGATATCCATTGCTTGCTCAAGAGTGGAGCCAACATTGAGAAGTGTCATATCAGCTTTTGGAATCATAATTTCACGAACGACGGTTTGTCCGAGGCTGAAAATGTTTTGCAGCATTTCAGTCTTCTCTGACTCCATAAGGCCTTTTTCATCACTATAGTCAATTAAAAACTCGATCTCTTTCTCGGAAACAACATCGTGCTTATCAAGTACATGTTGCCCGCCAACCTTGGAAAAAAATTTATCGGCAATCTTGAGCAGAATGGTGACGAATGGGTATTCGAGGTGGTACAGCAGATTGATCAACCATAAGAATGAGCCGAATAGGCGCTCGTGGTGTGTTTTAGCAAAACTTTTTGGGATTATTTCGCCAAATATTAGGATCATAATAGTTGCAAGCCCTACGCCAATAGCGAGGCCAAATGTACCGAGATAGTATTCCATTGCGCTTGAAATAAGTACTGATGCTAAAACGTGAGCCAGGTTGTTTGCAATTAAAATAGTAATCAGGATGCGCTGTGGGTTTTTTTCCCAAGAATCAAATAGGCTGCGGTATTTCGAGACGGAAAGGGCTAACTCTTTAAGCTTAAAAAGACGCAAAGCAGTGAAAGCTGTTTCTAAGAAAGCAAAAAGGGCTGCGAAAAATAGAGCTATAATAAATAGCATAATTTGTACTAAAAGAGACATGAAAACAACTCCTTAAATCTATTGGCCTGCTCTGTTTTAGCGCTGTCAAAGGACGATGCCTGCAGCGTGGGAAAGAGTAGGATTGTAAATAGCATTAATAATTTTATAAAACAGCGATAAATATGTTTTAGTTAGGCAGGGCCTTGATCATACGTTCATGTTTAACAACTGTTTTTTATTAATTTTACCTGTTGCGTTCATTGGTAAGTCATCAAGGCAGATGATTTTACGTGGTACTTTGTACGTTGCAAGGTTGTGTGCACAGAGTTTACGCAATACTTGCTCCATATTTGGTTCGCGGTTTCTAACGGCTACAAAAGCAACGGGGACCTGCCCTGTCATGTCTTCCTCCTGTCCTACCACAGCGGCTTTAAAAACTGCCGGGTGCATCATGAGAACATTTTCTATTTCGGCTGGATAAATATTAAATCCTTTGTGGATTATTATATCTTTAGTGCGCCCGCGTATAGCAAGATTTCCGTGTAAGTCGATTGAAGCTAGATCGCCAGTATTAAGCCAGTTATTCTGTAAAATAACAGCAGTGGCATCGGCGGCATTATAGTAGCCCATCATGATATTATCACCTTTAATCCATAATTCGCCAATGCTATCTATGGGTAATTCATTGCCCGTTTCATCACGTATTTGAATAGTAATGCCGATAGCAGTTTTGCCTACAACATAGGTAGCGGCAGTATTGTTTTCTAGGTTGAAAGCTACAACAGGAGAGGCTTCAGAGAGGCCATAGCCGGTACAAATTTTTCTACCATAGATCACAGAAAAGGCTGCTCTAATTTTATCGGGAAGCATATCCGCACCAGAGATGAATAATTTTACCGAACTGAGTGGTGCTGTTTTCATGAGACAAAGAAGGCCGTATAGCGGAGGCACTCCGAAAAAAAGAGTAGGTTTTTCTTTGAGCCCGTCAAGAATGAGAGTGCGATCAATTTTTTGCACCAAGATAACAGAAGCCCCAATAAGCAGGGGGAGCCAGAGACATGTATTTTGAGCAAAAACATGAAAGAGTGGGAGCACGCAAAAAAAACGTTCATCTTTCCCAAGCCCAATAGAGGCAAGGCGCGTGAAGCATTGCATGACGTTTGTCATAATATTGCGAGACGACAGCATGACTCCTTTTGGTGCGCCAGTAGTGCCAGAAGTGTAAAGCAACGCGCATAATTCTTCAGCAGCAAGGTCTTGCAATATTATATCGTGGCATGCAGCTTCAGGATTTTCTGGTACTGGTGTTTGCCAGTCGAAATCGCTATCTGTAAGAACAACAGGAGTTGATCCTCTGGAGAGAAATATAGCGTCAGTAATAGGTTTTAGCGCTGTTGAAACAATGAGTGCTTTTGGTGTTGCATCGTCAATAATAAATGCTAACTCACGCTCATGTAAAAACGTGTTAACAGGGACGCAGACAGCGCCAATTTGCCAGGCTCCAAAATAAGCTATATAAAATGCAGGAGCATTTTCATACAAAATCATTACTCGGTCGTGTTTTTTTACACCAAGCTCGAGTAGCTTTCTGCTCATCAAGAGCGCCCGGAAATATAAATCTTTGTAGGTAAGTCGTTGGCTAGGAGTAATAAGAGCTAGATTGTTTTGATACAGCCTGTAGGCCCGCTGTAGGAGGCGACCAGCAAAGAGTGGGATGTCATGAGGGCTACAATTTTTTTTTATTTCATCAAACAAGGCTTGTTCAGACAACCCCATAAAGGACTTTCGGAATGGCATTAATCTTCATCTTCGACTTGTATAACCGACACGGGACACAGGTCAGCTGCTTCACGTACAAGCTCGTGATGAGCTTGTACGTCAGCATTTGGTAATACTTCAGCAGTTGCTTTGACTAGAAACACTTTGGGGCATACTGCCTCACAAGTGCCGCAAGAAATGCACCCTGGTTGTATTTGTACACGCTTAATTTTTTTGCACATATAAGCTTAAAAAATTAGGTTAGTGTTGAGTTTTGTCATCAGCTTTATCAAGCAATGACTCTTCATAATCTTTGAGATTGCCAAAGATATCAGCGCCTTCAGATGAGCCACAGCCTTTGCCGCTGCCGCAACCGTTGCAACCGCCACAAGAGCCACCGCCAGCTTCACCATCTTCAGTGTCGCTGCCACAGCCACCACCGGTGCTGCAACAACCGTCTGCTTCTTCATCTTCTGTTCCGCAATCTTCATCTTCACATTCTTCATCGTCGCAACAGTTTTCTTCGTCTTCATCAAGATCGCCATCGTCTTGAATTGCAAGGATAGACTCAAGGTATTCAGCAACTTCTTCAGCGCTGCCTTCATTGATTGCGTCTTTGATGTCGTTGATCATAGCAACCAAGCTTTGCTTGGATGATTCTGATTCAGCTGCAACTTCTTCTTTAAATATATCTGTGTCTGTTACTTCAGCATCTTCGTCAATGATCATAGCGAGTAGCTCACGTGCTTGTGCAGGATTGCCTAGCGCTGAAACTTTTGTAAGAGCATCAAGCTGTTCCGTTAAGAACTCAATATCAATAGTAGCATCTTCATTGATACGTGCAGATTGTGCTTCAATAAGTTGAGCTACACGTTCAAGTGCTTCAGCATCTGCTGATCCCATTGGGTGTTCTGCAATGCGCGCTTTAACTGCTTTAAGCAAGTCGTCAAACATTGAGCCGCACTCAGCAAGCGCTTCTTTTTGAGAATCGAGGAGGAATGATGTTTGTTCAATAATCGTTTGGAGTCTGCTCACGGGCGACCTTTCATAATAGTAATCAGTGACGTTATGCGAAGAAAAAGCAACGAACAATTAGTTTACCTATTTTTTAGATTTACGCGAGAGGGGGGTCCTAAAATACCCGTATTTAGCTAAGTATTGCCTGAAAATGGTCTTTTAACCTACGGTAGCAGTGTTTAATGTGCTATTTTTAATAGGAGTCATATGTTTAAATTCAGTTTGATGCTAGCTTTGCTGCTGGCTGTTCCGTTTTCTTTGCAGGCTCCAGCGCCAAAAACTGCTCCGAGTAGTAAAATTAAAAAGCCAGCAGGGCTGCAATCTTTACCAAAACCAATAAATAAACCTGGGCTACCACCAGCTTTTCCTGTGCCTCCATCACCTCCTATTATGTCAAATGCATCAGTTGGTGGGGCAAATCTTGCTTTGCCTCCGAGCACAGAGAGCCCAGCTGATTCAGCGCAGCTAACCAAACAAGCACAAAAAGCAAAGATTGGTTGGGCAGCGTATATGCAGTCAGACAATAATTTATGGGCATTTGCGCAACAAAATGTTGCTCAAATGGTTGCGGCAACATTTGGGCCGGACGTAGCGTGCTTTATTGAATGGGACAAGCCAACCGATAATGAAACATGGCGGCTGCAAATTGTTGCGAATAATATTGTTGATGCTGGAAGCTTTATTGGCGCGCATGACCTTGGTTATGATCCTCGTCTTGAGCTAATTGATATGTTTAGTTGGTTTAAGAATTCGGTTGAAGCGCCCGTAGTTATCTTTGATTTGTGGAATCATGGTAGCGGTGTCATTGATCCAACATGGTCGGGAGGCAGGGAAGTGAAAGGCAAGGGGGTTGATCTTCGTGCCTCGGTAGCATTGTCAGTTGCCCATAAGCAGATTGCTAATTTTTCACCTCCTGCAAGAGATCGCAGGGGGCGGAAGCGTGACAGGAGCAAAAAAATTGCTACGCAAAAAAATGTTACGTACCCGCTTGTATCAATTCCAGGCAAGGAGAATCAGTGGCCGTCAACGAGCGATAAAAGTATTCAGAAGGGCATTTTGTTTGATGATACGCAGAATACGTATCTTACGACAGAGGGAATGAAAAAAGCTTTTGCCTCAATGAAAAGCATGCTAGGAAGGCCTCTTGATATTATTCTCTTTGATGCGTGTTTGATGTCGATGATTGAGGTTGTTTATCAGCTTAATGGGCTTGCAACCTTTATAGTAGCTTCAGAAAATACTGTGCCAGGTAATGGGTTGCCGTATAATACTATTTTTGACTGGCTTGGCAGTAATAGCAATGCTAGTGCCAGAGATATTGCTAAACAAATAGTGATCTTGTCTGGGGAATATTATAATGTTGAGGGCTCTCATGAAAGACGAACAACCTTTGCCGTGACTGATGTGGCTGCAATGGACCCTGTTGTTGCTAATTTAAAACGTTTAGTTTCAGCGATTAATTCATGTAATCAAACAAATCGAGCAAAAACCTATGCAGCAATAAAAAAAGCACGTATGGAGATGCTCAGTATTAATGATTTTACATTCGATGTGCCGATGTATGTTGATTTAAAAGAATTTTATAATCAAATTATTGCCTCGTTTAAGTCTCTTGCTCCGGTGTCAGATCCAGTGCTTGTTCCCATTCCTCCAATCGCATCTCCTGCAGTGCCCGACACAGATAAAACTATAGTTAATGAGCCATCTATTCAATCACCTGCAACAGATCAAGCTGTTGGCGATGGGATAACTATAACTAAAGCGATTACGGTGAAAAAGCCAATACCTAAACAAGCAAAAAAGACAGCATCTAAGACCGCTAAAAAACAAAATACTGGTGCTGTGCAAAAATCAGTGAGTGTGTCGCCACCCTTAGTGCCTCCTGCCAATCTTGACTGCTCGACACAAGCGCAAGCGGTTATTGATATTGCGACAACAGGCTTGAATCTGTTGAGTGAGGCAATTATTATGAAAGCCATTGGGCCAGATTTGCCTGATGCCTGTGGTATGACGATTTATTACCCGCAAGAAGGACCAATTGACGCATTGTATCCAAATACCGATTTTGCAAAAAAAACCGGATGGGATACATTTATTACGAAGTATTTTTAATATTATAAAATTGCTTGATGACCTGCCCATGGACGCTACATAACCTGTTCGTTCGTGGGCATTTTTTTATAGTACAACAACGTTTTTCCTGTATTATTGTGAAACTGTAAAATTTATACTCGTGTTTTATTCTATGAAAACACCAAACAATAATGTGAATGAGACTTTTTATGCGTTTGCACCGTGCCGCAATGACAGCGTTTGTTTTCTGCAATATTAATTTTTTATGTGAATCGGCATGCCCGTCGGGCTCTGGTAGTAGTACCTCAGGAGGGCCCGTAAATATTCTTACTCGAATAGTTGCCCGCCAGATTGGGCTGATGGGCGAGATACAGAGTCTTCAACAAGGACAAAAAAAATATCTCCGTGCACACCCTCAGGTGGCTGCTACAATAGCACCATGGCTGGACGATAGTTGGTTGTGCTGCAAGCCAGAGGGTCACGGTTCTATGCTGAGTCATCCGGAGCTTGCCCACACCGTTAAAAGCATCACATTGTGGGTTGATGATCAGATCTTACCAGATTCATTAAGAATGTATTCCAGTATTGCTGAGCTTGATCTGCGAGAACCACTAGGGGTGCGAAACGATGCTCTGTCGGATGCTTATGTTGCTCTCTGGCCGCGACTGAGAAAGCTCACTGTGCATCAAGGGTTTGTTTTCCCTGTTGTTTTGCCAGAGTTACTACAAGAGCTAGTCTTGCAGGATTGTGCTCTTCTTGAGCTGCCTGCCGGTCTATTTTCTTTAAAACATGTAACAAAATTGGTGCTGCGCTTGAATCCAGGTATTATACTGCCGGAGAGTTTGCCCTTTCCGGATCTTGAAATTCTTGATCTCGCGCATTGTGGTCTGACTCTTGTGCCACCCTGTCTTGCAATGCTTCCCAATTTGAAAAAAGTTCACCTTGGCGGCAACCATGCAATTGTCCGGCAAGACATTCGCAATGCGCGTGGTAAGCTCGTTGAAGTTCTGTGGTAGGTAGCTACGTACGCTATAAAATTTAGTTTAATTCTCTGCGTGATACATGATGAGACAGTGTGATGCCCATGAGGCTGTAAAACTCATGGGCATTTTTGTGTTCGAATGTACTACTGGTTGTTAAAACCGCCAGTTTCTATTTGTGCAGCAAGCTCAGGGCCACCAGATTTGGTGATTTCGCCATTTTGCAAAATATGCACAAAATCAGGCTGCAGGTAATTTAAGATACGTGCGTAGTGGGTAATGAGCAAGACAGCCATAGAAGGGTTGTCTTTTTTGACTTGGTTGAGTGCTTGGCAGACGGTCTTAAGAGCGTCAACGTCGAGCCCAGAATCGATTTCGTCCAGAATGACGAGCTTTGGTTCAAGGACAGCTAGTTGGAGCATCTCAGCACGTTTTTTTTCGCCGCCAGAAAAACCAACGTTAATTGAGCGTTCAGCAAAACTCAGATCCATGCCTAGTAAATGACACTTATTGATGAGGTGCTCTGCAAACTCTTTAAGGCGTTTTTGTTTTGGGGTGCCATCATACAGCGCATTGTATGCTTGGCGTAAAAAATCTTTCAGCGTTACGCCTTCGACTTCGAGGGGGTGTTGCATTGCCAAAAATACACCGAGCTTGGCGCGCTTATCTGGTGTGAGGTCGTTAATAACTTCGCCATCAAAGCTGACGGTTCCATTAGTAATTGCATACCGCGGGTGTCCCATAAGGGTGTATGAAAGAGAGCTTTTACCTGAGCCGTTGGGGCCCATAATGACGTGAAATTCGCCTGCGTTGATACGCAAATTAATGCCATTTAAGATGGCTTTATCTTCAACAGATACTTTAAGGTTTTCAACAGAAAGAAGGGTATTCACGGCACAATCCCGGTTCAGAAAATTAATGTATTATTCAGGTTAAATCTAAATTCTTCGACTGCTTCTGCCTGCCGACCTGTCAGCCGTAGCCACGACAGAGCTAGGATGATTAGGTCTTGGGAGAGCCGGGAAGAATTATCATCGACTAGGTTACCATGAAAAGCAAAAAAGGCGTAGTCCTACATGAGAACTACACCTTTTTTGGAGATGGGATTACTTATTTTTCATAATCATAGTTTGCTTGCTTCTGAGAACAGTTGGCTTGCGTTCCACATGTTCTCTTCTTATTTTTCGCTGTGGAATGACCAACAACGCCACCGAGTAGTCCGCCAGCAAGGCCTCCGGCAACTGCACCGCCTCCGCCACCGGCAATACCGCCGATACCAGCACCAGCAGCTGCACCAATCAGTGCACCACCAATAGTTCGTTGCTTTTTAGAGCACCCAGAGGTAACCAACAGGACGCCTACTAAAAGAATTCCAAAACATACGACAGCTTTTTTCATGACAAAAACCTTCTATTTATTTATTATTAGAAACATTCACTAATAATATCCTAATAGAAAATATCAAAAAAAGAGAGGATTAAGAAAAATAATTTTAAAGTAAGCTGCTAGTCAGTATTATCGCCCTATCAATCGTACGCCGCCACGGCAGTAGGGGCAGCAGCTATAGCCTGATGTTGGGCTATAAGTCCGTGTGCACTTGCTGCACATCAGATCGGTGATCAAATCGCCACCGCATACCGTGCATGAGTGGGCGCCAATCAGTGTTGACTGCCTGCGGCAATCTGCGCACCATCGAGCGCTTGCCTGCCTGAGAGCACGATTTTCAGCTTCAATTTCTTGTGCGCGAGTATTGGCTGACGCGATATGGCGAGCATGAGCACGTTCGCGCATTTCTGCTACTTCATCGGCTTCTTGTTCATCTGCTGCTCGACCAATGCTTGAGCCAACAAGGTGTCCAGCAAGGCCACCAATAACGGCGCCAGCAGCAGTATTGTGCCTACCAGCAACAGATGCTCCAATCAAAGCCCCACTGACGGTACCAACGGTACCTGCAGCGCCTTCTTGTCGTCCGCATCCACTCAGGATCAAAAGCCCTGCGAGTGCGCATAGCGAAACGATCAGTATCTTCTTATTTAATTTCTTTGACATGGTCTATTCCTATCCAAACGGTAGCCCCTTTGTAGCGTGCTTTTACGAAAGCACCACTCTCTTGCAGTTTAATCAGCTCTTCGTTTGCTGGCAACTGCCCCAAGATAGTAAAATTGCTTCCAGGGCCAGAATACATAGTAATGTTGTTACCGTTAGTTTTTAGGTAAACACGCGTTTCGATCGTATATTTGAATGCCAGCATGAGACCAGAGGTTGCCAATAATACAAAAAGAAAAGCTACCAGCGCACGATTTTTGTGTTGGAGCAGTTTGCGCAAATAAACAAACAGAAAAACCCATAGTGTCAGCACTGCTAACTGGATATAAAGCATGGGGGTGCTACGAATCGCTGTTGTGACCGTTGCTATGACTATGGACTCGGTATTAAGAAGCGTAGACGGTTGCATAAAACTCTCATTCGTTATTTATAAAAGCATCAAAAACCAGTAGTGAGCTTTGCTCAGAAGAGACTCTTTTTCTTGTGGTGAAAGGTTGTGAGATGCATATTTACCACCAGAGCAACTTCCTAAAAAGCTCATAAAATCATCAATTTTTTCATATTCAAAGCTACGTTGAATCAGGTATGCTTCCACGTCATCCATGCTAAGAGATGCACTTGCTATGTTGTTTTTCTGGGAAATATAATTCATAAAAAATGTATATATGCCGTCTAAATCTTGTTTCTTTATAAGTGCCTTAAATGTCTTATTGTAATGAGCCTTTGTGCGGCTTTGCTTGGCGTAAATGTAAGCTAATACTGTTTTTAGCAATTCAATAATTTGTTTTGCTAAAAATGGCAGCGGGATCAGTAAGAGCAGCGCAAAAGCCCACCATGGCAATGCAGCCGGCGGGGTAGTGGGATTTTTGATTGGTATTGGTTTATCCGACTTTTCTGGCTCATGGTCTGGTGGTGTTGTTTTTGCTTCGGCTCTATCCCCGGTCTCTATCTGCGTGTTTGTTGGGTTGCCTGTGATACTTACGTTTAGCTGGGTGCTATGCAACGTTTTGATCTGGCGTGTGTTAGTATCAAAATATACGAAAGTCTGCGCAGGAATAGTAAAAGTGCCAGGATGAGTTGCCTGTAGCACAAACTCAAAATGCTTTTTACCAGTCATGAGTGGGTTGTTGGCATCCTCTATTGTTTCATTTTTCGATTCATAATACTTGATGCTCGGTGGCAGTTTGAGCTTAGGAATAGTTATATGGTCCAGGTCGCCTTTACCCTCTAAGTCTAGAGTAAAGGTGAGTGGTTCGTGTGTGTGTGCTTCGCCTGCTGAAAGCGTTGCCGTGTACTTGGTAAAATCGCCAACTCCATCGATGTGTTGATCTGTAGGTAGAGGCTTTACGGTGATGGCAACGGGGTTAGTTTTCAGCTGTACGCGCTCGGCTTGGTTGCCAAAAAAAGTGGCGAAAAAATCATCATCAAAAACACCTCCGTTGCTTCGACGCTGTCGCTGCACGGGAACCATTGCCTCAAGAGTGATGGGGCCCAGAGTAAAAGATCCCTCTTTGTGGGGAGTGAGAAGATATTTTTTTTCAGAAATATTGTGGACTGTGCCATTTATTACCTCTTGTCGCTGTTGTAGCTGCTTAAGCTCTTTTATGGTGAAATCTGGTGATTCAAATTTGCCCATAGCCGCTTCAATAATAGGTTGGTTCGACATCAAGGTGAACGACAATTCAATGACCTCGCCAAGGACTGCTTCGTTCTTGTTGGTAGTTAGCTTGGTAGACATCCCGTTCTGTTTGCCAGCGCTTTGTTGCTGAGCTGCTTGGGAGGGGGGGGTGATAGTCAGCGTTAGGATGTTTGATGCAACCTCGCGGCCTTGGTGGTGAACTTTGGCAGGGCCAATAGTAATAGTGCCAGGGGCTGCTGCTGCGACAGTGAAATGATATGATACATTAGATGAAAGCACCCCATTTATCATAGCCATATGGTTTGAGTTTTGTTGCCCAATCAGCTGCAACTGGTTGAGTCCATCAAGAACTGCTCTGCCTGTATTGCGGTCCCCATCACTTACTTCAACAACAAGATTAAATGCCTGTTTTGCCGGCTGACTGGTGCTATTATTTTGTGTTCGTAGTGTGATATTAAATGCCTGCGCGGTAGAGAACAATGCGCATACGATAAGTACATAAAGCATAAGAGAGATCCTCGCTACTACCACGGCTTTTGCCCTTGCTGTTGCTGCTGCTGATTATTGCCGAGTTGTCGTAATAAAATATTTTTTTGTTTTTTTGATTCGTCTGCCTGTAAGTTTTCAAGAATAGCTTGCATGCGTCGATCCTGCATAGTTTCTTGTTTTTTGTCGGCACTTTGCATACCCTCATTTAAGGCGTGTTGCTCAGTGGAATCATCTTGTTTTTCAGGTGATGTTTTATGATCAAGGTCTTTTTGCTTCTGCTGCTCTTTGTCTTTGGTGGTATTGTCGTCAGGTTTGTCTTGTTTCCCTTGATCGGTTGGTGCGCTCGCATCTTCAGGGCTCTCTTTTCCGCCGTCTTGTTTTTTGTCTTTATCACCTTGCTGCTTGTCTTGGTCTACTTTCTCGTTGTCATCTGATGACGGATTATTGTCTTGCTGCTGCCCATTGTTTTTATTATTAGCGTCTGATTTCTGTTTGTCTTGCTTGCCATCTTGTTGGTTTTGATTGTGGTCTTGGCCATCCTGCTGTTGATCTTGCTTGTCTTGTTCGTCTTTTTTATCTTTATCTTTGTCTTTGTCTTTGTCTTTGTCTTTGTCTTTGTCTTTGTCTTTGTCCTGCTCTTGCTGCTGTTTCTTGCGACGCAATTTTTCCAATATATCTTCAGCGCGAGCTAGATTTGTTTTTGTTTTTTCATCTGATGCGTCTTTTTTATATTCCACCACAGCGCTTTCTAGTGCTTTAATAGCTTTTTCAAGAGTAGGATCAGGAATTTTTTTGGAAGCATCGTCCCAATTTTCTGGTAGCAGGTGCACGCCATATTGCTCAAAGCTTTTACCAGCATTAAACTGTGCTTGTTTTGCAAGTTTCTGATTGTTTTCGGCATGCGTGAGCGCACGTTGAAAATTGTGTGCTGCGCTTTCATATGAACTTGTTTTGTACTGAGCAACCCCCAAATTATAATTAATGAGAGCATCTTCAGGGTTTGCTGCTTGCTGGGCAAGCAAATTCTGTACGTCGTAGCCATATAAACTACCGGATCCGGTACATAATATAATGAGCAAAAATACGTAACTCATAGTAGCCACTCCAGTGCTAGTAGTAACCACGCGGCACCTAAAAACCATGGGTACTGATCGTGGAACAGCGATACTGTTTTATTCTCGTAGCGCTCTTTTTCGTGCGATTGCACAAAACGCACAATGCTTTGCACATCATCATCGCCATACGCCGCACGCTGATACTCGCCATGTAACGAACTGGCAAGCTCTTGGAGTATCTGCTCATTAAGCTTTGAAAGGGCAATGGATCCCTGTTCGTCGGTTTCATGTCCTTGTGGCTTTCCGTAGACATCAAACTTTGGAATTGGTGCGCCTTCTGGTGTTCCAACACCTAGAGCAAAGAGTGATATCCCATCATCAGTGGCCTGTTTTTTGATGCGGTGAAGATTTGTAGAAAAATCTTCACCATCGGTAAGCAAAAGAACAAGCTTGTTCTTACGTTGGCCAGCTTGCTTGAAAGTCTCAAGCGCTTTTTGTAAAGCATGATCTAGCGCTGTTGTTCCGGAAGAAATTACTTCAGGGTCAACATTTTCAAGAAACATTAAAAAGGCGTGCTTGTCAGCAGTCATGGGGCATTGCAAGAAAGCAGAGCCAGAAAACAAAATAAGCCCAACGCGCTCACAACTGAGTTGCTGTAGCAAGCTTCGTATTTTAAGTTTAGCGAAAGAAATACGGTTTGGTTTGAGATCTTGTGCTCGCATGCTGCCAGAGATATCAAGTAACACGAGTAAGTCTCGCCCCTCTTGCATAACGCTTTGTTCTTGCTTCCCCCATTGTGGTCGTAAAAAAGCAAGGAAAATTGACCCAATAGCACAGCACGTGAGCAGTGCTTTGGTAAAGCTGCGCTTGCTGCCCATGAGGTGCAGCATATTTTTATGTGTTTTTGCGAGCAATGCAAAAGCACCCATTGTTTTGTAGGTTCTAAAAATAATTAGTGCCACGGCCAGCATGAAAAGTGGAAGCCACACTGCATTTTCTATATGCGCCCAGTGAATAAAGCTCATGCAACACCTCGCCAGATAGTTATTCGTAACAATAGCTCAAAGAAAAATAGGGCTAAAAACAGCCATATAAAAGATTCAAAAGCTTCATAAAATGTATGGAAAATATCTGTTTGCATATCAGTTTTTTCAAGCCTATCTATTTTTTCATACACGCTACGCATCTCTTTTGGGTTTCGCGCTAAAAAGAACTCTCCGCCAGTTTTTTCTGCGATCGTTTTGAGAAGGGTGGTATTTACTTTAGTTTGTCCAGATTGCAGGCCAAACAGAGGATGCATAAAAAATCCACCTTGGTCATTACCTATCCCAATTGTATAGACTTTTATCTTGTGCTGTTGCGCAAGCTCGATAGCAGTTTCTGGTGGTATTTTTTCAGGAGATGGCTCCCCGTCCGTTAACAAAATAATGATTTTACTTTTTGCTTTAGCATTTTTAAGACGATTAACTGCTGTCGCAAGTCCGGTGCCAAGCGCTGTGCCCTGTGGGTCTAGAAGTCCGATCTGAACGCTCCCAACAAGCTCTTTTAAGATATGTTTGTCCAGCGTGAGCGGACAGCGTGATATGGCATCATTAGCAAATAGAACCAATCCAATAGGGTCGTTGGTCCTCTTTTCAATAAAACGAATAGCCTCTGCTTTTGCAACATCAACACGCATGCGTCGATCCTGTGCATCATCAAAGAGTTCCATACTGCCAGAGATATCGAGCGCAATCACAATATCAATACCCTCAACATTAACTTTTGATCGCTCGTCAGCCCACTGTGGGCGTGCTGCTAAAAATGCCAAAAATCCAAGGATACATAAGCGACACGCATAGAGGAAATATTTAATGCCACACGATTTTTGTAGTTGGTTTTTGGTGATCATGCTTGTTAGCGGGTAGACGTACCAAGTGCGCCGCATAATAAAGAATTTTATGCATGCTACGGCAACTAAAAGTGCGCCAAGCACATAAAGAACGTAGGGGTAGGCGATGTGTAAAAACATGTAATAAAGCCTCCGTAGGGTTAAATGGCTTTGCTAAGCATGCTTGCACAGGTACTATGCACGCGTTGTACAAATGCTTCTCGTGATTCGTTACTGTCTCGTCGTAAGAGGTTACCTATGATTATTTTAATCGTCTTATCTGAAGAATCAATCAATAATCCATGCTTTGGTAGAATGAGATGTAAATCTTTTACTGTTATTGGCAATACCGGGCGCTTGGTTAGCTCTTCTGCAAGGGCAAAGCCAGCCTTAAAGGGATGTAGCTTTCCGTCAGTAAATCTGGCGCCTTCAGGAAATATGAGCATGTGCGCTTGAAACTGTTGTGCTTTCTGGGCAAAGAGAGCAATGCTTTTTGCTGCGTTGCTTGCGTGTAGCCTATCTACGCTGACATGCATGCGTTGTAAAATAGTTCCGCCAATAGGAATTTTTTGATAACTTACTT
This sequence comes from candidate division TM6 bacterium UASB124, assembly GCA_945897315.1. Taxonomy (GTDB): domain Bacteria; phylum Babelota; class Babeliae; order Babelales; family RVW-14; genus CAIKAH01. The sequence goes on from CAMDFF010000001.1 coordinate 141,716, forward strand.
TGCTGAGCCACACAAATGGTGCCCCCGCCATAAGAGCTTCTAGTAGGGGTATATCAAGACTTGATGCGTGGTTCATAATGATTATTGCTGGCTGCTGCTGTAGAAGCTCACGAGGTCCGCTGATTATAAGTCTGATGCCGACGATCTTCAGTATGCAGAGGCAAAACCATGAGCTAGTTTTATAAAACCAGCGACGAGCAAGAGAGCTTCGTGAGGCGAGCGCTAGGGGGAAAAGAATACATGGTACGATGAGCGCTGCCAGCAATCCTATGAACAGCCAGATAAAAAATGATTTTATTCTAGAGGCCATAGTCTTACTTAGCTAAAGAACATCGTTGTGTATTCTTCGTTACGTTTGCGGCGATAAATACTGAGCATAAATGCTGTCCATATGGATTCAACAATAAAAATACCGTACTTGAAGCATAGGATAAGGCAACGGCCTTTCAGTGTAGCGGTGTGTGTGCTCAGTGTTGTTGTAATGTTTCCGAGCAAAATCTGGGGTGTTGGCTGGTTAAAAACATAAGCAATAAGCATAGACCCTCCAAGATTTATCAGAAGCGCTATGCCGATAAAAATGGCAATAAGTGGAAGGTTGTAAATGCATAGATTAACACCGCGTTCTATGGCGCTGAAGAAGCTGTTGAGAGAGGGTATTGCTATATCAAGCCAGTAAAAAATAACCATAAGGCTGAGAGCACGTAGACAGATGGTTGCAAACCAAGGAATGCTAGGCAGTACGGTAATGCCACCTGCGGTAATGAGAATGTAGAGCGCCATTACCAAGGCAAGTGGTGGAAGCATAGTGATTTGGCAGTATTTTAGCACGTTAATTGCGCAGTAGACGTAATCATCAGATGCTTCTTCGCGGTGCATGAGTAGGAAAAAAAAGGTAGAGGCAAGAAACCAGATCATTGATTGGATGAAAAGAATGATAATAAGTAGGAGCGAATGGCTTTTGCCAATAGCGAGCAATGCTTCAGGGCTTGTTGTGTAGCTGCCAAGCACTATAAATAGCACTACGTCAGCAACAAAGAGCCACCAAAATGATCTACCAAAAGCGTATGCGCCTTTTCCAAAACTTTTAAAACTAGATATTGTCATCCCCAGAAGACGGTGAGGACTGAGCGTATGGAGTGCGTTTTTCCAGGCGAGTAATAGTGCATGCATAGCGGTTTTTATTCGAAAATAAGGTGAAAATAATTATGTTTCATGCGGATATAAAACACGGTCAACGAAGCGCAATTAATCATATGTATGATGGCTAAGAGTGGAATAAAAATTCCAGGAATATAGGCATCTAATGTGTATGCTAATTTGTACCAGCAGATGTTTAAGGCTGTTGTGCCGAGAGCTAAAATTATCACTGCTGGAAGTAAATAAAACAGTGCTTTTCCTGTGCGTTGTAACGATACTCTGTAATCATTAATTGTTTGATTTGTATCAAAAAAAAATAAGAGCACGAGTGTTGCTAATGGCAATAAATAAGGACCAAGGAGCAGATACGTAAGCGCTACTGCCCATATGCTACGCGGTAAATAGGCTAGATAATAATCGCTATCTTTTTGTTCAATTGATGGTCGCATGCTGGTTACGTAAGCAAAGAGCAGAATGATATGCAAGAGGATGCTTATATTTGTTCCAAAATTTGGTAACGTTCCATTGATTCTTGGTGCATTTCCGATGTGTAGCACTGTTAGTGCAACAAAGGCCCACCAGAAATATCTGAGTATGCAGGGTGTTGCCAGCTTGATAGTGTTGAGGCAGCCGAGCAGATAGAGCGAAAATGTTGCTCTATGAAATAACTTAAGTGAATCTTTCCAGTGTGTTAAAAGCACGGCGTAGTTCATAGCATGGTCCTTTGCATCTTACGGGTGAATGAGCCAAGAAGGTACCGTAAAGTTACACCAAAAGCAAAGATGAAAGTAAAGATGATAGTCATAAGCATTGCTAGGCCTTCGTAAATGAAAATAAAAAACCATCAAATGAAAACCTTCATTGACAAGTGTAAAATTTAAAAACTACAATAGATATAGTGAACGCATAAAGTCTTTGACAAATGTGTTGCACTTGGTAAAACAAAGACCTTGCATTGGAAAACAATGACGGCATGCATGAAATAGGGACATGCGTGTTGTAAGTAACTGGGGGGAATGGGCATGCGAAGAAAAAAAACTATGAATGAATCTGGACCAAAATTATTAATTGTAGAGTCACCGGGTAAGATCAAAACGATCTCAAAATTCCTTGGCAAGGATTTTAAGATCATGTCTACCATCGGCCATATCAAAGATTTACCACAGCGCCGCGTGGGGATTGTTATTGATGAAAAAACGGGTGCTATCGATTTAAAGTATGACGTACTAAAAGATAAGGCGACCGTGATTGCTGATATTTGCAAGCAAGCGCGTGTTTCGAGTGAAGTGTTTCTAGCGGCTGACCCTGATCGTGAAGGGGAGATTATCGCCTGGCACATTGGTCAGGAGATAGAAAAAGTTTTTGGTGATCCTACACGTATTCACCGTATAGCGTTTAATGAAATTACTAAAACAGCTATTCAAGAAGCAATTCAGCATCCTTCATCTGTAGATCTGAATAAAGTTGGCGCGCAGCAAGCGCGACGTGTTTTGGATCGCTGGGTGGGCTATGAAGTTTCACCAATTTTATGGCGTAAAATTAGTAAGGGTCTTTCTGCTGGTCGTGTACAGTCTGTGGCCTTGCTGTTGATCTGTGACCGCGAAGCAGAGATCGTAGCCTTTAAGGTTGAAGAATACTGGTCGATCCATGCTATTTTCTTAGCAACAGGCAAATCTGAAATGTTGTCTGAGCTGGTGAAGATTAGCGGTAAGACGGCAGTAATTGATTCTGAAGAGCAGGCCAATAAAATCCTTGAAGAGATCAAGAAGCAATCGTTTGCCATTACTAAAATCACTGAAAAAAAGCGCTTAAAGAACCCATCGCCGCCGTTTATGACGAGTACATTGCAGCAAGACTCGTACAACAAGCTTGGCTTCTCTGTTGATAAAACCATGTCTGTTGCCCAGCGCTTGTATGAAGGTATTCAGCTGGCTGACAAAGGTGGTGCTGAGGCACTGATTACGTATATGCGTACTGACTCGTTGCGTATTGCAGATTCAGCATTAGCTACCGTTCGTGATTTTATTGGCAAAGAGTACGGTAAAGAATATTTGCCAAAATCTGCGTTTATGTACGGCAAGAAGGGCGCCCAGGATGCGCATGAAGCCATTCGTCCTATTGATGTGAATATCACGCCAGCGTACGTTGCAAAATATGCCTCAGCTGAAGACGCCAAACTTTATGGTTTGATTTGGAAGCGCTTTGTTGCGTGCCAAATGGAGCCTGCAGAATACCATCAACGCCAAGTGACCATTGATGGTGGCAAGTACCAGTTTAGAGCTACCGGCTCAACACTCGTCTTTGATGGATTCTTAAAAGTCTATGAAGTTGAAGATGAAGAAGATGAAAAGGCCGTCAAGATACCTAAAGACATCAAAGAAAATGACGCTTTGACGGCGAAGAAATTTGACCCTAAGCAGCATTTTACGCAGCCACCCCCACGGTACACTGAAGCATCGCTTGTTAAAGAGCTTGAAAAACGTGGGATAGGTCGACCAAGTACTTATAACGCAATTATCTCGACCATTCAAAAAAGAGCGTATTGCTCGCGAGAAAACAAGCGCTTTGTTCCTACCGAGCTAGGTAAAAAAGTCAGTGACATGCTTTCGCAAAACCTGCCAGACATTATCAATGTTACGTTCACTGCAAAGATGGAAGAGGATCTTGATAAAATTGCTCAGGGCGAAGCTGTTCGTGATAGCGTGCTGAACGAGTTTTATACGAAGTTTAAAAAAGATTTAGTCGCGTTTGGTGGCAATGTCACCGACAAAAAAGCGATTGAGACAGATCTATCATGTCCAACTTGCCAGAACCCCTTGGTTATTCGGTTTAGCCGCAATGGTGAATTTGTTGGCTGTTCTAAGTTTCCTGAGTGTACGTTTACTTCAAATTTTTCTCGCAAAGAAAGTGGGGAGATTGTGCTAGAAGACAAAGAACAAGCTGATTTTGGGGCGTGTCCTCAATGCAGCAAGCCTATGGTCAAGCGTATGAGTAAATTTGGTCCGTTTATCTCCTGTTCTGGCTACCCGGAGTGCAAATATATTCATCAAGAAAAGCTCAAGATGCCATGCCCAACCTGTGGCGGCGAGCTGGTGAAGCGTCGCTGGAAAGGTGGTTCGTTTTGGGGGTGTGGCAAATACCCTGGGTGTAAGTTTGCTATCTTTGGCCAGGTCGAAGAGTCGCCGTGTCCACAGTGCAAGAGCCCGTATTTGCTCTCGCTTTTTGATAAGAAAAATGAGACAACCAAGCTCAGCTGCCCTAATAAAGAATGTGGATATTCGATAGCTAAAGAGTAGCTGTTTTCTTAGCAAAAATATAAAGCCCAGAGATTTTAACACATCTCTGGGCTTCGCACAGTCCATAAAGCCCTACTTGTAGTGTGATTGACGGTGTTTGTGCGAAATTCAACATCAATGTTAATATCTGCACAGAATTTATAGCATAACTTTTTTTAGTTCATTCCATCCAACGATCGAGCATTGTTCTTGTTCAAGGCTAATGGTGCCTCCATACACGAGGAATGATGTATGTGGTGTGAGTCCAATATGCTCTTGTCCAAAACGAATACCGTTAAGCATGTCGGCTTTAAACGTGGTGCTAGATTTAATTTCTATACCCCGAATGTTGCCCTCTAGCTCAAGAATGCAATCAATTTCGTTGTTGTTGCTATCGCGCCAAAAATACATCTGGGGGCGTTGTTTGCTGTGGCAAAACTGTTTTGCAATGTCGCTGATGACATAGTTTTCAAAAAAAATACCCTTCATTGTTGGGTTCATAACCAATTGCTCTGCACTAACACCCAATAACCGTGCTGCCAAGGCTGTTTCATAAAAATAAAGCTTTGGTGATTTAGTAATCCGTTTGCTAAAATTTTTATAATAAGGGGCCAATAAAAAAATGCAGTAGCTTGCTTCCAGCAGAGAAAGCCAGTTTTTTACTGTTGGGAGGGAAATTTGCAAGTCTCGTGCTAGGTCACTATACGAAACAATCTGCCCAATGCGGAGTGCACAGGCTTTCATAAACTGTTTAAAAGCAAACAAGTCACCAACATGTTTTAGGCCACGGACATCCCGTTCAAGGTAGGAAAAAAGATAGTCATCATACCATTCATCAAAGGGTGTCTTTTGCCAATAAATGCGGGGGAAGCATCCTTGAATTAACACCGTTTCTGCCGATGCTGGCAACAGGTTGGCCAACGACATTTCTTGCTGATCAAGGGGCAAAAGAGTAAAGAGTGCGACTCTGCCTGCAAGTGATTGGCTGATATGCTCGCTCATTAAATAATTTTGTGACCCGGTTAAGACAAACTCGCCCATGCGTCCTGATTCATCGACAATGCCTTGGAGGTACGATAATAACTGTGGCTCGCGTTGAAACTCGTCAAAAATAACTCCCTGTTTGCCAGTGACACTATTTAAAAAACCGCGCAAGTCTGCTTGAGCTACGGCTTGAGTGTCCATATTTTCAAATGAGTAGTAGGCATAGTCAGGAAATGCCATCTTTGCCAGTGTTGTTTTTCCCGACTGTCGAGGCCCAAGAATCGCAACAATGGGGTTGTACGTTGCGGATTTTTTGATTTTTTCGGTTAAGAGGCGGTGGTACATGCATTACTCCTTATTATGAAACTTTCATATATTCTCTGTTCAAGTTTATGAAAATCATAAACTCCGGTCTATTTTTTGTAAAAATACATACAAAACAGGAGTGTCTAGTTACATTTTTGAATTTTGCGAGCATGTGCCTCCTCTGGGCTTTATTCTGTTCCTAATATTTTGCTGGTCGTTTGATTGACGGTGTTTGTGCGAATTTCAACGTCAATGTTAATATCTGCACGTTATTGTGCTATGTGTTGATCTAGGCGAACAATAGGAGTCTGTATGTTTAATCGAAATTTAGAATCAACGCTCTACTTCTATGCAAATTTTCCTGTTTTTATAAGAAATACATAAACCTGCTGCCTGTGTGCTAGGGTGAGATAGCGATGGGAAATGGGTTGGGTTTCGAGAAGGGGATGGCATGAAAATAGTTATCGTATTATTGTTTTGCTCGGTTGCCTTAGGTGTTCTCCATGCCGCTGATAGCGATGGTAGCGGCAATGACTATTCAGAGGACGAAATAATAGCAAAAAAGCGCTTTGACGTGCTGTTTGATTTGCGGCCATGGTTATGGCGAGCAGCACACGAGGGAGACGTGCCAGGCCTTGTTGAACTTGTACGCGATGGGGTGTCGGTTGATGCGGCAGACTGCCATGGCGTGACGGCGCTCATGCTTGCGGCACATAGTGGCCACTGTGATGCGGTGAAATTTTTACTGACTGCGGGGGCCGATGTGAATGCTGCGATGGGCAATGGCATAACGGCGATCATGCTTGCCGCTCATCAGGGGCATCGGATGATTGTTGATGTATTGCTTGGCGCAAGGGCCGATCTTGGTGTCATGACAGCTGAGCACGAGACGGTGTTGACCATCGCGCTGCCAGGAGCTGACTGGTATTTAATCTGTACATTGCTTGACGCAGAAGGCATGAGGGGGCCGGCAAAGCTGTAGTGGGGTGTGATGGAAGCTTTTAATCGTGCAAAATAACCCACTGCCTGGCAAGCAGCGAGGCTGCCAGATAGTGGTTCTGGGTCAGGCAATGGAAGGTGGTATTTGACTAAGGCAGATGATAGACTGGGGCGCTAGAAAGTAAATTGAGCCTTGAAGCAAGGGAGAGCAATGCAAAAAATATGTGTTACCGAAAAAGAGTTTAAAGCAATACGTGAGGCTGGTGGTGTTTACGTCGATAAAACGAAACATATCAGCGATCTTTTTAGTGATGATAAATATTTTTTTCTTACCCGCCCGCGTCGCTTTGGCAAATCACTGCTTTGTTCAACATTAGCGGAGTTATTTTCAGCTAACCGTGCATTATTCAATGGTCTGTGGATTGACAGCAGTGACTGGGTTTGGAAAAAGTACCCCGTGCTTCGGTTTGATATGAGTAAGATTGCATCCCCAACGGCGACCGCAGCAGACGTACGGCAGGGGATTGTTAATCTTCTCTCTGATAATGCTCAGCATATCGGCGTAGCTGATCTCAAAGAAGGGACCCCCTATTTAATGTTTGAGCAGCTGATTAAAAAAACAAAAGAAGTGCATGGAGAAAACGTAGTTGTTCTTATCGACGAGTACGATAAGCCCTTGCTTGACGTTATTAATGATCAGTCTCGTTATAGAGACATTCAGAAAGAGCTGTGCGCTTTTTATAGTCAGCTTAAGCCAGCAGAAGAAGATTTAAAATTTGTCTTGATAACGGGGGTTTTTAAATTTACCCAGGCATCGATATTTTCTGGTCTGAACAATTTAAATGATATTTCTTTCGATCCGCATGCAGCAGAGTTACTTGGATATACGGAGCAAGAAATTAGAGCGTTTTTTCCGGAACATTTAGCAGTATTAGCTGCTAAAAATAACATATCTGTTGATGCAATGATGTTGAAGCTGCAAAAACACTACAACGGCTATTTTTTTGGTGTAGATGTTGATACGGGTGAGCCTTTTGGTGGAGTTTATAATCCTTTTGCTTTAAATTATGTTTTTAAAGCACAGCAACAGTTGGATAAGTGGTTTGAATCAGGTTCGCCAGCGGCATTAATTAAGAAGCTGACAGCAACCCAGTTTGAAGATCTTGATCCAGAAAATCTAACGGTACATTTTTCAACGCTTGTAAAATCATGCAGCGCAGATGACATAACTGCTTTGAGTATGTTGTACTATACAGGTTATGTAACCCTAAAAAAATACCACAATAAAAGAGTAACTCTTGGTTTTCCTAACGCAGAAGTAGCATGCGCCTTTACGGAGGCATTGTTGCCATTGCTCTTGCACAAAAGCTCAAGCGCTGTTACCAAAATTATGGATAAAATTCATGATTTATTTGAAGAGGAGCGGCTCAGTGATTTAAAGCAGTTGCTGAATGATGCGCTTGCCCCCGTTGCCTACCCGGTCCTTGCCAAGCCGCAAAATGATTCACCACAAGAGCATTTGTATCAGATCGCATTTTATTACCTGTTTATAGGTAGCAAAATGCCTACGACGCTAGAAGATATGACTAATCGTGGCCGCATTGATATTGTCGTACAGCTACCGTCAGTAATTTATGTTTTTGAACTGAAGATGGATGAGCCAGCGGCAGTCGCGATTCAACAGATCAAAGATAAAGATTATTCGGCAAAGTTTCGTCATATGGGTAAACAGGTATACGCCATTGGCATTTCGGTAAATTCAGAAAAACGATACGTCAAAGAGCTTGAATGGGAATTGCTATAAAAACAACCCGCTGCCTGGCAAGCGGTGAGGCTGCCAAGGCAGTGGGTTTTAGGTGATGCAAGGGAAGCTTTAGGCTTAGTAGGTTAACTGATCATCTTCTCGTGCTCTACGATTCATGTCTGCAATCGCGGTTTTTTCAGCTAGGTCAATCGTGGCGTACGAGTTAATATATTATTTTTCTTTATTGATCCGTTTTGCTAGCTCTTGCATAAGCACATAGTGGCTTTTGATAGCGGCAAAAACTTCTCTTGGTTTTGGCTACGGCAGGGATAAAAGACAGCGGGCAAATATAGGAAATGCCCACTGCCTGGTTGGTAAGCGGCTACATGGTCCAAACGTGGATAGTTTTAGCCCCAACTAATTCATCAAACTGGGCAATTTTTTCTTCCCACGTTTTTTTATCTGACTGGTCAAAAATAACCAAGTGGGCTTCGGTAGCGTTCATGACGTCCATGTATTCTGCCGTCTGCACAAGACCTTCTGGAAGAGTTTTTGTCCCGCGGTGAATTTTAAGCTCAATTAAAATGCGCTTCTTGCCAAAAACAAGAGTCAGGTCAACACGGCCACGGCCAAGGGCATACTCGCGCTGCAGCGTTCCGCCGCCGTTGATAATGCGTTGCAGGTAGGCAAACATAAGCAAATGTGGTCCAGACTCTTTGTACTGGAACTGCTCTGCCCACATTCCGCTGTTTTCACGATAAAAAGTTACCCAGTCGTTCATCATTTTATTCATGTTAAACGACCCATCGGGGTGCAGATAATCTAGCGGTCGCTGCGTCATTGTTTGTTGCTTGACGTATGTTAATGCCCGAGGGAAAACTTCTTTATAAATTGGGTTAGCAATCGCGAGATCTTTTTGCGTCACGATTCCCAGGTCGCGAGCATATTGCAAATCGTCCATCGGTAGGTTGTCAGGCGGGGTGCTTCCTGCAATAAGAGCATCCACAATAGCTCGCACACGAGGTTCTTGCAGTTTATGCACCAGTTGGTCGATATGCGTATCGCGTCGCAGAATAAGCGCTTCTCGCGCTGCCTCCATCGCTTCAAGCGTGATGGGCTGGGAGCGGTCTTGCACTGCACGAAAACAGGCTTGATAGGCGAGTGCGTTCACCAGCCAGGGCTGGCCCTGCGTCTGGTCGAAGGCGTAATCGATGGCTTCGTCAGTAAAAAGTTGCCCCGTCGCAGCCGTGTGCTGGAGGTACAGTGCTTTAACTTCTGCGAGAGTAAAAGATTCTATGGTCAGGCTTTCAGCTTTAATATTAAAAGCGCTTCCACCCAAGATCATGTTATTTTCTTGCTTTGAATAAATCATGTAATCACGCACATCCCGTACGCCGATGAGGCATAAAGATTGGGGGAAATGCTTGGGGCGGTTGGTGTAGCCTGTGCGAAGCTGGCGAAGGACTGAGATGAGTGTGTCGCCAATTAAAGCGTCAATTTCGTCAATAAAAAGAACAATTGGCTTTGTGCTATTTTTTGACCAATTATTTAAAAATGAGACAAGAGTTGTGGCGGGACTGAGTCGCCAATTGTCATCGCTAAAAAAGCTCAGAGAGCAGTGATCAGCTCCCCAAGCATTACTAATTTCTTCTTTAAGCCGCATGAGTACCGTAGTAATGCCACGAACATAGTTTTGACGATCTGCCTGAGCTGCTTCAACATTCACATACAGGGCTTCATATTTGCCAGTCGCATTAAGCTTATTGACCAGCTCTAGCATCGCCGTTGTTTTGCCACTTGGTCGGGGGGCGTGCACAATAAAATATTTTTGCTGATCAATCAGCTGCATGAGCAATGTTTCGTTCATGCGAAATGGTACAGAGTAATGATTTTCAGGCTGAATTGGCCCAGCGATACAAAACGTTTTTTCCATCTGTTGAGACCTTTGCTTTGTGATCTTTATGCTATTTTTGAAGCTAGCAAGCTTTGCTTAGCATAGCAGATAAGGTGTATCTTCCCAAACTGATGGAAAACAACCCACTGCCTGGCAAGCAATGAGGCCGCCAAGACAGTGGGTTTTAGGTGATGCAAGGGGAGAGTGGGGCGTTGATTAGACAAAAATATCGATATTTTGGGTTCTACGTTTTGCTTCTAACATGGCGTTTTTCTCCGCTTGGAGTAATATTTTTTGTGTTTGCTTGGCAAATGATGAGACGTCTTTAAGGCTATCATTTCTTGCCGTCTTTTCAGCATCGGTCATCTGAGAATCTGGTGGCGGCAGGAAAAACGTTGAAGGGGGTTTTTTGGAGCTAGTAGCATTCTTATCTGCTTCTAACTGTCTATACACCGGGCCGTCATCTTGCTTAGTGGTTGCTGGCTTATTGCTGCCATCAGGTGAACCAGTATTGTTTTTTCGAGCCCCTGTGCCGTGGTGCCCAGGCGTATAATAATTTTCAGTGGTATTCACGATATTTTCGTCATCTATAAGTGAATCATCGTGATCTACAGGCTGGTCGCTATAGTTATTATCCCATGCATTATTATTGAAATCTGTCTGTGGTGTGGAGCTGCTTTCATGCTCTGCAGGTGAAGCAGCAAGAGGGCGCAGATTGGGAGCTTTAGAAGCAAATTTGTGCGTTGTTGCCGGGAGAGTAGGATTGATTGTTTTGAGGGCTTGAATTTTTCTAGGGGCAGCAGGTCCAAATGGCATGTGCAGGGTATTGGCGTTCACATTGTTTTGTGTTGTGGTGAAGAGGTCATACACGTCACTGCGCCATGCATTAGCAGAGGTTGCAACTTCGGCATTGTAGCTGCTGTCTGGAAGTTGGAATTCATCTGCAATAACTTCAATATTGGTAAGCACTGTGCTTATGGACTTTTGATCATATGTGCCCTGCAAAACACCTTTAACAGTGCGGACAGTTGGGTCAAATAGATCGCGTTTCCAGGAAAATTTTTTTATATCAAAGCCTGCTTTTTTAGCTGGGTCTTTGATGAGAGTGCGCTTGAGGGCGTCAAGTAGCTTAAGGGTTGCTTGCAGGTGCAGCGCCGACGGGGTGCGTTGTATTTGTTGTACGTCATTTTGAAGGGTGAGATGAAATGATGGCGATGCGCATAGAAAGTAGAGTGCAAGGCTTATGGCAAAGATTGGAGCGAGTAGGAGCCCGAGTGCCTTCCCTGTAAATAGTTTATCTGTAACCATCGCAACACCCCTTTCTATTGTTTCGGGCGAGCTGCAAATATTTGCAGCTCGCCCGTTTTTTTATGCTATGCGTATGCTAATTAAGCAACAACACCAGCGCCTGCTGCAATTGCTCGAACAGGTGTCTTTGATGCATCAACAGTTTGTTTGACGAGAGCAAATAGGTTGTTGATAGTATCCTTGAAACCATTCCAGGCTTGGCTAATAGCTGCTTTTACGCCGCCGCTAAAAACAGATGCGACAGAGTTTTTGATGTTGCGGAACAGAACCCAAAAACCGACCGTTTTGTCCGCATTTTGGCCAGAGGCTGCTTGTAAACCTGTAATAACTGCTGCTTTGTCACCATCTGGTAGTGCATCAACTACAGCAAGGAGTTTGACCTTCGTGAAGGTGGCATAGTTGTTTTCATTGGCAACCTGGATATGAATATCATCATGGCGTGCTAATCCATAAAGATTAAGGCGATCAACATTTTGGCCACGGATAGCTGCCAGGATATCCTCATTTGTGGTATCTGCCACAAGGGAGCTTACGGCCAACTGTGCTGCTTTGACAACAGCATTTAGTATGATCATGCGTGTGGTGCTTGATCCGTTGTACGGATTGACATCATTGCGCAAGCCATTCAAGTAGTTTTGTGCTTGCTCTGTGGCTAGAAACTCTACGATATCAGTATGGTTTTTTGATACTGTAGCATCATTTCCGTCTGTGTGTGTAAACAAACATGCCATAAATGTAGTCGGGTTGTCTATTGCGTCTCCGCCTGCGCCTCTTCTTGCAGCAGCAGAAATCGCTTGCGTACTCATTAAAATGCTGACCAGTAACATAAGTTTTTTGAAATTATTCATGAGAACCTCCATTGAAATAGTAAAAAAACGAACAACTAACTAATAAACAACAATTTTAAAAATTCACATTAAATATCTAGGCCAAGTATGGTTCGAGTTTGAGCGGTGCTTGATAACTCATCCAAGCAAGGCCAGCAAGCATTGCTGCGCAGGTTGGAACCACAGCAAGTGTGGTTAAAGGCGTTGTTCCTCCGTCCATGCGTATTGCATCAACCATTCCACTACCAATACAGTAGGTTGTGCTTGCAGCAGCTGCATAGCCGATATACGAAAGCACTTTACGCGTTAAAGACGGTCCAGTTGCAACACGCGGTCCAGCCATAATCGTGGCTCGTAGTATTGCTACACGGGCTAGCACAAAATTTCCAAAGCTTATGTTTTCACCGGCAAGCGTGGTGAGCTGTTCTCCTCCGTGTGCCGTGATAAGTGCATTATAAAGCTGTGAGACGGGATCTGTCTGCACGAGCAGGCCACCTGTTGCTGTCGGAGTAAGCATCGTAGCGTGATCTGCAAGATATGCTTGCCGTGCAGTGTGTGCTTTTTCAAAAAAAGATCTCATAAAATTATGAAGTCGTAAAAATTTCACAAGGGCAGGATCTCTCGTTTGTCCATCTCTGGCAAAATGTCCATCATTGCCGACCCACGCATTGAACGTTGGTGCTAGTTGCAGTGTTCTAATGCAAGCGGCATCAAATCCATCTTGTCGGACAGATTCTTCTAGCGTGAAGTTTGTATTGCTAAATATGCGGGCAAGGGCACCGCGTATAAGCACTTTGTTTGGCATAGCAATTTGTGTATTAAACGCATCGCCGCCTCCAACGCTGGCAACATATTCATTTGTGATAGTTTGTGCTATCGCAGCATGGTCTGCTGCGCGTAGAGTCTGTCCAATGAGAGTTGCGCTCAAGAAAGCAGCTACTGTAAATATTTTTTTAATCATTATTGTATCCTCTTAAAAATTTTCTTATTACTGTTTAATGCCTGGAACCCAGCTAAATGCCCAGTTGAGTGCTTTAGTTACATCTCGTGTAATTCCAAAACCTGTGCGGCACTTAGATTCCATTGTTTCAGCAACAACGTCAGCGCATGGCCCTGTGAAATCTTTTGCGGAGTAGAAAGCTTGTCCCACGGTGTTAACGAAAGCTTTCTTGAAGCCAGTAGGAGCTGAGCATTCACTCAAAAGCGTTCTCTTTGCGACGTCTGCACAATTTTCTACCACTGCTTCTACCGCTGCGCTTGGCGCAATACTAGGCATAGGCATTGGACAGCTGCTCCGAGCAGCACTGGCGAATTTTGTGGTAAGTTCAGCAACGCTTGCTTCCAAACGGCTGAGTTTAGCAGGCATGGTGAGTACATCGCGTACCATCCCCGTAACTTGTCCAATAACCTGCATAATTTCACCTGAGTAAGCGTACGTTATGTACGTTGCAGCACCGACAACAACAAGGCCAAACGTTGCCTTGAGTATGGTGGTACGACGTTGTGTTGCAGCGCGTGTCTTGAGTTCACGTATTTTCAGCCCTGCATATGCGTTATTGTAACGCATATCTTTGTCGATTTTTTCTCTGCGACCATTTCCTGATAGATAAGCAGGAATAGTTGTGCTTGTTGCAGCACTAGTATCTGTCATAACGTGAGCAGTTGGCACAACAACCGGGCTAGTTTCAACAATTCTAACCTCTGCTTGGCCAGTGGCCAATACAAGATTAACGTGTGCTGCTACTACGGGAGCAACAGGCACAACATCAGCAGGACGAATATCGAGCTGTTCAAGTGCTTGCAGGTAGTCCCGCATAAAATTTCTGGCAGCGACAGATGTCGTCTTATCTGTTTCAAGATCTCCACCTGCAAGCAAGCGATCAACAATAGCCATAACAGCTTTACGTGTGCTCGGATGTGTCTTGTCATTTCTTAACTTTGTTTCTACTGCTGCACGGTCAAGTGCTCCGGCAACACGGCGAGCTGCTCGTGCATGAAGAGCATCGGCACCGGCTCGTACTGGTCCAGCTGCAGCGCTCAAGCCTACAAAAGCTTGTGAAGCAAGCAGTAGTCCTGTGAGTACTAATTGTAACGTTTTCATAATAACCTCCATTATTTATTTCTATAATTCTATTCAGTTTGTTTATTCATAGCCCGTGACAACAAGCGCCACTTTGGTCAGCACGCCTACTAGCGGGTAAGAAATAAGGGCTTTGATGGGTATAGCAATCAATAGTGCCGGTATTTCAGGATCTATTGTTGAACAGGCAAACGCTAATGCAATTACTGCTGGCGCTACGCGACGGAGTCTTGTTGCATCCTCAGGAACGCCGAGGTAATTTGTTGTTGCTGTACGTTTACAGCGCTCCCAGAGGCTGGTAGCCAATCTTTTACCTGTTGCACATGCTTTACTGGTTGTTTCTTTAATTTTAGCTTCAATTGCTTCATAGGGTACTTGTTTTGCTGCGCAGAAAGCGATGACGCCACTGCCTGCGCCATAGTAGGCACCAAGGGTTTCATTGGCAGCTGCAAATGCAGCTGTAGCAATTACTAGTGGTGCAATCTGGCGCGAGCGACACAGCGGTGCTGGCGCAGGTGCAGGTAGGGCAGGAGCAGGTGCTGGAACAGGTGCAGGTGCTAGTGCTGGCGCAGGTGCTGGTGCTGGCGCAGGTGCTGGTGCTGGAACAGGTGCAGGTGCTGGTGCTGGAACAGGTGCAGGTGCTCGCGCAGGTTGCGGGGCAGTCGAAGCATGAACATGTGCCAGAGTACGTCTAGCAGATCGTAGAATACCTGTAGCGGGCATGGCGCAAATGTTGCCAATAGTTACTAAACAGCTCAAGCTAATAATTAATAATTTCTTCATTGTATTATCTTTCTTTAAATATTAAACAAATTTTAATCGACTATTACTTTTTTTAACTACGGATTACTTGGAACAACCAAGACAAAACTCCGGGGCTTGCTTCTTCTGGTGTGCGTATCATGGTCTTTAGGGCGGCGGTAGCAGCTGCATTGTCTAGTAGAACGCTGGTCTGTTCAGCGCATAGCTTGCTGAAATTTGGTGTTGGGTCTGAGCAAAAACATTCATAACCATGTGAGCACAGTGCGTCTTGGGCAAACTTCGTCGCACGGTCTAGGTAGGGCGTGTAAAATTCAACGGCTTTGTCTACATACGGGGCACACAAAGCAGAGGCTTTTTCTAGATACGGGGTGCAAAACTCAGCTGCTTGGGCATATCTCGGAGATGCTTTAACCATTTCCACTGCTGCTGGAATAACCTCAGGAAAGCTATAGGTGAGCACCAAGCCAATTCCCGCGATTGAGACCACAGAAATAGTGACATATTTATGGCGAGCAAAAAAGCTTCGTGGGGCTGGTTGTATAGCGATGATCTGTGCAGTCTTGAGTTGCTGTTGGAGAGAGATGATTTCGGCTTCAGCTTTCTTTAAAGCCTCAAGCATTGCCTCAGGCGTTGCATTGGTTGTCATTGTTGTTTGAATTAGCTCTAGAACTGCCCCTGTTTGTATCGCATGTTGAATAGTAGCAGTTTGTGTCGCCGTGGCTTGGATCACTGCAGGAGCTACAGTTGAAGGGGTAAGCGGTGCTGTAGGTACTGTCGCTGCAGGCATTATTGCCGTAGGCATGGTAGCTTTCGGTGATTTTGTAGATCTTCTACAGCAAAGCCCCGCGAGCCTTGCTTCTCTTTTTATATGAAGATTGGTTGCGCCGCTTCGTTCTGGCCCGGCTGAAGCATCAAGGCTAATAGCAGCCTGTGCTGCAATAAGAAGACTTATTGCTAATAATTTAAATACTGTCTGTGATGTGTTCATAATAACCTCCATAAACTCATCGTGTTAAACTTTACATAAAACCATGTACTCACCCTACAAGACATTAAAAACAATGTCAAATGGGTAATATATACTGGATATGCGGTGCAATATTTGTTCAATAGAAATAATTAATCAAAAAAAGCTAACCAACAATAAGCCTTGAACCTGGAGTAAACCTCCAGTGACTCTCGCAGATAGCTCAGGGCAATTTCAAAGGTTGATTTAGCCTAGCGCGTTACAATCGCAATAAAAAACGCCACAAAGTGTTGTTTAATAGATAGCGAATGCGCATTAATTGGCAAAAACTATAGTTTTTTGTTTAAAAGAGCTGGTTTTTTTAAAAGCAGGGGGCTCTTGAGATTAAAAAAGGGAAATTGTGGCTGAAATGAAAGCGTGAATGACAAAGAGATTTTTTAAGATGAGGAGCTAAAAATGGCTGAACGCAAAAAAGGGCCTGCTACCGAATCTACGATAGAAGGCCCTTCTCTGAAAAAAGTTATGAATAGCTTTCGCGTTACATAACCGAGCTCCTTTGTTCATACTCCCAATAACGAGTAACTCCTGGTTGATATTCATGAAGCATCGCTGTTCGAGAAGCCATTTCTGACCCATAAGCAGCGCTTGCTACAATCTGCGACCCGCCACTGGCTTGCGCCATAGGCTTGACAATCGATCTCATCATTCCTGAAGTCTCCTTTATAAGGGGGGTACACTGACCTTGGCCTTTTTCTTTGCGATCTGCTATCACACCAGCATCAGTAGATATCTCTATCGACGGAATATGCTGCGAGAGCGAGCACGAAGAAAGCATCAGCAACAATAGCTTCAGCTTAAGACGTTTGGTTACTGTCATACGACCTCTCCTTTCGTTAAAAACGATATGGCCTGCCATTCTTTTTATCCTCCGTAGCCACGCAGGGCGCAGGGGGAAGCTACAAGCCCTTTAGGGAGCAGAGCATAGAATGGTTTTGATGAACGAGCATTTCATGTTTTTATGATAGCACAGTATTTTAAAAAATACAAATAGAAAAATCAAATAATTTTTTAAAAGGGCTATTTATGCAATAATTGTTCAAAAAAGCTCTGTTTTTATGCGAAATAGTATCAGGCTGGAAATTTATAATATTCAATTGTAGCTCTAAAAAAGACTATTTTGTGCTGCCGAAAACAGTGACAGGCGCGCTGTATGACAGCATAGCCTCTGAAAAAGACGACTGTGCCGATCTATCCAGCGTGCTCGGGGAAGGGGGTGGTTTTTTGGCTTAAGAAATAAACGGGCTGTTAAACGCGCGCAGTGCTTCCAGTGCATTAACTTCGGTAATCTGTTTATTATTTACCAAGAGCATGCGGTCGACATTTTGTAAAATGCTGGGACGATGTGAGACAATAATCACCGTCTTCTGCCCGCGAAGTGTTTCGATGGTCTGGCGGATCATGCTTTCAGATTCATCATCCAGTGATGACGTAGCTTCATCGAAAATAAAAATCTCAGGGTTTTTGAGGAGCGCTCGAGCAATGGTTAAGCGTTGCTTTTGGCCGCCAGAGAGCTGGCCGCCATTTTCACCAACAGTCGTATCGTACCCCTGGGGTAATTGGCGAATAAATTCATCTGCGTGTGCCGCTTTGCAGGCACTAATCACATCTTCTCTGGTTGCTGTTTTATTTGAATAGGAAACGTTATTGGCTACCGTATCATTAAATAAAAATGTTCGCTGCCCAACATAACCGATATTATTGCGCAAGCTGACAAATGAAGCCTTAGTGATAGGTGTTCCATCCATATAAATATGACCTGATAGCGGAATGCTGAATCCGAGCAGCAGGTCACACAAGGTGCTTTTTCCTGCTCCTGAGGGGCCTATGATTCCAACAAAGTCGCCTTTGTTAATCGTGAGCGAAGCATCGTGGATTACTTCTGACTGCTGGTCTTCGTAGGCAAATGAAACATGGTCAAACCTGATATGATCACGAAAAGGAGGCAACTCGAAGGTCCTGTTTTGGGTAGCAGGAAAAACGCTATCAGTCAGTGCAAATATGCGCTCAGCGGCAGCAAGGCCGTACTGGACATCAGAGTAGACATTGACGATTTTTTTGAGCGGGACGTACGCTAAAAGCACTGCTGCAATAAACGATGTTAGCTGTCCGGCGGTGATAACGCCATCAAGTACTTGGTGGGCGGCAACGTAAAAAATAACACTACACCCTAAGATTGCAATTGCTTCGATCATTGCAGGTAGCGCACATTCAATATTTGCGCTGATCATGATGGCATCAAAGCAGTGCTGGAGGCGATTTCTAAATCTTTTCTCCTCTGTTTTTTCAGCGTTAAACGCTTTGATTTCGCGAATTCCTACAAAGACTTCTTGGAGCAGGGAGCTGATCATGCCAAGTTGTGTTTGAATAGAAATGGACGCACTTTTGCGCGCTCGGCCGAGATTGCGAATGGTGATGGCCATAATCGGTCCAATGATGATCATCAAAATGCCAAGCGTTTGATTTTGATAAATTGCAAAGCTTACAAGACACAGCGCTTCAAAAAAGCTCCGGATGCCGTCTTTGATCGCTGATGTTGCTGCCTGCTGTACCATCTGTACATCATTGAGGAAGTGAGACATGAGCATGCCGGTAGGATTTTTTTGGAAGAAAGAGAGTGGATAATTAATGAGCTTTGAAAAAAATATCATGGCGCAAGTCATTAATAACTTTATTGTTTACCCAGTGCATGGTGTAGCTGGAAAGGTACATGAACAGGCCTTTGAGAAAAAAGACCGCTATAAACATGAGTATAAAGGGGACAATAAGATGGCTGTAGCGGTTGATAAAAACTTCATCAACGGTGTGCTTGAGCACGTAGGTTGGCAGCGCAGAAACGATTCCAAAAAGCGTAGCACTCACAAGCGAGAAGGTTAATGTTTTCCAATAGGGCTTTGTGTAGCGCAAAACGCGCATTAATGTATTCATAAAAATTATATAAAGTAATGGGTGATATATCACCAAAACTATAGCATAAATGTATTTATTCAGCTAACGAATCATACAACAAAAAAGGCTGTAAAGAAAACCATAGCCATGGAAAACGATATTACTGTTTACATTGCAGGCGGAGCAAAAAAATTGTTTCAGAAACTAAATGCGCTTTGACCCAGGCTTTTTGTTTTGCATCAAGCAACTCACCAAGCCCCGATAAGATACTTTTTGTATTGATAGATTCAAGTGTTGTAATTGCTTTTTGAGTAAATTGAGGCAATGTCATATTTGTCCTTAGCTTGATAATATTTTCATTGATAGCCCAATTATTTTTAAGTAAAAACCAGACGTCATAAATATCGCGATTCGCTTTACCTGCACGTTCTAGCATGGCAACTAATTTGTGTGCAGCCATGTCTGCTTGAACCATTACATTTATGGCAATTCCCAAATAAGATTTTACTTCGTATCGAGAGCCGAAATTTCTTCTATTGATCTCAATTTTAATGTTGTAGCCGTCTTGTATTTTTTGATCGTAGGACAACAAAAAAAAGAGACTATAGCGTTTTTTGCGAGCATCTTTGATGGTGCCATAAGTTTGTAATATTTTTTGTATGGATTCAAAAATAGCATCTTCATTTGTATCATCAAGCAAATCAAAATCTAGATCAACTGAAAAACGTGATAAATCATAGAACAGATAGGCTGCTGTGCCACCCTTAAAGCCCAGTAGCGGGCCTATTTTGGTATTTGTATAAATATCTTTTAAAATATGAATAAGCATATTGTGGTGAATGGCAGGAACAAGCGTCATTGTAATCCTTCGTCTATTTCAAAGCCTTTGAAATAGGATCGTACTTTTTGCTCCATGCGTTTATTGGAGTACAGGGGGAGGAGCTCAAAAATTTTATCTTTATTGAGAGGGGCTAAATTATCAAAATGATAATCTTTACTAAGGTATAGAACGTCCAGAAATGCTCGTTCTGGTGATGCTGCATAGTAGTTATCTCTACGCTCAATACCCATTTTGTTGGTTAGAATCGTATCTTTTAGCTTTTTAAATGAAAAAGCTTGTCCGCCGCATACAATATCTTTTGTTTGGTAAGATGCTACAAAAATGGTGCTGTAGTACTGAAAAATAACACCTGCTTGGGCAAGAATAGTTTCAAAACTGACATAGGCAGGAGTAAAAATTTTTGTAGCGAGCTCATAACGATCGTAATTGCTATCTTTTGCGTAAAGGCCCCTACGAATTGGGTGCAGTTCTTTTTGTTTTACATAATAGCTAATACGTCTTCTTAAAAGAGCGGGTATTGTTTCACGAGAAAGCAGCAAAAGCTCTTTAAAGGTGAAAACAGTGGAGGTTAGGCGTAAGAAATTAAGAAGATTTGTTTTTCTCATGAAAACACCATGTTTCAGTTAATGGTTACATTTATTGTAACATTTAGCTTACGGTATAGATATTTTCCCAAAAAAGCAATATTTTATTCAGCTAACGAATCATACAACAAAAAAGGGCGGCAGTAAAAACCACCACCCCAGAAATAGCGAATTAAAATGTGCTAGAAAATTGTTTACTGTGCTGGGCATTCACCAGGGTAGTCTGCAACCATAGCACGTCGTGCTGCTCGATCGCTGACTACTTTGGTGTATTTTCCTGTGTGTGTTGCTCCAGTCTCTCTGAGCATTCCAGCAATACACGCATGTTTTTTGTCCACAGCGTAGTCTAGCGCATTGAATTCTTGTTCGTTGATATTATGCACCACTGATGCAGCTTCTGCTAAGCCTAAAAACCAGCCTACAAAATGCTCATCGCCTTTCTTAACAGCACAGAGAAGGGCGGTATCCTTATCGTTATCAGTAGCAGTTGCGTCAGCACCAGCCTCATATAATGCCTGAGCTAGTCTGACATTGCCCGTGCAGGCTGCCATGATAAAGGGGGTTGGTGCAGGATTGTTATGTAAGTCAACTGAAATGCCTTTTGTGGTATAAGCTTTAATTAATATCAGGGCATTTTGAGTTTTATCTGGATCAATAGCTGCAAGACCTAGGGCTGTGTTTCCCTTGGCCGTACATTCATCCAGTGCTACATCGTGCTCACAGAGTATTTGTACTATGGTTGCGCTGGAAGATGCTGCTGCATAGTGCAACAAGCTTATGTCCTCGTCGCATTCGATGGGTACTCGTACTGCACATAGTTCAGGATAGTTGCTGATTAAAGAGTTTACTTCGCTACTATTGCCTGTGCAAATTGCAGTTATCAGTGCTGCACGTTGATCTGGCGCTGGCGCTGGTGCTGAAGCTTGTACGTGTTGGCCAAAGAGTAGCCCACTTGTCATCGCAAGTGTTAGAAAACGTGTATTCATCATGAAATCTCCTCGCTTGGGGGTAAAAAATATAACTCTATGTTGTGAATATTAACGAATTTTATAGATCTTATGCTTGCCCGCTTTGATGATCATGCCTGATTGTGGAGTAATGGTTGCTTTGAAATCAGTTACGGTTTGTTGGTCAACATCAACTGCTTTAGATTCAATTAAGCGTTTTGCATCTGAAGAGCTTACCACAGCGCCAAGGTGTTTGAGTACATCAACGATCCAAACAGCAGAGCCAATAAACAGCGAGCAATCAATTTCTGTAGCGGCGCTATAATCATGTTTTTGGAATAGTGATTCAAATTGCTCTTGTGCTTTAGTTGCTTCAGTTGGCGACCAAAAACGGCTAACAAGCAGGTGAGCCATCTCTTTTTTGACCTTCATAGGGTGCTGTGTGCCTGCTGCCACGTCAGCTTGCATGGTAGCAATTTCAGCTTCAAGCTTGTTGCCAAGCAGCAGCAAATAGCGCCACATGAGTGTGTCAGAAACTGACATCAGCTTGCCGTATGCAGTTTCTGCAGGCTCCCAAAGACCAACGTAATTTCCATAACTTTTTGACATTTTATGAACGCCGTCAAGGCCTTCAAGTAACGGCATGGTAAGAATGCATTGGGGCTCTTGGTTGTAGTGCTCTTGCAGGTGTCGACCCATGAGTAAATTGAATGTTTGATCAGTGCCGCCAAGCTCAACGTCAGCTTCAAGCGCGACCGAATCGTACCCTTGCATCAGCGGGTACAGTAGTTCATGCAAACTGATGGGCGTTTTCTCAGCAAGGCGTTTTGCAAAATCTTCACGTTCAATAATCTGTGCAACGGTAACTTTGGCACACAGTTTAATGACATCAGCAAAGGTAAGTTTTGCAAGCCATTCGGAGTTGTAGCGGACGGTAGTTTTGGCGGGATCTAAAATCTTAGTAACTTGTTGGAAGTAGGTCTTGGCGTTGCTAGCAATTTCATCGGCAGTGAGCGCAGGCCGTGTTTTTGAGCGTCCCGTAGGGTCACCAATCAGCGTCGTGTAGTCGCCAATCAAGAAAGTAATCTTGTGTCCAAGGTCTTGAAACTGCCTCATTTTACACAATACAACAGCATGTCCAAGGTGCAAGTCTGGTGCGGTTGGGTCCATGCCAAGTTTGATATTTAGCGGTGTTTCTTTGCTGAGCTTTTTTATAAAAGCATCAAGTGGAACAATACTGCTGGTGCCGCTTTTCAAAATCTCGAGAGCTTTTTCTGTTGATGGGTTCATAGAGTTCTCTTAAAAAAAGATGCTAAAAAAGAAGCTTTTAATAATTGTCGACACAACATGCAAGCCACCAAAGAAAATACTGCTTACTCCTGGTGCAAAAAAGAGCACAAGCATGATAAAGAAAGAATATTCTTCAAGCCATTGTACGATATGCTGCATTTTATACGGTAATGCAAAACGTAAAATCTTGCCGCCATCAAAGGGAGGCAATGGGATAAGGTCAATGACCCCAAAAAATATTGCGATACTGATGAGGTTTTTTAAAATTTCTAGCAAGCTGATCAGCGCGTATTGAGCAAGAGTCATCTGTAAGAGCAGCTTGAGTATGCCAACACTAATAAAAGCAAGAAACAAGTTGCCAATAGGCCCTGCAAGTGATGTTACAATCCCGCCAAGGCGGTAATGAGTGAACCGTGTTTCATCAACATGGACGGGATGTGTCCAGCGAACGCCCATAATAACAAGCATCATCAGCAGTACGGTGCGTGGAATAGCCCCTGTAAAGAAAGCTGAAATAATAAAAAAGACGCCTAGAATTGTTAGTAGGCCTAGCAGATCTATATGTGCTGTTGGGTTGAGAGTTAAAAAACCATCCTCTTCAGGCGTTGTGTCGCCCATCAGCTTGGCAAACAGTGCTTGTATAAAACCTCGCCAGGTAAAGATAATCAGAAACACGGGTAATAAAATAACGACTTCACTGAGAGCTGAAAGCAACTGGCTTTGCGAGCCCCAGGATGATGTGGCAAATGTATCCATATCCATAAGTAGACCCTTCGTTTTAATGCCTGTGAGCATAAAATATCTTTACAGAAGGGTCAATTGAAGATTGTGATAGCTTATTGCTTAGCTTGGTGTGCTTGGTGTGCTTGCTTTGTTTTTTATCCACGCGGTAACTTTATCAGCAGTGTCCTGTGGGCCGGTGTACTCAGTGCATGCAATGACAAAGGGGTCTTCTTGTGCGAGTACATCATTTTTCAGGTGCACTGCCCACGTAATATTGTCGCTAATCAGCTCTTCGTTCCAACAACGATCTTGTAAGCGTTGGCGAATAATTTTTTCAGGGACATCTAGCAGGCCAAAATAAACGGGGGCTGTGGGCTTGATGCTAGCTGCTATAATCTCTGAAGGGACACAGACACCACAAATGATGGTTGACTTACCTGCAGCTGCATAGGTATTTGCTATTTTAAGCCAGTGCTCAGTTGTCTCTTGTCGCCAGGCAGTGCCAGCATGGGACGGTACCCCAAAGGCATCAAAATCATGCACAGCGCATTGGCTTTTTGGGAGTGTTTGTTCAAGAAGTTCCACGAGTGTAGATTTTCCTGCTCCACTGGTTCCTGTGATAAAAAAAATACTTGGATTTAAATGTTTCATTGAATCTCTTTATGGTTGCGAATTACTTGTTTTGCTTAGCAAAGCAAAATTTAGTGATCATTTCCAGGATTGTTTGAAGCCATCATAGAATCATTGTTTTCGAAAGCACATAGAAATTTATCTTTTTTCAGCTAGAATCACAGGAAGATCTTTTTTACAAAAGGAGAAGACTATGAGAGCTACGACTGCTGTGCCAAAAAAAGCACAATCACTAAAAGACAGCATTTTTACCACGGTATTTCCGCCGGCTGTTCTTGTTTTTTTAACAGGGCTAATTTATTTTCCGTCGCTGAAATACCCCTTTCAGTTTGATGATATTGCCAATATTGCAAAGCGGTTTTGCATTCGCACAGAATCAACATTTTCTGTCTGGGCAGGTAGTACACGGTGGGTGAGCGACTGGCTTAATAACTTAAATTATCGACTAGGTGGATTTGATCCTTTTTGGTATCGCGCTTTTAATTTAGGAATTCATCTGAGTGCTGGGGTTGTTGCTTTTTTTCTGACCTATGCGCTGTGCGATATGCTTGATAAAAAGTCATTTTTCACAAAAAACGCTCTGTATATTAGCTTCACAACGGCAGGTTTATTTTTGCTTCATCCCGTACAGACACAGACGGTATCGTATGTGATTCAGGCGCGACAAGAGGGGCTTGCAAGTTTATTTGTGCTGATGACATTATTGGCTTACGTTAAAACGGTTACGGCAAAACAGGGAGCATCGCGTATTGCCTATGGTACGTGGTTTACCGTTGCTGCGGTGTTGTCACGCGGGACCAAAGAGTTGGTTGTTGTTTTGCCCTTTCTTATGCTGCTGGTTGAGTGGTTTTTTGTTGCCCAAGAAAATTGGTCAGTTTTTAAAAAGAGGCTTGCTGTTGGCGCAGCGATAGCTGGTGTCGTGTTGCTTGCGGTACTGTATCAACATTCATGGCACTTCCTCAAAGATGTACTGACCTTGAATGCCACAACGGTTAATAATCGTGGCAATATTTTAACGCCAGACCCGTACACTATTATTACGCCATGGATGTATTTTATTACTGAACTGCGCGTTTTGGTGCACTATCTCGCAATATTTTTCTGGCCCTTTGGCATTAGTGTTGAATACGATTGGAAAATGGCATCAGGGTTTTTCACCCCACAGGTTTTGATTCCTGCGGCCATCTTGCTTGCTTTGCTGGCAATGGTAATTCGATTTTTATGGCGCAAAGAGCACATGATGGTTTCATTTGGTCTGATTTGGTTTTTTCTTGTTATGGCGCCGCGCACAACAATTATCGCTTCCCCTGAATTAGTGTGCGATTATAAAACATATCTTGCTTCGTATGGCGTGTTATTGGTTATAGGCGTTTGGTTGGTTCAAGGGGCGCATAAAATTGCTGACTCCTTAAAAGATAGCGCGGCATGGTTGGTATCTTCACAAGCGCACATGGTTACTCTTTCGTTGATGTTGCTTCTTGTTGGCGTGAGTACGTATGAGCGAAATAAAGTATGGGCGACAGCAATTGGCTTTTGGGAAGATAATGTTCGCAAAGCGCCCGGCAAAGCGCGCGTGCACAATAACCTGGGGGTGGCCCTTTCTGAGGCTGGTCGCTATGACGAATCGGTGCCATTGTATTATAAAGCAATTAGTCTTGATGGTTATTACGCTGATCCGTACAGCAATTTAGCTGTTGCCTATTCGATGCAAAATAAAATAGATGATGCTATTCAAGCTCTACGTAATGCGATCCACATTTTTCCTGATTATCCAGAAGCGTACAATAACCTTGGTACCTTGTTATTGCAAAAGGGCAATACAGAAGAGGCTGAAGCTGCGTTGCATGCTGCTGTTAAGTTGCGACACTATTATGGAAAAGCTCACTACAACCTTGCTCGCCTGCACGAAGAGCGTGGCGACCTCGTTAAGTCATGGGAGTCGCTACAAAGTGCGGTGAATGGCGACCTTGATGTTGCAGAGGTCTATTTTAAGTATGGCCAGATGAGCCTAAAACTACAAAAGTATGATTATGCTGTTGATGCATTTCAGTGGATCATCAACAAGGGCGAGGGCCATGATCAGGTCTGGTTTAATCTAGCAAACTCTTACTATATGCTTGGCAGGCAAGATGAAGCACGCGGTATTTATCAGCGTTTAGCAAAAAATAATCCATTAGATCCACGCTATACATTTAATCTTGCTGAAGCGTATTTCGCACGTAACGACTTTGAAAAAGCTTACGAATTATTTAAAAAAGTAACGACATTACCGCAACCGCTACCACAAAGTTTCTTTCGCGTAGCTGTTTGTCTTGAGCGCCTGAAGCAACCAGAAAAAGCAATCCAGTGGCTAGCGGCTTTGGAATCGGTTAAAGCAGATGACGAATTTAAGAAGATGGTTAAATCTGAAATGGGCAGGATTGAGCTGCAGGCTGCGGTAGAAAAAGGCAAGGGATCAGTTACGTTAACCCAGTTGAAAAAATCAATAGCAAGCGGTGCATCTGGAACCATTAATGTGCGCGCTTAAAATAATAAGCAACTGAATGGAAATATGAAAATATGGAAATTATGCTTCAAGAATTATTACGATGGCCCCAAAAATTACAGCAAGGGGTTGCGCTTACTGATCAGGTGCTAGCTGCGCATGCTGCATTATTGCTTGTGCCGTATGACAAAATTGCCTTTGTTGGTATGGGTGGCTCAGGAATTGCAGGGCGTATTTTTAAAACATTGCTTGATCGTCATACATCGGTCACGACTATTGTCGTTGATTCGCCTATGGTGCCATTGAGCATCGATCATAGAACGCTTACATTTGTAATCTCTTACTCCGGCAATACCTGGGAAAGTTTAGAAGCATTCTCAACGCTGGTTAAGCGCAAGGTACCATTAGTAGCAATTTCTCATGGTGGCACCTTGCAAGCGTATGCACAAAAGTGTGGCATTGCGCATATCAAGCTTCCTGTTGCCCTGCAGCCGCGTACAGCCCTTGGTTTTTTTATGGGCTTTTTTTGGCAGTTGTTTCAGCAACGTGGGGTAGTTGGTATCGAGACGATGATGCAGGAGTGGATGCAAACAGCGGACGCTCTTTTGCCGGAGTATAGCCAGAAGAGTGCATTCGCTGACCTTTTGCCGTTATTGGTTGATCTCGATATGTTCCATGTGTGGGGGGTGAGTGATGATTCAGCCTCGGCAGCGTACCGCGGCGCAACGCAATTCAATGAAAATGCAAAAATTCAGGGCGTATACTCAAGCTTCCCAGAATTAGCACATAACCTACTGGTTGGTTTTGAGCGTGTTGCTCAGCGCCCGGTGGTTGTTTGGTATCAAACAACATTTCAATCTGAAAACATGAATCGTGCGATTCAGTCACTTCATGCGATTTTACGTGATTCAGGGGTCGATCTTTACAAAGTACCAGTTTTCGGAGATACTTTTGGGAGTCAGTTTTTTTCCATGATTCTGTGGACTGATTTTGCGTCCTTTTATCTCGGGCATGAGCGTGGCGTTGATACGCAGCGCGTGCGAATAATAGAAGAGCTCAAGCAGCGGCAACAATCAAGTGGCATTTTTGTAGAGGTTTAATGATGAAAAAAGGTCTTCACCCAGAAATTTTTGATGTAACAATCCGTTGTGCTTGTGGTACCACTGTTGATACTATCTCAACCCAGCAGCGTTTAGATGTTGATATCTGCTCTGGCTGTCACCCATTGTTTACTGGCCAACAAAAGTTTGTTGATACAGCCGGTCGCATTGAAAAATTCCAAGCTCGTTACAACAGCCAGAAAAAACAAAGCTAATTTGTTTTTTCTACTATAGTTTTACCGTTCGCCCTGTATGCTTGCCATGTGCAACTTAGTGCGAACGGTAATTTTTTTATCTTAGGAATAATTCTATGCTAGATTGGTCTGTCCTTCAGAATGAGTATGATGACTTACAGAGTAAGCTTGTTGATTCATCTCTGGAGCAGAGAGCGCGTGCGACTATGCAGCGACGCTCTTCACAACTTTCTAATGTGCTTGATACGCACAATCAGATAGTAATACTCGAAAAAAATATTACCGAGAGTCAGTCTCTTTGTTCTAGCGATGATGCAGAAATGCGTGAGATTGCTCAGCAAGAAATTGCAGAAGCGACAATCAAAAAAGATTTATTAGAAAAAGAGCTGGAAGATGTTCTTTATCCTGCCGATGAGCGCGATGACAACTCAGTATTTATAGAAATACGCGCTGGCGCTGGCGGGCAAGAAGCAGCATTATTTGCAGCATCGTTGTACGAAATGTATTTTCGTTATGCTGAAAAAAGAGGCTGGCAGGCTTCTATCATTGAAGAAAGCGTTACTGATCTTGGTGGATACAAAGAACTTGTGATGCACATTGATGGTAAGCGTGTTTATAAATTTTTGAAATTTGAATCTGGCGTTCATCGCGTGCAGCGTGTACCCAAGACTGACACCGCAGGGCGTGTGCATACTTCAACAGTGACTGTGGCCGTAATGCCAGAAGTTGATGACATTGAAGTGACTATTAATCCTGCAGACTTGCGCGTTGATACCTACCGTGCGGGTGGTGCTGGTGGTCAGCATGTTAATAAGACTGACTCTGCTATTCGCTTAACTCACATTCCAACAGGGCTTGTTGTCGCTTGCCAGCAAGAGCGATCTCAGATTAAAAACCGTGCAACAGCAATGAAAATGTTGCAGTCACGCTTATTTGATTTAGAGAAAAATAAGCAGGAAGCTGAAGCAAGTGCTAATCGTAAGCAACAAGTAGGTAGTGGTGAGCGTGCCGAGAAAATTCGAACATACAATTATCCGCAAAACCGTGTGACTGATCATCGTACTGAAGAGACGCTGAAAAAGCTTGATATGGTTATGATGGGCGAGATGGATGATTTGCTTATCCCGTTGATTGACTGGGACCGTACAAAGCGTCGCGAGAAAAGTACTTTGGGCTAAGTAGTTGCATAATAAATAATTAAAAAATTAGGAATTTAAAATGTTCGTAATTGATTGGCTATTGGCCGATAACCATTACATGAGCCTCTTGGGAATTATTGTTATTTTGGGAACAGCAATGCTGTTTTCATCAAATCGCCGTGCAATCAAAATTAAACTGATTGGGTCAGCGCTTTTGGTACAATTTTTGATGGCTTTCTTTATTCTAAAAACATCTGTGGGGGGCATGGTATTTTCCAATATCTCACATGGCATAGAGCGCGTTTACCAATTTGCCAATGACGGCTGCTCGTTTGTATTTGGTAGCCTTGCAAATCCAGCTGGTCCATGGGGCTTTGTTTTTGCCTTTAAAGTCTTGCCGATCATTATCTTTTTTGGCGCTCTCATGGCATTGCTGTTTCACCTTGGTGTTGTGCAAATAATTGTACGCGGCATGGCATTTGTAATTCGCCCTATTTTTGGTACATCTGGTGCAGAGACATTGTCAGTTGCTGCAAACAGCGTGCTTGGGCAAACTGAAGCACCTCTGCTCATTAAAAACTATTTACCGCGTATGACTGATTCAGAAATAACCACCGTTATGGTCAGCGGCATGGCTCATTTAAGTGGTGCGATTTTAGCAGTGTATGGCCTTATGGGCGTGCCTATTTTGCATTTGCTTTCAGCAAGTATTATGGCTATTCCTGGAGCAATCCTCATTGCTAAACTTTTGACTCCAGAAACTGAAACCCCTGAAACCATGGGTGGCAGTCACGTTGAAATTCCACGTCAAACTAAAAACGTGCTGGATGCTATTTCTAGCGGTACTGGTGATGGTCTTAGTTTGGCTCTTAACGTAGCTGCAATGCTTATTGCTTTTATCAGCATTATGAGTTTGATAAACGCTATTGTTGTTGGGGTAACGAGTTTTATTGGATTTCCAGGTTGGTCACTCAATGTCATCTTTGCAAAACTGTTTTACGTGGTTGCGTACCTCATTGGTATTGCTCCTGGTGAATGTGAAGCAGCAGGAACATTGCTCGGACAAAAGCTGGTGATCAATGAATTCGTTGCTTACTCCAGCATGGTAAGCATGTCGATGTCTACTCGTGCCGTAGCAATTTTGACCTATGCGCTTGCAGGGTTTTCTAACTTTTCTTGCATTGGTATTCAGATTGGTGGCATTGGCGCTATCTGCCCATCAAAGCGTGAAACATTAACCCGTTTGGGCATGAAGGCTTTGCTTGGCGGCACGCTTGCTAATTTGTTGAATGCTGCGATTGCAAGCTTGTTTGTATAAAGAAAAAATATGAAAATAGCAGTCTTGGTGTCTGGTGGTGTTGATAGTTCAGTAGCTCTCCGGTTGCTGCACGAACAAGGCCACGAGCTTGAAGCATTTTACTTGAAGATTTGGCTTGAAGATGAGCTAGCGTACCTGGGTGATTGCCCATGGGAAGAAGACTTAGCGTATGCTCAAGCTGTTTGTGATACTATCAAGGTGCCGTTGCACGTTATTCCATTACAAAAAGAGTATTGGCAGCAAGTGGTTTCATACACCATAGCTGCAGTGCGTGCAGGGCGGACACCAAGCCCTGATCTGCTCTGTAATCAGCGTATTAAATTCGGTGCTTTTTTAGAGCACATTGATGACAGTTTTGAAAAAATTGCTACCGGGCACTATGCACAAGTTGCTGAAATTGGGCCCGCTCTTTGTTGGCCCGTTGGGCCTGCGCCCATTCGACAGGCTCAGGGTGAGCGGACAGAAGTAGTCACGCAAGCGAAGCAAGTGATTCTACTTAAGGCAAAAGATCCAGTCAAAGATCAAACCTATTTTTTATCGTATTTAAGTCAAACGCAGCTTAATCGTCTACTATTTCCTATTGGTTGCTACTTAAAATCTGAAGTGCGTGAACTAGCAACAAAATTTGATATCCCTAACAAATCGCGTCCAGACAGTCAGGGCATCTGTTTCTTGGGGAAAATTAAATTTGCTGATTTTGTTGCGCATCATTTGGGCAAGCAACAGGGCGATTTGATTGAGTTTGAGACGGGCAAAAAAATGGGAACACATGATGGGTTTTGGTTCTATACGGTTGGCCAACGCAAAGGCTTAGGGCTTGGTGGTGGACCATGGTTTGTCGTGAAAAAAGATCCGGCAAAAAATATTGTTTATATCTCGTGCACCTATCACAGTGACGACAAAGCACGCAATGAATTTGACGTCGAAAGTATTCATTGGATTAGTGGCATTGAGAGTAAGAAAAAAGATTTAACTGTTAAAATTCGGCATGGCGAGCATGTGTATAAATGCTCATTTGAATCATCTGGTATACAGCGTGCGCATGTAAAAATCGATGCACAAGATCAAGGGCTAGCTCCCGGACAATTTGCAGTATTGTATGACGGGGAGCATTGTCTTGGTTGTGCGGTAATCAGCGAAAAGCGCTGATATTATGTTTCTTTAGGAGTGTTTAATTATGTATAAAAAACCGCATCAGCATCGTGGTCGTTATTTTAATCACAACAATGAAACATTAAAAGCGCGGTTTAAAGAGCTTTTTAAAACGGTGTTTTTATTGGCAAAACATTTTATTACCAAGCCAGAGCGTCATGACAAAAATGCTGCTCATGTCGACTGGCATACAGGTATTCAATGTGTTGAGCGTAGCATAGAACCGCGTATTACCTGGCTTGGGCATGCATCATTCTTGATTCAAGTCGATAATAAAAACATCCTCACAGATCCTGTTTTTAATGAAATAGCCTGGATTACGCCCCGCTATATTGACCCGATTATTACTCCTGATCAATTGCCCCCCATTGATGCTGTGGTGATTTCACACAATCATCGAGACCATCTGGATGAGACAACCGTACTGGCGCTGAAAAACAAAGTGAGCAATTGGTTTGTACCAATGGGCGATAAAGCGTGGATGACTAAGCGCGGTATTCATCAAGTAACTGAAATGACCTGGTGGCAGGCTGTACATGTTGGTGATATTACGGTGACCTTTTTGCCGGCCCATCATTGGAGCGGAAGGCATGTCATTGATATGAATGAATCTCTCTGGGGCAGTTGGATGATTCAAGCACCACAGAAGACGGTTTATTTTGCGGGTGATACAGCCTATGGCGAGCACTTTAATATCATTGGAAAATCGTTTCCCGTTATTGATATAGCATTGATGCCTATAGGTCCTAATGTGCCATATACAATGCGTGAGACACACGTCTCTGCGCATGAAGCGGTACAGGGATTTTTGGATTTAGGTGCACAGCATTTTGTACCGATGCATTGGGGTACGTTTAAACTTGGCGCTGATACATTTAAAATGCCCATGGAGCAGCTACAACTTGCTTGGGGTGCATATGCCTCTCAGCTTGTGAATAAAGCGTTGACCATTCTTAAACATGGCGAGGCGCTGGAAATTAATACTGCTCTTCCACCCCTACGGGGCGTGGTTCGACAGGCTCACCATGAGCGGTAAGAATGGCTGCGTTTTAACCAAAGCAAAAGAACGAAATAGTGTTTCTAAGTAAATTGTTTTTAAAGTAGAAAAATATTTTAACTATTTTTAACCCCGCTCATCCTGAGCTTGTCGAAGGACGCCCCGTAGGGGTGGAAGAGCGGGCGATATGAAATAATATGCTTATTTTATTAGCGCTGTTTATCGATTTTCTCGCAGCTAGTTTTTTTTCTTCATGGATTATACACACAGTTCTGGGTTATCTGCTTGCGCGTATTGTTTTGCCAGTAGAACACACCCCCTGGGGTGTAATTTTTATAGCGAGCACAGCTTTTATGGTGACAGATTTTGCAGCGCATGGTGTGTTTGGTTTGGGATTGTTATACCTGATTCCTACTATGCTAGTGCTTTTACGGCTTAAAGTCATGCTGGCGCAAGGGGCAACGTGGCTCATATTTTTAGGGTTTTGTCTCTTTTTTATCTACGAATCAGCTCTTTGTGGGGCCCACGTGACAATAGTGCAAATAATCAGTAATCTAGTAGTAGGTTATTTGACTCTTTTGGGATTGCGGGGTAATCGCGCTCCACGGCCTCGTGCCAGTGGAATGAGGAAAGTCTGGACTCCTAGCAGGAGAGATGCCTCATAAGGTGTGTAGCGTAAGCTGCATACGCAAATGAGGAAGGCGTAAGCCTATGGAAAGTGCCACAGAAAATAAACCGCCAGTGCAAACTGGTAAGGGTGAAACTGTGCGGTAAGAGCGCACGCACAGGTGCAGCAATGTACTTGTTGGGCAAACCCCATCTGGAGCAAGACAAAATAGGCATGCTACAAGCTTCCTGCTCTTACAGCATGCGGGTATGTCGCTTAGATAAATGATTGCCACTGTCGTGCTTTTGCATTACAGTACAGAATCCAGCTTACAAGTGGTCCCTTAAGAGTTTTTAACCTGTAAATTTATTTTTATGAAATCACACCATACACAATATTTTTTCCGTGGCTCTCATAGCCGCTCTCGTTTGTCATTGCTATGGCTTATCCCATTTCTTGGGTTTGTAATTGGCTATGTTATTGCCGGCTACTTTGTTCAAAAAAAAGATGTGCCGACGCCAAATGTCATTGGCAAATCACTTGCTCAATCTATTCAAATTTTATCACAAGAGCGCCTTGGTGTGCGTTTATTGACGC
The DNA here is from genome assembly GCA_945897315.1 of candidate division TM6 bacterium UASB124. Classification (GTDB taxonomy): domain Bacteria; phylum Babelota; class Babeliae; order Babelales; family RVW-14; genus CAIKAH01. The sequence goes on from CAMDFF010000001.1 coordinate 175,489, forward strand.
AGCGTGAAGAGCCTACCCTACCTGAGTCAACAGTACTTGATCAGCTCCCTCGGCCGGGACAAAATATGCGCCCTAATCAAACAGTTTTTGTGACTATTTCTACGAAGCAACCTCCATTAGAAACCCCAGATTGGTGGGGCAAGCGCATTAAAGATATTACTCCTATTCTTGAAAAGCGTGGACTGCAACATAATATAGTTCAGCTGCAGAGTAACTATCCACAAGGAATGTGCATTGCTCAGGTTCCTACCGCGGGGCAACCATTAGTGGTTAAAACAGTTACGTTATTTATCTCTCTCGGGACTCCTGCGTTGGCAGTGATGCCGTCATTTCAGGGCCTTAAAGTTCAAGACTTTGAGAAACTTTTAGAGCAAAAAGATATTCGTGTTGAATATGTGCACGAACGTTCAGTTAATGATCAACATCGCTGTGATGAATGTGTTGTTACTGGACAGCAGCCAGTTGCTGGAGCGATGATTGCAAAAAATAAGACTATTGATTTACAGATTCTTTTGCATAGCCAGGCTATTCCTGTCGCACTACCTATCATTATTTCTGAAGCAGTTGTGCCTCCAGGAGAAGCTGTGATAGATGTTTCTGATGTGTCAGTTGTAGTGCCAGAGAATACGGATTTTGTCTTAGCGTTAGAGCTTGATGAAGCGCCTGTGATTCAGGATCTCGTGCATGAAAACAATCCTGCTGAGTAGGTGCTATTGTGGTGTATTTTCTTCGCCTAGATAAAAGCCGCCCCACGGAAAGCAAGGCGGCTTTGTAAAAACTAGTTATACAAAATCAAGGCGTTTTTGCATGCGGTTGTATGCTAAAAACCAACATAGGATAGTTGCAAGTGTCAGTGCGCTAACACACGCAAGCCATGGGAGATGTCCCTCTTGGCCGAGTATTGCGATTCGCATGCCTTCCATGATGTATGTAATTGGGTTGGCGAGTACAGCATATGAACAGAGCTCAGAAGCTTGATGTATAGCGTGCCATGAAAACTGAAAGCCACCAAAAAACCACATTGGAAATACAAATCGTGACCATACGTTGCCAATTTTGGCAACTTCGCCAACGTGTCCTGCAATTGCTAGCGCCATCATTCCATAGAATACATTACCCAGCACAATGATAGTCAGAAGCTTGCCCCACGCAATAGACGCAAGGCTGAGGCTACTGAAAAGTACAATTTTACCAAGTATGACCATTGCTAAGGTGAGGAAAGCTCCTACCGTTGCATAACCACACGCTGTACTCAGGAGCACTGCCCAGGGCCGAACGGGCAGCGTTAGGTAGTAGCCGATGCTACGTTCACCCGCAATATCCATGATAGTCGTTGCAATATTACCGTAATTTTCAAATAATCCGGCAGAGCCAAGAACACCTGCAAATTGAATTAAGGCAAAGCTGCTGGAAAGACCCATCGATGGCATAACGTGGCCAAAAATGACCAGCGTGCAAAATGACCAAATTGAGACGTTCAGGAGTTTACCTAAAATTTGATGGCGCGCGATGATGAGCTTGGTGAAAAACAGCTTCAAAAAAATATCAGTAAATCGAAATATATTTGTTTTCATCATGTTACCTTAAATAATTTTAGCAGGGTCTTCTTGCATCAGTGCGATAAACACGTCTTCAAGATTATTCATTTTAAAATCAGCTTTGAGCTTTTCTGGGGTGTCGATGAGCTTTATCTGCCCATGGTCTAGAACGCACACCCGATCAGAAAGCACTTCGGCTTCATCAAGGTAATGCGTTGTTAAAATAACAGTGACACCGGACTTTTTTAGCTCTTTGATGATGGCCCACAGCTGGCGACGAATATGCGGATCAAGCGCTACCGTTGGCTCATCCAAGAGAACTAGTTGTGGGCTATGCATAAGGCTACGAGCGATCATAAACCGTTGTTTGTATCCACCAGAAAGCACTAGCGCGCGTTGATGCAAGAATGGCGCTAGCTCAAATTGTGCGGTCAATGTAGCCATACGCGCATCAATCTGCTCTTCAGTCATGCCATAGTAGCTGCCAGACAAGCGCAAATTCTGCTCAAGCGTGAGCTGTGGGTTAAGGTTTGGGCGCTGAGGACAGAAGCCAAGTTGTGCACGGTAGGAGGCAAGGTCATTATAAATAGATACTCCATTAAATTCAATATCACCTTCGGTTGCTGGAATCAGCGTCGCGATGATTGACGATAGGGTGGTTTTGCCGGCACCATTAACACCTAAGAGGCCCAAAATTTCGCCTTTGTAAACATCAAGAGAGATGCCCTTTAGTGCTTCTTTTTGGCCGTATGTTTTCTTAATATTTTTAATTGAGAGTAGTATTTTGTTCATGTAATAACTCCGTTAGCGCGAGATGCGCTTGTAATAGATACAAAATTGAGTAATAGATTATGCGAAACACAGGATTATCTGCACAGCAAAATCGGCACGCTTAAGTGTCGTGCTAGAAATGCTGGGTGATGGGAATTTAGAACCAGGAGGCTAAGACGGCCACTGTAATCTTCATGAAATTCATAAATACTCCTGTGTGCAGTAAATGGTGAGCTAGAAATGCATAAGCCCATTAATCATGCCAGAAAAAAATACGACTGTCTAAAAAACGTGCAATGTGCCTTATTTCGGTAGTTTTTTGAAGGCGGCAATAATTTGTTCAGTGGCTTGTTCAACCGTAATATTATCAGTATCAATGGTAAAATCGTATTGCCAGCCAGCGTGTACAGTATCATAAATACTTCTTCCATGCCCCTGAGGTGACGTAGCGCGTGCTTTTTCTCGCTGCTCAATGGTCTCTAGTGAAGCGGTTACGCCAACGGTAAAGACTTTTATCCCATGCAGTGCTTCCAATAAATCTTGGCGCCAGGCTGCATCGTATGCAATGTAATCAACTATGACGTTATTACCAGCCCTGGCATAAGCTGCAATAGCGCGGTGCATACCTTTCATAATGTTTTGTCCTGTGGGGCCTATATTCAAGGTGAACACTTTGTTGCCTTTGGCATCTTCAGTTGCTGTGCCGCGCATGACGGCATAATGTTCTGGCTTTGGTTCCATATAAAATTTTGGTGGCAGGACGCCAACAAAAAAATTATCTATCCCAATTGTAAGCCATGCCTCAGGCTGTTGTGCTGAGAATGCTTTTTGAATGCTAGATTTTCCCACAGATGAAGTACCATTGAGAATTACTACCGTACCGGATGTTTGTGGTGAAGCAGAACTATTTTTCAGGAAGAAATAGACTAATCCAGCGCCGGCAATAAGCGCACAAAGGAAAAGAAAATTCAATCGTGGAGTACATTTTATGGTCATAAAATCGCCTTAGGTATATTAAAAGAACAATAAAAAAGCCCCTAATTTATTAGGGGCTTTAACAGCTATGTTGCCGACTCTTCATGCGTGAGGTGCAGAAACACCTCTTCAAGATCAGGCATATTGAATTTTAACTTAAGATTGTCTGATGTATCAATCAAGAGGATTTTACCAGAATCAAGAATACAAACACGGTCTGATAGAATTTCAGCCTCTTCCAGGTAGTGTGTAGTCAAAATTACTGTGATTCCAAGTTGTTTCAGCTCTTTGATTTTATCCCATAGCTGGTGCCGGATATTTGGGTCTAGCGCTACTGTTGGCTCATCCATGACAACAATCTCTGGGGAATGCACAAGTGCACGTGCAATGAGCAGACGTTGCTTGTAACCACCTGATAAAGAGCGAACATTGAATGAGGTATACTTTACAAGCTCAAATTGTTCGAGCAGTTGGCGTACGCGCTCTCGCAAAAGATCATCTGGTATAAGATAGTAGCGACCAGCAAAAAAGAGATTTTCTTCAACTGTAAGATCATAATCCAAATTTGGGCGTTGCGGACAAAACCCAAGAACATGCCGGTACTCGCTCAAATTTTTATAGATTGATTGACCATTGTAAAGAATATCACCGCTTGTTGGTGGATTGAGAGAAACTAATACAGAAGATAGAGTTGTTTTGCCAGCGCCATTAACGCCCAGCAGCGCAAGAATCTCTCCCCTGTAAATGTCGAGCGTAATGCCACTGAGAGCATGCACGGTTTTAGTCTTATCGTGGTAGATCTTGGTCAGATCTCTGATTTGCAAAATAATATTGCTAGCGCCTATCAATGGAAGAGACATCGTAAGTACTACCTTTTTTTGGTAAGTTGTTTGAGCTTAAGTTTAGCGAACTTTTTGCTCGCACGGCGTAAAATTCCAAATTTGCGTAGATGTGAGACCATGTCATCGAGAATGGCGCTTTCACTACGCTCTTTAAGCGTTACATCTGCCTGTGAAAGGCGTAGCCCAACAAAATCAAGCGAAGGGGGGAGGGATTTTTCGGAAACTTCAGTAACAACAAGCTTTAAGCCAAATGGGTCGCGAATCGTGAATGTTTTATGCCCATCAACCGTGTGTAGTTCACTTACAATTTTTAGCGTCTTTTTTTTGCAGCGCTGGTAGTACTTTTCTATCCCTTTTTTCATTTCTAGTGATAGGCCAGTGCAACGGTTAGCGCAGCGTTTAATAAAACTAAACTCCGCAAGCTCTTCTACGAGGGGAGCTTTAAAAAGAATATGGCACTTGCCCTTGCGAAGACGAGCAGATTGAAGCGCTATCATACCATCGGTACTGATATGCGCATCAACCAGGTCAAATGCCAACTTTTCTGTGTAAAACTTCACGGCCTCGTCAACAGAATCAACAACGACGAGCAGTTCGCTAGACTTTATCATTCCTCTACCCTTCATCCTTTAAAAGACCTATAGAAGGTTGTTTAACGATGTCTGCTCGTGGTGTAGAAGTCCTGACAACCTTGTTACTTTGCGAGTTGCTTGGCAAGTCTGCTAATTTTGCGAGCGGCGGTATTTTTCTCGATAACGCCTTTTCCTTTTGCACGTGCTATTTTTGATTCAGCAAGTCTCAAAAGGTCTTGTGCTGCTGTTGTGTCTTTAGCTTCTACAGCTTCGTAAAACTTTTTGGTCAAAGTCTTGATTTCTGATTTTCTCGATTGGTTGACCATTTTACGCTTTACGTTTTGTAGAGCTCTTTTTTTCGCGGATTTCAGATTTGCCATGCTACTATATCCTTATAACAAGTCTAGGTGACGTTATACAACTTTTTCAATTTTACCTGCTTTTACGCATTTGGTGCACACTGCACCGCGTTGGATCTCACGTTGCCCTTTAAGCTTAAAGCGGATTACGTGAGTATTTGGGTAAAGCCAGCGCTTGGTGCGGTTATTGGCATTACTTACCAAGTTTCCTACAACCGGCCTTTTATCGCAGATTGTACATATATTTGCCATGTTAGGTCCTTCCACAGATCGAATAATCAATTCTAATGAATTGTAGTGTAACAAAACTGTTTTTTTTTAAAAGCCAGTAACTATAAAATTAACAAATGTATTCAGTTAGAAAATTCTCTTACGGGTAAATTTCTTAACTGAGCGGGTTAGGGTGAAAACTATGACTTTCTCGGGGTTCCATACCTAGTAACTCATAGACCTCGTGAGCCTGGAGGGTCTCACGCTCAATGAGGCGCTCTGCAAGGAGTACCAATTTTTCACGGTTTTCTTCAATAAGTCTGGTGCCTTTTGCGTAGCACGTGTTTGCGATTTTCGTTACTTCTTCATCAATGGACTGTGCTGTTCGCTCAGAAAATTCACGAGAAGATTGAATATCACGTCCCAAGTACGGATGCTCTTGTCCTGTCTCGAATGTGATTGGTCCAAGATCTGACATGCCGTAGCGGCTAACCATTGCACGGGCAATTTTTGTAGCCTTTTCAATGTCATTTGAGCAACCAGTTGTTTTAGTATTGAAAAACAAAGTCTCTGCGAGCATGCCACCATAACATTTTACGATATTGGCAAGCATCTGCTCTTTTGTCTGAGAGTGGACATCGCCCTCAGGCAACGACCAAGAAACTCCGAGCGCGCGACCACGAGGAACAATAGTAACTTTGTGAAAAGGGTCGGTCTCTGGTTGCAGAATATTGAGCATGGTGTGACCGGCTTCATGGTATGCCGTCATACGCTTTTCTTTTTCTGTGAACATAAGCGTTCTGCGCTCACCACCAAGCATAATCTTATCACGAGCTAATTCAAAAAATTCCATTGTAACGGATTCATGGTTGCGCTTGGAACCAAGTAGTGCAGCCTCATTGATAAGATTTTCCAGGTCTGCTCCACTAAAGCCGGGCGTGCCCCGTGCAATCTTGGCAAGATTAACATCGCTATCAAGCTTGGTTGATTTGCTGTGGACGAGTAGAATCTGTTCGCGTGCTTTAGTATCAGGAAATGGTACTTCAACTATACGATCAAAGCGACCAGGGCGCAGCAATGCTTTATCAAGAACATCTGGCCGATTGGTTGCTGCAATCACAATAACAGCGCCTTTTTCTGTTGAAAATCCATCCATCTCAGCTAATAATTGATTGAGTGTTTGTTCACGCTCATCGTTGCCACCACCAAGGCCAATGCCGCGCTGGCGTCCAACGGCGTCAATCTCATCTATAAAAATAATACATGGTGTATGGCGGCGTGCCTGAGCAAAAAGGTCACGAACACGAGAGGCGCCAACACCCACAAATACTTCAACAAAATCTGATCCGCTAATACTGAAAAATGGACAACTAGCTTCTCCTGCTACGGCTTTAGCAAGAAGTGTTTTTCCGTTGCCTGGCGCACCAGTCAACAATACGCCACGTGGAATTTTAGCACCAAGGCGCTCAAACTTTTCAGGGCTCTTTAAAAAATCAACAATATCTTTAACGTCTTCTTTAGCTTCTTCATTGCCAGCAACGTCTTTAAAGGTAACGGTAATTTGGTTAGGCGAGAAGAATTTTGCTTTGCTTTTTCCAACATTAAATATTTTTCCTCCACCACCAGCGCCACCACCACCTTGGTTTTGTCGTAAATAAAAAACAAGCATGCCGGCAAAAGCTATAAATGCAAAAAAGAAGAAAAAACTACCCCAGGTATCTTTTTCTATGGGGAAGACATCGATTTCAACATTGTGTGCACGGAGTGAGTCCCACAGCGCTTGAATTGGCACAACAAAGGTTTCAAAGTACTTGCCGCCCTTATATTTGCCCTGGACGTGCTGTCCTTGAATGACAACGGATTCAACTTTATTGTCATCTATTGCATGAATTAATTTTGAAAAATTAATTGTCTCTATGTTTTTATTAACGCTGTTATACCAGAATAAATATGCAATCCCAAGCCCAACTATGACCATTACGATCCATAGAGCGTTAGGCCCGCGACCAGGGAGATTTTTTTTAAAAGTACGCTTCATGTATCACCTAATTTAAATTGAAAAAGCTTACACCACTAAGGAAAAAGCACCGATAGTCTACTATGAAATTGCATTTTCAGCTAGCACTACCGTAGGACTACTAGAGCATTTTAGGCATATAAATTTCTACCTGTCCATGAAGGGAAGCTTTTTAGCTCAGGGGTGGTCGTTAAGATTCTGATGTTGCTGCTTTGTGTATTCAGAATAGCAATTTGGCTCATACGCTTTTTTAGCTTGCCATCGTATTTGGCATAGGTGAAGGCAACATATTTACCACACGCTGACCATGATGGCTCGAGTTTGTCTCCCGCGTTAAAGGTAAGCTGCTTTTCATGTCGGTGCTCACTTGAAAGGTCCATTGACCATAGCTGAAAGGCTCCCGTTGCATAACGTGTGTAGACAAGCTGTTTTGTTGCGGGGTTATAATTTGGGGAGGCACAATAACCCTTGCCGCTGGTGAGACGAATGACATCCCCTGTTAAAGTTTTTTTGAGGTAAATTTGAGGACTTCCTGTTTGAAAGTCCGAGCAAAAAACCAAATCTCCTGCATCTAATAAGCACGGAGAAACATTGTTTCCTTTGTTGTCTGTAAGCTGTTTAAATGTTTTTTTGCCAAGCGTTTTGCAAAACGCTTGATCATAGAGATAAATTTCAGAATTTCCTTTGCCTGAGAGGCACAGTGCTGCTTGAGAACCGTCTTCTGAGAATGATGGTTGCATATTAAGGCCGTCATATGAACAGACAATATTGTGCTTATTGGTTGTTAAATCAACAAACATGAGGCGGCTATTGGTACGTGTAAACTGTGAATAGCAAAGACCAGGGGCTTTTGTGTGCCAAGCAGGCGCAATATTAATGGTGCGGGCAGTAACTACGGGTTTTTCTAGTCTGCAGGCGTAATCTGCAATGCACACTACTTTGTGATTGTTCGATAGCTGCTTGCAGTAGGCTAGAGTACTGAGCATGGGGCCCGTGTCCCCTGTAAGTGTAGGCATTAAGTCATCAGCAATCTGGTGCCCTTGTTGGATGATATTATGCTCATGACAGGTATAATTCTTACAGAAAAAAGATTGATTGGTTGCAGGGTCTTTGAGATTAATTTCAATGTCTGCTGCTTTGTTTTTTTTGTTCAAGCTTTTCTCTTCCAGTGTTAGCATGAGAGTGTATGCTTGTTTTCCAAGCGCGGCGGCTTGTGGGGCAGTTGGTATTGCCGTAGTCTTTTTCAAATCAATCGCAATTTGGTCGCTGAACTCAAGGTCGAAATGAATCATTTTTGCAATATTGCTTACTGCAGCGTTTTGCCCAATGTGCAACATGACCATTTTTACTTTGCTATATTGCTTTGCGTGTGAGCTTAAAAGTAGAGGCGCAGGCTGTTCTGTCGTGGTAGTGATAGGTTGTTGTTGCGCGCCGCTATGCAATGATACAGCGCTACATGCGATCGTTATAAATAAAAAAAATGCAAACATGCGTTCCCTTCTGTCTCTGACATATCTATGTAAACGAATAATGCGCTAGTGTACTTACTTATTGGCAAAAATCTATTTTAAACTGCTTGTTCCACAGAGATGCATGAAAGCGTAACGCCCGTGCTACGCGCATAATACTTAAATCGTAAATGAGAACTTTAGAGCGTTTGATAAAGGTGCACGTTTGCACAACTCCCTTTTCGTCTACGGCAAAGGCAACAGTACAGACAGTTCCTTTTTTAACTCCAAGTGGCGGTCGCCAAACACGATCAATTTCTTCTTGCACATAACGTTGGTAGTGAGCAATAGCTTCTGGATCATCTATCCCTTCGATACTGAAGCCTTCTTCATTGTCGTCAGAGGTATCGTCACTTTCTTCATTTTCGCTTGCTGTGATCGTAGTTTCAGCATCGTCTGTATTTTCAGCTATAGCCTTGCTGGCAGGCTCTGATGGAGTGTCTTTTACTTGCGCAGTGCTGCTTGCGGTATCTTCTTTATTGTATAGCACATCATTGTCTTCGCCTTCTTCTGCCACTGGTGGGGGCGGCGTAGGCTTCTGTTTTTTTTGTTTTTGTATTGAGGACATCTTTTTTTGCACCGAGGGGTCACTAAGTTCTGGTATGTGCTCTTTAGGAGCAGATTTTATCTTGTGTGCGTTTGGTTTATTACGCGTCCCCGGCATACTTTTTTTAGTGATTGTTGCCTGTTTACTTCGTCTGAGAGGTGCTTTTGTAGGGCGTTTTTTTACGAGAGGGTGTTTGTGTACTATCTTTTTTTGATGGTTTGCGCTCTTGCCAGGCTTGCGGGGCTGCTTGCCTTTGCCATTCCCTTTTCTTGCTTTACCATAACTACCAGGTTTACCGAGGCGTTTATTGGTAAATGGTACCAGGCGTGAGGACTTATATTGGGCAGGCATTGTATAGCGAGAATGTGCTCCAAATACGACAAAATCGTTTTTTTTGCCGGTACCAAGAATGCCCCCAATAATAATTATTATGAGGTGCGTAATAAGGGACCATGCGATAAAACGATTAAAAGGCATCATGCGCAAAATTCCTATCCCTTAGTGTGAACGTGTGGCCATTGCAACATAGTGCACGCCAGAGCATTTAAGGGCGTCAACAATAGCAATAACATCGCCGTACGCTACACTCTCATCTGCTCGTACATAAACAGGGCTTTCCTCGTTGTTTAAGAGAGCTTTGTGCACAGCGTGAGTAAGCTCTTTGCGTGTAATAGGGCAGTTGTTGAAGTATAGTTTTTTATCCTTGCTGAGTGTCACAACAAACTCCTGCTCTTTACCGCCTTCTTTAGCTTTGCCTTGCGGTAGTTCAACTTTGATGGCGTGTTGAACCATGGGTGCTGCAATCATAAAAATAACAAGCAAGACGCAAAATGTATCGATCATCGGGGTGAGCGTAATCTCTGGCATCTGTACTTTGCGAGCAGTGCGTCGATTAAGGCGTGGCATAATCTACCTACTTATTTAAAGCTTTGTTTTGCACAGTACATAAATTTATCACCAATTTCTGAAAGCTGAAATTCAAAAATTCTTAGTTTGTGCGAAAAATAGTAATGCGCAACCATAGCAGGGATAGCGACAACAAGACCAGCAAGCGTAACAATGAGCGCTTCGGCCATTCCAGGAGCTACGGTAGCGATGTCAGCAGATTTTTCTTGGCTTATGTCGATGAATGCGTGGATCAATCCCCAAATGGTACCAAAAAGACCAACGAGTGGAGCTGTTGTTGCACTTGCGCTTAAAACAGGCAGGTAATTCTCTTCTTCTAGTAAAATAGTATCAATGTTTTGGTTGATGCATAGTTCAAGATGCTTGAGGTCATCAGAAGACAGGCGTGCGGCTGGAAGAACATCAGTGTTGGCATTGTTGAGCGCGCTACTGACTGTTTGTTGTTGTTGTACAAGAAGGCGCAAGTCTTGCATGTTGCTACTTAATAATTTGCCCCCAATGCTCTCTTTAAATTCTTTGATTGTGGCAATCAGCTCATTGAATGTTTGAATATGCTTCATGCGTTTTGCTAGTGTGCTGAGCTGCTGGTGGTGCTTTTTAAAAAGCATGTATTTGAATGCAATAATCGCCAAGCAAAAAATAGATGCGCAAAACAGCCCTAAGAGAATAGATAGTGCGATCCAGTCCATTTGGCGAACGAGCTGCCATGCTGCGCTATTGAACAATGAAAATGTCATACAAGCCCTTATGGTTGAATGAAAAAATTGATACCGTTATTGTTGAGTATAGTGAAAATGATGAATCAAATAAACAACAAGAACGTTGTATTTTAAAAGAATGCAAAAATGTGCATGCTTGCAAACATCATCTGGGTCTTGCTTTGCACGCATGGTCGTTGATATTGTCCTCTCAGTCGGTGTATTCAGTATGCCAAGGGAAGGCCGCCGATCTTTTTATAGAAATCTTGACCTCTGGCGCAGTGATCAAGCATGTTGAACAGAGCTATAATGCATTTTCTAAGAGGGGACTATGAAGAATTTTCAATATTTTTTACTTGTAAAAATGGTTGTTGTTGTATCGTTTAATTATGGTTTTTCAGCTCCAACAGCTCCAGTTGTGCCTCCTGTGGTGGGAGCGCCTGTTGGTGTTGTTGTGCCAGGAGGGGTACCAGCAGCTTCCACTACTCCAGCACCAGCATTGGCGTCGCCGCCAATAACTATGACAAGTGAACAAGCGCTTGATTCGGCGATAAAAGGTGTAACGCCACTATTTAGTACTACTGGGGCATCAAAAATAAGTAATTTTACAATGTTTTTTAGTCTGTTGAATAGTCGGTCACCTACTGCAAAAACAAAGCAGGCTATTACTGCTTTTGAAGATTTAGTGCTGAAACCTGCGCTTACCATGAACAGCATGACTAGTCAGCAGCTTGTTGATATACAAAATTTACTTAAGGCAGTCATTGCTCAGGTGGGAGTTGTCGACTCAGCTGCTACAAGCACGCTAGTTGCATATGAGAAAAAACTGACCGATAGGGCAACAAAAATTAGCAAGGTAGATGCAGCGGTGGTAAGTGCTGCGGCAATGCCAGATACTCAATTGGATCTTAAAATTACGAGCTATGCAAATGTAGTTCGTCAGATTGGTTCAGATACATTCGACAGTACAAGGCAAGCACTTATTAAGGGGATTGAGTTATTGTGTGCTGCAGCAAAGAATGGCACTACTGCACAGCTAGATGCTCTGAAACCAATATTCACTCAAATAAGCCTGAATTCTTCTTTCCTGCCGGAAGAGCGAAACCATCTAACTACACTTTTGACCGGTAATCCCACTCTTTCAGTCGCGACGCTAGATCAATCGATAGCGGGTGCTGGTCTTAATCCACAGATAGTTTCAGTGTTTAGTGATCTTAAAAAAGCTGGCGTTAGCACAGAACGTAAATGTCAGATTGTACGTGACGCAGTACCATTAATAGTTGCTGGATCGTCGATCGGGGATAAGAACAGCTTTATAACATTCGCAAATGATCTATTTCCTCTGTATTTTACTATGAATTCTGTCGATATTGCAGCGGTGCAAGGATTGTTTAGTGTAATGCTTGGCAATACGTTTCTTCTTGCGCCCCAGCAGAATACATTATTGGGACAATGGGTCACAAAACTGACATACGTACAAAAAATTGCTGAAACAGATAAGCCAGTTTTAGAGTCAATTAAGAATTATTCTAAGTTAATAACCGTTGACTTAGCTAAGTCATTGCAGGCTATACAGATAGGTCTGAATTTATTGGTAAAGGATGGGAATGTTATATTAGATCAAAAAGAATTTCAGACGAATAACAAGGATTCATTAATAGTGTGTCTGAGTAATCTTCTTTCTATGGTTTATAGTAAACGTACAATAAAAGATCCTGCGTTAATAAAGCTTATGCCACAACTTGGACAAGTGTTCGATTCTATAGAAGCGCTTGCCAAAGCAAATTCTCAATTGCAACCACTGGTGCAAAATGCAGCACGACAAGCAAATATTGCTTTTTTAAATAAAATGATCGCATGTCAAGATTCGCCTGCCCTGGCAGCAATACAACACTATAAAAACCTCGTGGTAAGTATTACGAGTGATATCGATAGTACTACCAAGGGATATTTAATTGATGCTTTTCGTAATTTATATGGCGATCGGTATGCACGAGCAGCCGTGGAAATAGTCGCAATGCAGCAATTATTTGCGGCATGTGCAGCACCAGACCGTAAAGAGATGCTTGCTAGTTACCAGCTAGAGATTGCAGCGTGGGGCAAAGGGCTTGCGTTATGGAATGATGTTTTGAATGCAGAACAAGCAATAAATACTTTGATGGGGCTCTTGAGTAAAGGGCTTCCGATAAAGTTATCTTCATGTCTTGCTCGCCTAGAGCAGGTGAAGGGGGCACTAGCTGGTCTGCCACATGTATCAATGATTAAAGATCGCAGTAAGTTCGTTGATATTTTAATAAGCTTTTTCCCTCTTCGAGGTTTTTTGACTAGTGATGAGCTTGGAGAATTTAATAATTTTTTAAAAGGACTACAAAAAAATAGTGCTTTTTTTCAGGCGCTTAATACGAGTACACAGGCATTGATTACTAGTGGGATTCAAGAGCTTGATGTATTAATTGGATTTTTCGCTGGGGGTAACTCTGGCACCGTATTGATTGATGCATTGCTGAATCAGCAAAAAAATATTAATGCTCTGCGTCATGCGCTTGATCTCATGATTGCTGGCAAAATAACAACAGATTATCGCATAAAAATGCTTGTTGAGGCATTAAACGTTTGTATAGCAAACGTTGGGCCGAGTATTGATCGCTCAGCCCTGATTGGCTTGTTGCAAGGAGTTGTTAGTAAGGGGAAATTTTTATTGATAGATAATCAAGTGAGCGCAATCAATAAAGCTATTGTTCACTTACAGCAGCAGAAGTAGCATTACTATTTAGTGCATATAATTTTTAAGTACACATTGACGAAGGGTTGCGACATTCGTGATTTCTTCGTCAATTTGTATCTGGTATGCTTTTTGTAGAAGTCTACCAAGCTCTGGTCCAGGTTTTACGACATCAATCAAGTGTCTGCCAAGTAGTATGGGAGCTTCAGGACAATGAGTAACGGCAGCGGCATCGCAGTGTTGCAGGAATGCCTCAAAAAGCTCTACATATTTATTGAGAGGCTCATGTCCTTGCCCGTTTCGCCCTTGTCGATCAGCAAGCGCGACTAGCCCCAGTTGCCTCATGCTCACGGTCGTCCCTAATTTTGCAGCCAACCGTTTGTACGCTTTCGGGGTCGAGCGATGTTCAACGAGAACAAAAGGAGCTAAATGGTGCCGCACGAGCGGGCAGACAGCTTTAATAAGTGCTTGGTCATTGGTAATTTTTTTTAGGAATTCTTGAGCAATCGGTACGCCGGCTTCATCGTGGCCATGTGCTTTAAGGTCTGCTGTTGTTTTTACGGCTTTTCCGAGATCGTGACAGAGAGCTCCAAGTGTAATTAATAGTAGCTCTGTATCGTTTTCTACGAGAAGATTTTTTTTGAATCGTGTTGCGGCATCTAGTGCTTGCATGGTGTGCTCAAAGACATTGCCTTCTGGGTGATAGTCAGCTCGTTGCGGTGTGTTTCGCAATATATCTAGCTCTGGAAATAACGTGCCTAGCCTACCAATATTTGCAAGCCAGCGAAATCCCAGCGATGGTCGTTCTGCCAGAGTAAGCAATTTTTTTATCTCTTCGGCTATGCGTTCGAGTGCAAGAGGTACGCCTTCTATGGGGTCGCAGAGTGACATCTGTTGACACAGTGCTTCTAAGGCAGGATCGGGTTGCATTTCAAAGCGGCCAATAAATTGCATGACACGGAAAAAGCGTAATGGATCTTGGACGAAAAGCTCTTCATCAACAGCGCGCAGTTGTCTGTTGTGAATATCTGCAATGCCATTGTAGTGATCGATGATCTCTGTGCTCTGTGTAAGCAGCATAGCATGTAGATTTATAGCCATTGCATTCATCGTGAGGTCGCGTCGCTTGCAAGCTGCCATAATGCCGAGATTAGGGTCAATCAAAACATCAGGTTTTCGGCCAAGGCTATCAGAGCGTGGCAATGACCAATCAATGTCATAATCAGCTAGTCGCAACACACCAAACTGTTTGCCAATCAGCATAACGTGGCCAAATTGTGCAAGTACTTGCTCTGTAGTTGCAAGAGTAATACCATGAAGCTCGATATCCAGATCTTTGAGGTGGCGCCCAATAACGATATCACGCACGCAGCCACCAACTAAATAGGGCGTTGCGCCAGCATTAATGAGGGCTTCAAGCATAGGCTGTATCGGAATAATAAATGGGGAAAGGGTGGTAAAAAAACTTTTCATAAGAAATAACGTATATCCTCTTGCGATTTTTATCTAGTTTTTTTACACTAAGGTTTCAAATTTTTGTAG
The DNA here is from genome assembly GCA_945897315.1 of candidate division TM6 bacterium UASB124. Classification (GTDB taxonomy): domain Bacteria; phylum Babelota; class Babeliae; order Babelales; family RVW-14; genus CAIKAH01. The sequence continues at coordinate 190,696 of CAMDFF010000001.1, forward strand.
TGGGGCTATAGCTCAGTTGGTAGAGCGCACGCATGGCATGCGCGAGGTCACCGGTTCGACTCCGGTTAGCTCCACCATTCTACGTTATTCGCGCATCGCGCTTATATCTATGGATGGCAGGCCAGTCACAATGGCAGTACGACCAGTAGGAATAATGATTATGAATAAGCATCTCATTCCTTGGTATATTCTGACATCTTCTTTGGTGTTGCTTTTTTCGAGTGCTTACACCGTCTATCAATGTATGCAGCATGGTATTGAATTTGGCCTTTTCTTAACGCTTATTTCATGGAGCGTGTATGTACTTTGTGTACCTGCCGCGCATGGCCGATTGATTATTGGGGGGCTTTTTAAATTACTCTCCGGAAAATCATTTTTCCCTGAGCCTTATTTATGGGGCTTTGCCATAGTTCTTAATAGTGTGAGCGTTGTTTTTGCGCCTCAGGTATATGCTAAAACGCTTATGACCTATATTTTTTATCGTGCAATCTTTATTCCTAGCTATTGGCCTATATTTGTATTGACGGCTATTGGAGTGTGGTACCGATTTTCCATTGGTACGCCGACCTATCTTGCTCATAAATCGACGCATACCGCCTTTAGGCACCTGCTAACAATTATTGGTTTGTTGGTGCTGTTTTACCTCACGCATCAAGATTTTATTGTTCTGTTAAATGCTACTGTTAGCGGCTGATTTTTTATAAAACGCTGTCCAAAGATTACTATTTCCTGTATACAATTAAGCACTGTTTGAGTGCTATAATTTAATACGATAAAAAGTACTGTTTTTAGGATGTGCAATGTTAGAAATTCCTCTATCAGGTATAAAAAAAATTGAAGAAATTGCTCGCAGTAGCGAAGAGTATATTTCGTTGTCGCAGGGGTCTATAAAAATTGGCGGTATTCCGCAAGCGATTAAAGATCATGTGCAAACACTCTTAAAAACAGACAAGACAGATTATTATGACAGTTGCTGGGGGATCTTTGCACTGCGTGATCGCCTTGCTTCAATGCTCTCTGCCAATTATGGCAAGCAGTTTTCAACAGGCAATATTTTGCCAACGCATGGCTGTATCGGTGGCCTTTCGTTATTATATTTGAGCTTGTTGAATCCAGGTGATGAAGTTATTATCCCTGAGCCAGCATATCCTGCTTACACTACTTTGGCAGCAGCTGCTCGTGCAAAGGCCGTTACTGTTTCTCTTTTGCATACTAAAGAAAATGGTGATTATGATTGGTCTTTTGATATTGAGCGCATTAAGGCTGCTACGACTGAAAAAACAAAAATTATTATTTTTTCAAACCCATGGAATCCTTTGGGTATTGTTATTCCACTAGAGACAATTAAAAAATTATTGGCTTGGTGTGAAGAGCGCAAGATTGTTTTAGTTGTTGATCAAGCGTATGAAGATTATGCATTTACGCCAACGTTTACATCAGCAACGCCCTTGGTGCTTGAAAGCAACTGGCTTGTTACCGCACACACTTTTTCAAAAAATTTGGCGATGAGTGGATGGCGCATTGGATACTTGGTGTTGCCTCAGGTGCTTAACAAAGCGTTAGTTGGCATGCAAGATGCACTGCTCAACTGTTTAAATAACACTGCGCAGTACGCAGCATTATTTGCCCTTGATCATCCAGAAATGATAGAAGAGCATTATAAAATTATTGCTCAAAATCGTCAGCGAGCTATTGATCTTTTACAGCCGCTGGTTGTCGCAGGGCATGTCTCATTTAAGATACCAGAAGGCGGTTTCTATATCTTTCTAAAAACTAATGAAGAGGATGCAACTGCTTTGTGTATGGACTTGCTTCATAATGCAAAAGTGGCTTTGATTCCAGGGATTACGTTTGGAGAGTCCGCCGCATCATTTATTCGTTTGAATTTCGCTCGCGATATGCATTTGCTTGAAGAGGGTATCAGGCGCATTAATGCTTATTTTATTTAAATTTATCCATTAGGACACTGCTTCATGTATAAAAAACGCGAACATATTCATTTTATGGGTATCGGTGGTATTGGCATGAGCGGCATCGCAGAAATTTTAAAACTGCGTGGCTATGCCGTCTCTGGTTGCGATTTGGGCACAGGTGGGAAAACACTTGAGCATCTTGCGGCCATTGGTTGTACCATTTACCAAGGACATGATATTGCACACATCCATGAAGCAGATGTTTTGGTTTATTCTTCGGCCGTTCAGCAGTCTGATGTGGAAGTTCAAGTAGCTCTATCTAAGGGTATTCCGGTTATTCCTAGGGCGCTGATGCTTGGCGAATTGATGAGAACAAAGTATAGCGTTGCTGTCTCTGGTGCGCATGGTAAAACAACTACCACATCGCTTTTAGCACATATTATGATTGAGGCTGGTCGTATGCCTACAGTTGTTGTTGGTGGAGTGCTGAAAAATATTGCGAACAATGCACAGTTTGGTAGTGGCGAAATCTTTATTGCAGAGGCAGATGAAAGTGATCGTTCGCTGTTGTTGTTGGCGCCAACGATGGCAGTAGTAACCAATATTGATGCAGAGCATCTTGATACCTATCGTGATCTTGATGACATTAAAGATACATTTAAGGGGTTCTTGTCGCGATTGCCTTTTTATGGCAAGGCCTGTGTCTGTATCGATGATGAGCACGTGCGCTCCATTTTACCTTTATCTCATGTGCCGACCGTTCGCTATGGGCTGAGTGAAGAAGCTGATCTACAGGCGTGTAATGTGCAGCTTGATGAGATGTCTTCGACATTTGATGTGTATCGCAATATTTTTAAACCTAGGGCACTTGAACCGTCTAAACAGTTACTTGGATCAGTTTTCTTGAGTATTCCTGGTATTCATAATGTTCGTAACTCTTTGGCAGCGATAGGAATAGCACTAGAGTTTGAAGTTAGCTTTGATGCAATTACTCAAGCGCTTGCTATTTTTAAGGGTGTTGAGCGTCGGTTTGAGTTTAAGGGAACTTGTCTTGGAAGCGACGTTTTTGACGACTATGGCCATCACCCAACGGAAATACGTACAACCTTGCGGGTAGCTCAAAAGCGTGCGAGAAAAAACTTACATGTGGTGTTTCAGCCACATCGGTTTAGCCGCACTGAAAAGCTGTGGGATGATTTTGTAGATGTTTTCGCACGGTCCCTTGAAGAGTATGATATCACAACGCTTTTGATTGCCGATATTTATCCTGCCAGCGAAGCCCCTATTGTGGGGATTACCTCAGAGCGATTGGTTGCCGCAATTAAGCAGGCAAACCCAACATTGCAGGTGCAGTTTGTAGCTGATTTTTATCAGCTTGCAGATGATGTCAGGGCTGTTGTACATGAAGGTGATTTGGTACTGACGCTTGGTGCTGGCAAGCTAAATCAGCTTGCAGATGAGCTGGTATCGAGTACGACTTAGTACGGTATTGTTTTTGCTCATTCTGGCTTGGCCAATTAGTGTGGCTTTGATTGACAAAATCAGCTGTCCGCGTAATCTCTTTTTCAACATTAACAATTTTTTAACGTCCCCTTACGAGGAGCATCATGAGTTTTAACTCAAGACATGCAATCATGAGCATTGCGCTTGTAGCTATATCTTTTGCTTGTGCGCAAGCAGAGCTGCCAGTTATTCGAGAAAGCGAACAAGATGATACTGCTGGTGTAAAGCAACCATTTACGGTTAAGCGCGCTGATTGCAATCTAACCATGGGTGGAAAGGCACGCATTGAGCAATTTTTTCAGCCAAATATTAACATGCTTAATAAAAGTATTCCGGATGAAGCGGAGTATTTTAAAGAAACAGTTGATTTGACGTTTGATGTTGCCTACGGCAAGCAAAAATATGGCCATACCGCAGCTGAGTTCTTTCTTGATTTGCGTCACAAAGGTATTTGGGGTAAAGCAACTAGCTATGCAGATAAAGATTCAAGCCCTGTTGGCCCAGCAAGTGTAAGCTTGAGCGAGTCAGTTTTTGGAGCGCATAGCCACGTATCTGGTAAGCCACTTATCTGGTACAAAGATGCTTGGTTAATGTTTACGTGGAATGCCGTATTTGACTGCGAGAATGAAAAACTTCATAGCCTCAAGCTTGGTTGGTTTCCATTTGAGCTTGGGCGTGGTATTGCATTGGGTTCTGCGTATGGGGTGAACAAAGAAGGTTTTGGCCTCTACTCATATCAAGAAGATAAGGGTGCTCCTGGTATTCTGGCGCATGGTGAATTGATTAAAGACGCGCTGTCTTATGATCTTTACTTTTCTCGTTTTGAAGAGCGCTGCAAGGGCATGGGCGACAGTATCAGCATGGTAAAAAAACACTGGGTTGACCGTGCTAAGAGTGGTGCTATCTGGCGTGGGGTTGGCAAGCAAGATGACGTCTATGCTGCTCGTATGCAATGGAAGCCATACAACAAGCATGAATCTGTTGGTACCATGCAGGTTGAACCCTATATCTTCTACAACGACGCATCAGACCAAGGTGTTGATATAGCGCCCGATGCTCATACCAAATGGGGCTCATATGGCCTTATGTTTGAGCATGCAGTGAATGGTTTTGAGTATGGTGCTGAAGTTGCATTTAACTATGGTACTGAATATTTGCATAATATTGACCGCAATCAGACAGAAATCGTGCGTGATGCTAATGGCTTTTTAGTTGAACGTTATACAAATATTTTTACTGATAATCAAGGGAAAGTGCCTGCTCTTATTACTGGTTCGCTGAAACCTGCGCCAGGAACTGGTAGCATGGGTGCTGCGCATAATTATAGAATTGCACAAAATACAACACAGGCTGCTGCTCAAATCGGGACCACTGCATTTCATGATGGTCCAAGCAAGGGCAAATCACGGTTCCGTCCTGCGTATAAAAACTCCTTGCATGGCTGGATGGGCGTTGCTGATGTAGCCTATACCTTCAAAGATCTTGATCTTAAGTTTGCATTGAGTTACGGCTATGTGTCTGGTGATGGTGATCCTCATCGTGAAGAAAAGAGCAAGCGCTACAATGGCTTTATTGGCCTTCATGAGTGGTACAGCGGCTCCCGTGTGTACAGCATGATGCTGCTTGACGATGCAAGTATTCTCCGACCAACAAGCCTGGAAGTTGCGGGCGAATCAAAGCCAACCGGTGCATCCGACTACTCATTTGCTGATTTGCAATTGGTTGGTATCGGTGCTACCTGGAAGCCAAAAGGGTTTGCAAGAGAGTTCAGCATCAATCCAAACGTTCTTGGTTATTGGAAAACAAATCGTAGTTACGGTTATGATGCCGTAGCTAAAACAGCAACACAAGATCATGCTCGCATGTACTTGGGTACTGAATTTAACGTTGCTACAAAATGCAGCTTAATGAAAGACCTGACGTTCTTCGGCAATGCTGGCGTATTTAATCCAGGTGGGTTCTATGCCGATATCAAGGGCATTCCTCTCTCTAGTGATAAATTTAAACGGATCGAAGAAGATCCTCGTAATGCCATTACTGATGCTTCTGAGTTCAGAATTAGTACTGACTTGGCATATCACCTCAACTGTGGTGTCGAATTCAAGTTCTAAGATACTGAATCATATAGTTTTAAAAAAGCCTCGCAGTTTGTTCTGCGAGGCTTTTTTATTGCTCAAAAATTGGAAACAACAGGCTTTATCCACTATCTTCTGAAATGGGACAGTAACCCACTAATATTTTTTTAATGTAGCCTGCTTTTCTGCTTCAAGTGATTCAGTTATCAGAAAAATTTAGTGTTGCCACAGGGTTTGGATTGGTAGGGCAAACATGTTTGGTCCAAATGGCAGTGGGTCTTGGCCGCCATAAAGAACTATTCCACGCTTAAATTTATCTGGGCAGAGCTCTTGAAGTGCCTTTAAGCCCTTAAAGTCATCAGTATTAATTGTCTGCGAAGCTTTGATTTCGATACCAACTAACTCTCCAGAGGCTGCCTCCAGTACGATATCGACCTCTGTGCCACTTACTGTTCTTAAATGATATTGTGTTGCACGTGTTGTGCTCCATGTGAGCTGCTTTGCAATTTCTTGTACTACAAAATTTTCAAGTAGCGAGCCAATAAGCGTTGGATTAAGGATAAGCTTTTCTGGTGTCATGCCCATTAAGTATGCTGCTAAACCTGTATCGCTTAGGTATATCTTGCTACTTTTGACTAACCGTTTACCAAGTTTGTTGAACCATGGTTGTAGTTCATAAACGAGAAATACTGCTTCCAGCAGGGTTAGGTATCGTTTTAGTGTTGAATGAGTTATGTCAGTACTGCGGCTGAGTTCGGCAACATTAAGCAGTCCACCAGTACGGGTGGCAAGGAGCTGCAGTAAATGTGGAAGCTCTTTGATCCCTTCAATCTGCGCAAGATCTTGTACGTCACGTTCCAAAATGGTAGTGAGGTAACTGTTAAACCATATGTCAATTTGTGCTTGATTATCAGTTGTCGGTAATCCTGGATAACCACCATGACAGAGCATTGCCAATAATGTAGCTCTTGTTAATGGTTGTACTTGTTTAAGCCGCCACTGGTCAGTAAATAAATACGAAATAATATCCTCATTGCGCTGTAGCATTTCACCTTGTGAAAGAGGCATAAGCCGTAGCAATGCCATGCGACCGGCAAGTGAATCAGCTATGGTTGCTGTGAGTAATGGGTTGGCAGAACCAGTCATGATCACCATGCCAGGCTTCTTATGTTCATCAACGAGTTGCTTAAGTGGCAAAAAAATCTCAGGCACACGTTGTACTTCGTCAATGATCACTGGTATTGGTAAGAGTTGCACAAAGGTCATGGGGTCACGTTGTGCAGATGAAAGTACGTTTAGATTATCAAAGGAAATATAGTGGTACGGCTGGCTTTTCATAATCATCTGGAGCAATGTTGTTTTGCCTGTTTGCCTACCACCAAGGAGTAAAACAATAGGATGGAATTGCAAGGTCTCTAGTAATTTTGGGGTTATTGAACGGCTTAACATCAAATCCTCACAAGGGTTATGTAAAATTCACCATGACGTGGCGTATTATTCACCATTGCGTGGCGAATTGCAAGAAGTCTCATGATTTGGGGTGCTTAAGAGCCATATTTTAAATAGATTCCTGTTTTCATAGTCACATTTAATCTTATATGAAATCATTGCTTTATTTGATTAAGTCCAGATAGAATTAATATAGTGCTCGAGTAGAGCATATTGTACGAATAATAAAATGAGGGGTTATCATGTTCCGTAAAATTAGTTTGAGCTTGTTTTTGGTGCTTGCGGTGCAGTCGCTGCAGGCAGATTACATCATTGTG
>CAMDFF010000002.1 GCA_945897315.1 candidate division TM6 bacterium UASB124
AGTGTTTCCGCATTGCAGGCAGGCAAGCAGTTGAGCGATGGTCTTGCTTTGCTCTCTGATAATCGGACTATTGCCTTTATAAGGCCATTACTTAGTATTGGCGAAGAAACGGGTAATCTAACTCCTATGCTTGCCCGGGCGAAGAACGAGTTAGAAACTATTATGCAGCAGCAAACAAATCTATTTACCAAGCTTGTTGGGCCGATATTAACTATAGTAACGGGTTTATTGATAGGTGGGCTTTTGGTGATGTTATACGTGCCAATTATGCAACTAGGGTCTCTGATAAAATTTTAACGACTGCAAAGTTGCAAGATTAACGTTTTTACTTGACCTTGCAGGACGTTCTGGTAGCATATAGGCACGTTTATGCGTAGTGTGCCGAAGTGGCGAAATTGGTAGACGCACGGGACTCAAAATCCCGCGGTAGCGATACTGTGTCGGTTCGAGTCCGACCTTCGGCACCATTCTTAGCTTGGAAAAGAGGGATTTATGGTAACTGCGTCCTGCATTTTTTGTAAAATCATTGCAAAAGAAATTCCAAGCACGATCATCAAAGAGAATCAGGCAGCTATTGCCATCAGAGATATCTCTCCCAAAGCCCCAACACATTTTTTGATCATACCTAAAGTGCACATCGAATCTATTATCCATATAGGTGATGACCAGCTGCCGCTTGTTGCACAGACTCTTGCGCTTGCGCGTGATATTGCCGCTGAGTTGGGCATAGCCGGTTTTAATCTGATAGCAAATAATGGAACGAGTGCTGGCCAGAGCGTCTTGCATCTACATTTCCATTTTTTATCGGGCAAAAATATTTATGAGCACGGGTTGAAGCTGTGACGCACAAATATGATGCGCTAAAGAAGGTAATTCTTTATACCGTTGCTTCGGGCATCATTGCAGGTGCTATCGTCTTGGGCATTTCGTACCAAGTTCTTGCTGAGCTTACGTTTGCAGGTGACCGAGTTGTCTATGGTAAGCGTCTTTCTGATCTTGCTCAAGAGGTTCGTACAGAGCTTCTTAAGCGTCCTGATGTGACTCCTGTATCTTTTGAAGCAAGTGATGGCATGGTGATTTCTGGATTTTTAATAGAGCGCAAAAATGCAAAATACAATGCAGTTCTATGCCATGGCTATCGTAGTGTTAAAGAGTTTATGTATGGCTATATTGATCTGTTTCCTGATTGGAATATTTTGCTTTTTGATTTTCGCTCACATGGTAACAGCGATGGCAAAATTACATCTCTTGGCTACCATGAGGCTAAAGATGTTATTGCTGCGAGCAATTATCTTAAAGCAGCAGCTAAACGGAAAAAAATGGCACAGCTGCCAACTGTTATTTTAGGCTTTTCTATGGGCGGGGCAGCAGCATTGAAAGCTGCAGATCTTGACGCCACTATTGCTGATGCATTAATTATTGACTCAACCTATGCACGGCTCAACAGTACGATTCTCAAGGCCTACTCAAGTAAGACGTTGCTACCGTTCTACCCATTTTTTCCAGTGATTACCTGGCTTTTTAATTATCTTGCTGCGTGCGATATTCATCAAATGAACCCTGATGACTGTGTGAGCCGCATTAAGATGCCGATATTGTTTATCCATGCGGCTACTGATAGCTATGTTGCATCAAAAAATGTCCTTAAACTGTATAGTAATGTACAAAATAAGCATTCAAAGATATGGATTGGGCCAGCATGTCGGCATGGTTCATTGCATACGTTTTATGAACATGCGTACCAGCATAAGGTGCATAGCTTTTTGACAAAAGTGTTTGCAGAGTCTGAATTTAAAAAATTGTAAGCCGCAATTAGAGATAGAGTGCGGTCATTCAGTAACTATGACGCCGCCGTGTATTTGCCCTCTGACCTCAGCGCCATTTCTCAGAATAACAGTTCCTTCTAGGGATTGAAAGTCTATGTCTCCGTCAACAATCGTTCCATCGAGGACAAGCGTTGCTTTATGTACTGGTCTGATAATTTGCAAGCCAAAAAATGCAAGCCCTGAGGTTGGATTTTTGCGAATACTAATAAAATCGACAGTAACCTGATTCATTGTGAGAGTGCCTGAACGACGATCAACAATGATAACAACATCTTTAAAGATTGTTTTCTCGGCTAAAAATGATCCTCGGTATGCTGCTTGTACCGTAGTCAGACCGCGAATTTTACTGTTGGTAATAGTCAGTCCGCCCCAAGCATCAAGTGCCTTATCGATAGTGACATTATTAAGAACAGCCAACCCAGAAGAAGATGCATTTTCTGCAACGAGATTATTTGCTTTGCATGAACCAGCGACGTATAAGGCGCCACCAATAGTTACCTTAATGAGTTTTGCGCTGCCAGCAATAGCGCAATCACTTACAATGCGGACATCGGTAAATTTGCAGCTCCCAGCAATGTTGCAATCGCTTTGTATTGCGACATCAAGTAAGTCTATGGAACCAGCAACGTGTACAGAAGAGAGTACGGTATGAGAGGATGAGACTGTGCCAGCGATTCGCAAGGGCTCTGCTGCACACTTTTCGGCTACTAATGCGGCTACATTATTCTTTTCAGAATGTTTTGCTGTGTTCTCATTTTTGCATAGTTTCATAAAAGTCTGTCCTTCGTTTTGCATACTATCCGATACTTTTTGTAAGGGTTTGTCGCTTCTGGTCGCAGCTTAGCACACGGCGCTAACACAATCAAATAGTGATGATTACCTATAACCATCGCATAGTTATTTACATGCTAACGAGGTAATTTTATCATGGTGATAGCGGGCTAGCAAGTACCCCTTGGTATTGTTTAATGACAAGTATGATTAATTCGTCAGCATGCTTTGGCTTTGTGAGAGCCAAGAAAGCTATTTTTTGCGATAAAAACGCATATTCTGCATTATTACACATTTTTTACATTTTGGCCTTTGAAAGAATCTAAAATTAGGATAGACTGGGTGCATGTGGATTTTTTATAACTTCCATGTCGTGAGATTTTTTGAATAATCCACGTTGTTTGGGTCATTAGACCCCAGTTTTTTTTAAGGATGTTTCTATGAAACTTTACGTTGGCAACCTTGCAGGATCAGTTACTGAGCAAGAGTTGAACGATTTGTTCGTACAATTCGGTGGTGTTTTGTCTGTACGAATTATGAAAGATAAATTCAGCGGCCAGCCTCGTGGCTTTGGCTTCGTTGAAATGGACTCAGCTGACGCAGGTAATGCTGCAATCAGCGGCCTTGACAGCTCAGAGCTTCATGGTCAACGTCTTCGTGTAAACGAAGCTCGTCCACCTCAAGAACGCTCAGAAGGCGGCTTCCGTCCTCGTAGCGGCTCTTCAGGCGGTCGTCCATTTGGACAAGGCGGCTCAAGCAGCCGTGGCGGCGGATCTCGTGGCGGCTTCGGCGGCTCACGTGGTGGCGGCTACTAAGCTCTCGCTTTAAAAAGCAACCAAAAAAAGACCCCTGATTAATTTCAGGGGTCTTTTTTGTGCATGCATAGGTAGCAAACTTAATTAATTATGAATTGGTCGCCTTCTATATCAACAGAAAATACTTTCTTCTCTGGTTGTTTGAGTATGGCAACAGCAAGCGGGCTTACTAAGTAGTGTTGAATTGCACGCTTGAGAGGCCGTGCTCCAAACTCTTGAAGGTATCCAAGCTCTGCAAGTTTTTGCATCGCCGTAGGGGCAACGGTTAGTTGTACCCCTTTTTGTTTGACGCGGGAATAGAGCTCTTGCAGTTGTACCTCTACAATGTGGACCATGTCTTCTGGTTGTAGTGACTTAAAATAAACAGTTTCATCAATACGATTTAAAAACTCTGGCTTAAAGTGCTGATGAAGCAGTTTTTCTATCTGAAGACGCACAGTTTCGGTAATGCTTTTTGCCTTTAAAATTAGTGGGGATCCAATGTTGGATGTCATAATAATAATCGCATTTTTGAATGATACCGTACGGCCTTGCGAGTCTGTCAGGTGACCTTCATCAAGAATTTGTAAAAACAGATTAAACACGTCAGGGTGAGCTTTTTCTACTTCATCAAACAGTACCACGCTGTATGGATTGCGACGAATTGCTTCAGTGAGTTGTCCACCTTCTTCGTAACCGACGTATCCAGGAGGAGCCCCAATCAGCCGTGCAACGGCATGTTTTTCCATGTACTCAGACATGTCGATACGAATCATTTTGTGTGCATCGTTAAAGAGGTATTCTGCAAGTGTTTTTGCTACTTCAGTTTTACCAACACCTGTTGGCCCAAGAAATAGAAAGCTACCAATTGGCTTATTTGGATCGGCAATGCCTGCGCGATGTACACGAATAGTATTGGCAACTTTAGTGATTGCTTCGTCTTGGCCAACTACACGTTTGTGAAGCACTTGCTCCATGGCAATAAGTTTTTGGCCTTCATTTTCTTTGAGTTTTTCAACGGGAACTTTAATCCAGCGAGCAAGTACCGCAGCAATGTCATCTTCATCAACTTCTTCTTTAATCATGAGCGTTTTAAGCTTGCCAAGCTTTGCTTGTTGCTCTTCAAGTTTTTTTTCAAATGCTGCAAGGGTGCCGTATTTGATTCTTGATGCTTTGGCAAAGTCGCCTTCACGTTCTGCTTGCTGATAGGCATTTTTTGCATCATCGATCTGTGACTTAATTTTATTAGTCTCTTCGATGGGTTTACGCTCTGCTTGCCACTGATCAAGTTTAATGCGGTGTTGCTCTTTGATCGTCGCAAGCTCTTTTTCCAGTTGCTCAAGACGTTGTTTTGAGGCATCATCTTTTTCTTTGGCTAACGCCACTTTTTCAATTTCTAGTTGCCGGATAGTGCGGTCAAGTTGGTCGATTGCTTCTGGCTTGGAATCAATAGCCATTTTCAGCATTGATGCTGCTTCATCGATCAGATCAATAGCTTTATCTGGCAAAAATCGGTCTGCAATCATTTGCGACGATAGCTCTACAGCACGGACAATGGCCTGGTCTTTAATGCGGATGCCATGATGGAGTTCATAGCGCTCTTTCAATCCACGCAAAATAGAGATGGCATCTTCAATAGAAGGCTCTTCAATTAATACTTTTTGGAAGCGTCGCTCAAGAGCCGCATCTTTTTCAATATATTTTTTATATTCGGCTATTGTTGTTGCGCCAATACAGTGCAATATGCCACGTGCTAATGCAGGCTTGAGGAGGTTTGAAGCATCCATACCACCGCCGGTTGCCCCAGCACCAACGAGCATGTGTAATTCATCGATGAATAAGATAACGCCTTCAGCATCTTTTTCGATTGCTTCTAGTATGCCTTTTAAGCGCTCTTCAAATTCGCCACGAAATTTGGTGCCTGCAATGAGTGCTCCCATATCGAGAGCTAGAATGCGCTTGTTCTGTAAACTTTCTGGAACATCATTGTTAATAATGCGTTGGGCGATGCCTTCTACAATAGCAGTTTTTCCGACGCCAGGGTCACCAACTAAAACGGGATTATTTTTTGTTCGGCGCGATAAAATTTGAATCACCCGGCGTATTTCGTCATGTCTGCCAATCACCGGGTCAAGCTTGCCGTCGCGTGCACGCTGTGTTAAATCTTGGCAATATTTTTCAAGAATCTGAAAGGTATTTTCGGCATTTTGGTCGTGCACCGGTTCTCCCTTGCGCATTGTTTTTAACCATGCTAATACTTTTTGATATGGAAGCAGTCTCTGTATGTCGGCTTGTAACATAGTGCTTAGTTTGGTAGTTTTTGCGATGGCAAGTAGCAACAGATCAACGCTTACAAATTGGTCCCCGTGATCTTTGGCGAGGGAAATTGCCTCCTGTAAAAACGCTTGGCAGGGCTGGTCAACAGTTACTTTGACGCCCGTTGTTTGAGGTAAGCTTGAGAGCTCTCGTTGCACGCTGCTAATGAGTGCGGCTAATTCACAGCCTATTGCTCTCGCGCATGACTGCGCTAGGCTGTGCTCCAATAGTACTGCGAAAATGTGTTCTGTTTTCAACGTCGCATGTTGTGCATTGACAGCGTTTTGGTACGCTGTATTGACTAGCTCAGTTACGGCATTAGTAAATTTTTTTTCATCCATAAGAACCCCAGATACTGAAGACTAAACTTAGCATGAGTATAGGATAGGAGCTGTAACACAGCAACTAGAGACTCAGATAAAACACTACGTTTGTACTAATTCATCCACTGGCACGTACTCTTCTGACGTATTGCTTATAGGTAATGATTGCAACGAGGCAATATCTAGTTGCTCCAGATCTGTGCTTAGTAAATCGGTTGTGCTCAGTGCAAGCAGTGGGTCGTTATTGGCTGTTGTGCAATCTGTTTTTTCTAAGGTGCAGATATGAGTTCTTTTTTGTGTCAGCATGCTTTTGAGCATCGGTACATATGATAAATTACTTGAACGACCCCATGCGCGAATAAAATGCATGAGCGGGTAACTTTTCAGTGTTGCATGGTGTGGCGAAAATGCTGGATCAATGCAAATAACGCTTTTGGTCTCACTATTCCAGCCAGTCACCATGAGTAAGTGTCCGCCTGCATAGGGTGTTGCTCCTCCAGGGAGGCGACGAACGCTGACAACAACGGGTATTTTATTGCTGATATAGTGGTGCAAATCATAAAAGCTATTCAAGCGCTGCACTGAAAAATAGACTTCTCCGTTCATCGCGTCAAATGCGTGTGCTGTATTTAACATCCAGTTACCAAAAATATTAAGGTAACTTTGATCAAGAACGTTGTGAGCAAAGCTGAGTGCATAATCAGGCATCGAATGATGGGGTATTGTGCCATACTGTTTTTGGTGAAAATAGCTTACCATCATTGCCGTGCTTACCGGTGAACAGATATCTTTTTTTCGTTCATGGTTGAGCATGAATTGAGATATTTTGGTATGGCCTTTTTTAATAATTGCTGTTGGCAGTGTCTGGTCTGGATGGATAATTTTATGCTGATTTAATCGTGAAATGCATCCAAATAGTGCCTTAAGGATGGGAGGCTTAGCGCCTTTGTGAAAGGTAACTTTTATTTTAAAGCCACGAGCAAGGTTGCCATTTTGCAGTTCAACGCGACTGTGCAGAGTATGCACTATCGGATGTGTTTTGTGTAAAAAAGTTTTTTGTAGTTTGCGTCCCCAGACAGCAAGTCGATGCCATGATGACCAGTTACCGTGGTGTAAAACACTTACCCATATGGCTATATAGCCTTGTGATGGTCGTAATGCATTCCAAGAAACAATCAGTTCGCCAAAAGGGTCAGTTGCCTCTTTTGTCCATACGATGTGATTGTCACCGCGTTTTTGTACATCAGAGAGTTCGTGATCTTCAAAGAAACGACAGATGGTCTTGGAGAATTCTGGCACAGCCTCTTTGCAGGTGATCTGTGGCGTGTTGTTGTGGTACTTGCGCCTTTTTTTTTTCAAGACTTGTGACTGACCCTGCAGTCTGCGTTTACGCTTTTTACGCATCACTTTGGCATCAAGATCTGTTGGTATGTTCATGAGTATGACAAGCAATACAAAACATACTCGTTGCAAGGTGCTACACATGTTCGTCCTTTTCCTTTTTACCCTCCCCGCTACAGATGTACTGTACTATTTTCCTACGCAGAATTCACCAAAAACCATATCCAGCATCTGCTCTGTTACATTCTTGCCAGTCAGTTCGGATACTTTTTCGAGTAATTCTTTCACGTGGTATGCGAGTAGTTCATAGTGTACGCCATCAACAAAGGTCTTTGCAATAGCTTCTAGATCAAACTGAATTTCAGTTAATAATTTAAACTGGCGTTGGTTCAAAAGATAGGGGGACTTTGCCTGAGCAAAGAGTGCTTGGACACGCTCTTCAACGGCGGTTTGCAGGACTGCTAATCCGTCATTTTTTTTTGCAGAAACATTAAAAAGAGGATAGTTTTTTGGTTGAAATAAGGTTGTTTTTGAGAGAGATGATGCGGCATCAATTTTGTTGAATACCACGAGTGCTTTGTCACCAGCTAGCGTAAGTAGCTGGTCATAGACCTCAGTCTCCTGTGTTGTCATGACGCGGGCAGCATCAACAACAAGCAGTACCACATCTGCCTCTTGTACAGCAGAAAAAGAGCGCTCGATTCCTTTTTTTTCAACAACGTCATCAGTTTGTCTGATGCCAGCAGTATCTATAAAAAGCCAAAAGGCTCCTTGCTTGTATACAGATGCTTCGATGCTATCACGGGTTGTTCCAGGAATATCAGTTACAATAGCACGTTCTTGACCTACCAGGGCATTAAAAAGTGTTGATTTACCAGCATTTACACTGCCAACAAGTGCTACGCGAACACCTTGCTTAACCTGCTTTTGCAAAGCGAAATGCTGCTTGAGCGCAATAATTCCTGTATGAATAGCATTGATACGCTTAGCAATAGCAGCAGCAAAATCGAGGTCGCGCTGCTCTTCATCCAAAAACTCAAATGTTGCTTCGACATAGCCAAGAACCGCTACTAGCTGTAGCTCAATGCCTGTAAGAGCGTTTGAGAGTGTTCCGTGCATTTGTGCCTGAGATTGCTTGAGTGCCAGTTCCGTTTGTGCGTGGATCATGTCATTCAGGGCTTCGGCCTGAATGAGGTCCATTTTGCCATGCTGGAAAGCGCGTTTTGTAAATTCGCCAGGGCGTGCTGCGCGTGCGCCAGCTTGCACAGCGAGATCGATAATCCGCTCAATAATAAAGGGATTATTGTGACTGGTGATTTCAACGGTATCTTCGCCCGTAAAAGTTCGAGGTGCTTTCATGACGAGAAAAAGTACCTCGTCAATCTGCTCTTCAGTTTGTGGGTCGATTACAAAGCCATGGTGGATTGTGTGTGTGGACGCAGCTGAAAGTTGCTGCAAAGACGACAAACGCGCTAACGATGAAGCCACCGTTAGCGCGTTTTGTCCAGAAATTCTAATCAGAGCTATAGCCCCGCTTCCTCGTGGTGTACACAAGGCAACGATCGCTTGCTGATCGTTATGAATCAGATGAGTTTTGTTGAGATGCATCATGCCGGTTGGTTGTTACCGTAATGTGGAAACCACGTAATTTTTTCTTATGTTTTTTCTTGAGGAACTGAATGAGCAGGTATGACATACTCATAAAGAGTTGGCGCTCATCATCAACTGCTGGCAAAATGCCCGCAGCAAATGCAACGTGTGCATTACGCTTATCAGTGGTAATCGTGTATGGAATTGTGATGCCAATTACTTTCACCAAATCAGTCGTTTCAGTATGCAAGTCAGCCGTCAGCTCTGGTGTCCAGGCTACCAAATCTTCATGATCTCGTGGCTCACGTACTTGATCACGTTGTTCAGTACGCGTATTGTCGCGTTGTGAGTCACGTTGCTCAGGGCGAACACGAGGCTCTTGTGCTTGTTGTATGCGCTGAGGTGATAATGGCTGCTCGCTGCGCGTTTGCGGACGTGCTTGGCGATCTTTATCGTTGCGGTCAGTACGTTCTGAACGTTCGCGTTGATCTCGTGGATCACGTCGTTTTTGTTCATCCCTACCGGCTACACTGCGTTGTTTTTGTTGTTGCCTTGGGTCACGACGATCGTTATTGTCTTGTCGGACTACGGGAACACTTTTTGGATCAAAAGTGATGGAAACAATTGCTGGCAACTTACAAAAACCAAAAAAGTTCTTCACGCCCGGTTCAAGAACATTAATGGTAAATTCACGAGGCTTGCCAGAATCTGCCCATGCTTTTTCGATCGCTTTAGTGACGCTTGACGCCTCATGGAGCATTGATTTCATCTGCTAAAACCTTTCAACAACGATGAAACTAGAGAGAATATTTGTATGGTGAGTGCGCGATTTTATTAGAAATTGCGTGTACTTCAGGAATACCCTAACAGAAAATACACCCAGTTGCAATCGTCCAGTTTTGATCGATTCTTTTTATCTGTTGCTACCATCATGCAATAAAGACGGATGGCCTGCCATTCGTAGCCAGGAGCCGTAAGGCGACGGCGTAGAATGGAGCGGGAAACGGGATTCGAACCCGCGACCCTTGCCTTGGCAAGGCAATGCTCTACCACTGAGCTATTCCCGCTCAACAAATACCAAAGAACAGGTATAAATTTAACGGTTTTGGTAGGAAAGTCAACAGGCTAAAACGCTTTTTTTGCACAAAGTGACTTATTTTTATGCATTCAGAAAATATTATTACCTGTTTCAACCCCTTGGAAGCAGCGCTAGGTCGATGTATCGCTATGCTGGGAATATCGATTAATAGCTTTCCCGTAACTAGCTTGAAACGATGTCTAGGGCGTGATTTTCAGCGGGTGGCTGTGTAAATGCGTACAAAACAAAACGGGGCCGATCTAAAAATAGACTGGCCCCGTTTTGTTTACGTGATACAGGCTGTGTTTGTTACCCTTGCGGTGAGACAACAGCAATATTTGAGAAAGTAGTCTATTTTTTTAAAGCTGTTCCCAGGTGATTTCTTTGACGACGCGTTTTTTTGAGCTAACGGAGATGCCAATCGCGAATACTTTTTTACCTGATTTTTTGAACTTGAGCGGGTATTCTTTGTCTTTGATTTGTTGCATCGCAACGGCAGCAGGTTCATCCATTTTCAGTTCAAAAATATACACGGCGGTTGGCGCATTGACAACAATATCAATTCTCCCGCGGTTGGTCATGTCTTCCAACGAGGTCATCATTTTGCTGCCAATAAACAGATAATAAAAACCAACCTGGTATACATGCTCTTGAGGCGGTGCAAGCTTCGCGTTTTTTGGCTTACTGAGGACAGGGTAGGCGACGGGTGCAAGTGCTTCATTCAGTAAATCTTTGAGGTCGTCGAGCCGCTCTTGGGCAAAAATGTCGTGCAAATCGTCCATGACTCTGCTGGTTTCTCCGATGCTTTTTTCAAGAATGTGGGGTGCTAGCACGTCAGAAAATGCTTGAGACACTTCCAAGTTGGGGAACCCAAGACTGACTTTGTCTTTGGCATAATTAAGAATCGTGAGGTAGCCGGCGTAGTAAAGCATGTATAGTGGCACCATTGATTCAGGTCCACAGGACGCTGAGAGTCGGTTAAGCGAGACGGTGAGATCTTGCGCTGCCAGGTCTTTAAAATTATTGGCGACAAGAATCTTGATCAAAGCTGACGGTGATCCCGACTCGAACCACTTGTTGAGCTGTTGCTGTGTTTTGAAAACATAATTTAGTGCAAAAGGGTTGTACACTTTTTCGGAAAGTGTGACTGCATCAGTATCAAGGCCGAATGTGTAGCCGTTGTATTTTGTCCGCATGACGCTTACCATCTCATCAACAGAGAGCCCATTTTTTTTTGCCAAGGCATTGAGATGCTCAGTAAAAAATGTTCTTATTTCTTGTTCGGTGTAGCCAGCGATGCAAGCGGCCATTGGGTCAAATGTGATGTCATTCAGATTGTTGAGCCCAGAAAAAATAGATGTTTTAGCGAATTTAAAAACACCCGTCATAAAAACAAGACGGAGCTGAGCGCTGAGCGCTTTGAGCGGGCTGTAAAAGATGCGCAGCTCTTCGTGAATGGCCTGATACGTATCTGTTTTATTGATTGCGTCGAGCAGGGGTTTATCGTATTCGTCGATGATGACGATGACCTGTTCGCCTGTTTTTGCATGAATTTTTTTAATAAGCTGTGCAAGCATCAAATGCGGTTCTTCTTCGTGGAAATTAGACAACCCAAAATCTTGTGCGAAATTCGTAAGCAGGCGCACTAGTCCCTTGCGTACCTCTTTTGCATCGCCCGTTGACGAGATTGCATTGGTCATGTCAAAGTGCAACACGGGGTGCTTTTTCCATTCCCAGTCAGAGCTTTCGATCCAGGTATTTTTGAACAGGTCACGGTTACCAGTAAAGAGTTCCGCCAGAGTGGAACAGAGGAGTGACTTGCCAAAGCGGCGAGGACGGGCGATAAAAAAGTAGGTACCGTCTTTGAAAAGATCGTACATCGCTTTTGTTTTGTCGACGTACACGCCGCCCTTGGTGCGTAATTTTGCGAAGTTTTGTTCATCAACACAGATTAATTGCATGGTAACTTCCTTGTTTCAATACCTGAGATTACTGCTCAGTGCCAGCTTACTAGTTAGGCTAGTTTACTAGCAAGTTAGTTTAGCATCGCGTCAGGGTAAAAGCCATTGTTCCATTCTGCTTGCCGTGCTGCATTTCTTACCCCTTGGAAGCAGCGCCTAGGTCGACGTATTGCCTATCTGTGAATATCGATTAATAGCTTTCCCGTGACTAGCTTGAAACGATGACAGGATCATGCTTTTTAGAGGGTGTGTGTGCGGATTAGCACAAAGCAAAACGGGTCGGGTCTAAAAATAGACCCGACCCGTGTAAAATACTGAACTATAGGCTTGGCTTATTTTTTCAGAGCTGCTAAAGCAGCTTCAGCTATTCTTAGCCTTTCTTCTGCAGATCTAAGATTCGCCAGCGCTGCTTCATACGCTGGTGTATTTTTAAATAACATTATTGGGAAAAATATTAGATTTCTACTGAAGAAACAACGCCGTGGAGCTTGTGCGATGGCAGCTTGTAAAACTGCACAAATGATGGAGAGAGGCGCTTGATCAGAGAAAAAACCTTCCAAATTGGTCGTCGTGTAACGATCTCGCCTTGCCCGTAAAACATGACGCATGCGTCAATGCCCGCATTATGCAAAATCTTTTCGATATCAAGCATTTCCATGTAGCCCATGTGAATTTCAAAAACACGAAAGCCTGGGGCTAGGTTGCCTTTGAAGAAACCAATCACGCCAAACGGATCGTCCCTAGTGAGAACAGCAACCAAGATATTGTCTTCGTACATGATATTATTTTCAAACAAGGTTTGTACAACATAGGATTGGACTGAGTTAATGCTACGGACGAAGAAAATGGCAGAGCCGTCAAGCTTGCTTGCTTCTTGGTAGCGCTGTTCATACTTCTCTAGAAATATCTCTAGGGGCATTGGCTGAGCGGCTTTTTGTAGCTTGCGCTGCCCGGTTGTATAGATCAAAATTAAGCTGAGAGGCATGAGCGCAATAAGCAGGGACCAGTAACCACCGTGAGGAATTTTAAGTGTGTTAGAGAGGAAAAAAACAAGATCAATGCAGGCAATAAAGATCGCTATGCCCATTTTGCCATAATGATGTCTCAAAAAGAAAATCCAGGCCATAAGTATTCCCGTGACGGTCATGGTGCCTGTTACTGCTAGGCCATATGCTGATGCCAGGTTATGTGAATGCTGAAATTTCACAATAAAAATAAGTACGGCTGTCATCAATGCCCAGTTAATCGCGCCAATATATACCTGTGAGCGTAGCTTGCTAGACGTATAATCAACTTTAAACATGGGCATTATGTTGGTTGTAATTCCCTGATAAACGACTGAAAATAGCCCGCTGATCATCCCTTGGGATGCAACGACTGTTGCAAAAAGGCTGAGAATCAAAAAGGGAATATAAAGAACCGTAGGCGCCTGGCTCAAAATGAGTTGGTAGAGTACAGATGTTGCGTGAGGGTTGTTAATTAAAAAGACGCCTTGCCCGAGATAGGTGAGCACGAGGACGATGTAAACAAAGAACCATGCGCGAATAATTGGTTTGCGACCGAGGTGCCCCATGTCAGCATATAGCCCTTCTCCGCCTGTTGCGCATAGTGTGACGCCAGAAAGAACGATAAAAGCGGTTATTTTATTGGTGATGATAAACTTGATAGCGTACCATGGGTTTATTGCATAGATAATGCTTGGCATCTGCATAATGGATAGAATGCCTGATACTGAAAGCACGGTAAACCAAAGAACCATCAAAGGTCCAAAAAGTGTTGATACTTTTTCTGTACCTTTACGCTGAAGAACAAAGAGCATTACGGTTACACAGCAGGCGAGGAGGATAACATAGGAATGGTCTATGTTAGCGCAACCTGGCATGTGAGCAATACCTTCTACGGCGCTTAAAATACTGACGGCTGGCGTGATGACCCCATCGCCAAAGAAGAGCGCTATGCCTAAAAATGACATTCCTGTAATCAGAGTCACGTGGCGAGGTGATTTGACGAGAGGAACGAGTAGCTCACGTAATACAATAGTGCCGCCCTCGCCCTTTTTTCCCAGACTCATGGCAAGCCAGGCGTAGCCGACCCCAACGAGAAGAAAAAGAGTCCACGTAATCAACGATAGGACGCCAAAAACATTGTCTATTGTTGGTTGGATGGTATGGAAAATAATTGAAAGAGCGTAAATGGGGCTGGTGCCAATATCTCCAAAAACAACGCCTAGTGATTTTACGGCGTCTTTAAATGATTTTGTCCATCCCGTGTCTTGCAGGCTATACGACGAGCCATTCATACAAATCCTCGCTTCTAGAAGATGCAATTATAGTTTTGAGTTTATAGCTTGTAGTATGCATAGATCATGCATATAAAGGCTACAACTGATAGTTTTACTTCGAAATCATTATAATTGAACAGTAGATTACAGGAAAAGACAAGTCTTGGTGCTAAACAGATTTTTTCAGTTGACAAGAATGACCGCTAACTGTAACCTTTTGTTCGTATTGCGAAATTGCATGTATTTGATTGTTAAATCAGTACAAAGCACGCGTCCATTGCCGGGATAGCTCAGGTGGTAGAGCAGTAGATTGAAAATCTATGTGTCGTTGGTTCAACTCCAATTCCCGGCACCATCTTACGCTCTGGCCCCTAAAGGGCTTGTAGCTACAGATGGTAGGCCATCAATCAAAAAAATTCTTTGCATCACTAGGTGCTTACATGTTTGATTTCTTATCACAAAAATTTTCTGGTGTTTTACAGTGGCTTAGTAATTCGCACAAGCTTACCGAAGAAAACATAGCTGAAGCGTATATGAAAGTACGCGATGGCTTGCTTGAAGCCGATGTGCCTCTTACTGTCGTAGACGCATTTCTAGAGCAGGTTAAGCTAGCCGTTACTGGTCAAAAAGTACATCAAGCCCTTAAGCCAGGCGAGCAATTTATTAAAATTGTTCATGATAATCTTTTAACATTTCTTGGTGG
The DNA here is from genome assembly GCA_945897315.1 of candidate division TM6 bacterium UASB124. Lineage (GTDB taxonomy): Bacteria > Babelota > Babeliae > Babelales > RVW-14 > CAIKAH01. Next base: position 14,985 of record CAMDFF010000002.1, read on the forward strand.
TAAAAATGCTGTTACGGGCATTACCTTTCAGATCCCATCTGTTGTTATGATAATGGGACTGCAGGGTTCAGGAAAGACTACAACTATCGCTAAGCTGTGCCATTTTATGAAAGAGCAAGCGCGACAACGTGGCAAACAGCGACATATTTTAGTTGGCTCTGTCGACTTTTATCGTCCTGCTGCGATTGATCAGCTTGAAATCTTGGCAAAGCAAGCTGGTGTTGATTTCTATCGCACCAAAGCAACAACCCCTCTTGCTGCGGCTCAAGAGCTTCAGCTTGTTTTTAAACAAAAAAGTTATGAACATTTGATCCTAGATACTGCTGGCCGCTTGCACATTGATGAAGTTATGATGCAAGAGCTCGTACAGATTAATAAATTACTCATGCCTAAGCACAAGTTGCTTGTCCTTGATGCCATGACAGGCCAAGAATCGCTCAGCGTCGCACAATCTTTCAATGCAAAAATTGGCTTTGACGCGGCTATTTTAACAAAAATGGACAGTGATACCCGTGGTGGAGCTGCTTTCGCTTTTCGCTTTCAGCTTGGCAAACCAATTGCTTGGGTTGGCTCAGGCGAAAAGCTTGAAGACCTAGAAAGCTTTGTTCCAGAGCGTATGACTACCAGAATTTTGGGCATGGGAGATCTGCAAACACTGCTTGAAAAAGCTACTGAAAACATTAGCTCACAAACCCAAGAGAGCATGGCGAGGAAGTTTATAGATGGTTCATTCAACCTAAAAGACTTCCAAGAACAGCTCCAGATGCTTGATAAGATGGGTTCAATGCAGAAGATTTTGCGCTACTTGCCTGGCAGTCATCAAATCACTCCTGATATGATGGAAAAAGGACAGGTAGAAACGAAGCGCTTCAAAGCAATCATAGGGTCGATGACTGAAAACGAGCGCCTAGTGCCTGCTTTGCTTGATGGTTCACGCAAAAAACGTATCGCTAATGGTGCAGGGGTTAGCGCACAAGATGTAAATCAATTGCTACAAAGATTTGAAGAATGCAAACAATTTGCTAAAATGATGAAGAAGATGGGCAAACTAAAACGGTTTTCCTAATTGTTTAACTGCCTCTCATAATGATTATAGTTGCCTGAAAGGAATTTTTAAATGGCTGTCACTATCCGCTTTAGCCTCATTGGTCAAACAAACCGTCACTTCTGGCGTATTGTCGCTGTTGACTCTCGTAAAAAACGCGATGGCGCTTGTCTTGAAACATTGGGTACGTATGACCCAGTCAAGCATGAAGCTATTCAGTTGCATACAGATCGCATCCAAGCTTGGATTGCAAAAGGTGCAACATGCTCTGCTGCAGTAGCAAAAATTATGAAGCGTGCTGCGTAATTCGCTGGCACACTTTTTATTGCTAGATTAGATATTGTCTTGCAATGGTGATGTTTAGTTGCCGTTGCAAGTGGCATTACATGCATAAGGGAGAAAGCATGTTAAAAGAATTAGTCGAGTTTATTGTAAAAAAACTCGTCGACAAGCCTGAGTCTGTAAACGTTTCTGAAGTTACCGGCGAACAATCAACCATTATCGAACTGCGCGTTGCGCCAGAAGATCTTGGAAAAGTTATCGGAAAAGAAGGACGAACAGCTCGTTCAATTAGAACGCTTGTACATGCTGCTGCCTCAAAAGAACACAAGCGCGCTGTGCTTGAAATTCTTGAGTAGTGTGTTGAGTAGACTACCAAAAGTTGTCGTGGCTGGCACAGCGCCAGCCATTTTTTTTGCTCATTTTTTCTGTAAGATCCAATGGTAACCATAAGCATTATTACTGTTTTTCCCCAGCTGCATGAATCATTTATCTCATTAAGCTTACTTGGTAAAGCGCAAGAAAAAGGGTTGATTGCAATCAACCTTATACGCTTTTCTGATTTTGTAGCACCAAAAGAGCGTATTGATCAGCAATTATGCGGTCCTGGTGCAGGGATGATTTTAAAGCCAGAAGTAGTTGAAAAAGCCATCAGCTACTGTATAGCTACCTATGGTGATGGCTTTAAAATATTTTTTTCTCCACAAGGTACTGTCATAACGCAGCCTACCATCAAGCTACTAGCTGAAAAGCTTTTTAATTTGCCCTGCTCCCCTGTTCACCCTGAGTCTGCCGAAGCGCGCACTGCAGCGGTGGAAGAGCAGATACCAGCTAGTACGCATATTATTCTTGTATGTCCACGCTACGAGGGTATGGACGCTCGTGTTGAGCAAGAATATGCTGATGCAGTACTTTCTATTGGCGACTATGTGTTGATGGGCGGAGATTTGCCTGCGCAAGTACTTTTAGAAGCATTGCTACGCTATGCGCCAGGCATTGTTGGCAATGCTGAATCAGTTGAAGCCGATTCATTTAGTGGGCCATTACTTGATCATCCAGCATACACATTGCCTGTTCTCTGGCATGAGCAAGAAATTCCTGCGATTGTGCGCTCTGGTAATCACGAAGCAATTAAGCAGTGGCGCTTGGATGCAGCAAGTAAAAAAACAGTATTAAATCGCTTTGATTGGTTTCGTTCAGCGCGTCCAGCTCCTGATGTGTGTGCTCGCGCAAAAAAATATATTCCACCTCATTATGTTGTTCTTATGCATGATCAAGTAAAGCTTGCTGGTGGTAGTACAGGTACGTCATCGGTGACATCAATTGATATTCACGATACGGCTCGCTCGTGCGCTACCTACGGTATTAAAAACTTTTTCTTGGTAACGCCTCTTGTTGATCAGCTCAGCATCGTGCATATATTTCTCGATTTTTGGCATTCAAGTGCAGGAAAAAAATATAATCCAAGCCGGCATGAAGCCGTGAGTCGTGTGCGGACAGAGACAAGTCTGGATCGTGTGTTGCATAGCATTAGAGCTGAAACTGGCCTAGAGCCACTTATCGTGACGACGAGTGCGAAAATAATGTCGCATTGTCAAACGATTGATTTTTCAGACCAAGGGGTTGTGTGGCGGCATAGTCGACCAGTAGTTCTTTTGTTTGGCACGGCCCAAGGCTTGGCAGATGAAGTGATAGAAAAAAGTGACTACTTGCTCGTTCCCATAGAGGGAATGACTGATTACAACCACTTATCAGTAAGATCGGCAATGGCTATTATTTTGGATCGCTGGCTGGGGTTGCAGCCACGGCTGAGAGAAAGTGATCTTGGTATTGCCAAATTAACGAAATAAATTTATACTAGACCACTCAGAAACTTGCTATTTTACAAGAGGATTTCATGAAAGCCCGTGGACTAACTAAAGAAACTATTCTGAATATCGGCGTTACCGAACGCAACTTTCCTGCTTTCAAAGTGGGCGATACCCTTGAAATTTCGCAAACCATTAAAGATGGCGACAAAGAACGTACACAGTTATTTGCTGGTGACGTTATTGCTATGCATAAAAATGGCATTGCTTCAACGGTAACAGTTCGTCGCATCGGTGCTAATGGTATCGGCGTTGAGAAAATTTTCCCTTACTACACACCAAACATCACCAGCATTCGCGTTGTGAAATACGGTGTTGTTCGTCGTGCTAAGTTGTTCTACCTCAGAGATCGCGTAGGTAATACTGCTCGTATCGAAGAACGTGTAATGACAAAAGCTCAAAAAGCTGCTCTTAAGCAAGCTAATACGCATGCAGACGCTGCATAACTATTTAGCTCCAAGAATTTTTAAAGCGTTATACCGTTGTGTTTTTATTACACTCGGTATAACGCTTTTTTTTTCTGGTTGTAGCAAAAAAACCTCTACTCAGTTGCCTATTCAACTGGTTAATACCTTGCGTCTAGGTAATGCCAAACATTTTGATATTCCTCAGCCTCTTGGTTTTACCGCCACCACACGACAATCCTCACTGGATGGTGACTATCTTCTCTATGTTGGGACACAAGCTCGTCCTAAAGTAATTGATTTTTATATGCGTGCAATGGAGAGCAATGGTTGGGATATCCAAAATTTTTCCAATCATTGTGAAGGATTACTGGTCTGCTCTAAGCCACATAAAACATGTACTATTTCTATTCGTAGCGAAAAAGATATAAGTTCTGTTCATGTATTTGTGAAGCAATCTCAGTAAAGGTAGATAGGGCTGTAATGATGAGCAGTGAGGTTTTGTTTTTTTTCAAAGCAGGATTTTTAATCACATTTTCAGTGGTCGTTTCTTGTACAATATTTTTCTACTGTCTTCGCTATGCGGGGAGTTGGGCTGGTATGGCTGCAGCGCCAGATTCACTGTTGCGTAAGTTTTATAGGTAATTATTATGAGCAGGTCGCCACTTTCTACCTATCTTCAACTATGTACTGAATTTTATGATCTTGAGCATCATAGGGGTGAGCCTGAAGCATCGTTTTACATGGATTATGCCAAATGTGCTGGTGGCCCTATTCTAGAACCAATGTGCGGTACGGGGCGCTTTTTATTGGAGATGTTGTACGCAGGGTTAGATATTGAAGGCTTTGATGCTTCGCCTTATATGCTTGATGCATTGAGAGAAAAATGGGCTGCTTGGCCTCTGTTGAGATCGTTACAGCAAAAGGCTCCCGTGTGGGAGCAGTTCATACAGGATTTTAATAGCGACAAGCGTTACAATTTAATTTTTATTCCGTACGGATCTTTTGGCCTGATAACTAATCACAATGATATCAAAAAAAGCCTAGAAATATTGTACAAGCACTTGGCTCCAGGTGGTAAACTGATGCTAGATCTTGAGACAGTTTCTTCGGTTCCCTATCCGTGTGGTATATGGCGCCGTGGCGTTAATACACGTCCAGATGGGTCATTTGTCGCAATCAATACGTTCACTTCATACGATGAGCAGGCCCAATTATTTAAATCGGTGTGCCGCTATGAATCAATAGTCAATGGCGTTGTGGTAGCTACTCAGGTAGAAGACTTTCAGCAATATTTATACCGATTTAATGAGATGGATGAGCTGCTGAAAGAGTTTAACTTTTCCAGCATAATCACATACAGTGATTATGCAAAAATACCAGCTACTAATGCACAAACGCCACTATTGATTTATGAGTGTACTAAGTAGTAGTGCTAAAAGAACAATCCGCGAACGGCTTCAAAGACTGCTTTTAGAACACCAATAATAGCAACAAGTAGATCGTTTATTGACTGCAAAATTGTTTTTTGCTCCATAGCACCGGTTTGTTTTTCCAGCACCACAATTTTTTTCTCGATAAGTGGCGCATTGTTTTCTAGTATTTTTACAGCTCCTGGTATATGAGGTCGTGAAGTGTGTTTCTTATGGGTTTTATGGTGGTGTGTAGTTCCTGTGTTATGATGCTCAAGGAGGTGATCAATATGTTTTGCCACCGCAATATCACGATGCTCATTGTGATGATTATCAAGGCGTACGAGCTGGTCAATTTTCCCCAAAAACCACGCTTTGGTATCCTTTGTTGTTTTTTCGATACCACACATGACGAGCTTTGCGGGCATTAATAAGCCATCAGTTACCGTGCCATCAACGTTTGTTTTTTCGACCAAACAAAACTCTTTTCCTGGATAACGAGTGCTTTTGTACTCTTGCTGCACAACTTTAATTTTTTGCGTGTAGGCAAGGTGAATTGCAGTTACTGAATCGTTGTCTTCACGGCAAATACCACTAATAGCTGTGTTTCCCAAAAAAGAGGCATCGACTAACTCTGTGGTTGTATTCTCGTCTCGTATTGCAAAGGAAAGTGATTCTTCGCCAATTTCAAGAGGAATGAATTTCGGGGCAGAAAGGTTCAGCTGCGCTCCTTGGTCGCCAAGGCCAAAGCAGGTTGTTACACTCAAGCAGAGAGCCATTCTCACTAATATTTGTTGATTACTATTCATCTTAACTCCTTTGTCTTTATGCTACGATTATTGAGATTGATGGTATCAAAAGCATTATAGGCAATTCAAGGCTTCATTTTCTCGATATAGTGCAGATTGAATTAATTGCTCTTTTGTAATTTTTGTGCTATAAATAAACGCTCATGACATCACATGTGGCACATACAAAATGTTAGGACATAATTAATGATGTATTTATTGCTCAGCATCGTACTCGTAAGTACTTATTGCACGTCTCTGTATGGTGAGAAGGGCCAAGCAATTTCATCACAGATGCAAGACAATCAAAACCAAACTTTGTCAGTAGGAACTGATGCGGTTGGTGCAAGAACGATTATTTCAATGGAAACAGAAATTTCTCTTAAGAAGTTGGCAACCATTTATAAAAAATTACTGCATGATCAAGATGCGATTAGCAGGGAATATTTTGAAGATGAAAATTTACGGGGAGAGGTAAGCAAGATTATTGAAGAGCGTATTAATACTGTTCGAAGCGTTTTAGGCAATGAAGCACCAGAGCTTGCAGCTGCTGTTGAATATGAATATGCAGAGCCACGTCGTAAGTTTATTATATACGGTTCTATTGCGGTAGTAGTTCTTGGCGCGGGTATTTTGGCGCTATTTTCATACGATCCTGCCACAGGGACCTGGGGCGCGCCGCAGACAGCACATGCTCAAGCATCGCTTACAAAAATAGCTGAAAAAATTACTGGCATATTTGAAAATGATTCTGCAGCTATTGGATCTCATGGATAGCAGAGCAACACAAGATACTATTGATCATATTGCTCAGCACTGGGGGTTGCGTGATGCTGCTCTTTATTATGTGTTTCAAGAACGACGTATTTTTACAGCTATTAGAATCTCGGATAACACTCCTGTCATGGTTAAGCTGAGCACTGATGAGCGTACGTTGTATCATGAGATCGCTGCGTTAAAAACATTTCAAGGCTATGGTTGTGTCCAGCTGCTTGATACGGCACCAGCTTTTGGGGCGATATTGCTAGAGCGTTTATTGCCTGGCCAATCGCTAGAAGATCTTTTCCCTGCCCATGATGATCAAGCAATTATACATGCTGCTGCAGTGATGCATAAATTGCACCAAGCTCCTGTGCCTACGAATTATCATCTTCCGTTATTGGCTGATTGGCTTGATTGTCTGCTGCATGCGCCATCATTGCACTTGCCGGTAATGCTTGTTGCAAAGGCACAGCGCGTAGCAAAACATTTACTTGCAACCATGGCGCCAGCGGTGCTATTGCATGGTGATTTACATCACAATAATATTTTAGCTTCTGGCGATACCTGGGTGGCTATCGACCCGCATGGGGTTCTTGGAGAACCGCTCTATGAGGTTGGGGCGTTTATTCGCAATCCTATCAAACCATTATTACAGCAATCTGATTTAACAGAGATTATTACCAAGCGTCTTGATGCCTTTGCGCAGCTGATGAATGCTCCGCGTGGGCGCGTTGCTGCATGGAGTTTTGTACAGGCTGTACTTGCAGCTCAATGGGCGACAGAAGAGGATGCTGATCCTGGCCAGTGGCTGACTATTGCGGCCATTGTGGAGCCAGAGATGACGGGCTTTATGGACTTAGTAGAGTAAGTTTAGGTCTTCATAAGCATAAAAAAAACGTACAATAATTATGTAAAAAATAAGCGGCAACACTGATTAAATCAGCATTGTCGCTTATTTTTTGCGACTTTAAAATAATGAATAGTCGGTGTAAAATAGCACGATATAATGTGCAAAAAATATTGGTTTGGCTGAACGGTATCGAGATGAATATGAATTCAAAAATAATCGGATTAATCTTTCAAGAAAGATCGATCCTGTATTCAGCATTTCTACTTGATCACAAGTGTTAGAATAACTGTCATTATCCCGACAAAAAGTACGCCATCAAAGCGATCCAAAATGCCCCCGTGGCCGGGGAGCAAAGAGCCTGCGTCTTTGAGCCCCTCTTTACGCTTGAGTACAGAAAGAAAGAGGCCGCCCAGAAAGGCAATGGCTGTGATAGCCAGGGCAAAAATAACCATGACGACTAGATTGGTTGCCATGATGCTTGAGCGTAGCAGTACGATTTTTGGGAGTAGGTACCAACACATTGCAAAAACGCTGACGACACTGCCAATAAAACCTTCCCATGATTTCCCCGGGCTGATTGAGGGGCACATTTTGTGTGTACCACATAGTTTACCAACGATGTAACCACCCGTGTCTGCGCTCCACGCCGCAAAAAAGGGAAAAATTGGCAGGTAGAAATCGGTACTATAAAACTGATACGTGAGCCACATGAGTGATACAAAGGGGGTAATAGGATATAACAGAGTGAACGCTAAACGTGATGGCTTTGTGAGATTTACGAGTCGTGACCATTCCCAGTACAGTGTAATAAAGAGTAAGCTGGCTAACGCTGCTATAAAGAGGAGTGGTGAGTGCAAATAGGCACCGCCAAAGCTGATGAGCAGCACAATGCCGGTTAGTGATCGTTTACCTACTTCAATCAGTTGTGTTTTCATTGCGTTTATACACTATTCGCCTCAAGCACAGCCCTTGAGCATCGGCTTTGACTAGCTGTTGTTGAGGATTAGGATTTTTTAATAACTCATCTAGGTATTCTACCTGCATTGTTGGCCGATGTGCAATATCAAGTGCATAGCCAACCATGCGCCTAATTTGAAAACGAACAAAAGATTTCCCTTTTATTTCAACAAGTAAGATTCCCCAGCGAGACATTTTTCGCAGTGTAATGCTATCGATTGTTCTCATCGTGTCTTTCTTGTCGTCTTGATCGACTTTGCAGAATGAAGCAAAATCATGTGTGCCCACATACCGTTGCAAACATTGATTAAATTTATCGATGTCAACGTGTGGCATGAAGGCAGGGTACCACCCAAAACGTTCTACAAAAGGCAGAGGTTTTTTTAAAAAGAGGGTGTAGTAATAGGTTTTTTGTAAAACATTGCCACAGGGATGAAAGCTTTGGGGGACTTGCTCAAATGTTCTGATATAGATACCTGATGGCAGATGTTCATTCCAGGCTTTGCGCAATTGTTCGATAGGGGCAGCTGGTGGAATATTGGCTGCAAAACGGGCAATTTGTCCAATGGCGTGGACCCCTGCATCAGTGCGAGAGGCACCAAGAATTGAGATGCGTTCGCGCATTAAGCGGAACCATGCATCTTGCAGCGCTGAGCAAACAGTAATGTCGCGGGGTTGTATTTGCCAACCATGAAAGGCTGTGCCGTCATAAGATATGGTAATTTTATAATAATTCATAAAAAAGAAAAATTCATGAAAAAACCCCCATCCAGACTATGACGTCACGGACAGGGGAAATGGAGGTTATCAAAAGTAAATGAGCACTATAAACTAAAAATTTATAAAACAATGATACTTGCTCGATGGGTAAAAAGCAACAGATTTTTGAATGTTTTTTTACGCAATTCATCGTCTAGCTTTTGTTATGCAAAGAATCATAAAAGTGAAATTAAGCTGTAGTTGAATTTTCAAGCAGAATTTTTCAGCTCATTATAAAGTGCGTTTACCATATTTATAGCATTGGTCACATCATGTTTCCTGCAAGCAACCTCCTGCCCTGCTTTGCCAAGCCTACTACGGTACGTGGGTGATTGCATGAGTGATGTAAGTAATGCCGCATAGTCCTCGGGGGACCGGTTAGTGATAATCAATCCAGTAAGGTCGTTTTCAATAACATCGTGTGTGGCTGTTTGATTCGTGGTGATAATCGGGCAGCCACTAGCCATAGCCTCGAGCAAGGCCAGAGAAAGTCCTTCGCTGTGTGATGTAATGGCAAAGCAATCAAAGAGCTGATAGAAGCGATGTGCGTCGCTCCTGAGCCCCGTTATGACAACGCGGTCAGCGATGCCCATGTCTTGTGCGAGCTGTTCAAGATTGTGGCGACAGCTACCATCGCCGACTAGTAGTAGGTACGTAGAAGGGGGCAACAGTGCGCAAGCTTTGATCAAGAGGTCGTAGCCCTTGATTGGCTCAAGACGGCCGACAGCACCGACTACAAAAGCGTTTTCTGGGATGTTAAGCGCAATGCGAGACAGCGGAATTTCTTGTGGGAGTAAAAAGCGTTTAGTATCAATGGCATTAGGGATAGTGACCAACTTTATAGGCCGGTCTTTGATAATATGGTACTGGTACGCTTGAGCAACGGAATTGCTAACGGCAATTGTGACGCTAGTAAAGCCTGCAGTGAGACGGTCTCCCCAGTTACGAATACGACCTTCAGCTGTACAGTTACCGTGTAGATCACTGATCACGGGGACGTGTATCCAGTAACCAATGAGGCGCCCAATGATATTTGCAGACCAGAGTGATGTGTGGACTATATCAACATTGTGTATTTGCAGCCAGCGGTATAAGCGCCACCAGCCGTAGGGGTCGTAATGTGTGATTAGCCCTTGAATCTGGGTGCAGCGTATGCCTGCGGCCTCAAGCCGTGCGCGTATCGGGCCGTCATGAAAAAAGGCCACGAATACATCGTGGCCTTTTTCTTTAATCTTAGGGGCAAGTTGAGCAAGCGCAACTTCAGCCCCTCCAATTTTTAGACTAGCAATAACGTAGGCAATACGCATTATTCAATCGGATCGCTAGATGAATTATTATCTATGTCTCTTTCAATAAAAGAGGTGAGCTTCTTGCTGCGAGATGGATGACGTAGCTTGCGGAGCGCCTTCACTTCAATTTGACGAATACGTTCACGGGTAACCGAGAAGTCTTTGCCAACTTCTTCAAGTGTGTGCTCTGATGCAACATCGATACCAAAGCGCATCTTGAGGACCTTTTCTTCCCGTGGGGTCAGCGTTTTTAGTACTTCACGCACTTTTTCTTTCAGGTCTTCATTGATAACGGCATCCACTGGTGAATACTCGTTTTCATCTTCAATAAAGTCTTTCAGGTACGTATCTTCGCTGTCACCAACGGGTGTTTCTAGTGAAACAGGCTCTTTTGAAATCTTAATGATATTTTTAATTTTCTTTTCATCAAGATTTAGCTCTTTGGCAAGCTCAGTGTATGTTGGGTCGCGTCCCTGCTCTTGTACGTAGGTACGAGTAATCTTGTTGATTTTGCTCAGTGTTTCCACCATGTGCACCGGTACGCGAATGGTACGCGATTGGTCGGCAATTGCACGGGTGATTGCTTGGCGAATCCACCAGGTAGCATATGTAGAAAACTTAAAGCCACGCTCAAATTCAAACTTTTCAACAGCTTTGAGTAGCCCAATATTTCCTTCCTGAATCAGATCAAGAAAGTGTAGCCCGCGGTTGATATATTTTTTAGCAATGTTAACTACTAAGCGTAAGTTAGCTCGTGCGAGGTCGTCTTTGGCAGATTTATCTTTTTTCTGCGCTACAACAAAGCGTTTGTAGTGTGCAAAAATCTTGTCGCGCGCGATACCCGCTTCTGACTCAACTTTTTTTGCTAACTTTTGTCCACTGCGACAGACGCTTTCGAGTATTGCTATCTGCTCAAGATCGTTTTCATTTGGCTTCTTAAGGCTGCGATAGAATGTAAGCTTTGCTTCAGCATTCCGAACTTCATCATCTTTTTCTTGGATTTTATAATAAAGCTTTTCAATCTTCTTGCCAAACTTCTTGATCTGCTTGTTAGAAACCTTAATAGCACGGATAGCAAGCACAATTTGGCGCTTGTTTTGATCTACCTTGCTTAACATTTCTTTCTTTTTTTCTTCGGAATCAAGTTGATTGCGATACGAACGATAAATCTTATCTTCGTTGCTTGCAAGCTCTTTAATGTTTTGAATAGCCCCAACAAGCCTAACTTTTTCTTCCTCAAATTTTGGCGAATTATCTTCGTCAAAATCAGAGAATTGGACTAGATCTTTTAAGAATAGCGTGTCTTTGCTAAGCCGCTCTTCAAAGCCCATTAAATCTTTTGCGACAAACGGAAATTCTGAAATAGCTTCAATTGATTCACGCTTGCCGGTAGCAATTTTATCAGCAATGACTTTTTCGGTGTCTTTATTCAAGAGGGGGATCTTACCAATTTCTTTGAGGTACAGCTTCACTGGATCGTTCAGCTGGCTCGGCTCCATGATGCTCTTGAGTTTATCAAGGTCTTTATCGTAATAGTCATCATCATGTGCTGCATCATTAGCTTCTGATGCGTCAAGTGAGCCATCAATATCATTGGGCAACTTTTCAAAAGCAGCCGTTTTTGATGTCGAAGTTTCAACGAGACCATCAAAATCTTGCGTGCCGGTTTCGAGCTCATCTTGTGAAATAAGGTCAATGTTTTCGCGTTCAAGAATACGTACAAGCTCGTTAGAATCTTCGTCTGAAAGGCGATGTCGTTGATTGAAAGACATAAGCTCTTCGTAGGTCAAAACACCTTCATTACGTCCTCGCTCCAGAAGAGAGCCAACGTGCTTATCGATGCTTTTTAGTGACTGCGTTAAGAGTTGTTCTTCATCAGGAATGTTGATGAGTGCGTTTAAGTCTTCAAGATCTTCTTCTCGCTCTTGCCTTGGAGCGATCAGTTGGATCACAGGATCTTTAGCCGCGATGCTTTTTTTTGTCGCTTTTTCGGCAGACTTAGAAGCAGTAGCTTTTGCTGTTTTTTTCACTGGTGATTCCACCATGAACGATTCATGAAGTGTAGCTTTTGTGGCCGCAACAACACTTGATTTGCCTACTTTAACAAGTGTTGGGGTTGGCTGCTTTTCTACAGGGAGTGATGGTGAGTATCCCACGAGTCTTGGCCCTGGAACCTTTGGAGTAGCAATTTTCTTTATTGTTTTTTGGGGAGCGCGCAACAGGGGTTGTTTTGCAGCAGCCTTTTTTATGATCTTAGCGATAACAACTTGTTTTTTAGCGACAGTACGACCGGGAGCGCTTACTAATTTTTTAGCGACAGGGCGACCAGTTTTTTGTTTGGCTATTATTTTTTTACGGACAATAGTTTTTTTAGGCGCGGTAGCTTTAGCTACTGCTTTTTTCGTGTGCTTTTGCTTGCTAATAGCAGCTTTTTTTATTTTTTTCGTTGCGACTTTTTTGCCAGATTTCATCGTACAAGCCCCCTTTGCATCATGCCTTGTTTGAGGTGAGAAAAACGTTCAAGCACATCATTCATCGTCTGTGTGTCATTTTCTAATTTTGCTTTGACCAGTTGCTGTTTTATATCCTTGACTATCCTTTGCCAGTGAACCTTGCAAAATCTATCTAAAAGCCGATCAAATAACTGATGGCATGTTTGCGTGTTGTGTTGCATAGCAACACGAACAACCCATTCCTTATGAAAAGCTTCAAAGGAGTCGAGGAGTTCACTAACAGATGATGATCCATCATGATGGCTGTGCCATTGCTCAACGAGCATTAACAAGCTCTGCATACGAGAACTAAAATAGGGCCGCACATCACCAGGAACGTGTAACAGCTTACCAGCTGCAATGCCGCCAAGTATACCAGAAAAAATTTTTTCTTCTAGCAACTGATTATCAGGCTCTGTTGATTCTTGAGGTTCTGTAACAACATGACCTACTTCCACTGGGGTTTCAAACTGTATTTTTTGTGCCTGCTTGCGCATGGTAGTATTCAGGAGTGTTTTGAAAGAGTCAAATGGCATTTGCATCACAGCCGCTGCATGGTGGAGCAAGACATCCTGTTTAAAGCTGTTTTTAATTTTGGCAATCGTTCCAACAATTTTTTCGGCAGAGCTCATTTTTTGGGCAAGAGGCTTAGCTAAAAAATTTGCACCAAGCGAATTGATGAAGTGGTGCATAATTTCAACAGCACTGGCTTTATAGCCTAGTAAGTCGCCCCCATCTATCAGAAATGAAGCAGGGTCGTGCTTTATTGGCAGCGTAATAATATACATTTCTAAATTTACCTCCCAACAGAGTTCCGCTAGTCGCAGCATTGCTTTTTGGCCAGCATGGTCGCCATCGTAAAGCACATATAGAGTGTGAGCATGTCTGCTGAGCTGTTTAAGATGATCGATAGTGCAGGCAGTGCCAAGTGTTGCAATAGTGTTAATAAAACCATATTGCACCATCATGATGCAGTCAACATAGCCCTCAACAAGAAACACTGATTCTTCAGTTTGAATGGCTTTTTTAGCCATATCAAACCCAAATAAAATCTTGCCTTTTTCAAAGCCGTCTGCCTCTTTGCTATTGTAGTATTTTGCGCGGTCATCGCCGGTACGAAAAACTCTACCCCCAAAACCGCAGTGTCTGGCTTGCATATCTTTGATGGGAAAGATTATGCGCTCTTCAAAGGGTGAGTAGGGCATGCCTTTACCGTCGGCTAGTACGCCAGCATCGTGCAGATCTCTGAGTAGAAACCCTTCACCTTGTAAATCTTTTAAAAGCTTTTTGATGTTGTGTTGTCCGCCAGGAAAGTAGCCAATCTGAAAAGATTTAATCGTTTCCAAACTTACCGAGCGTTGCACAAGATAATCAACTGCATATTGATTACTAAAGAGTTGTTTGTGCGCCCAGGCAGAGAAGGCTTTGCAGGTTTGAAAATAACGGTCTTTGGCATCTTTTTCTTCTGTTGTTGAACTATGTATTTGCTTTGTAAGCTCAGCAGGAACGCTTAATTGGTAGCGCTCGATGAGTAGCTGCGCTGCTTCAAGCTGGTTGAGGTGTTCAAGTTTGGCAATAAATGAGATGACATCCCCTGATGCATGGCATCCAAAACAGTAATAAATTTGCTTCTCTGGGCTAACGGTGAAAGAAGCATCTTTTTCTGCATGGAAAATACAAGACCCTTTCCAGTAGTGCCCTGCAGGTTTGAGTGATACGACTTCACCGATGACGTCTAAAATTGAAACCTGTTGTTTTATAAAATTAAAAAGGGACATAGGTTGTTAATGTTTTCTTTATGGCTTTTTTGAGGAGAGGAGCCACAGTAGCCCAGCGATGGTGCATAAAAGTCCGACAACAGAATACATTTGTACTTGCGAAATAACTAATGATCCTATTGTTCCAATGATCGGGTCGCGATCACCGCGCCAAAAATCAAGAATAAACCGAGCAATGTTTTCAAGCATGAGAAATGAACACAGCATAATCCCAGGATTCTTTAGTAGGCGTTTCTGTAAGAAAAATAGTATGGAAAAAGTTATTGCTGATGCGGCACTTGCATAAAGCTGTGTTGGATGCAGAGGTATGAAGAGCGGGGCATGAGCATCAGGGTTGATAAACGTGACAGCCCACAAGAGGGCAGCAGCAGGAGCTCCATAGCAACAGCCAGCGGCAAAACAACCAAGGCGAGAAATAGCGTGCATGAGCGGTGCGAATAGTGCGACAAGATCAAATAGTGGCAGCACCGGGATATGATGTCGCTTGAGGTACCAAAATCCGCCAATCAGAACCCCTATAATTGCCCCAATGACTGTCAGGCCACCTATCCATGGCAGAAATAATTCGTGCCATCGACCCGTAAATTCTGCAGGGTAGGATAGGGCGTAGAGCAACCGTCCTCCGGCGACGCCGCAGAGCAGTCCAAAAAAGACACCGTTTATGTAAAGATCTTTGCTGATGATTTTTTTGCGTTGTGGGTGATTGATTGAAAAATATAAAAAAATGAGGAGGCCAACGGCAATCATAAAGCCATAGCTTTGAATCCAAATGGGGCCGTACAGATGAGCGATATGCGGAAACATGTGTCCTCCAATGATAAGTGTTTGAGCTGCAGGGGTACAGTTTACCAGAAGCTGCAGGAGAGACAAGGTCACATGGAAATATCAGATTTTATACATTACTTAGAGAGGTAGAATATTATTTGTTGCTATGCTCTTACCTGTAACGACATACTCATCAATAGAAATATATTTATTTTTATCACAAAGGGGGGATTCATGAAAAAGATACAAAGACAGCTATTACTTGTGGGCGCTTGCGGACTGCTTGTGGGGACTGTTCAGGCATCTTCAGATACCAGAGAAAAAGTTAGGTTGGACCACGACGCAAAAGAGGCAGCAGCAGAAAATGAGACTCGAGTGCGTGCGCGGGAAATGGCTATTGCCATGCAAAATGCTGCCTGGCAAAAAGCAGTCAGGGATGAGGCAAAAAATAGTCAAGAGATTAGCGATAGCATAGCTAAAGCTCGGCAAGGTGGATCAAGCCTTCTGCTAGAAGCTGCGGTTGACGCTAAAGCTCAAGAATCTGCTGGCAGGGATGAGCTAGCAAAGAGAGCTGCAGAACGCGCAGCACGCGCAGCAGCTCGAGAAGGGCTTGCAAAAGAACAGCGATCAATGGAATGTAGCGAAGCACAATCTGCACCAGAAAAGGCATCTGAATTGGTTAGATTGCGGCCAGCAGCGACTCGTCCTGTTTGTGCTTCTGCTCCGGCTAAAGAGAGTGAACCTCCATTTGTTAAAATAGCTCGAGAAAAAAAAGAGCGGGCCGCGGCGGCGCAACTACAGCAAGATCTATCGCGCTTAGCTGATCGTCTAGCTACAATGCCCCAAGAAAAAGCCGAAGAAGTTGTGGAAAATGCACTGGTAGCAGCTAGTTGTAGCGGATCTGGAGTTGTTGAGGCTGTCGAAGCGCCTGGTAACGATGGCATGGGAGCCCCAGCTGAAGCACCAGTAAGTTCTTTGCCTGTGAGTGCAGATCCTATGCCAGTAGCTGCGTCTACTGATGCATCTGTGTCAGCTACCGCGCCTACGGCGGCGCCTACTGCACCAGCTGCTGCCGACGCAGGCTGGTTTGCTTGGGGTGTGCAAGGTGTTGCAAGCGTGCTGCCTTCTTCATTGAACCCATGGTCAAAATAAGCATTCTCTAGCGACGTTGCATAGCCGTTGGTAATTATTTACCAGAAGCTCCAGGAGAGACAAGGCCGCATGAGTTGGAGAGAAATAAAAAAGGGATGGCTATTTTGTAGCCAGCCCTTTAAAACAGCAATATAAAGCTTAGAGAGCCATACCACTAAGCAGTGCAGCAAGGCTGTCAGTATTGCCCCGAGCACGTTGTTTTGCTTCTAGGTTATCGAGCCATTCACAGAATGTGAAGCCGTGTAATTTTTTAAGATTTGCTTCTAGCCGGATTTCTAGCTTAGGGCTGAGAGCAGCGTCTTCGCTACTATGATTGCCATAGCTAGAACTACTAAGAAAAGTCGAACGCATGCTGACTAAGCGTTGCAGTTGTTTTATGAGTAAGTAGGTTTCGTCATCCAGTTTGCCGCTGCGTGTTAAATCCCCTACTATTTTTACAGCGCTTGTTCCACCATTTTTTTTCGTAGATAAAGCCGTTAATTGTGGGCCTGCAGAATCTAGCAGTTCAATAGTAATAGGATTTAAGAGTGTTTCTTCTGACAACGACATGAATGTTGATAGAAAATTAAACATGCGGTTGAACAAAAGTGTAGGGCGGGCATTTTTTAGGTTGATTTCTACTTGTTCTGCCGTGGCAATTATTGCCTTGTTTTTTGCTAAACAGAGGTTGCCTGTTTCATCTGTGATGCATTTTATACGCACGCATTCTGAGTGTGCTTGTGGTGTGAATGATACTTGTCCACGTCTACGCTTCGTGCGATCTTGTTTTTTTGCAGAGGATTTTACGAAGCCGGTGATTTTTCCAGCGTCTAGGTTGAAACTGAAAACACTACTGAGCACGCAGGCGAGTATGATACCTGATTGTGATCGCATATTCATAATAAACTCCATTTTCAATTATTCTTATATTGCTACGCAATTATATTATATCTGCATATATAAAAACATCAAATGGGTTGTTGAATGTGTTATTTGTATTAATAAAAGAGTATTGTAAAGGCTTGGTTTGGAAGAAAAACCAGATAAGAAAAGCGCTATCTGTGGGCACTTGTTGCACGCCTGGGGCAGCACTTTTCTTCTGATTGGTGTAATTGTATAGAGAAATCACGCGGCCTGAGAAGCTGTTTGACAGCTTAGACCCTACAGTTACGTTATAAAACGAAAGCTAGTATGATCCTATATCAGGGGAAAGCCGGGTTAAGAAAACGTCATCTTAAGGCACTTGTTGCACGCCAGGCGATCGTATTTCTTCCGATTTGCGTAATTTTTTATAAAAATTACGTGGTCAGTGAGCTGTTTGAAAGCTCGGAACCGTATAGAGTTGAGTACTTAAACTGCAACTATATGAACCTATCCTACCCCCTAAGAAGAATAATGTCAAGTAGGCAATTACAATTATTTTATAGGGTTGGAAACTTCTTTAGAGTCAAAACTGTAAGATCGATTTGATTTGCTCAAATAAAGCTTCGTGGTTGGTTGCAATTGCTTCTTGGCTGAGTACAGTAAAAATTTCAGGGTGGGCTTTGGCCATGGCTTGGGCATTGTACATCTGGTGATTGGTTGTTTGTGCCAGTAAGGGAATGACAATACAGGGTCGCCTCAGGTATGCAATTTCAAATAATGTTCCCGCGCCGGCACGGCACATAATTAAATCAGCAAGTTGGTAGTAATGGGCGATGAGTGGATCGTATGAAAAAGCAATGGCAGGAATATCTAGATGTTTATAAAAATGTTGCCAATCAGTCTCTTCAAAAGATCCTGTTTGGTGGATAATTTGCACGCGCTGCTTCATCGTAGGGTTTTCAGTTAGGAATACTTTAATAAGCTTGTTGAGCAGCTGTGATCCTTGTGATCCACCCAAAATGAAAATAGTTTTGCGTTGAACTTCAAAAGGCACCCAGTATTGTTCGCTAGCATGTTGCCGATTAATTAGTGTAATCAATGTTGGGATGGGCATTTGTGCCTGTTTAATCTCGTGCCTGATCGGGTAAGCGACGAGCGTACTTTTTGGCAAGTGCTGCTGCGTTTCTTTAAAAACGCAAAAGAGGTTTGTCGCAAAATATTTCAAAACCATGACAGCTTTGCCTGGGAGCACATTCAGTTCATACACGTCGATAGGAATGCGCATTGTCCATGCGGCTAAGCACACAGGAATCGCATGAATCCCTCCCGTGGTTATAACACGTTGAGGTTTATGCTCAAACAACGTAAAAAAGCTTTTGATGAATAGGCGTGCTATTTGTACGCAGAGTATTGGAAATAAATACCACTTGCGTAGTGAAAATCTGGCAAGAGGCATGTGAATAGTTCTGTCTATATCGGTTTGTTGCTCTATGATACGGTGCTCTAGTGGTGTTGCACCGGTGATAAAAACAACGCGTCTGTCTGCTTGTTCCAGCTTCCAATCGTTGGCTAATGTGAGTGCTGGCAAAATATGGCCACCAGATCCAGCGGCAACAGCAAGTAAGACTACGATTTCCATAGGCCGCTTTCAAGAGCTAGTAGCCGCGCTGCAATAATTCTGTCTTGTGGTGCTTTTGCATGTGCCGCACGCAATATCTCAAGGCCTTGTGTAGTATTGCCAAGTTTTACTAAAACGTAGGCTTTCGTGTCGAGATATGGTGGATAATGTGGTCTTTCAGCAAGCGCTTTTTCTGCGTATGAAAGGGCCTGGGTCAGATTTTTGTTCTGTGTTGCGTAGTGGAAGGCAAGGAGATTGTACATTCCTGGGTCGACGAGAGCATCACTTAAAACGTCTTGGCATCGCTTTTCAAGTGCATCGTATTGTTCAGCTGTAAAAAGGGCATAGCAGGTTTGGTAACGCGCGCGAGCACGCACCTGAGCATTCTTGCTATGCTTAATGATTACGCCATACATTTTATCTGCCAGCGCAACCTCTTTTGCATCAACGCATAGATCAGCTACGGTGGCGATTAGTCGTGGCGTTTTATGGACTTTAAGTGCTGCGCAGCCGATTTCGATAAGTTTTTTTGTTGGAATTCCCATATTCTTGAGGAGCAAGTAGGTCTGTAGTATTTGAATATTATTCGGATGGTCGATAAGCAACTTTTGAGCGAAGGCTGAGAGATCATCTTTTTTGTTTAAAGCGCTGAGGAGTTTAATTTTGAGCAAAATAGCATTGATAAGAGAGGGCTGCATGGTAAGTGATTGATCTATAAGAATTAATGATCGAGAATAATTTTTATTATGAAAATGCATTAACGCTAAGTCGTAAAAATAATCTGGCGTTGCCCCCTTAAGGTTTTCAAGTTTTTTGATTGCTTGGCTATATTCACCTTTATTAAAGAGCAGCTGAATAATGTGCTTTTCAATGGACTGATCTGATTTGGTTGCATGGACAAATCCCTCATATCCTTTTATTGCATTGCCTATGTCGTTGCGTTGTTCCATCACTATTGCTCGGAATAATAATGCTTGAGGAAACTTTGGTGAGAGCTTAAGGCTCTGCTGGACACTCGCAAGTGCTGCATCAAGATTACTATGCTGAAAGTAAATTTTTGACTGTAAGAAATGAAATAAAAAATGTTTCTGTTTGAGGGAAGGCTTAGAGAGGCAAGTTTTAATAAATGACCCTGCTTTTTCAAGCTGATTTGTTTTGAGCAGTGCCATTGTTGCAAAGTAGGCAATTTGCTCATTGTCTGGGTTTAGCTCTCCTAATTGAATGAACATTTTCTCTGCTTTATCAATGGTTCCCAATGATATGTAGGCCTGTGCTATTGCTAGTTGTGTGGCAATATCGTGATTAAAGATATCGTGCAAGTTAGCGTGATCTTCGTAATGAGCAATGAGCTCTTTCGGTTTATTAAGTGCTTGCAGTAAATGCAGATAACCACTATGTGCATAAGGTGAAGGGCTATATGCTAAGCAGTCTTTAAAGTGTTTGAGAGACGCTTCATGGTTTCCACGAAAATGATTATATGATCCAACCAAAAAACCTTGGTAGTCGTGGGCCACTTTAGGCGCACGAAACAACTGTAGACTGCTACCAGGAGCATGTTCTGCTGCACATTCTTGCGTGGCAGGTGTTTCTATTTCAGCAAGCAGAGGGGTTTGTAACGGTGTGAGTACAGATAGACTAAAATAAAACCATAATCGATTATTCATGACGAAGCTCTCCCTTTTAATGTTTTGCAGCGTACGAGATATGCTGCAAATGCAGATTGTAGCTTACTGTCGGTCATGGGTGCAAGCAGCAGTTTTTCTTGGGCTGATAATGGTTGAGGTGGCATGTATACGGGTCGAGTAACGACGTTACGGTATAATGGCTTGACTGCTCGTCGGCTGCGGTAGGCACATTTAATATACATGATTTTATGGCCATTGAGTTCAGCATTAATTTTTTCTAGGAGGGTTGGTACTAGGCTTTGCATCTCCTGTGCCCAGGTTGGGTGCGAGACGGCAAGAAACAATGTTGTATCATCTATTTTTTCTATGGTTACAACAGTGCGCAGTGGGCCAATGATTTCATCCCAGCGTTTGAGCAGCATGATTTTCCAGGAGTGTTCTGCCTGGATGACGCTACTGAGAATGGTTTTGAGATCTCTTATCATTGTATCATTGCCTTGTAGTTGTGCACGTGTGACCAAATTTATAAAAAAATAGCAACTGTGCTATACTTTGGGGGAATAATTTATTTTTCTGTGAAAGGTTTTTCCATGGATATGAGTTGGATGGTTGTTGTTCCTCCCTTAATTGTAATTCTTTTAGCTGCTATTACCAAGCGTATTTTATTTGCGCTTTCAGTTGGGGTTGTTTCGGCATCACTTATTGTTGCTGATGGAAATATTTTTAAAGCATGTATCTATGCAGTAAAACGAGTTTTACTGACAATACAAATTACACATGTGACATCGCTTGAAGGATTTTTAGCAAGTACTAATTTCCTCATGGTTCTGTTTTTTTTGTTGCTTGGTGTCTTGATCACAATGATCAGATATTCTGGGGCTGCTTACGCCTATGGTGCTTATGTAATGCGCAAGATAAAAACAGCCAGAGGTGTACAAGTCGCTTCACTGGTGCTCTCAAATTGCTTTTTCATTGATGACTATTTTGCAAGTATTACTGTTGGGTCAGTAATGCAGTCTATTACCGACCATTTTCAGATACCGCGCGTAAAGCTAGCTCTTTTGATAAGCTCACTTGCTGCGCCATTAGCTATTTTGGTGCCTCTTTCAACATGGATAGCTGATCTGCTTGGGCTGCTGCGTAACACAGGAGTAGGGCTTGATGCTTCAGGTACTATTATTGCGAGTGCCCCCTACTCATTCTATTTATCTTCTGTGCCCTTTATGATGTATGCAATTATTATTGTTGTGTCGATATGGTACATGGTGCTGACAAAAGCATCATATGGTATTATCGCTCGGCATGAGCGCATAGCGGAGAAAACTGGCGATTTATTTGGTGGTAAAATACCAGTGGCGCAGCGCAATGCTGAAATTTCTGAAGAGCTCAAAAAAAGTAGTACTTTGTTTGATTTCTTGCTTCCTATATCATTGCTTTTTGGGCTGACAATTGTGCTGGTACTTTGGACGGGTAATTGGGTTTATTTTGGTGGCAGCAATAACTTAACGCTTACTTTGCAGCAAGGTCGGATGTTTGTATCATTGTTTTTTGGTGTTGTTGGTTCTGTTTTTATTACTATGGTCTACTATCTCTTTCGTCAGCGTATTCAGCTTAAAAAATTGCCATCTCTGATACATGAAGGCATGGCAATGATGACTGATTCTATTTGTATGCTACTGCTCATCTGGACTTTAAGTGGCATTATTCGTGATGATCTTAACACGGGTGCTTATTTAGCAAATTTGCTAATTGGGCAGGTGCGTGTTGCCTTTTTTCCATTAATGTTTTTTGCTCTAACCGCTTTCATTTCAACACTCATGGGTACTGCATGGGGAGCAATAGGCATTTTGGTCCCGTTAGCTTTCAGTATGGTTCCGACATTTTTAGCGTTGCCGTTACCTCTTGATCCAGCTCAAATACCCTTGTTGAGCGCGCTCCTTGGCGCTATTGTCTGTGGCGCCGTAGTAGGGAACCATATGTCGCCGATTGCTGATGTAATGCTTATGTCTGCGACAAGTGCTGGTGCATATCACCTGGATGTAGTGAAAAGTCAGATTCAATTGACAGTACCGACAGTTTTTGCAAGCTTATTGGCCTATTATGTTGTAGGGCTTACTTTAGATCGATATGGTAGTTTTGTAAGCGCATTAGCTGGTATTTGCTGCGGGTTGGTGGCCAACCTGGTATGCTTGCATCTCTTCCAATGGATTGATATAAAACGCAAAGGGCGCTAGTAGTGTTATTGGCTTATGCTCAAAATATTGCAGCACATGCGCTTAAAGAAGGGTATTGAGGTATGGAAGCGTCGTGGTTTGTTGTATTGCCCCCGCTGATTGTTATAATTATTGCCGCCTGCACTAAGCGTATATTGTTTGCGTTATTTATGGGTATTGCTACGGGGTCTTTGGTTGTTTCAGGGGGTAGCATTACAGATGCTATTAGCTTTGCTGTAGGTAGACTTTGGCGTGTAACTCAAATTAGTCATTTGAGCTCGTGGGATGGTTTTTGGCGTTGTACATATTTTTTTGGATTGATATTTTTTCTATTGCTTAGCATTCTAATTGTCATCATGCGTCGATCTGGTGCTGCATATGCCTATGGTGCGTTTGCATTAAAAAAAATACAAACAATGAAAGGTGCTGAGACAGCATCCCTTATCATGTCATGTTTTTTTGCCGCCATTGATGACTACTTTACAAGTATGACCTTGGGATCGGTTATGCAACCTATTACTGATCAGTTTAGCATTCCTCGTGTGAAGCTTGCTTTGCTGATTAGTGTTATTGCTGCACCAATATCGATGATATTGCCTTTCTCTAGTTGGGTTGCTGATTTAATTAGTCTCTTGCGCAGTGCAGGGGTGAGTGATGGCTATAGTGGGTCGATTGTAAAGACTGATCTTTTTGCATTTTATTTTTCATCAGTACCTTTTATGTTGTATGCAATTATTATGATTATTATTGTGTGCTATATGACCTCAAAACGGATGTCATATGGGATTATTGCACGTCATGAGCTGTATGCCGCCAAGACAGGTGAATTGTTTGATGGAAAGTTAGCGATCATGCCTCCTCAGGGTACAGAGGCTACGGAGGTAGTTAAAAAAAATAGTAAATTAATGGATTTTCTATTTTCGATTATTACGCTTTACGTATCAACAATTGCTTTGATTTTATGGTCAGGTGGCTGGGTTTTTTTCGGAGGAACAGCGAGTTTTTTTAGTGCACTACAACATGGAAACTTCTTTTTTTCTTTCGCTGGTGGTGCATTTTGTGCTGTTATCTTGTCCTTTATATATTTTTTAGTGCGCAAGCAGTTGCACTATAATCAGGTAGTTGGTGTGGCTATAGATGGCTTTTTGTTAGCTGGTAGCGCGCTGGTTACATTATGGTTTAGTTGGGTCTTTGGTAGTATCATTGCTAGGGATCTTAAAACGGGGTCTTTCCTAGCAGAGCTGATGATTGGACACGTATCTGTTGCATCTTTCCCTTTAATGTTTTTTATATTATCTGCTGTAATTGCAACGATTCTTGGTCGAACCAGTGGAACAATTAGTATTTTAGTTCCAATAGCATTTGAGATGGTGCCAGCATTTTTAGGGTTACCATTACCTATTGATTTAACTCAAGTGCCAATATTGAGCGCACTCTTAGGCGCTATTATTAGTGGATCTGTTGTTGGAAAGCATTTCTCCCCTGTTGCAGACACAACGGTTATGACATCAGCGGTTGCAGGGTGTTATCATTTAGATTTAGTTAAGAGCCAGATTCAGTTGGCATTGCCAAGCTTTTTTGCAAGTTTGCTTGGTTATTATGTGATCGGTATAACGATTGATACATATGGTTCTATGCCAAGCGCGGCAATAGGGTTGAGTGTGGCATTGATTACCAATTTAATTATTGTACATATCTTGCATTGGCTTAGCAGCTATCGCAGAGATCATTTTTATGATATAGCTAGGCATCGACGATAAGAGCTAGAAACGTAAAAAATTAAGGCCCCTCAAAATTTGAGGGGCCTTCTTACTGTCTTATGCTTTATTGCTTGCAAGGTGCAAGCGCAGTATTAGCTACTCGTGTGCATAAAATTAGTTTTGTAGTGTGTGGCATAACCTTAAAAGCACGCCAGGAGCATTTTCTCAAGGCTCCGATCTGGATATTTGGGTGTAATGGCTATAGCAGTTGTAAACCTTGAGCTATAGATGACCACATAGGATCTCTTGATGGTGATGTTAATCAATGCAGACCCAAGAAAGATCTGATGTAAGTCTATACGTTTTTTGATCTAATGGATTTTGTACAAACAAGAATATCCATTCATTGCTAAACAATTTTTGCAATAATGGATGACGCTTAATAATACTAGTAACGGTATCATGCCGTGCATAAATAAGCACATGCAATCTAATAGGCTGATAATACAGTTTAGCTGATGATGAATATAAAGATTGCATAGGTAATCCATGCATAAGATCACTTGCATTGCCCTGCATAACACCAAATTTCCCAATAATATTTTGTGTTATTTTACTTCCGCTCCCATAAGCAACAATATCTATGCTTGAAAATAGATATTGGGCATTAATCCATTGAGCAACAATCATAGGAGCAAGTAATATTTTTTCTAATAATGTACCATTTTGATCAGTAGAATAATTGTACGAATGTAAAAATGAGCGTCCGTTTAAAGATATATGTTTGGTAAGATTGCGAGGCGCAACTATAAAAGATGCATTGCCGCAAAGAGCTAACTCAGGGAATGTTTGGGCCCAATCAGCACTACGCGTCCGTATTTTTTCTACCGCATATTTTGACTGACTACCTAGTCCCATTGCTTGAAATCTGCCTATATTATTTTTCTTTTTTGCGTGGGTCATGTTTTTTTTAATAGCATCTATTTTTGTAATAACAGCCTGATCGGTAATATGTGTATCATAAAAAGTAATATCATCTGTCGTCGTATTGTGTAGCGCTGCAAGAAAAAACGTATTGTCAGGAATAACAATGCCCTTGTATGAAAGGTTCACCCTTACTAATTTGTTATTTAATATAGCAGCCAAGACTTGAGCATTAAGTTCCCCGCTGTGTGCTCCACAAGCACCACAGTCTAAGCTTGATGCATTAATATTATTTTCAGAAGAGCTACCATGACCAGAAAAAACGACTATTGGGGCAAAATTATTTGAGAGGCCTATTAATTGTAAAAATTCCTCTGCATAAGAACATTGCTGATCTATAGCTATACCAGCTTGCTCTATTCCATCTAAGGTAGCATCTTGAGCAGGTATCTCACTACTAAATTGTTGTTTGATTGTTTTTGCAACGTGCGGAAAGGTTGTTTTTAAAAATGTAGCAAGGCCAAAAATCGGACCCATAAATTCAATCAATGGAAAAGGGGTAGCAAAAGAATATTTTAATGACTGGTATGTTCTTTTTATTAATAATATTAATGCTTTTTTGTTTTGTTTCGCTGCAAAGCTACTACTCCAAGAAATATCTTGCTGTTTAATAATATGCAGCGGTTTGAGAAGAACAGGGCATAAAGCTATTGGAGATGATACTTCATCATTATAACACCCTAGGGGAATACCAAAAAATCCTGCAGCCCCAAATGTTTCATACTGTCCAGAAGACTCTATCGCTCTTCTAAATTGCTCAGATCGTACATCAATACAAAAAACAAATTGGGCATCATAATTCTCAACGTCAGGAGATATGATAGGAGCAGGATCATTTTTACAGATAGACGATACAAGCCACTCTTGATAGGCATGCTCACATTTCTTGATACCAATAAGAGCTTTTTCATTAATCGGCATGCTGGTTGCAGTATCTGTATGAAGATATTGTTTTAGCCCCGGAAATAAAACAACTATTAATGCTAGGCGTACTACTAAATAATCAACCCCGCATTGCACGCCTGGTAGATTCCGCCAGTAATCATTATATTTAATATAACCAGCCCAACCAGGTAATGTGGTTAGCTGGAAAAGTAATGCTTCTTCGTAAAATTCTTCATTCAGTTCTAATAATTCTAAGCATTGATAAAGAGCCTCTAAAGGGTCGTCTGATAATGAGAGTACAATGTTTTTAGCATCTTTATTATTCATGAATAGTGCATCATCAAATACAACTAGCTTTCTCCATGCGCCATATAACGAATAATCTTTGTATGGCATCTTAATAGTTGCTTGCCCTTCATCAAAAAAAGCTGCGCACCATTTAATAGTTTCTCTATTAACAATATGCATTTCAGGGGGGATTGCAGCACGCCGAAAATAAGCATCTGCTTTAACTAATGCTTTATTAAAATTTATATTTTCAAAATAAGCTAAAGGGTTGCGAGCTATAATACTCTTTAGCGGCCATAAAGGTGGAATAACATCCCATGCTTTTTGTATCGCATTATTCAATATGGGAAGAGATGCGCTTTTCATAATAAAAACCTTTTATTGTTAAAGAGAATAATCATTATGATGCGATGTAACTGTTGCAGGATCTGGCTGACTAGCATTCAATGCCCAAACATAGAATTTATCTCTCGTCTTTTTTGTAAATAATCTATCAGGATAAAAAATTATGACCTTAAAGATAATCCAAGAAAAAAACATAACAGCAAAAGCAACAACATGAATTATAGAAAGAAATTGCAGGTCATCTAAAGCTGCCCAGTTGCATAGCTCATGCATTATTTTTACATTGTAGCCATACAATAGCCCGATCAGACCAACTAGGGCTAATGCATAGAACACATTGCCAAAATACTTGTCAGACAATATTGTTATTCCAATATCCATGGCAGCAATAAAAACTATGCCGTATAAGAAAAGCGTTGCATCTAAAGTGTTTATGTCTTGCATGCTCGCAAACAAATAACAATACAGGCCAATGACCCCACTGGCGATTACTGGAAATAGCAGATATATAGATATTGGAGATAATTCGAGCCTTTTTTCTCGAGCAGCGCTGCCTGCTTGTAAAAATAAATACGCTTTAAAAAAACCATGACATACAATATGAGCCATTGCTGCAGAAAAAGCACCCAGTCCACATTGCAAAATCATAAAGCCCATTTGAGCAATTGTAGAGCAGGCTAGCATTCGCTTGTTATCGTGTTGGATAAGTTTCCATGTAGTCCCTAACGTAGCAGATACAACCCCAATGACAACCATACATGAGAGTAACCATGGAAACTGTACATAAAGACGAGAAAACCGAATCAACAAAAAGCCGCCTGCGCTAAGAACTCCTGCATGCATTAAGGCTGAAACTTGTGTTGGTGAATTGAGAGAGCTAAGAAGCCATTTATGAAAAGGCCAAACGGCTGATTGTACGCAGATGCCAAGCAACAACATAACAAGCCCAATGGGCACATAGCAGTTGCCAGCAGAATCAAAGAGTATTATTTGATTAATAAATCCAGTCCCTGTTGCGCAATAAAAACAGATAAAACTTAAGGCTATAAAAAATGTGGCCAGAAAAAATGCCCGAGCAGCTAATAATCTTGAGGCTCGCGCAGCAAGCCAATGTGAGCGATAGGCCATTAAAGAAATAAGTATGAAATTAGTTAAACAAAGACTAAGCCAAAGCAAAAGCAAATGATTTGCAAATACCATAATCAAAACAAAAAGTAATAACAATGGCATTGCTATCATAAAATAGCTACGTTCACGCTGCGCTTCCATATATCGGAGCGTAAAATAAAACAAATTCAATGCAATAAAACTAACCAAAAAAGCCATGATTAAGGCTATGCTGTCAACACGTAACAGCTGATACAAAAATGTTTCAGACATATACAACCTAATAATACTACTAATCTTAAAATACAACCCAACCCAAAGAGTTATTATAGCAAAAAATGAGGGTTTAATTTAGATTTTACTTCTAGCAGTACTGTGTAGCAGGGCAATCTTTTTTGAATAAAGCTGATTGTAATACGCTTAATCAAAGACTGGCGTTTATTCAGCGCATTGTAATTATAAATTTTTCAATCCAGATCGTGCTATCTGAACATTACTGGTGCGCTGATAATGCCTTGCTTTTCATAAGCAATAGCTCGTGCTTTAGCTTGCATAAGCGCATCCATGAGTGTTTCTTTTTTGCTTGTGACGCCTTCATCTTGTTCGCGAAACTCTAAAAAATAGACTGATTTTTCAGCAAGGTCGCGCTCTACGCGTTCGTAAAAAGTAAGTGGTAATGATGCGCCGGTTAGATCAAGAAAATAGTTGAAACGTTGCGTGAGAGTCCAGAGTAAATCATCTAGGTCGTCCATATGTTTAATAATATTGTATTCACCTAGCCGCTGTAGCCCTTGTGCCATGGTTGTGAACGATGACCAAACACGGTCTGGCTGCTGTGGGTTCCACATCGTCTTGCCCAAGGCTGTGTCATAAAAACGAATAATAATAGTACGCAGACGCTCAATTACCTCTTGCTTGGCAGAGGCTTTCTTAACAGCTTCTATTTCATGGCTATAATGCTGTGCAAGATCATGTGCCAAATGTGTAACAAACGTGTCTGGCTCACGCTTAAAGAGGTCAATGTTCTTGGTGAATTTAGAAAAAATCATGCTCTCTATTTGTTTTTTAATGCGATTGAGATCATTTTTTTCTTGTCCATGATTGTACTCCACAAAATAGCGTTCAAGGTGTTGTGGGCTTGCATCGAGTAGCTGCAAAATCACGCTGTCATCGACAATCTCTGCAGATTTCATCTTGTTGTAAAATAAACGCATAGAGACATACATCGCGTCAGGGCCGAGCTGCAGTTCATTACTGTAGTCCATAAATTGAATCATATGGGTGCCGCTTTGTGACAGTTCAGTTGCGTATGATTTGTGATTGTAGATATTCGTGACAAAATTAAGTAGCGAAGTGTTGTATGCAGCAGTTTTTGATAATGGTTGCGCTGGTAGCTCTTGTGGCATTCCCCTTGTAGAATCATAGCTTTCGAGTAGATTCTTCAATGAGGTTGCGGCAAATGTTGCAGGGCTTGTATCTTCTAATACGTCATTATGATCAACGATACTTGGTAGTTGTTGATCTGTTTGGTGCTCTGTTGGTAATGGATTGCCACAGGCTATTTCAGACGATACAATAGCAAGAAATAAAAGAACAAGAGAGACAGGCTGAATGATTCTCATGGCAATGCCTTTCGCATAGAAAGTTTTTTAAATAAATGATGATTGTAAAATAGCTGCTGAATGTGTCACAGTTCATAGCAAAGGTAAAAAGATTTTGGCAAGAGCTTGGGAAGATTAGCGTCCTGAGAGCCATTAGGGGAGTTGCAACGTTATGCCGTTATATCACTACGAATCATTAAATCGCCGAGGCGTTCGCGTTAAGGGTACGATAGACGCATCAACTTTGCAAGTCGCAAAAGAGACATTGCAAGGACAGGGCCTTATGCCTATCAGCTTAGCGGAAGTAGGTGCTGATGGTGGTGCTGGTTTTTCACTAGCGCGCTTGTTTGAGCGCCCAGTAGAGTTGAAAACAGTAATTTTATTTACAAAGCAGCTTGCTGTACTTTTGAAATCAGGCGTTCCACTGTTGCAGGGCATAGAGCTTCTAACGGAACAGTTTGAAGGTCGATTCAAGCGCATTCTTATTGCCACTAAAGATGGTTTAAAATCTGGCGAATCGCTTGCTAAAGAGTTAGCACGCTATCCACGTATTTTCCCAAATGTATATGTTCAGCTAGTAAAAGCTGGGGAAGCAAGCGGAAAATTAGACACTATTTTGTTACGCTTAACTGAGTATATGCTGCGCACAGAAGAGACTCGCGGCAAGATTAAAAAAGCAATGTCATACCCTCTTATTATGTTAGGAGTCGCATGTGCCGTGATTGTTGGCTTGTTAACCAAAATGGTACCAAGTATGAAAGGAATCTTTCAGCAGGGCGGTAAAGAGCTTCCTGGAACAACGCAGTTTTTAGTTGATGCATCTGATTTTTTGCTGGGTAATTATATTATGCTTTCGGGACTACTTTTATTGATTCTTCTTCTGGGGTGCTACTGGCGATCAACACCGCAGGGTAAGTATCAGATTGATAATTTGTTTTTATCTTTTCCTGTGACGGCCTATTTTTCACGGACTAAAGCAGTTGTTCAATTTACTAAAACATTAGGAATGCTGCTTGAAAGTGGCGTAAACTTGCCAGAAGCGCTTGATATTGTGTGTAATATTGTAGACAACAAAGTACTGACGCAAAAACTTAAGCTCGCGCAAGACAAAATTATTAAAGAAGGTAAAATAGCTCGCTACTTAAAAGAGACGGGTATTTTCCCCAGTATTGCTAGTTACATGATTAGTACTGGTGAGCAATCGGGGCAATTGTCTCAGATGTTGCTCACTGTTGGGAATGACTATGATGTTGAATTGAATGAACTTACTGAGAGCTTAACAGCAAAGATTGCGCCCATTATGACAGTTCTTTTAGTTGGGCTTGTTGGTTTTATTATGATATCGGTTTTATTGCCAATCATGAGCATGGGTGATCTGGCAGGGATTTAATTACTAGTGAAAGGACGTTATGAATACGCAACATAAGCAGGCGTTTACGCTTATTGAAATGTTAATGGTTGTTGGTTTAATAGTCTTAGTTTTTGGCTTATTGGGACCAAAAATTGCTGGCTTACTTGGTAAAAAAGATAAAGCTGCCATGCAATTTAAAATGGTTGCCATTCAAGAGGCGCTCAATGAGTACCGCATGGAGTTTGGTGCTTATCCAAGCACGCGAGAGGGGCTGCACGCCCTGGTAGAAAACCCACGGCCTAATGATCCTCGGTACCAAGCTGCGGCAGGCAGATGGCCCTTTGCAAAAGAAGATGGGATTACCGACCAAGCAGGCAATGAAATAATTTATCACTGTCCGCCGGAAGAGTTTAAGAATAAGTACAAGACCTATGAGCTTATTTATCTTGGTACGACCCAGGCTGAAGATGCGCCTGACCGTTTAGACGCTGGTGCGTAAATAATTTAAATTCCCGCTCTTTCTCGCCTGAAGGCTTCGTCCTTCGACAGGCTCCATACTGCGCTCAGGTAGCTTCGAATGGCAGGCAGGAGGAGCGGGTTTTGCTACGTTGGGTGGTCTTTTTGATTGGGGCTTGATGGGCTTTTTTAAGCAAAATATACCGGTAAATTTTCTTTGCTCCGCTCACCCTGAGCTTGTCGAATGGGCGACGTCCGCTAGGACGAGAACGAGCGGGAACACACAACAAGAATCTCCCTCTGCATTTACGGTCATAGAGCTTTTGCTGGTTATTTTCTTGGGAGGCTTGCTGACGTCGATGGTGTTGCCATTATTGAACCGACAACGGCCGCAAGAGACGTGGGAGACGCTGCAGGAAGATTTAAATCAGCTTGCATCTTTTGCGCGTGAAGAAGCACTTACTAGGCGCAAAATCTATCGCATAGTGTTTCAACAAAAGCCTCAGGCTGAAGGCAAAATATTTGTAGAAGAAGAACATACTGATCCTGAACAGCCCGAAAAAAAAACATACAATGCTGTACCCGCTGGTTATCAAAAAACATCATTAACGTTAGAGAATGGTAGAACGTTACGTGCTGTATACATCGGAAAACGCAATGTTCTAACTGATCAAGATCCACAGGCATTTTGCTATGTTATTCCTGATGGGATGATGCAACCAGTTACGATACAGATAGTGCGGGCCCATAAAAATTATGAAGAAATTGTGTCTTTCCAGTTAAATCCCTTTATGGGAAGTTTTGATCGTCATGATGGCAAGCTTAAACCAGAATAAATCTGCATTCACACTCATCGAAGTACTGATGGTGCTGGGGCTTTTAACACTTAGCCTAGGTATTATCGTACAAATGCAGATGCGCTCGCTTAATCGGTTGGAGCAAGATCGCGATATGCTGCAAAAAGTTTATATTCTCAGACGCTCCATGTTGGATGCGCTTAAAATACCAAAAGCAGACAGATTGCAATTGATAAAAAAAGATTATGAAGACGGCGAGATTAAGACCAAGACTACGTTGCATGATATTGGCAAAAAATCGAAGCTAAAAAGTTTTGGGAAAAGCATGAAAATGCTTGCGACGGATGCAACCTGGCAGTTGCGTCCTGGCTACAAGCAGCATGCACAACTGATTTATTTTATGTATCTACCTGATGAAGAAAAGAAACGGACCTAACCTATGAAGCGGTATGGTTTTACTATTCTAGAAATGCTTTTAGCTGTAGGCCTTTCGTGTGTACTGCTGTATGGTCTGATGTATGCGTTTTTGTCAGTGACACGCTATGTTACGGTCATGCGTGAAATGACGACTATGCAGCGTGCTGTGGGGCTGACATTTTATCAGCTGCGTACTGATGTGAGCGCGGCGTTTGTACCAGAAGTGCTATACAAAGATGAAACAGCGGAAGAAAAGCAAAAGCAAAAAGCAGCGGACGCGCAGCTAAGTAAAGAGAAAAAAGAGGCGCAAGACAAAGCTGCCTTTAAATCGTATTTTTTGCTTTCGTTTGACGATCATCTTGATGCAAGCAAAATTGAAGGAACGCGTCGATATCCCTTTAAAATACTGAGTTTTGTGACGACTAATCCATTACACGTTTTTGGGCAAAAACAGCCTCGCTTAGTGCGCGTTGTGTATGAAATAATTCGTAATAAAAAGAGATCAACACGAGATCGAGATGTGTTCTCATTGAGACGCAAAGAAGTAACCGATATTGCCAATGCTGAGGCTAAAGCAGGTTTTAAAGACAAAGAGCGTGAAAAAGACACTGAAGATGCTATTGTGCAGAGCTACGTGGTTGCTGATAATTTGCGTGGGGCTTACCTTGAATGTGAGCTGCTGAAAAAAGATGTGCCTCGTAAAAAAGATGAGACTGAAAAAGAGATCCCTGAAGGGGAGATGGTGCAAAGTACGACCTGGGGAGATAAAGATCCACTGCAGGGGTTTGTGCCTCGTAGCGTGAGCTGCTGGTTGTGGTTTTGGCAGGGTGATTCGCAAAAATCGATTTTGTTTGGTGAGGTGATTGAAATTAAGA
Source organism: candidate division TM6 bacterium UASB124 (assembly GCA_945897315.1). GTDB lineage: Bacteria > Babelota > Babeliae > Babelales > RVW-14 > CAIKAH01. The sequence continues at coordinate 48,690 of CAMDFF010000002.1, forward strand.
GCTACCCGTCAATCCATGTAACTATTGAAGAAAAAAAATCTGAAAAGCCAACAGAGCAACCAGTTCAGCAATTAGCACCGCAGTCTCCACCTGCAGCAGAGGCTACACAACTAGGTATTGCGCTTGTACCAGGGGTGCCATCATGATGCATCAACGTCGCGGGTCAGTCGTTCTTTATGCGCTGATGATGATCGCTGCAATGATTTTTTTGGTGCAGGGCCTGATCAAAGGGGTGTTTTTAAATAATCGATTTACCAGCTCTATGCTTGCGCGTGAGCAAGCAGAATTGCTTGCCTATAGTGGCATTCAGCTAGCCATTGCCCAGCTCAGCCTAACTGACGACACCGAGGCAGATGCTAAAGAGTCTTCAGGTGCAGATAAAAATGCAAAACCTGACGAAGGCAAAAAAATGAAGGCGATGCTCAAGCGAGTATTGCCCCATCTGAATCGCTGGCAGACGTGTAAGCTTAACAAGAAAACAGATCAGGTAGACGGGACTATCAAATTTTGTATCTCTTCTGAACAGGGAAAATTGAATATTAACGAGGTATTTGATTTTTCGAATATGAGTTTTAAAAAGCCATTTGCGGAGTTTATTCGAGGTCTAGATATTAAGCCGACACTCAAAAAAGGCGAGGTACATGATCGCTTAGTTGAGTTTTTTAAGAAGCGTAAAAAACGATTATATGATGTATCAGAACTGCTTATGGTTCCTGGTTTGCAAACGCTTGATATTTTTTATAATCCGCCATCTATCCCAGGAAAAGGCAAATCAAGTATGCCAAATGTGAATGTAACATTACTTGACGTGTTTACGGTTTGGACTGACAATGATAAAATAAACCCGTTTTGGTTTTCTGATAGTTGGTGTGGCATGCTTAATTTACGGCGGGCGCATGCTGATGATGCTGAAAAACAAAAAGAGGCATTTAAAAAAGTTATCGAACAAATTAAGCCAGAAACTAAGCCAGACTGGGATCAGCAGTGGCAAATCGTTGAGCCGTTATATGGTCAAAAACCTAAAATAATAAGTAGCTTGAAAGATAATTTTACTAAAGAATTTGGGAGCACCGTTTATTCTGTGCTATCTTGTGGAAAAGTTGAAGAGGTGGAGTGTCAGCTCCTTGCTATTTTGAAAGAGCAAGCTGTTACTGAAAAAACAGCAAAGCCGAAAGATAACACACAGAATGAAACCAAAACAGAGCCAGGCGGTCAAGCCAAGAAAATGCTCAAAATACTCAGAATATATTGGCTGTGATAAACAGCACGAGGTGCTATTGTGAAGCTTGAGACTAAAGTTGGTTTTTTTATCCTCGCTGCTGTCGGGGTGTTTTTGTATTTAAGTATTAATATTCGTGCGTTGCGGCTGGATAAAAATCGCTACAATGAATATAAAGCCTATTTTGATGATACCTCTGGGTTGAATAAAAAAGCGCCGGTTAAAATTGCGGGTGTTGATGTGGGCTGGGTTGAGCACATTAGCTTGCTGAGTGACGGGAAAGCTGAAGTAGTCATGCTGATTGATAAGCACATTCGACTAGCAAAAAATGCCCATGCCATGATTCATCAAGATGGTTTGATTGGCGTTAAGACGTTGGAAATTGACCCAGGAGATCCATCAACAGGCGTTATGCTTGCCGGTAGTACATTAGCATTGCCAGGGAAAAGTCCTGCAACTGTTGGGGAGCTGCTTGATCAGTTCAGAGACATTGCAAGCACGATTCAGGATGTTACTTCATCCTTTAAAAATGTTTTTGCATCGCGCCGTGGTGAAGAGCAGATGCGTGCAACGCTTGATGCTGTTTCTAAGGCGTCTTCGCGTATGGCTGATTTCTCTGAGGTACTTGAGCGGACCATCAAAGGTAATGAGCATAATATCAATACAATTGTTGCTGATTTACATACGACAATAGCCGATTTTAAAGATCAACATCTTGCAGACAAAGCGTCTGTAACCCTTACTAAAGCATCAGATGCTTGTGAAAATGTTTCAGATGCGGCGATTCAGGGCCGTGAAACGTTACGAGAAGCCGGCGAGGTCGTTGGCAAAATTAATAGTGGCAAAGGTCTGATTGGTAAGCTGATTAATGAAGATGAAACGTACACCGATATTAAAAAGACGGTACGTGGGGTTAAAGATTACATTAGTAAGACGCAGTCGCTGATGTTGAGCATCGATATGCACAGTGAGTCGATGTTGCGGCATACCAATTCGAAGGGATACTTTGAGTTGCGGTTACGTCCAAGTGCTGATTATTTCTATCAAATCCAAATGGTTGCTGATGAGCAAGGCAGTGTGAGCCGTGAGCGTGTTCGTAGATCATACTTCGACAGCAGCGGCGTGCAGCTTGAAACAAACAATGTGCCTAAGCTTGAGCCATGGGCAAAATTTGAATACTCTCAAGAGAAAGAACGTGTTGTCCAGCGCAAAAATGATATTATGTTTGGCTTGCAGTTTGGTAAGCGCTTCAATCGGCTTGCCTTCCGCGTGGGTTTATTTGAAAATTCCTTTGGTGGGGCTGTTGATTGGTATGTTCCTCTCGAGACAGATTCGTTTCACTGGATTACATCGCTTGAGGCTTTCGATTTTGGTGGCTACAAGCGGTTTGATACAACTGATCATCGTCCTCACGTTAAATGGTTAAACAAAGCGTTCTTTATGAAAAATCTCTATACCTGTTTTGGGCTTGATGATATTTACGGTAAAAAAGGTGCTAACCCATTCTGGGGTGGGGGATTGCGGTTTAATGATGATGATCTTAAATATTTCTTGTCATCATTTGGCGCTGCGGCAAAGCCAAGCAAATAGGTAGTTGATAAATTTTGATCGGTAAATTAACCCCTCGCACAGTGCGTACAGCATTCTGCGAGGGGTTTTTGCATGAAAAAGCCCCCGGTTGCAAACCGAGGGCTTAGGTAATTTTAAAAAGACCTGGGTTGGCGATTAGGCGCGGCCGATACCTGAAGGGTTGGGAAGCGGGCAGACATCGTCCCAGTCTTCATCAGAGAAGCTTTCGTACTCATCTTCATCAACAAAAACAAACGCGATATTGTAGCTTGGCTCGTAAATAGCCTGGTACTCGCTGCTGTAGGTGCAAGATAGGGGAATGATGGAGTTGTGCAGGTCAGATGGTGTGTTCATGAAATGGGCCTAAATCGAGCATGGTAATGGTTTCGTGTAAGAGAAATATACCGCCCAATTTTGTTTTTTCAATCAAAAAATATAAAAAACTATAAATATTTCTAGTGAGATTTATTTGATCTGCTCGATGCGGTTTAAAAATACACTTAGGAGGCGATAGTCTTTGCCAGAGAGCAAAGGCAAAGGGGATGAAATATTTTCACAAAAAATGAGCAGGGGTTAGTAAAAACTAACCCCTGCTGCCCAATCCTAGGCGATCAACAGTTGTGAATGGCGATTTTTAATATTTACTTTTTTGTGCTCGGCGAAGCGAGGTCTTCTCGCGTAGGCTTATTTTTTACTAGGAGAGAGCCTTCCTATAAGCGTTTTAAGATCTCTGGTCAGATTCATTATTCTGTCGTCAGCTACGATAAGGGAAAGACCATCCACTAAAGCGTTAAGAAGATGAAGGTTTTCTTTTTGTTTTTCTATAACGGTGTGCAATGATTGCTTACATCCTTGCAATGGAGTGCATAGCGCGCTGCTGCAAGGATATTCTAACAATTGTGTTATCTGATCAGCTGTAGCTTTCTTTAGGGCAAGCGTCAATATATCTAGCTGGCTCCCCTGAGCAGCAATATGTATCACAATAAAAAATAGACTATCATTGTGTTTTGTTATCTCAGATATTACCTCAGCAGTTAATAATGCAATAGCTTTCTTCTTCATTATTGCTTGAAAAATGCGAATATAGTCTGACGGTTCGATAGCCTCTAAATCTCTAAGTGCACTTAATACTTGTTCTGCGGTGGTGCCACGTTGTATTAGCGTCAGAATATTAGTAACTTCTTTTATGCCTGGCATTGTGCTCGTACTACTACTGCCTGCACCACTAGCTGCAGCACTGGCGGCAGCAGGCACGGAGCCTCCTCCAGAGCCACCGCAAAGAGGAATAGGACTTGGTGTTATTGCGGCAGTAGTTGCTGATCCGGCTCCAGAGCCGCCAGACAGAGGTGGTACTAATTTTAGTGGGGCAGATGGCTCGCGAAAAGTTAATCTTGTTTGTAGTTTGCGGGTGGTCTCTGTAAGTGGTGCGCTTGGGGCATCGGCTGCTACGGTTTTTGGAGGGGTAGCATTTGGGACCTTAAATGGTGATGTGTTTGCAGCGTGAGAGAGAGTGGCTACTGGTCTTTCAGGGCTTGCTGTAGCACCACCAGCTGCTACAGGTGCTGCTACAGGTATCGGCCTAAGCTGCACAGTAGGAGGAAGGGGCTGGTGTAATAAGTTTCTTGGTGCTGGGCTTACTTGAGGGGTAGGTTGGCTAGCTGATATTGATGATGCTGCTGTGTGAGATGCGCTGCTAGAGCTTGATGCTCTAGCCGGATCTTGCTGTGGTAGTGGTGCTAGTGGTTGAGCTGGTTTGCGGCCTAAAGGTCGAGGTGTTTTTAGAGGTGATGGTGAGGTTGCGATGGATGATGGTGAAAGCACAGAAGACGATGGTGATCTTGTGATGGATGATGGTGAAGTCACAGAAGGCAATGGAGCCCCTGCTGCTGATCGTATTGCTGGAAAAGCACCAGCTCCGCCGTTTGCAGAACTAGAAAAAAGTGACGATGACCCAATGGTATATGCAATACCAAGAGTGATAATAATGCGATTAACCATAATTTGCCTTCTTGGTAAATACTAATATTTCAACTATGAAATAATTTACCATTCGCATAACGATAGGTCAAGCCGGGTTAAAAATTGTGCGTTTTTGCATAAAAAAGATAAAATTTGTATGATTTCGATATTATTTGATCTGCTCAATACGATGTAAAAAAACCTTTAGCCGTCGATAATCGTTGCCTGAAAGCAAAGCAAATCCGTGGCTAATTTCTTCTAAGAGGTTAGCCGAGAGTAGGTTTTTAGCTTTAACCGTACGAATAATAGCTAGCAAAAGCTCATCTAAATTCTGAATAGCGTTAGAAAAACCATACAGAACCTCTAAAAATTGGGCGTCGGCGAAGAATTGTGTAGTCAGTGTGTCAGGAGCTTCGCTGACAAAAGCATGGATCTTAGGAGGTGTAGGCGGTATAGCAAAGATGATCGGAGAATCCGCTCTTTCTTGGCCCGTTGGGCCGGCGGCCTGCGACAAGCTCAGGGTGAGCGGTTTTGCTAAGCCATGCGTATCATCTACATTAATTAAAGAATCGATTATTTCTCTCCGCTCACCCTGAGCTTGTCGAGCGGGCGAGCTCGTAGAGTGAGAAAGAGTGGGTTTAATGTACCCACAGGCCTGCACAGAAAATGTTGTCTTCAGAAAAGCAAAAATTTGTGGCTGTTCCCGTTCTAGCTCTTCTTCAGTTTTTTGATACGCAAATGGTGTGCGTGATGGATCCATTGATCCTGTTTGGATATTGGTGACGATTCCTAAAATGTGGAGCTCTTTGTCTTGAATACTGACAAGCGAACCAAAGGTAGGGAACTGTTTCCAGTTCCAGCATTGTGCTGTGTAATGGTCAAGGGACGATTCTATGACCTCAGCAAAAAAGGGATGTTTGTTTTGGTTCTTCATGATGCTCTACAAAATTTTTAATAAAGGTTGTCCGATGAATGGAGCAGGGGCCATGGGTTTTTAGAGCTGCAATGTGCTCTGGGGTGCCATATCCTTTGTGTTGTGCAAAATTATAAGCTGGAAATTGCTCTGAGAGCGATTCCATGAGTCGGTCACGCGTTACCTTGGCAACAATTGATGCGGCGGCAATGGAGGGCGATAGTGACTCACCATAGTTAAAATAGTGGCATTCTAGTGAGCTATGTTTTTCTTCTGGAGCAATTTTTAAGGGCATTGCATCCACCAAAACATATTTTAATTCGTGCGCATTGCACGGTAATTTTTTTATGATGCCCAGATACGCTTGTTTCATAGCTACAAGCGTAGCCTGATAAATATTAATTGTATCTATCGTTACGTGGTCAGCCATAGCAATCGTCCAGGTGCAGTGCTCATCAATCCATGCAAAGGCTTTTTCACGAGCAGCTTTGGACATTAGTTTTGAATCTTTGAGCATTGGCTGATGAGTATTAACTGGCAGTATGACGGCACCAACAACTACCGGTCCAGCAAGGCAGCCACGGCCTGCTTCATCAATGCCAATTGCATAATGTTGCTGAGCCCATGCGTCAGTTTCAAAGTAAGATTTTTGAATGTTTTGTGTGCTGTTTTTCATAATATTGCATGTTACCATGACATGAGTTTTTTCTCATCTAAAAGCTTTCTTTTAGTTTTTTGTCTCCATGTCACAAAATTTTTAATTATACATCTAGTAATTTTTTTCTGGCTTTTGAAAAGAGGTTTGATTATATTATTGAAAAGTTATGGCAATGTTTGAATTTTTGGCAAAGTAAGAAGGGGTTTACATGTCCTCAACAGAACTTCGCGTAAAAGAGTTGCTTCGTGAACGAGGCTGGACAACAAAGGTCTTAGCTGAAAAGACGGGCCTTTCTGAGAGTTACTTGACGCATATTAAGAATGGCACACGCCGATGGAACGAAGATGCACTGAAAAAGTTGGCAACAGCTTTTGGTTCGCATCCTGTCGATCTATTTGCACAGCGCAAAACACGTACTGATAATGTTGAGGCAAGCGTTAAGATGCCAGACAATATTAATGTTGATTTGCAGTTGAAAATTGTGCCAGTAATGGGCGATATCACAACAAACCCATCTCCGTATAATAACCAGCTCATGCAGGTTACAACAGGTCATAAAGATGTGTTTGTGCCGGTCGCAAACAGTACAGATGAATCGATGTTTTGCTTGCACATAGAAAACAATTTGATGGCGCCTACCTTTGTTAAGGGCGACTATTTGATTATTTCTCCCGCTACCTGGGCACGCTCTGGTGACATTGCTGCAGTAGAATATGGCAATGAGAATCCGGTTAAAGCGATTATGCAAGTAACCTATATGGAAGAATTTGTGGTGCTTGAATCACCAAACCACAAAACACCACCTGTTGCATTGGTACGTGGTAAAGACCACTTCCGTGTGATCGGCAAAGTGATTTATCGCTATCAGCGCATGCTGTAAGCATCTGCTCATAGTGAATTAAAAATTCCCGCTCGTCTTGGTCGGTTTCGATTGAGACAAGCGGGAATTTTTATGTGATTTAGGAACATCGGCATCAATGTCTTCAGTGTTAATTTTCGTTAATGCTGCCGCTACGGCGCCAGCTGATTAATTTTGTATTGTCCATGGTTGTATCTTCATCGCCACCGTGGACGACAAACGTACGAATTTTATTGGGCGAATAAGCTTCTGGATTGTGATAATTTTCAACGATTTTGCGTAGCTCAGATAGTCCAGTTAAGAATGATCGCTTAATGATTGGGTTTGATTTAATTTCAATAGCCCGTATGTGGTTGGCATAGTTGAGGAGAACATCAACTTCATGGCCTTGCTCATCACGCCAAAAATAGACATTGGAGCGATCGCCCAGATTAATACAACTTTTGATTTGTTCCATAATAATTAAATTCTCAAAAAGAGCGCCATACATGCTGTGGTCAGGGATATCTGAGGGTGATTTTATTTTTAGCAGTGAACACACTAATGCAGTATCGGTAAAATAGATCTTGGGCGATTTAATTAGGCTTTTACTGAAATTGTGGTAGTACGGCTGTACTCGATAAATGATAAAGCAGGTTTCTAAAATATTAAGCCATTTTTGCGCTGTTTCTGTAGTGATTTTGCAATCGCTTGCTAGCGTAACAAGATTAACGACACTGCCAATGCGTGTGGCCAGGATTTGAAGAAACGTTTGAAAGGTTGGTAGGCTGTCAATCCTAATTAATGTACGAGCATCACGTTCCAGGTACGTCGAAATGTAGTTTATAGCCCAGCGCATTGCTTGCTTTATGTTCATTTCTTGTTCCCAAGGCTCAGGAAACAAACCACGAAAAAGCACTTCTGGTAAGCCATTGGTTGGTTTAATTTCGGCAAGCGATGGGGGTAGTAAATTAATGATTGCAGCTCGTCCTGCTAACGTTTGTGTAATTTGCTCCATCATCAAAAAGTTTTGTGACCCTGTTAAAATCACGCGACCATTCCGGCGGCGCTCAGCATCAACGATGCCTTGAAGGTATGAAGTAATGGAAGGAATTTTTTGAAATTCATCGATAATAACGCCCGGATGTTCTGCTAATGCCTTGAGCAAAAAACCCTCCACATCGGCCGCAAATTCTGCTCTTACGGTTTCATTTTCAAGCAAAACGTATTTATAAGTTGGAAAAAGTGCTTGTGCGAGTGTTGTTTTTCCTGATTGCCGTGGGCCGGTTATGTACACCACAGGAAATTGTTGTGCGCAGGCAAGTATTTCTTCTTCTAGCTGTCGCTTGATCATCACTATTCCCTGATTACTTGTACGATAACTTTGAGGGCATCAAAAAAGAAAAAACTTCCAACAGTGAGCATAATGCACGCGGTAATGGTGCCAACTAACTTTAATTTGTCAGGCTTCATTACTTTGCCTATAGAGCTGGCAATGTATGCGACAACCGTTAAAATTACTAATGAACCGAGAATCGTAAGTAAGCTGCCGAAGATTAAGTCACTTGTGGCCAATGCTTGCTTGCCGGCTGGCAGGACTTGTGCGCCAGCAAACATAAAAAATAGAATGGTCAGAGGGTTAATAACGGTTGCCATAAACGATTTTGAGGCGCTCAGCAGTAAAGAGTTTGCCGTTAGTGGCATTGCATTCGGCTGTCCTGGTTTTTGATGAAACAGTAACTTGAGGCCATAGAGGAGCAGGAGGCTGCCCCCAACAAGATCAATTATTACTTGATACGTAGCTGATTTTTGCAGCATTGCAAGTGTTCCAGCTAGCCCCAAAAATATTAGGAGGCCGTCACCAAGTGCTGCTCCCAGTGCAGTAAAAAAGCCTTTTAAGAATCCTTTTACCGCGCTGTTGTTGAATGTCATTATGAAAATGGGCCCCATTGTTGATGAGGCAGAAACACCAACAAAAAAGCATGCAGTTAAAAACCAATAGTTCATAGAAAAAACCCCTTGTCTGGAAAACTTTTGAGTTATTTTACCATAAGTAGTAACATTAGGGAAAATTATTAGTAGCAAGGAACTCATGATGCAGATAACAAGAGCTGATCGTACTATTTTGTTTGGCACTGATGGTATACGTGGTCATGCGGACCATTTCCCTTTTGATGACTATACGGTAATACGTATAGGATATGCTATAGCTTTATGGGCTCGCGAAAAATACGCCGTTGAGCAACCAAAATTCTTGATAGGTATGGACACCAGAATTTCTGGCCAGCGGATTAAACAGGCTTTACAGCTTGGCCTTGTACGTGCAGGTGCTTTAGTTGTTGATGCAGGGGTGCTACCAACACCAGCAGTGTGCAATTTAGCAAATAATGATCGGTCTTTTCATGCGGGAGTAGTCATTTCTGCGTCTCATAATCCGTATTTTGATAATGGGATTAAGATTATTGACGCTAAACGTTGTAAGTTAACTAAAGATGATGAAATGCATTTGGTTTCGCTGGTTAATACTTATAATCAACAAAAAGATCTTGGCGCGAGCGATGAGCAAGTCGCAGTTGTGGAATGGGCTGATGCTATTGACGAGTATAATAAAAATGTTATTGCGTGCTTCCCTACACATTTTTTACAGGGCAAAAAAATTGTTATTGATGCAGCCCATGGAGCTACCAGTCTGTGCGCAAAAGCAATATTTAAAGCTCTAGGTGCGACAGTAATTATGCTGAATAATGCGCCAGATGGCATAAATATTAATGATAACTGTGGGGCATTGCACCCAGAAGCGCTACAGACTGTCGTCTTAGCAGAATGTGCCGACGCAGGCTTTGCCTTTGATGGTGATGGCGATCGAATTGTCGCTATAAGTCGAGATGGTAGCTGCAAAGATGGCGATGATATTGTATTTTTGCTGCTGGGTCTACCTGCGTATCAAAATATGAAGACTGTTGTTGGAACTGTAGTGTCTAATCAAGGGCTTGAAGCTGCAGTGCAGGAGCAGGGTAAGCGTTTTGTTCGGACCGCTGTTGGTGACAAATATATTGCGGCAGCGTTAGAGGAGGCGGATGTGCTTCTTGGCGGTGAAAATTCTGGGCATGTTATTTTGCGTGATTATCTGTTAACAGGTGATGGTATTTTTGTAGCACTTAAAGTGTTGGAGGCAATCATTCCATCAGATAATTGGACCATGCAAACGTTTACTAAATTTCCACAAAAGCTCATTAATATTCCGGTTGCCGAAAAAAAAGATTTAGCCCAAGAGCCATTTGCGGGCATTATTGCTGTATATCAAGAACGGCTGGGGAGTGGTCGATTGCTTGTGCGTTATTCTGGTACTGAATCGTTATTACGGGTTATGACAGAAGCTGAAACAGTTGCCTGTGCAGAGTCTGTTGCTCACGAGCTTGCGCAAGCATTACAAAAAGCACTTGGTGAAATTACTAGCTAACTGGAAAGTTGATTCTTATGATCAAACGTTCAAAGTCCTTGATACTAATGCTTAGAATTGTTTTTTTAAGCGGCCTGTTTACGATTATTCCTATCGCTGCAACACTGTTTTTTATTAATTTTTTATATACATTGGTGAGCAAGATGCTCGTTCCTCTTGAGCGCATTGAACCCACCTGGCTGCGTGAAATTCCTGGTTCAGAATTTGTTTTGGTCGTATTAGTGATTTTGATAATGGGATTTATTTTAAAAACATTATTGATGAATAGATTAGTGCATTATTTTGAGGAGCTTGTAAATCGGATTCCTCTTGTTCGCATTGTGTATTCGGCTGCTAAGATCGTGGTGGATTTTTTTAAAGTTTCGGATTCGGCATTGGTTGCTCATCGCCGCGTGGTTTTGATTCCGTATCCAAAAAAAGGGCAGTACCATCTAGCATTTCTCTTAGAATCAGCTAAAGAGACATATGAGCCCATTATTCCAGAAAAATTTAAGCATTATGCAGGCGAGCATTATGTCAAAGTGTTTATGCCAAACTCTCCAAATCCAACCTCGGGTTATTTTTTTATTATGCCTGAGGACGAAATTATTTTGACAGATATTAGCTTTGAAGAGGCTGTTAAAAGTCTCATCTCGTGCGGGCTTATTACGCCTGAATCACTGATAAAGAAATCGTAAAGACACGATGACGCTTCCTGGGTATGTTGCACGACTGTTTTTTGGGGCATGGGCATCGATTACGTTATTGTTGGCAGTCTTATTTAATTTCATTGAATTTTTTGAAAAATTGGCACGCGTCAAAAACATCTCTGTCGGGCATATATTTCAGTTTTTAGGGCTTAATTTTCTGCCTTCTGCTTTCGATGTTATGCCCGTTAGCGTGTGGCTTGCAACTCTTTTTGTACTGCGTGAGTTGACCATGCAGCAGTCGTGGGATTTTCTCCAGCTTATAGGGTTTATTCCATATCGATTAAGTTTACTACTCTTTCTGCTTACGGTTGGTATGGCTATTGGTGTTGGTCTGCTACGTGAAGGATTTGTACTGGAAGTTGCTCAAATGGCAGAGCAGTATAAATATGTTCATTTTAAAAAACAGCGGCAAGAGCTTATGTTTGGTACGTGGTTTGAGCTTGAAGGCAACCGTTTTTGTTATATCGAAGAGCTTGACTGTGCAAAGTCGAAAGGAAAAGGGGTACTGTTGGTAACGTTAAATACGGAACATACAGTAACCACTGTAACGCATGCCTTACAATGTACGCTTGATAGCGTTAAACATGCTGTGCAGCTTGAGCATGCCGTGACGGTCTATGTACCTGAGCAGCGGCTGGTGCGTGAGGTGTCACATTCTGTTTTATCGCATTATTTTTTTAATGTGATGAATATGAAACAACGGGTCTATAATCTTGCTTATCTGTATAAAACACTTATGTTTAGCGCTTATATGCCTCAACCAATGGTGCGCGCTCTACGGCGGCGGCTGATTGATAGTCTTTGGTACTATATTAGTTTTCTTGGGTACCCTCTTATGACAATCTATATGTTTAGCTTGCCTCTTGGTCTATGTGGTCGTTGGGTTATGGCTCTATTGCCGTATCCAGTGATGATTACAGCGGGCATTTTTTTGGGGGGCATCGTTGCAGCCGGAATAAGCTGGTTGTATACCGCTCTTCTTGTAATTTTTCTGTTAGTCTTTATTTTGAGGAGAAAGCAGCTAGTAGTGGCTTCTTGGCGCAGTCAACTATTCAAACCTTGAAAAAACTGTGCATTCCCCTAGAATGGTTTATCCCCTGGATGATGAGGTTTATGGCTCTCCTAGGGTAAAAGAATAAAATAGAATATTTATTTTCAACACATTTTATAAGGGTTTTGTATGACACTTGTACATCTTAAAAAGCTAGCGTTAGCGGCTATGCTTGCCTGTTCAGCAGTAGCATCTGTTGTGGCGAAACCAGAACATCTTACAGCTGTTGTTCGTTCACCAAAAGATGCGGTAAATTGTGGTATTGGTAGTTTGACATCACAAGAAATGCTGAAGGCAGGGGATCAACCGTTACTTCGTTTTGTTGCTCGTGAAGGTGCTAAGCCGGTAGCTACAATCGCTGATCCTCGTGAGGACGCATTTTATGTTCTTGAGTTTGGCGTGCACAATGTTGTGCTTGATAAGATATTACCTGCAAAAAAAGCTGTTGATTTAAAAAATATGATTCCCTTGAGCCATAAAGGTTTCTTTGGATTTGCTAAAAAAATGGTAAAAACATTTCGTGGTAAGAGGAAGCTTGATGCTCCTATTGCAGCAGTGATTGAAGATGCAATGTCTGCTGTTGGTCTTTTGAATGTTAAAGATTACCAAGGTACTTTCTTTAAAGATGAATATAGCAATGGCATGCCGATGGTTATTGTTGTTGATAATGTGAAGCAATTACGTTGCTTGCAAGAGTATTTTATCAAGAATGAGATTGTTGCTCGTAATGTAAAGCCATGGTTGCTTTTGGAAGTGCTTAAAAATCCTGAAGCTGTTACACAAGCTGATCTCTCTTTCTGGGGTAGCTACTTTGATCTTGTAAAAGCCTCTGATGATGGCGTAGCTGATACATTGCGTCATGCGTGGGATTTTCGTAATACTACAATCGGCATCGGTAGAAATGGCGGCTATATTGGTAGCACCCTACCAGAAGTTGCATTAGCGAATCTTGAAAAGGCTTATGATGACCTTAAGACAGCTGATCTTGCTGTTATGGCAGCCGGCGCTCTTGGTGCTGGTCTGTGGTTGATGACAAAGCAAAAAGCACTTAATCATCCTGCTGTGAAGAATTTTGGTATGGTTGAAGTGGTTAATCCTGAAACAGGTGCTAAAACCATGCAAGTGCGGCCTGGTATTACTTCAGCTGCCGACACAGCTATGACAGTAGCTACATGTGTTGCTGCTGGAGCAATTGCGTATGGTGTTTATCGTCTATGGGTTAACACTGTTGACACCATGGCTCCTGATGAAGAGCTCGATGAAGAAGCACATGATGTGAATGAGGCCTTAGCGGCTTAAGCTTGATGTAGCTTGTTAGTGGTAATTAATGTATGAAAAAAGCCCTCGGAATTTCCGAGGGCTTTTTTCTGCGCTAGTAATATTTTCTAAGAGTTGCTGCGACAATGGTTAAGCTGCCAAGGCACGCCACCAAGCGCATACAGCAGTTTAATTGTTGTGTCTGGTATCGAATTTGTTCTCTTTCTTGAGCGTTGCAGATAGCTCCTTCTTGCTGTAGTAGATACACAGTTTCTAAGTCTCCTGCATCAAGTGCATAGGTAATTGCTGCGTTTCCGAAATGATTGCGATAGTTGATGTCATCCGGTCTTGCGCGTGCAATTCTTCGAATTAGTTCACGACTACCATCCCTGACTGCAAGCATAAAAAATGTTATATTTTCTACTTCTTCTATCTCAGGAACTAACCCACGAGTTATCCTTTGTGCCGTTGCATTGATGTTAAAATTTCTTGCGGGATGCAATATTGCATCAAGAAGGGCGAGATCATCGCCGCTGATAGCGCGGTGCATGAATGGCTCAAGTATAGCTTGTTGTTCTTCTTCTTCCACTGTCATTTGTTGTTGTGCGCCTATGCCATGTCTGCACAGAGGGCATGTTGGAGAACGCTGTAACCATGCTGTGAGGCATGTGCGGTGAAAGCGATGATTGCAGGATGTTGTCGTTTGCTCTTCACCGGTTACGTACGGGTCACGACAAATGGAGCATGGTTCTGCTTCTGTAGCTGGTAGTGAGTCATTGGCTGGTGCGCTAGCAAAGCTGCTTGCAGGAATTAAAGTTGGTATGAGTATGAACAAGAGTACTTGCAATAGACGTTTCATAAAAGCAGCCTTTCAATCAAGATGTTGTTGTGTTATGGACTTCCTGTATTTTAAATACATTTTAATAGTAGTTTTATAATTATACATATTTTTATTAAAAATGCAATCTGAACTAAAATTTAAAAAATAAGAAAAATTCTATCTCGTGAGTCTAAGGACTGTGAGCCATGGTAACTCATGTTGTTATTGGTTACGGGGACAAAATCTACTCAGAGGCGATAAGTGTCTCTATAGCCATTAGCACTTCTGGTCGGGAGTCTAATAGTGGTTTTGCTATGGCATAGAGTGGGTAGCTGTGGATGTTGTCGCGTACGCTGTACGGATGGGTAGAAAAACGGATGCCAAGTGGCGTTTTGGTATGCTCTTCTAAAAACAACTGCATACTTTGTAGTCGGTGGCTGCCGCCGGCCTTGACTTCAATTGGTATGATTGCTTGATTGAGTTGGATTACATAGTCAACTTCGGCTTCTCGTGACTGGCCAAACCGGTGCCAATAAAACAGTTGTTCTTGTTGTGTCGGATCGCTGTAGGCAAGTAGCTCTTGTCCAGCGAATGCTTCAGCAAGAGTACCACTGTTACTAAATGCCTGGTTAGGATCAATAAGCCAACCGGAGAGGTCATTTTTAAGTAACGTTTGGCAAAGACCAACATCCATGAAAATAAGTTTAAATGTATCAAGAAATGCATGCGCACCAAGAGGGGCGCCTTGTGCGCCGCTGCGAAATACTTTGTGGAGGAGCCCTGCTTTTTCTAGGAGCTCTATCGCCGGTTCTAGCTCACGCTTTTTATATTCGCCTACACGTGCAAACATGAATTTGCCTCCCAATTGATTGAGAGCATGCTGCAAGATAAGTTCTAGGTATTTGATTTGGTGTTTTTTTGCATATTTACCAAAATCTTGGCGATAGGTAAAAATAAGATCTTCATGGATGGATCTAACTGCATATGATGTCTTTTCTTCTAGCCATGTGGCCACGGTGCTTGGCATGCCGCCAATAGCTAAATAAAGCCCTACAAATGATAGTAGCTTTTCATGCAGCGGTTTATTGATAGGATCAGGATTATGAGACGTTTGCCGTAGAATCATACTCACCAATCCAGTATGGCCAAGTGCTGTCATGAACTCTAAAAAAGACAGTGGATATATACGAAGAAAAGTAACGCGTCCAACGGGGACGCTGATTTGTTCTAAGGCAAAATCGAGCAATGATCCAGCTGCAATTACATGAAGTCCTGGGCGTTGTTCGTAAAAATAACGCAAGGCGGTGATGGCTTGTGGGACATGCTGAACTTCATCAAAAAATAATAATGTTTGAGCGGGAAGAATAGGTTGATTTAATGCTTCTCCCAGCTTTAGCATAATCACTTCAATGTCGAGCGTGGAAGCTAGAATAGTACGTGCTATCTCATTAGTTTCTAGGTTGATTTCTACAAATGAGCTAAACGTTTTTCCCAATTGGCGTACGGCGTAGGTTTTACCGACCTGGCGGGCACCACGCAGGATGAGTGGCTTGGGTGTTTTTGCTGATTTCCATGTGAGTAAAAAATGGTCGACAATGCGTTTCATAGATTTTAGCCTTAAAATGTACAAAAATAGGATCTAAGATTTACTATCTATGTATAAAAAACAAACCTACTTGTTGTCAATAATGTACAAAAAGGGGGGCTAATCTGGTGGAAAATGTACAAAATAGGAGCTCATTGCAGTAGGCATTCGCCTGCTTTGGCTACTGCGACCACACCACCTACAGTAACTACTCCAGTTGCGACTAGGATGCCGCTTTGGTAGATGAAATAGCTAATAAAAACCATGTTTTGAGCTGTTCTTGGTCATCCAGTACGTCTGCCGGCACCTTCCAGTAGGAAAGTGCAACGAGTTTTTCGTTTCTTTGATAGGTGAAAGGCTGCGATCCAGCTTGTTCAAAATAGACGGCAGTCTTTTTGTTTGCTTTAAAATAAAGCTCATCGTCAACAATAAGGCCCATCATAACGGCATGGGCATATACGCCATAGCCCCCAAACATGCGGCGAAGTTTAATAAGGCCAAAAGGCGAGAGTAAATCTTGAACGTAATCCGCAAAAGAATGAGAGCTCATGATGACATTCTTAGTGTTTAGAAGCGTTTAAATAAAGCTAAAAATTCTTTATTGCCTGATGCAGCACCAAGAATTGGGGAGTCAATAATCCCTTGCATTTCAAAGCCACATCGTTCAAAGCCATCTTTTATTTTGGCAATAACCGCTTCATGTACCGCGGGGTTAGAGACCAAGCCACCACGGCCGATATCTTTTCGATCAGCTTCAAATTGGGGCTTAATCAGTGCAATAATATGTCCGTCAGGTTTAATAAATGTATCAACACGTTCAATAATTTTTAAAAGAGAGATGAAAGAGAGGTCAAGCGTTGCAAGGTCAATCATCTCTGGTAGCGACGGTAATAATCGCAAATTTGTTTTTTCTAGGAGCTTAACGCGAGGATTAGTACTTACTTTTTCATGCACTTGGTTGTAGCCAACGTCAACACCATAAATACGTTTTGCCCCGCGTTGAAGTAAACAATCACTAAATCCACCCGTAGAAATTCCAGCGTCCATGCAGATAAAATCAGTGACATCAAGCTTAAATTCATCAAGAGCAGCTTCTAACTTGAAGCCAGCACGGCTTACAAACTTTGGCTGCTCTTGATCTAATGTTACGAGGATGTCGTCATAAAATTGTGCCCCTGCTTTGCTTACGATGACGCCTTCAATGCTTACTTTGCCTTGCATAATAAAGCTTTGAATTTGATTGCGGCTGAGGTGTGGGTGCTGTGCTAAAGCAAGCGTATCGAGTCGTTTTTTGTCTTTTTTCATCTGGGAGCTATAGCTTATTTTAAAGGTTTTTTAGCGGATATATTACGGGTATCAAGCATGGTGACTAACGGTGATTTCTTAAAGAAGTAGCGCATGCTAAGCATATCCTCTTCCCGTACAATTTTATCAACAGAGAGAACAGCATAAAAATTGTCGTCAGTGCGTAGGGTGATATAGCGTGTTTTAATACTTTCTTTAATGGCATTACGAAAATCTGCCAGGCTCTTTACTTTGATACCATTTACTTGTTCAATAATTTCACCAGGGCTTAAAATGCGCGCTTTAAATGCCTGAGAGTTTGGTAGTATGTTCGTTACAATAAGCGCTGGCTCGTGCTGTTGTTCAATTTTTCCAAAGCGCACTAAGTCAGGAGCAATGTTTTTAAGCATCAATACGTGATTAATCGTAAGAGGCATAATGACCATCCCAGCAAGAACTTCATACTCAATTGCTTCAGCTTCAAATTCTGGGTAGATCATGCGAATTGGTGGTAAAAATTTAGGTTCAAACTTGAAATGAAACTCTTTACGCTCGCCTTTTCGAAAGATAGTAAATGTTAGAGGGTCCCCAACATTAAGTCTATTGAGAAATTCAAACAGTGATGCTTTATCTTCACTCCATGGCACATCAAGATCGCCGTACATATCGATGCGATATCCATTGATTTCGTAGAGCATATCTTCTTCTTTGATGCCGACACTTTCAAAAAGTGTGCCCTTAAATACTTTTGCGATGTACCAGCCGCCATCACCGGGGTTTTTAAGATAGTTTACCATTTCTGGGGTCGCTGCCGTGAAGAGGCATCCCAGAGTGGGCTTGCGTAATAATTTGACACTTGGAAGATCTTTTAATGCGCTTTTGACTTCATTAATGGGGATAATGTATCCAACATTTTGTGCTCCTGGTACACCGCAAGAGTTTATACCGATAACTTCTCCTGCCGTATTGAGCGCAGGGCCCCCGGAATTACCCGGATTAATTGGTGCAGTAATTTGAATAAACCCTGAATTGCCAAGACGCTCACGGCCGCTCACGATGCCTAGCGTGCTTTTTAAGCGGCTTTGACCAAGTGGATAGCCGATGGCAAGAACTTCTTGTGATCGCAAAATATTGTCGGAGTCTCCAAGCGACAGATAGGGGATTTTACCAATTTTAGCTTTGATTTTTTCTTGTGCTTCGGCAGTAACGCGGAGCAGCGCAATATCACGCTCTGGTGCGACGCCAATAATTTCAACATCAAAACGTTCAAGACCAAATGACGGGATCTGAATTTCAACGCTACTTGCTTGGGCAACTACGTGATAGTTTGAAACAATATCACCCTGGTCGTTAACAAAAAAACCACTGCCGGCACCTTCGCGTTGCTCTGGCGTTTTGTATGGTTCAAGTAAATTGAATTCCGAGACGTGTGAGAATATCTGTACTACGGTATCCTTTACTTTTTTTTGTACATTCAGCCAGGTATTGCGCAGTTCAACGGGGGCTATGGGTTGTTGTTCACTATGTTTAGAGTGGTGGTGCGCTTTGCCAAGAACTTCCAGTTGAGCAGAAATACTTGATTGATGTTTAACAAGCAAAAGGCCTGTTCCCAGAGCACAGATAGAGAATATTAGTGATACACTGACAAAAATTTTCTTTGAGATATCGTTCATTGCAAGCATCCTTTTTTTGCGTGGCGAAATTTCAGTGTACCAAAAATTAATTTTTTGGGGTATGGAATTTAACCAATAATATGCGTATAAAAGTGTAAGCAAAATAAGAGATAAAACCGGCGAGAAGAACATTGATGAGACCCATGGTGATCATGAAGGCAAATGAGATACTAGCAAAGATGCCATAGGTGCTGCGAGAGACTTGTTTGAAGGTGGGGAATGGAATTGTGCTGATCATGAGCTTGGCAAGAAATAAAACTATTATGATTAACAGACCACAGGCGCCGGTAGTGAAATAGTACTGTTGCGATGCAATGGTGATAGTTGCGAGGAAGCAAGCTGCGACGGTAGTTGTCACGCCAATAGAGTATACGGTTTGTTGCTCGTGAGTGACATTAAATCGTGCTAGTCGAACGATCCCCGCGAAGAGAAAAGCTGCACATGCAATAAAGCCTAAGATTCCGATCGTGTGTAGCTGCCAAAAATACATAAGCAAGCTTGGGGCCAAGCAAAATGAAACCGCATCACACAGCGAATCAAGCTGTGTGCCAAAATCGCTGGTTACTTTCATGTAGCGCGCAATACGACCGTCAAGCCCATCCATCAGCGCGCCTAAGAGAATAAAGTAAGCTGCCGCAACAATGTTATTGTTTGCAGCAAAAACAATGGAAGCGAATCCAAAAAATGCATTCCCAAGTGTGAAGAGATTTGGAATAATGCGTAACCCGCGTTGCAAACGATGACGACTGAACCGTAAGCGCAGTCGTCTTCTATGACGAGATAGCTTGCTATCGAGCTTGGTTACAAATCCCATATTATGATCCTCTGTTACCATTCACACTGTTTTTGTCCACTCATGTATTGGTTTATCTTAGTAATATGAGAGAAAAAAGAAGAAAACCAGACAGAGTGGACATATTAAAAGACTATTTCGCTACGCTTACGCGTGCGTACTTAATTACTTTACCCTTAAGGGCGTAGCCTTTTTCAAGAACTTGAACTATGTCGCCGCTTTTGTGTTGCGGGCTATCAATGTGCATAAGTGCTTCGTGAAGCATAGGGTCAAAGGTGTCTGTATTAGCGATCTCTTCAACTCCCAGATCAGCAAGTTTTTTTTTGGCATTTTTTAAAATGAGGACAAATCCTTCTAGCCATGTTTCTTGTACTCCGTTGCTCTGCGCAGAAGTAACAGCACGATCTAGGTCGTCAATAATCGGAAGCAAGCGTTCTATCGCATCTGCTTGTAAGCCATGCGCCAAATCAGTGCGTTCACGATCAATGCGCTTTCTAAAATTTTGGAAATCAGCGTTTGTCCGCAAATACAGCTCTTTGTAGTTAGGCTCGACTGGAGTAATCGTGTCTTCAGAGTCTACAAGTGTTTGCTGTGCTGGATCTTGGTTTGCTGGTGGTGGCGTTGTTTCATCAATAATCATAAGTATTCATCTAAAGCAAAAATGATTGAACTATAGGCAACATTCTGTCGGGTAGTATAGCATAAAAATAAGCAAGCAAAAACTATCAATTGACTAAGAATCATGTCTGATTGTCAATTGATTACAGAGGTTTCTTTACGAGTTCAATCATCATAAACCAGCCGCAGCGTTGCCATCCCACCACGCAAGCTAGGGTGTACGCCAGCCATTGAAACGGTTTAGCTTTGTAATAGAGGAGATCGTGTTTTGTTGCGGGAGCACTTAAGTGCTTAATAGTAACGGGCTGTGAAGCTAAAAGTTTTTTGATTTCGCTAAAAGTAAACGCTTGAGTACCAAGGCTTTCTTGGTGGTGGTAGAGAACCTTTCTGAATGACTTAAAGGGCTTTCCTTTCAGAAGTGCATGCGTTAGATATTGGTACAAGGCAAAAAGTGAGTTGCGATTGTAAATCATCAGTTTGATAGTGCCCCCTGGTTTTGCAACTCGAATGAGCTCCCGTAGTGCTTGCTCGGTATTTGGGGAATGATGAATAACACCCCAAGAATAAACGAGATCAAACATATTTTTTTCATACGGTATAGCCTCTGCATCACCAATACAGAGCTCTTTTGCTGCAAGGTCATAGAGCATTAATCGATGGTGTACATGTGCAATAGCCTCTTCCGTTAGGTCAATTCCGTAGGCTTGTGCTCCAGCGCGAATCCATTGTAAAAAATCAGTACCAGCGCCAACGCCGACTTCAAGAATACGCTTACCATGAAAGCGTGTAAATTGGGCAAATGCAAAAATCTCTGGCTCTGTGGCATACCGAAATGTCTCAATTGCTTCGAAATATTCTTTAGAGAACTTTTTTAAATTAATAAATTCAGTTCCACATGCTGCAATATTCCAGTATTTCTTTACCTCTTGTTTAAGAGCCAAGGGGTTCATGGTGGTCTCCTTTAAGTATATTTTCGTATAACTGTGCTATTTGGTTACGTTGGTGAAGTAGCGAAAATTTTGTTGTGCAATATTCGTAGCCAGCCTGTCCCATTGAGATACGCTTTTGCTGATCGGTTAATAATAAGATAAGTGCGTCAGCCCATGCATCACTATTATTATGAGGTATTAATAGTCCGGTGGTCTTGTCAATTACTAGCTCATCTAGTGGTGCCAAGCAAGAAGCAATGACAGGTTTTTTCATGAATCCTGCTTCGATGATTGGACGTGCGAAGTGACCAACAGTTGCAGGGAATACAATAATATCAGAAGCGGCCATTGCAGCAGGAATGTCGTTAATGGCACCAAGTAATACTACATTTTTTGGGTGCTTGGCTACAACACTGAGTACGTTTGCTATGTAGCGCGATGATGGCGTAAGGTTTATATAGTTATTATCTTTTTGCTCAGGGAAATAGCCAGCAATAAGAAGTTGTGTGGTCGGCAGCTTTTTAAGCACCTGTTCAAATGCATATAGCAGCGGGAGGGTCCCTTTTTCCCGTGAACAGCCGCCAACAAAGAGTATTCGTAGGCTATTCTGTAAGTCATATTTCTCGCAAAATTGTTTTTTGTCGCGAGCGCTATCAAATTGCTCTGGGGGAACAGCATTATAAATAATCAATAATTTTTTACTGTTGGTCCATGGTAACCCATCATTTTTTGATATGGCGACAATAGTTGTTGCAAAAGTTGCGACGCACCATCGAATAAAATTTTTACGTAGTCCATAGTAGCCATCAGCAAGAGGCTCGCGAATATGCCATACGATGGGAATGTGCATGAACCAAGCTGCTGCGCCCCAAGCAATGAGGGAGCTGGTATTGAGGTGAACCA
Source organism: candidate division TM6 bacterium UASB124 (assembly GCA_945897315.1). GTDB lineage: Bacteria > Babelota > Babeliae > Babelales > RVW-14 > CAIKAH01. The sequence continues at coordinate 70,908 of CAMDFF010000002.1, forward strand.
ACGCAGGACGTTCTTTGCGGTATATTTTAGGGGCTATAATAAAAAAAGTAATAATAGTGTGAATAATAGCCCTACACACATGGTGTGGATGATACCACCTAAACCACCAAATTTTAGTGTGTGCAAAATCATACCAGCCTATAGGGCCTACGGTGGGAATATTATTTTTCTTAAAAAGATCACATGCTGCAGAATTATGCAAAAAAACTACAACAGGCCTGTAAAGCTGCCAAGATAGTTGCTGCACGAGATACAATAAACTAAGTGGAGCACCGCCAAGCCCTTTACCATGATGAATGAAAAGAATCTTCTTCTGGTGCTCCATAAAAATTGCCTTATTGCCAAGCGCTTGAGTCATGTTGGGTAGCAGCAACATGATAATGATTGAGTGGAACATCATCTGTAACACTATTGCGACCTATACAATAATATGAAACACCAAGGGCTTTCATATCTTCTGGCGCAAAGCAATTGCGTCCATCAAAAACAACTCTATCTTTCAGCTGTAAAAAGTGTGACGGAATTGTTGTAGTGAACTCTGCCCATTCAGTAAGCAAGACTAAAAAGTCTGCATTTTGCAATACCTGTTGGCCCTGATCTGCATAGGTAATGAGATCACCAAATATTTTTTTAATATTTTCTGTTGCAACAGGGTCGTATACAATGACGTTTGCGCCTTGTTCAAGTAGCTTCTTAATGACGTCAATAGCAGGCGCGCTACGAATATCATCGGTTTCTGGTTTGAAAGCCAGGCCCCAAATGCCGGCGGTTTTTGTTGCAAGTGCTGGTCCATAGTGGTTGGTAATTTGATGGCTAAACCAAACACGTTGTACGTGATTAATATTTTCTACTTCTTTAACCAAGGTCATTGGGTAATGCTGCTCCATACCCATGTGAACGAGAGCTGCAACATCTTTTGGAAAACAGCTACCACCATAGCCAATGCCAGCATTCAAAAAGTGTGCTCCAATGCGACGATCTTGCGCCATACCATGCTTGACTTGATGAATATCTGCACCAAGTTTGTCAGCAAGATGTGCAAGTTGGTTCATAAAACTGATGCGTGTTGCAAGCATTGCATTAGAAGCATATTTAGTGAGCTCTGCCGATGGTTGAGTCATGACCAAAAATTGCTTATCACTTGTTAGAAATGGCTTATAAAGCTCATAGAGTGCTTCTGCTGATTCTTCTGAGCGTACACCAATGACAACACGATCAGGCATTAAAAAGTCATTAACAGCATCGCCTTCTTTTAAAAACTCAGGGTTTGATGCAACGTCAAATGCAATTTTAACATTACGCTCGGTAAGTTTAGCCGCAATAATGGTTTCAACTTTTGCAGCAGTGCCGACCGGTACCGTTGATTTGTTTACGATGATTGTATATTGCTCCATATGCATGCCAATTTCAGCTGCAACTATTTCTACAAATGATAAGTCTGCGGCGCCGTTTGGCAGCGATGGGGTACCAACACAAGAGAATACAAATTCCGGTTGTTGGCTGAGCGCTTCTTGAATGGTGCTGACAAAAGTGATGGTTTTTTTTGCTAAGGCATCTTGCACAATGATATCAAGATGTGGCTCATAGAAAGGAATAGCTCCCTTGAGGAGCTGGTCAATTTTATCTTGGTTATTATCAACGATGGTAACACGGTTACCTTTTTGTGCAAAACATGCACCAGTGACCAGGCCGACATAACCAGCACCGATGATGGCAATTTTCTTCATCCAGACTCCTTTTTAAGCTTTTGTGTGGCTTTTTCTCTTATTTAAAATGTCCATCCAACAGGCATATGTTTGTTCTGCAATTGCTTGGTGTGAATATTTTGTGCGTGCGTGGTTGAGTCCTTGTTGTCCGAGAGCCTGTCTTAGTCCATCATCTTGCATTAAAGTCTTTAATTGGGCAAGTAGTGATTGGGTATTCTTTTGTTCAAAAATGAGGCCGAAAATATCAATGACATAAGGGATTTCTCCAGCATTGCTTCCAATGACTGCGACTCCGCACGCCATAGCTTCAACAATGACATGGCCAAATTGTTCACGCCAATGCGGGGTGTCATATGATGGAAGAACCAAGATATCTATGTTGTTTATGAGTCCTGCAACTTGCTCATGAGGGACTGGATCAATAATAAAACTACGTTCATGCAAATTATGATGTAGAATGGCTTGCTCTAACTGCTCTTTGTGAGAGCCTTTCCCGATAAAAACTAAGTCCCAGTCAGGAAAGAGGTATGCTAGATCAGCAAATGCTGCCAAGAGCGTTAGAATACCCTTTTCTGGCGTAAATCTGCCAACAAAGCCAACTCGTTTTTTGCCACTACGTGGTTGAGGGTCTGGCTTAAATATATCAGTATCAACGCCTAGTTGAGGAATAATATAAATAGGTTTTGAAAAATTTTTCTTTTGCAATATGATTCCTGCATCGTGATTGCCAACAATCGCTCCGTGGGCACTTGCAAGGTTGAGTTGTTCAATAGGATGCAAGAGAAGTCTATGTTTAAAACTTTCTTTTTGTTCCCAGTTGATCCATGTAAAAAAGAGTGACGTTACCTGACTGTTGAGCATTTTGCCAATAATGTTTGCTTGTGCATAGCTAATAGCAGAGCACCCTTGTTCAACGTGAATTATCGTTGGTTTGGCTTCACGCATAATACGATACAACTGGTATGTTTTGTACGAGTAGAGTAACTCGTTGCCTGCTTTCCGTGCATCGAGTGCAACAAAACGACAATTTGGTAAATAGTACTCATCAGAAATATCAGCAACATGATCAAAAAGCGTTGTAGTCCATTTATTTGGGAATATTACAGTGATATTTATTGTTGGATAAAGTTGAGCAATAGTAACCCATTTTTTACGGTTAATGGGGGCTATATACGTGTGCCCGATGATGATAATATTCATAGCCTAGTCTCTCTAAGGGCGTTGAATGGACGAGATTCTTGTGGAAGCGAAAGATCTTGCTTGGCTTTATCTACTATTTCAAAATGTTGTGCTAGCTCAGGGTACGCAACTGTTAACCCTTCTTTAAAGCGAGCATATATCGTTGGTTTTGAAAATTGTTTTTCAATGAGTTGCTTTGCGTTGAATGAGAGCGCTTGTGCGTGATAGTGGTTTAACAGAATAGCGTGTGCATGATGTGCCATTTCCATATCATTATTGATGGGAACAAGGTACCCCGTAGTACCGTTGATGACATAGTCGGCTGTACCACCGCAATCAGTTGAGACAACTGGTAGGCCATAATGCATTGCTTCTAGTCCAACAATACCAAGTCCCTCTTGATAAGAGGTAATGAGCATGAGTTGCGAGCGCTGATAAAAAAGGTGTAAATCATCACTGCTGACTTGGCCTGTAAAAATAATATTTTTATATGAACTGTAGTTAATAAAAGGAAAGAGGGTTTCAGCATCTGGCTTCATGCCAACGATGTAGAGCACAAGCTTATGATTGCGTTCATATAATAGCTGGAATACGCGCAGAAGCATGCCAATGTTTTTTCTTGGATCGCTGAAGCGGCCAACAGCAATAATAGCTTCTTCTTTTTTGCTATCAAATTGTTGATATATACTTGTGTCGATTGGAAATCCGCAGCGAACTATTGCTTCTGTTTTATCTCCTAGTTTTGCTAGGAAATCTTTTTCTGCATATGCGCTGTATGCCCAAATGTATGATGCTTGTCTTAAAATAGTGGCTTCAAGCGTGTTCATAATACCCTTGGCGCAAACATTAATAAAAGCACGCAGCCCTCGCAGTTTTTTTTCACGCTCTGCGCGATCTTCATTGTATGAGGTTGCTATCCACATCACATATTTTTTGTTTAGTATTTGTGCTGGATGTGCTGCAATACAGGTGCCGCTAACAACAAAAATATAATCGAAATCTTTTAAATAGGCTTTCCAAGTGTCTCTGGTGAACCAGTAGTGTCCTGGTTCCCAAAAGCCCCATCGTGCGCCAACTTCTATGCAGTTCATGCCAAAATAGGTAAGCGATTTTGCAGTCGATGTAAACTTGCCTTTTTTAAGATGCATGCCGACATCAGAACCAAATCCAAGAAAGAAAACAGTTGGTTCAAAATAGATGCTCGTAAACTCATATACAACTTTTAAGCTCGATAGCACACCGCCATAATTATATGTATTACGCAGTGTTAGAATCGCTATCCGTGGTTTTTTTATAAGCATAATACGAAGATCCTTAGCGTAGGGCAGGGCACTCTTCTAAGTAATGATGCAGCTGTTTTTGCAAGGTGTAATGCTGGGCAGCAACAAAGCTGCGCTCGCTCATTGTTTCTCGTGCCTGCGTGTCATGAAGATAAGTGTTGATCTTTTCTACTAACTCGTCAATGCCTTCAAAGCAGGCAATGGAATAATCTTCTTGAAAGAAGAGCTTGGATTGTTGATCGGTGCGCTCAGTTAGCAGGAATGATTTTGTTGCAGGAACCTCGAAGGTGCGCATGTTGTGGGCATGTGCATTTTGTGCTCTCAGCAGATTGAGGATGATTTTTGATTTTTTATAAATATCGATCATTGCATCAGCATAAATAGCCTTTCCCATCAGATGTTTTTTGATATGCGAAGAAGTTGCATGCTCATGCCAGCCGTTTCCCCAGATGCCAAATGTAACGTTTGGTAGTCGCATTATTGCTTGCTCCAAAAATGCTTCTCGTTCTGGCTCCCATGTGCCAATAAAACAGATATCGATCTGTTCGTTCTCTCTTGCTCTCTGAGCGTTGTCTTTCGACGAGCTCAGGATGTGCGGTTTTTGTTTATCATTATAAATAGTGTCGTCATAAGCAAACGGGAAAGAGCACACGTGAGGGGACCCTGAAGCCAGGAGTGCTGGGGTAAGTATGGGTGACCACGATAAAAAACAGTCAAATAGTGGCAGCGATTTTAAAATAGACTCTGTTGAGTTACCGTTCCAGAGGGCGTATGGATTATCCGGGTAAAAATTGACGACACGCGCACCAGCTGATTTGATGGCCGCGATAGTGCGTGGGGTGATGTGTTGTCCCTTGAGAATAAAGACCAGTGACGGGCTATGTTGTTTTACTGCTGCCAGAATAGTTTTATTTATGCCTGCTATTGCAAGTGGCAGAGCAATTTTATTAATTACTGGAGTGTTCTGAAATGGTCCAACTGGGCTGCAATCTACCTGTGCTGTTTCGTAACCTAGTAGTTGAAACGTTTTATAAAATGATGATGCATAGGTATAAATATTCGGGTCGGTACTAAATTTACCAACAATAAGTACTTTCTTATTCATGGCCAACCAATTTTTTATAGACCTGAAAGACTTTTTCGCCATATGCATCCCATGAAAAGGCCTGAATGTGATTATGTGCTTGTTGCCCAATCTGTGCAGCAGCGGTACGATTTTGGTAGCACCAGGTTATCTGTTGTGCGAGTGCGCTAATATCGTAGGGACTGTATAAAAAACCCGTGGTGCCATGTGTGACCAAGTCTTGTCCGCCTGTGTGGGTGCTGACAATGACTGGCAGCCCCGTGGCCATTGCTTCGCCGATTACCATTGCAAGGCCCTCTTGCACTGATGGCAGCACGAAAGCACTTGCTTGATGGTATTGCTCTCTGAGAGCTTCGCGCGTTATGCCACCCAGAAAAGATACGTTGATGCTATGGGGTAATTTATTCTTAATGAGTAAGAAATCTTTTTGAATTGAGCCAACAATTATTAACTCTGTATCGTTAATGGGTAATTGTGCCTGTTGCCATGCATGTAATAAATAATCAATACCCTTTTGCAAGCTGACCATACCAACAAAAAGCAGTCTAAATTTTTTTCTCAGACGGGGCAGTTGAGGAGGTTTGAAAAAGCTAAGATCGACACCATATGGCACAACAGCTATTTTCGCAGCATTAAAACCTTTATCAAGAAAGCTCTGTTGCACAAAGCTTGATGGTGTCATGATGAGGTCTGCTTCTTCGTATTCCAATCGTGCCTGATCTTGTCTTTTTTTATTGTGACTGGTGAAAGTAAGACCATAACGGGCGTATTCTTGCTGGATTAATAACTCTTGTGTGTCTGTGTGGCATGAGCCGGTTTCAAGAATAATTTTTGATGCTTGAATGCGTTTTGTTGGCAAGGAGTGGTGCAAAAAACCAGACCAGCCGACAAGAAGATCGAATTGAGTTTCGTGCGGCAAGGCTTTGCTGACTCCGCGCTCAAAAATCCTGTCTTTAAAGCTATTAAATGTTGTGCGATTAATAACACGTGCAAGCCGTGCTTTTTCAAAAATGGTATTGAGAAGACCACAGGTTTTGTTGTGAGCAACGTAGGAGGGAGGTACCTTCTGTGCGTCACGTGTGGTGTAATCAAATGTGTACAGCCGTTGCAGAGCGTTACGCTTAAGAAGTTGCTGCGCAAGGGCATATGCGTGAAAACGGCCACCAGAGCATACAATTACCTTCATGATACAAATTGCCTGAAGTAATCGATTGTTTTTTTGAGTCCGGTGGGTAAGTTCACCGTTGGCTGCCAATTGAGCAGTTGTTTTGCTAGGGTAATATCTGGTTGTCTGCGTGTTGGATCATCTTCTGGAAGGGGCATCATGACAATGTTGAGCTTACGGCCAAGTACGCTCTCAAGAGTTTCTACCAGCTCTTTGAGTGTAAACTCGATGGGGTTGCCCAGATTAATTGGTCCAGCGACTGAAACATCACTCTGCATCATAGCCATAATTCCATTAATTAAATCATCAACATAACAAAATGAGCGCGTTTGGTTGCCTGTGCCGTACAGTGTAATGGGCTCGCCACGCAGTGCTTGCATAATAAAGTTGCTTACCACGCGACCATCAAGCGGGTCCATGCCAGGGCCGTACGTATTAAAAATACGAATAACTTTAATATCGAGGTTGTGCATGCGTTTATAATCGAAAAAAAGTGATTCGGCTACGCGTTTGCCTTCGTCATAGCATGCACGAGGACCCGTGGTGTGCACATTGCCCCAGTACTGTTCCGTTTGCGGGTGCTGCAGAGGGTTGCCGTATACTTCGCTGGTAGACGCTTGCATGATGCGAGCGCTATTTTGATGGGCAAGCTCGAGCATGTTGAGACTACCCATAAAATTTGTTTTTGCTGTAAAAATAGGATCTTTTTGATAGTGCGGAGGCGATGCAGGGCACGCAAAATTAAAAATCCAGTCGCAGGATATGTCTAGCGGCTGAATGATGTCATGCTCGATAAAAGTGAATTGAGGATGGTTAACGAGTTCCTGTATATTGTGCATGCGGCCTGTGTAGAAATTATCAATTCCGATGACATTGAAGCCATCAAGAATTAATCGCTTGGATAAATTACTGCCTAAAAAACCGGCAGCACCTGTGACGAGAACTTTTTTACTTTCCATCGTGTTCCATACTTTGTTTTAAGATTGTTTTGTATGCTTGCGCGAGGACGGGAGCAACGACATCTTTCATAGTTGTCAGCTCTTCTTCTTCAATGATGACACGTATCTCGGTGCCGTGAATGTCTGGATTTGTTGCATACTGTTCAGTGAGATTGGCAGAGTCATCTGTGATGCCATACGGGGGAACCTTCCAACAGCCACCTAGAATATGTACCGTTACTTTTCCGCATTCATGAGTCATTAAAAAGATAATGCGCATTGTTGGTTCATAGACTATATTTTCATACGTGACTTTTTGCGATGGGACAAATTCACTGATGATACAATGTGTATCTTTGCTTGTTCGCCAATAGCCTATGCTTTTTGTCTCTTTGGGAGCGAATGGGGTAGTGCCAAATAGGTGCTGTAGGTGGGTATTAAGGTTCTCAGCGGCTACAACACTTACTCCGCGAGCGCGTGACTGATTGAGTGGTTTAATAATAAACATCGCGGTGGAGGGGAAGCGTGCGATTATTTCCTGTGCGAGTTTCTGATTGTAGCGCGCAGGGTAAATGGCGTAATCAGGAATGTAGTTATGCAGTCCAGCATCTTCAAATAATCTATAGGTAGCGTCTTTGCTATGAAAGTATCTGCTGCTGAGGCTATTAATCAGAACAAAGTGTAGAAAATTATTACTGAAGGCAGAAAATACTGGGGACTGTTGACTGTTGCGACTTGGTGCTCGGTAGAGGACAATGCCCGTGTGCTCGCGAATAGTTTTTGGTTTTGGAAGAGGGATGTTTTTATGAATGTCGGGGCCAAGTGCTGCGATTAAATTGTCAAAGGTGCTTGGGCGGTGCTTGTCGTGTGGGGGCCGCAAAAATGGTTGAAATGATTGGAATGGTAGTTGGCCTACAAACCAGACTGGCAGTTTGTAGGTGTTGAGCAGATGTTCAATAATGCTCCAATACGGAGTTTCTTGAGTACATTCTTTATTGTTGATGTAGATAGAGTGTCGGCGTATGCCTGAATGCTGGCCATTGCCACATTCAATAATTTTAAAGGTGCCGTGGTTGTACTTGATATCGGCAAGCCCAAGTGTAATATCTGCAGGAGCGTTTTCTAGCTCTTTATTAAAACTAACATAGGCGCTATTGGCTATTGCCTCAAAATCATGAGGCGAGAGTATTGTTTCTGTTGTGCTGCCTAACAAGTTGCTAAACGATAGGAGCGTCAAAAATACAGGTGAGATGATGATAGTTTTCACAGCAATTAACTTTCATATAAAAACAGAATTTCTATCGTTCTATCAGCATCTGCTCATAAGCTTTTGCAAGTACGGGCGCCATAAGCTGTTTCATACGAAGACTTTCTGCTTGTTCAAGCAAAATACCGCTGAAATAATCACCTGCGTGGGCAATAGTGACGTGCGTTTCTGTAGGGTTTGCTAATGATTCATTCAGAGGCTTAACGGGAATTTTCCAAAAACCGCCCAGCACATTAACGTGAATAACGCCTTGATTGTGGTACATAATATACATGACGCGCATGGTTGGGTCGTAGGGGTTGCCATCTTTGTAAATTATTTGTGAGGGTACATATTCTGAAGCAACAAAATGAGCTTGTTTGCTATACTTCCAGTATGAAAGGCTGCGATGTGCCAATCGAGGGATTTTAGCAGAATCTTGCAGTATAAGTTTTAAAAATGGCTCCAAGCGCGCTTGGTTAATAATATTAACGCCATAGCTCAATGAAGAAAATGTTGGTTTTATAACCATGAGATCAGCATTTGGTATCAGTGATCGAATTGTGAATGCTGTTGCGGGATTGTACATTGTAGGTAAGACCCCAAACGTTGGAATAAATCTGCTCAGTCCTGCACGGGTAAAGAGATTGTACGTCATATCTTTTTGTTTAAGGTATGCGCGAGCGGTACTATTTACATACAAAAATTGTGGGTATTTTGTCCGAAATTCTTTGTATTCTTTTCCGTCCCGTTGTTTTTCTCGGTTCATGGGGGCTACGTAAACTATAATGCCTGCGGATTGGTTTATGGACACAGGAAGCTGAGAGCTCTTGCTGATTGCTGCTTGGAAATATTCGTCATCTGCTAAAACTTTTAAGCTAGGGGCGTAGTTAACGTTAAGCTTTTTGCTTTCGCTGATAGCTAAGGCATTTTTATCAGTGATCCCTCCAACGTGCCAGGTTGGGAGATTCAATTGGTGCAACGTATGCCATAAAAGCCCCCAAAAGGGAGCAACTAAATTGTATTTTTTTTTATTCATGATGACATCGGTAGCGCGTAAGGACATATAGATCCCATCGCCACATTCAACAATTTTGAAGGTGCCATGGTCATATTTTACATCTGCGCAGCCAAAGCAAATATCGGGCATCGTATCTGCCAACTGAGGAGCACTGTGTTCAAGAACACTATTCAAGACCGCAGTAATGTCCTCTGGTTTCATATGAAAAGATTGGTACTTATCTCTACAGAATGCTGTGTCTGTACTGACGATCAGGCTGATAATAGCTATGAAAAATATCATGAAAAATATCCAGTCTTTTTATTATTTTTTTTCACAAACATGAAAACAATGAACATACGTAGTTTTTGCCAATGCATCATGAACATTGCGTATATTATTTTTTAAATCATCAAAGAATAATATACGCTTAGGCATGATGTTCGATTCAGCTAAAAATGCTTTCAGTACCGTACCCTTGGAGTGGTGCCCGCTTAAAATGATGCCCTTCGTAAAACTTGGGTGTGGCTTAGGTATTCTGACGAGCAGAAAAGATTCATTCTTCTGATCAAAACTAAACGTAAGGTTTAGGTTATTCATCATATTTAAACGCCATTGCTCCATGCTGGGAATAATGCCAAATGTGCCCGTGCGCGTGTGAGTGAGCGCAACAATTGGAACACGCTTGTCATGTAATTCTTGAAAAAGCTGTGGCAGTGTAGGATCGAGTAATACGAATTGTCTCATAATCATCTGCTGATCAAGTTGTTGTGCAAGCAGCTTTTTTGGCAAGCGGTGATGTTTAATCAGTGTATTGTCAATGTCGCAAACAACTAAATCTGTTTCGCTGAGATCAGGATATTGTACAAGTCCTTCACGAACAGAGTGGACTTTCGTTATGATCGCTTGAATCGGTGTTGGTATGATTAAAAGTGCTAGAGCGCAGGTAGCAAGGGTGCTAAGTTTTTTGAGATGTGTCATGGTAATTTCTCCTTTTGTCACAAGTGTGCCATAGGAGAATAGATATGCATAGAGGAGCCAGTAATGAAAATAATAGTACGTGTGATGAGAGCGTTTCTTGTTTACTCAGCAGTAGTGATTGGCTTATGCGCGCAGATGGTGCCAGTGCCTCTGCGTAAAAACTATCCGTGTGATATTTCATTTATGATTGTTGATTTAAAATACGATGTTGGGCGGCTCAAGGTTTGTGAATTTGGGATGGGTTGTCTATCAGGTTTTGTTGGCCATGAACGGTTGTATGGCGCTGGCAAAATATGGGAAGGGTGGTGGTCGTTTGTGCATACTTTTGGTAAGCCACTGATATTTGTTGCCCGATCAGGCCCTACCAGATCCTTTCAGGAGCTATCTGTGCCACACAAGGATAAGAAAAAAGATAAAATGGCCTTACAAAAAATGTTTACATTGCCAGGGATAAGGGTTGCAACATTGCAGGATGGCCTTAAGGCTCTATCGCTGACCAAGCATTATGGGGAAGGCTTTCAAGCAATTGCGATGAAAACAGAACCGCGCGAGCTCTTTGAGCAGTATGCAGCATTGGGGGAGGGTGAAACAGGTGTTATTGCTGTTGATTATGCAACATCGTCTTTTGCTTTGAACAAATTGTATATGCATACTCTATTCGTCAATGACCCGGCTGTAGCACGATATCGCCCACAATGTCGGCTTTTATATAAAAATAATGTTGTGCAAGATCTTGAAACTATTAATGCAATAATGCCTGCTGATGCGTATGTGATTAAGCCGATCAATGCGTGGAAAGGCGAAGACATTCAGATGTCGCTTGCGTGTGATCTGGTCGAAACAAGCAAAAATATATTATGGAAAAATAGAACGTGTATGTTTATTGAAAGTTTAGAGCATTCAATGCCGATAATAGTTGATGCCAAGCCGTACGATGCGACAATGCGAGTTGCATTGGGATTGGCTTATGATCAAGGCAACGTGACGATGAAAGTGCTTGGGGCATACTGGAAGCTTCCAGTTGAGCCACTAACAGAGCAAGTATCGCTGCTGGGATCATTTTTATCACGTATTTGTAAAGGGGGCAGAACGAGCTCCGCTATCGTTGATAGCAAGACATTGGCTGGTGTCTCGTATCAGCTAGCACAGTTTATGCCACATGTGTACAAAAAAATGGTAGCACTCAAGCACAGTCATATCCCATTGCAGGAGCTTGTCTCAGTCATTGATGGTACAGCTGACGCAGCCCTTATAAAACGACTGGAAACATTATGATACGGTATAACACATTAGGGTCTGTTGAGCGTTATAAAAAAATAGGTCCCAGAATAGATTTTTTCAGCCTCGCTCACCCTGAGCCTGTCGAATGGGCGCCGGCTCGAAGAGCCAAAAAAGAGCCACCAGCTAACAATTCCCCCGCTTTTTCTCGTCCTATCGGACTTCGCCCTTCGACTAAGCTCAGGGTGAGCGGGACGTGGAAAAATCTTAATAAATTAATATTGGTGATAGCTTTTTTGCTTATTGGGCCGAGCTCGCTGGCTGCAGGCAGTAGCAATAAGCAAGATTTTTCACTACTGTTGGTTTCGTCTTTTTTCGGGGGTTCATATCAAGGGCTAACCGGACTTGACCGCTATGTTTTTAACTATGCACAGTTTTTAAAAAACAGAGGTAGCCGCGTTGCGGTGCTTGTGCAAGAGGGGATCGCAATTGAAAAAGCATTCAATAAAGCAGGAATAACATGTTATTCCTGGCCGTTCCAAAAAAACCAGCAGAAGTGTAACGGTAGGAGTGGCTCATTTCAGCAGTTTATGCAAAAAATTATTACTGAGAACAAAGTAACTCATGTGCATTGCAACATGCAGATGGAGTTGCATAGAGTCCATGCAGCAACTAAAAAATATAATATTCCTCTGTTCTATACACATCACTATCAGTATCATTTCCCCATTGAAAAATATAATTTTTTATATGGGGCTTGTTTAGTCGATAAGCTTTTAGTGGAAAGTATTTCTACGTGCTCACAACAGGCTGGCAGGGGACTCAAGCGCGGTGTTCAGCATGTTCCTGTTGTATTTATACCACCATTTTTTGATGAGAAATTTTTCTTACAGAAAACCTTAGGTATGCCGCACGTTACCGACAATGCAGTGCCGGTGATCACGATGGTTGGCAATATGTATCTTGATATGAATGCAAAAAATTATCCACTACTTATTGATGCTGTGGATCGTTTAATTCATCATTACAAGCAGTCATGCAAAGTGCTGATTGTTGGCGATGGCCCAACGAGAAGCAAGGTCGAAGCCTTGGTCCGTAAAAAGGGGCTTTGCGAGCAAATACAGTTTTTGGGATTACGTGAAGATATCCCAGCAATTTTTGCTGCATCAGATCTTGTTGTTTTGACGAGTACACATGAAGGCTTTGGAATGGCGCTTGCAGAGGCAAATATTCTTGGCAAGCCGGTGATTGGGCCTGATGGCACAGGTGTTGAAGGCGTGATAGAGGATGGCGTCAATGGCTTGCTGTTTGGGAATGGCGATGTAGATGACTTTTGTAAGAAGTGCCTTGTGCTACTAACTAATCCTGCAGAGCGCTTAGCAATGGGTGTTCGAGCGCAACAATACGCGGCAGAGCATTTTACGAATGAGCATGTTTTTGTACAGATGCAACAGTTGTATGGGATGTGAGAGTAAAAAAAGAAAGAGGCTGTGAAGTTTAAATGGTTGTTGTATGTATTTTTGGGCTTGAGTATAAGCGTTGTATTTACAGTATGCTGTGAGAATACAGAGTCTGTTGCTGGGCTAGAAGGGCATTCAAAAAGATTATTTAGAGATGCTATTGTTGAGGTGGTGCTACATGAAGAGTTGCTTGCAACACAGTTGAAAGATTATCTGCCAAGCAGGAATCATCATATTGTTGTGGTAACGCCATCTTATAAAAATGCTGATTGGTATAAGCGAAATTTGGCATCTATTTTTGCTCAGGATTATAAAAATTTTTCTCTAGTTTATGTTGACGATGCATCACCTGATAATACAGGTGACCTTGTAAGGCAGTATATTAAAAAACATAAACAAGAAGATCGTTCAATATTAATTGTAAATAAAAAAAATCAGGGGGCTATGGCAAATTTATACAATGTGATTGTAGCGTTGCCTCCAGAGACGATAGTGGTGACACTTGATGGAGATGATTGGTTTGCTCAGCCTCATGTTTTGTCATTGATTAATAAAATATATAATAAATATGATGTTTTGATGACGTATGGGTCATATCAGCGCTATCCATATCAGGGTAAACGAGCGCTACATTGCCGACAGTTGCCTGCTGCCGTTATTGAAACCAATAGTTTTCGTTCTTATCCTAAATGGGTGACATCACATTTACGCAGTTTTAAGGCAGGCTTGTTTCAGCGCATTAAAAAAGATGATTTGCTCTATGAAGGAAAATTTGTGACAAGATCGTATGATCTTGCATGTATGTTTCCTATGTTGGAAATGGCGGGGCATCGCTCAATGTTTATTAACGATATATTGTATATATATAATTATGCAACGCCGCTTAATGATGCAAAAATTGCGAGAAAAGAGCAAAAAAAGTTGGGGCGTTATATACGGGCAAAAAAGCCATATGACCCATTGGCTTTCGGCGTAGCCTATTAGATTCTAGCAGTGAAGCGCCTGTGTTCACAGGCGCTTCACTGCTAGTTTTTTTACCATTGATCGTTAGCTTCGTAGCCAAGGTCAATTAATAACTGTGTAGCACCAGGCGCTTTTTTATACGCGACTTTCATTTCTGGCGAGAAGAGTTTTTTCCAGCCATCAGTTTTGCCTTCTCTAAAAGTAGTGCTGCCTCCAAACAGCTGATCTCGAATAGTAATGATTTTTTCAAGGGGTAAGGTTACTCCTGCATGAGTTGCAATGTTTTTGATCTCTTGCAGTTGTAGCTCATCAGAACCTCCTCCTTTATTTCCAATTAAATTTTCAAAACGTACTGTGTAAAAGTTTTTTGCGTGCATCCATGGTAAGTAGAGTTTGTAAAAGTCAGTCACTCCTAGTTCCCAGATCAGTGGGTATGCTTCATGTACGGTGACTCCCCATCGAATGAAGTTTTTTTGCCGACCATCAATGAAGTCCCATACAATATCTTCGATATTTGCATGTTCTCCATGCCAGCTATCTTTGACCATATGTGCCATTGAAACGAGCATAGCACGTGGGTCTCGGATAACAAAAAAGTTAGCAATTGTTTTATTATCTAGGAACTTTGCTGCTTCTTGTGTGTATGGCCAGTGTGACCAAAACAACCTATCTTTGGTATTTTTCATCGTGGTCGCGAGTATTTTTGGGAAAGGGCCAACTGTTGGGGTGTGGAGACGCCCTTTAAAATGGTGAGGGGGGTCATATTGATTTACACGCTTGTAAAGTGCCTCAGCAAATGCAGATGGCTTGATATTGTCTATTCCATCATAGTTGGTAGTAAGTCCTGGCGACTCAAATAAAGATATGCACTTTAACAAGAGGTGCGTGCCGCATTTAGGCATAGTAATGCATACAATATTGTCATTTTTCATAGTTTTTACATTGTGGTGGGATTTTTTTTCCTGAGAGTCCGCATGTAATAGTGTCCCTGCAGTGAATAATTGCAATAGCAGTAAGATATGACTCTTTAGTTTCATTCAGAATCTCCTTTTGTAAGGGGTTGCCTTTTATCCGTTGGTATGTACGGTATTATATAGTAGTAGCTTAGGCTTAAGACAGTAGTACATATTTCTAAACGGCGATAGGTATAGCTTTTTTAAAACTGAAGTAGGTGAGAAAATGATGCCAGTAGAAGGAGAAAGATTGTGAAAAATATATGCAGGAACATCTTGTTTATAGGGTTTCTTTTAGTATGGTTGCAGGTGTTTTCAAATATTCCGGTGACGCTTTCAGTTCGCCAATTATGTGACTTGGAGCTTATTTTAAATGAGGGATTTGCTCCGCTGAAAGGCTTCATGAATAAGTCTGATTATAATGGTGTTATTGAGCATATGAGACTTGCTGATGGGACGTTGTGGCCTATGCCCATTACGCTGGACGTTGGCGAAGAAGTGGTGTCGCAACTAAAAGAAGATGATGTTTTATCATTGAAATCTGTTGAAGGTGATGTGATAGCGATTATGGCGGTAGAAGAAGTATGGCAACCAGACAAAAATAACGAAGCACTGAAGGTCTATGGTACTCAGGACATTTTGCATTCAGGGGTAGAGTATCTTCTTCATAAAACAAAACCATTTTATGTTGGTGGCTCAGTTATTAAAGTTGCCCTTCCTCAGCACTATGATTTTGCAGAGTTGCGCAAGACGCCAACAGTCCTGAAACAAGAGCTTGCTGCGCGTGGAATAAAAAGAGTTGTTGCCTTTCAAACCCGCAACCCCATGCATCGTGCACATGTAGAATTAACCACACGTGCTGCAAAACAGGCAGATGCTCATTTATTAGTTCATCCCGTGGTAGGGCTTACCAAGCCTGGCGATGTCGATCATTTTACTCGTGTTCGTTGTTATAAAAAACTCATGAAACATTACCCTGAACGGACAGCAACACTCGCTGTGCTGCCACTTGCTATGCGTATGGCTGGCCCTCGAGAGGCTCTGTGGCATGCGATTATTCGTAAAAACTATGGTGCGACACATTTTATTGTTGGTCGCGATCATGCTGGTCCTGGTAAAGATAGCAAAGGGGTTCCTTTCTATGGTCCGTATGATTCGCAAGCAGTAGTGGCACGCTATGCTCAAGAGTTGGGGATCGAGGTATTGCCATTCAGTGAGATGGTATATGTGCCCCAGGGCGACGTGTATCGCAGTGTGGATGAGCTTGCTCCAGGGTCGAAAACCATGTCAATCTCAGGAACAGAATTGAGAGACTTGCTGCGTGATGGCAAGGAAATTCCAGCATGGTTTACCTATCCTGAGGTGGTTGAAGAATTGCGCGTTAGTTATCCTCCACGTGATAAGCAAGGGTTCACCATTTTCTTTACTGGTCTTTCTGGGGCAGGCAAAACAACAATTACCAATGCGCTGGCACTTAAATTGATGGAAATGCAAGATCGTCGTATATCGATTCTTGATGGAGATGAAGTGCGTAAGCATTTGTCTTCTGAACTTGGTTTTTCTAAAGAGCATCGTTCTCTGAATATTCGTCGTGTTGGATTTGTTGCTAACGAAATTACGAAAAATGGTGGGATTGCCTTGTGTGCATTTGTTTCACCATACAATGCAGATCGTGATTATGACCGAAAGCTCATAGGTAATTTCATTGAAGTCCATGTGTCTACACCGCTTGAGGTGTGTGAGCAGCGTGATATCAAAGGCCTCTACAAAAAAGCTCGTGAAGGCAAGATACCAATGTTTACGGGCATTTCAGATCCTTATGAAGCGCCGATCAATCCTGAAATTACCATTGATACAGCTACAACATCTGTACAAGAAGCTATTAATGTGATCATACAACATCTTAAAAAAGAGAATTATATGTAGAAAAACTACTGTTTTTGATCACATATAGTAATTGTATCCCTTACAGTAAGTTACGTGAGGCAGGGGGCTGCTTTGAGGGGCTTGTATGCTTTTTTTGATCGCAAGAAATGATTGCACTGCAAGTGGATTTGGCTTTTTTGTCTGATCACGCCTAAGGGATTTATATTGTTATAAATGCACGTTACTTCCTTAACAAATAAGCTATGATATTGCGCCATTTCCATCATTGGAAACATCATGGCTAAATCTGTAGCGGCAGGAATAAATGTTCCGTTCATGAGCAAATCTTCTAATTTTATTTTCTTGAAAAGCCATGCACGGAAAGTTTTGAGGTGTGAGCAAGACCATGGATGGTGACGAATGCGGTTGTAGCGAAGAATATTTTTTGGTACGACTTTGGCAAAATGGCCGTCTAAAAGTATTGGGTATTCAAGATACCGGCCATAGGTGATCCAGATATTTTCACGATGATAAATTGTGTTGTAAAGGCGCAAAACATCTTGGTGTGGCAACCAGTCATCACCATCGAGAGCTATGCATATGTCGCCGTCATTGCACAGATTGATAGCTGTGTAGCGATTTGCCATAATTCCAAGGCGCATGGGGTTTTTAATGAGAGTAACTTTATTTTCTGCTTGATGCTGCCTGACAAGCTCTTCGACTAAAATTCCTGTTTCATCAGTGGAAGCATCGTCAATGTAAATAATGTGATAATTGCTGTAGTTTTGTGTCAGCATAGATTCGATGTTTTTTTTGTACCATGCGGCATTATTGTATGATGGCACTATGAAAACAAATCGTAGCTCGTCAGCAGGATACATAGTTTTATCATGTGGTTTGATAGTGGGGCTTACGCGTGTTTTAGGTAGGGTTTTTTTAGGTGTACGCGTATGAACTACTCCCTGTTTTCCCTGTATAAAAATGGGCTGACTGAGAAGTAATATCATGATAATAAGTACACTAGACAACATAATTGTTTATCCTCGATTAAAGTAGAATCAATGGCTTATGACTAAAAGATAGAATTAGCATTGTTGTGTGTGCTAAGAAACAAATCAAGATAATGATTTGTTTCTTTTAGAATAAAGTTGTCCAGAACATGATTTTAACGTTTATTGTCAAGTGTCTGCTGTAGCTGATAACGCAGCATGCTCGCTGTAAAATGTGAACTGGGCATTTAGCGGGGAAGCAGTTAAGATCGATAGTTTTAATAGTATTATTGTGTATGTAACACAACATAAGGAGAGAATGGTGATAAGAAAAAATTTACGCTTGTTGTGGCTGCAAAGCAAGAAGATATTGTGGACCAATGGAAACTTTTTGGGGTTAAAGAATATTTTTTACATACCGAAAAGAAAGAAGATGGAAAAGCCGTTGAGGGCTGGGATGAGATTTTAAGTGATTTAAAACTTATTTAAAAAGGCTAGAGATGTTGAAAATATTTTTACACGCCTTGAGCGTATTGTTGATTGGTGTTTGTTGTTTGGTGAATGATATCATCGCACAGAAAGGATATATTAAAAATATTTATCTTGATGTAGGGTCAGCTGGATTCAAAGATAAGCCTTTATTGGCAGCTCAAGCAGAACTTAAGCAACAGGGCTATAATTTAATTTTTACTAAGTCGTTAAAAAAATTGAAAGATCCATATTTAATTGTTTCTATTCAAGTACGGCTTAGTAACGATGAAGCATTGCGCAAGTATCCTTCTAAATTAAAAGTGTTGATCTTATCTGAGCCACCAGCTGTGATCCCTCATAATTATGAAAAAAAATATCATACACAGTTCGGTACAATTTATACATGGCGGGATGATCTGGTTGATAACAAAAAATATTTTAAACATTATTATTATGCTATGCGTCCCATGATTGATTTGCGAGCGTTATACCAAGAAAAAAAGCTTTGTGTGCTTATGAATGCAAATAAAATATCACACCATCCTTTAGAGCTGTACTCAGAGCGAAAAAAGACTATTGAGTTTTATGAAAAGAACTATAACGATGAATTTGATTTATATGGTCCTAAGTGGGACAAGGAGAGGTATTCTGTGTACAAGGGGTGTGTGCAAAATAAAATTGACTGCTTGAGCAAGTATAAATTTTGTATGTGCTATGAAAACATATCAGATATGCCTGGCTATATTACCGAGAAAATTTTTGATTGTTTTACTGCTGGGTGCATTCCGATTTATTGGGGTGCTCCAAATGTTACTAATTATATTCCTAAAAATTGTTTTATTGATCGACGCGATTTTAAAAACGATACAGAAGTTTATAATTACATCAAGCAGATGCCGATTGGATTATATGAAACTTATATAAAAAATATTAAGTTTTTTTTAGCCAGCCCCCAAGCAAAAATTTTTTCAGCAGATAATGCTGTTTCTGCGTTCATATCGATTATTAAAAATGCTGAAGCAGCTGCCGATAGGCAGTAAGATTTTTGTAGTGAAAATTGCGTTTATATAAATAAACTTATAGGCATCTTAGGAAAGAGAAGGCGAAATGAAAATAGTTATATTTTTTCTTTTTATCTTCATTCATAGCCTTTCAGTGGCACATGTAATTGATTTAAATAATAGCAAAATAGACAACTCATTGCATGCATATTTGCCGCACTATGTTAACCGCAAACATGTAGCAGATAAGCCTGTTGTGTTGAATACATTGTATCAGCCTGTGCAAGAAGAGCTGAGGTTTATTTTTATTGTCCCATCGTATAATAACGCTGTGTGGTATGAAAAAAACTTACATTCTATTTTTTCGCAAAAATACTCAAACTATCACGTCATTTATGTTGACGATGCTTCTACCGATGGAACAGCTGAGTTAGTAGAGAATTTTGTTAAACAAAACAAGTATGAAGACAAATTTACATTGATTAAAAATAAACAAAGACGTGGGATGGCCTATAATCGTTTGATCGCCAATCGATTATGTCAGCCAACTGATATTTGTATGGCTATCGATGGAGATGATTGGTTTCCTCATAATGATGTGCTATCGCTGTATAATAAAATTTATCATGATCGTAATGTGTGGATGACCTATGGCCAATTTGTATCTTATCCATCTGGGAGAGAGGGTTTCTGTAAAGAATTGCCTGGAGATGTTATAGCTCAAAATGCATTCCGATCAGTTTGTTGGACTACCACACACCTTAAAACATATTATGCATGGTTATATCGATTAGTTGACGAAGAATGCTTTAAAAAACATGGTATCTTTTTACGTGCAGCAACGGACTATGCAATGATGTATCCAATGTTAGAGATGGCAGGAATACATAGTAAGTTTGTACCAGAAATTACGTATGTTTATAACCAAGCAAATCCTCTAGCTTTATTAAATCAAAAAAAAACAAAACAGAAAATGTCTCAGGCCAAGTCATTTGTGCTGTCTCAACGTAGATATAAGCCTATACGCATAGATTTGAAGCAAAATCTGAGCAATGAAATTATGGTAAGGCATTGTCGCACCGCACCTCATAGCGTTGTAATAAAAAAAATTAAGAAACAGCAGTGGTCAGGACTAAGGGCTAGATAGTTTTTAGTGTCTGGTGAATGTTCTTAGTGCTTTCTAGGTTGTGCGCATAGGTAAAATTATTGAGCATAAAATCATGACATTGCTGAGCCATCTTATTACGTAATACTACATTCTGAGTATATGCTGCGATGCAGTCAGCAAGTTCTGATGCTTGGCTACTATGAAAAAGCAGGCCCGTCTGATTGTTTTTTATCAGTGCGTTTGTGCCGGTATCAAATGGTGCAATGATAGGTTTTTTTAGTGCGCTTGCTTCTAGCAAAGCAATTGAGAAAGCTTCTCTTTCGCTGCTGTTTATAATTATATCACTATGGTACAAAAGAGATTTTATATCTGCGACATACCCTAAAAAATAGACATGATTAGCCAGGTTGAGTTTTTTTACTAAAAGCTCACAGGTTGATTTGCTGTGCCCATATCCTGCTAGCATTAAACAAATAGGCAGCTTTTTCTCATGAATTAATACATCAAGAGCTTTGATAGCAATCTGCTGATTTTTACAGGGGTAAAAATTGGAAGGAATAGTGCAAACCAAACGCTCTTTTAAGCCTATGTTAAATTGATTAAAAAACGCAGTCTTGTTTGTTGTAGGAGTAAAGTTTAAGTAGGATTGTTCATCAAAAGAAGGGGGGGTGAAAAATATTGGGATGTGAAGTAAGGATGGGTTTTTTTTCAGAATATCTGTTGTTATGTTGCTAGTGCACATAATTGCATCACATAAAGCAATATCCTTCTGCCAACCTCGATTGTCATCATGAATAGTATAAATAATTTTTATGGGGAATACTTTTTTGATGGATGCAAGGCCAGGAAGTTCCCATGGTAAATTGGCATGGATGAGTTTGGCCTTGTAATCTTTTGATACGTCTATTACAAATGTTTTAAAGTGCTCGCTGAGGCATGCTTGTTCATTAGTGAGTTTTTTTTTATTGGCAACTTTTATTGGTTTATATTGTATATACCTAGCGTTAATAAGATTGGCTTTGTGCAAGGCTTCTTTTGCTGCGCTGTTAATAATGATTACAGGGTTGAGATGTAGCGCTTCCATTATGCTATATAAGTTGAAACAGTGCGATAAGATGCCCCCTTTATTTGTGGTTAAACAAAGTATCAAGATATGTTGCTTTGTGTTGCTAGATTGATCTGAGGAGAGAGGGGTCTGGCAGATGCCATGGGAAGTGGTGAAAAATGCTACAATAGTAAAAAAAATAATTTTCATAACCATAATTGGGCTTTCTTTTTAATTATGTTTTATGAAAGAAGGTTCGTAAGGGCTGTGTACGCTGTTGTTGTCAAATTGATGGAGTTTTTTAATATCAATTCTGAAGCCGGCGTTGAAGAGTTTCAGTAGGTCATCTGCTGAAAATAAAGCCATATTCTTATTTTGTGTGTCTTCAGTTTGTACCAAGTTCAGTGGAATATTGACGATTTTTGAATGTTCGTAGCATAACCCACAAGCCTTGCGGTTTCGGGGTTTGTTGTGCCATTCTCTTTCAAAAGAGTTAGGCGCTTTATACGCTAGTTTCTTTATAGCTGTTAAAGGGTATGCTTTTTTAAAAACCGTCATATCTACAGAATTAGGGTAGCTCCATGGGCGAGCGGTTTCATTAAATTGCCATTTCAAAATTCCTGGCGCGATGGGTTGGAAAGCGGGCAAGGGTACGTTTGTTTTATTAGCTATATAGTGTGCTGTAATGTTTTTTCCTAGTCGTAGATAAAAACCAGTTGCTTTAGTATTTTCTAAGTGTTTAACGCAGTCCTGTAGGTCAACATCATCGCAAATAATAATGTCATCAGTTGCAAAAACAATGTAATCTTGGCGTGATTTGTTTTCAACGATATCACATAATATTGGTTTGAAATCGCTATGAGCGGTTGCATTGTTTTGCGTTGAGACAATGACATCACTAAATTTTTTATAAACTTCTTGGTATGCACGGGCATAGTGATCATTGCTCGCACGCATAAGTACAAAAATATTTCCAGTACCCTTGATATAAGTTTTAACTGATTCAAGAAATGCAAAAAGTTGCATAGGGCGATCATATGAAAATACTACTATATCGGTAGAGCCAGCCATAGTTGGTGTTGAAAATAATGGATTGTATAAAGAAACCATTAAAAATAGAGCCCAAGTCGTGTATATATTTTCCATCTATTTATTCCTTTTTAAATGTTAACCGTTAACACCAATAAATCCATCAGATGCTATTTTTTTATAATTATTTATTTTCAGGGGTATCTCAGGCTTGTTTGTGAGCGGTTGATATGGCGTTTGTGCTTTTACCCATGCTGAACAGTCATTGCCATCGTTAGTGCTTTTCTTGCACCCACTAAGTGGGTTGCATCGGTTGTAAACGCAGGTAATTTTTGAAAGAAACACAGCATGAAATCCTGCCATTTCTAACATTGGATAGAGGATTGCATGATCAGTACAAAAACGAATAAAACTGCCCTTGTGTATAAAAGACTCGATATGAACTAATTTGAAAAGCCATGCGTAGAATGTTCTTAGATGCTGAGCTCCAAAAAATTCTTTGCGATATGCATTTTTACGAATAGTGTTAAAACTATACTCACGGCCATAACCAATTTTGCCAGATGGGTATTCTACGAATTGCCCAAAGGTAAGCCATATATTTTGATCACTATAAACTTGATTGTAAAAATTGAGAATTTCAGGGTCAGGAAAAAGCCAGTCGTCGCCATCAAGTATTATGCATATATCATTATCATTGCACATATAAATGGCGTTATAACGATTGGCCATCATCCCCTGGCGCTCTTTGTTTTCTATTAATGTTATTTTGTCTTGTTTTTTATATGCGGAAATGCACGTTTTAATTTTTAAAACGGAGTCATCAGTTGATGCATCATCAATACAGATAATATGATAGTTGGAGTAGTTTTGAGTAAAAATAGAAAGTAGCATTCGTTCTACCCAATTGGCGTTGTTGTATCCAGGCGCAATGAATACAAACCGTTTATTCTCTAGGGGTGTAACATGTGTAATCAGGTCTGCCGTGGTATAGATTTTTTGTGGCGGCGGGGAACATTGTGGGGTGGGTTTTTTTTGCAGAAGCGTTGCTTTTTTTTTGTTTTGATAAGTTTTACTATGGGGCCCCTTGTTACTGTCTAATTGAGCAAAAATGGTAATCAATAATATAAGAGTATGTAATCCATAATTTTTCATCATGATGACTCGTTCCTTAATTTGTTGATTTCTTAATTCTCTAAACAAGGGTATTGGGGGTTAATTTTGAGTGATCTGTTCCAGGTTGTAACCAATCTACTTTGCTAGAGCTCTTGTTTCTAGTTATAAAGATTTGCTGGAGTTTGTATAGATAGGATATTTTATCCCTGATGTTTTCTATATTTACAACATAAAAAATCCGATTAATGACAATAAAGTTGCAAAAGAAAACCAACGGTATTTTGGGAAATATATTCGTTCAAAGGCAAAATATAATCCATTGCCCGTCGGTATTTTGTATTGAAAAAAATATCTGAAGACTCATTCAGCACAGTTTAAATAAGCTTGAGCAGGCTAAAGATATGGTCCCAATGTTGGTTGGTGCCGTGCCTTAAATTCATAGTGCTCGGAAAAAAATGATGTGATCGCATTGATTTAAATTTTTAAATAAGCTTTAGCTGATGAAAAATATGATCCCAGGAAGCAGTGTTTCCATGTACTTTGTTATGCGATCCTGGCGTGTCTGGGTACATTAAAAATTCTTTCACTCCCGGGAGATTCCATGGTTGTTGCATATGTTCTGGGTCAGTTGGGGCAACGAGGACGAAACGAGTTTTAGAAAACAGTTTTTTGAGCAAAGAATGTAATGCTGTCGCTTCTTTTTTATTGAGATGTGTACGAAAAAAATAAATGTACTTGGCATGGTTAATGGTTTTGTAAAATCGGTTTATGCGGCGTTGGTATTTTGCAGCTACAGCTTTATACTCTTCAAGCCTTTTTGTTGCGAAATCATGTATAAATTCACAGCCCGTAATGCTGTTTTTAGCGACAACCATTTTTTGAGAGCTGACTTTTCGAGGTTGGTCTGGTCCCGTATTATTGTCAAGCCATGCATTATTGTCTCGGGCAATTTTCAGAGCACTTTTTGTCAGAAAATCTTTAAATTTTGTTTTTAAAAGTATGTGCAATCCTGTCAGCGGTGTCGCAATAAAATCAAATGGATAGTAAGCCATTGAGAGTTGATTGCGTCTAAAATTTAATGCAGCGCTGCAGCGAGCTCCTAGACTGATACAGACAATATCTGGAATGGGGGCTTCGGGGCCTCGGGTATCAGTTTCATCTTCTGTGTTAAGCTTGTTAATGAGAAGATAATCTTCTAGCTCGAGTTGGTTTTCAATAGTGGCTGCACAGTATGAAGTGAATAAAAATAAACTACAGAGCAGTATTTTTTTCATGGCAGACTTTCGGAAAAATGGTTTTCATATGTTCTCAAAACAATAGGTCTAGCATGTGTTATATCACCTGCTAGACCTATTGTTTTGAGAAATCTATTAATCCCAGCTGAGAGAGCCAGCTGTTTGATATTCTGTTACGCGTGTTTCAAAGAAGTTTTTCTCTTTTGCCAGGTCGGTTGCTTGTGACATCCAAGGGAAAGGGTTTTCTTTGAAGAACAATTTAGGTAGGCCAATGCGTTCGAGGCGACGGTCAGCCATGTGCTCAACATAAACACAGAACTGCTCTGCGTTAATGCCAAGGAGGCCTTGTGGGCAAGCATCGTAGGCATAACGGCGTTCAAGAACGACAGCTTGTTCGATGAGGCTGACGATAGTATCTTGGAACTCAGCTGTCCATACTTCAGGGTTTTCGGCAAGAATGGTGTTAATGAGGTCGCAGCCATAAGCAAGGTGCAAGCTTTCATCACGCATAATGTACTCAAACATTTCGCCCAACCCAGACATTTTTTGTTGGCGTTTGAGTGCTAGCATCATTGCAAAACCGGCATAGAAAAATATGCCTTCCATGATGACATAAAAGCCAATGAGATCGAGAACAAATTTCTGAATATTTTCTACGCCTTTTGGTTCAAAGGTTGGATCGAAAATTGATTTTGTTAGGTTAACAACAAAATCATCTTTATCTTTGATTGAAGGGACAGATTGGTACATGTTGTAAATTTCATCAGGGTTCAATCCTAGTGAATCACAGCAGTAAATGAATGTGTCGGTATGGACAGCTTCTTCAAACGCTTGTCTGAGCATGTATTGTCTGCACTCAGGGTTTGAAACATGGCGATAAACGGCGAGTACAATATTGTTTGCAGTGAGTGATTCTGCCGTAGAAAAAAAGCCGAGGTTCCATAAAATTAGCTTGCGTTCAAGCTCTGTAAGCGTTGTTGCAGATTGCCATTGTTCGATATCTTTTTGCATCGAAACTTCTTCTGGGGTCCAGTTGTTGGCAACGCCAGACTTGTAATATTCACGTGCCCATAAATATTTCATGGGTAAAATTTTATTGGGGTCGGTGCTTGTGTTGTTAATGATACCGTCTGTTTTTATTTTCATGAGATCTCCTTGGTGGGTTTATTGGCAAGATTCGCATTCTGGATTTTCAATACTGCACGCAGCGCCTAGATTGAGCTCATCACCGAGCACTTCACCGCTTAATTCTGCATTATTTGCTTGTTGAGACAGGGACGCAAGAGCTTCTGTATTGTTACTATCTTTGTTTTGGTCACGTGTTTGCGTGTACCCAAACTTTTTGGCATCGAGCGTTGATTTTTCAATCTGGCTAGCACCAAGTGTTCGCAGATAGTACATTGTTTTTACGCCACTACGCCATGCAGTGAAATAGATGTCATTGAGCTTTTTGCCTGAAGTTCCCAGCATAAATACATTATGCGACTGGCTTTGATCAATCCATTTTGCACGGACTGCAGTAGTTTTAACCAGCCATTCAGCATCAATTTCAAATGCTTCACGATATTTGTCTTTAATGTACTGTGGGATGGTGTCGATAGTTTGAATGCTACCATCGAAGTATTTGATAGTATCAAGCATATCTTTATTCCAGAGCCCAAGGCGCTTGAGGTCATTAACTAAATATTCGTTAACCATTGTGAACTCACCGCTCATGTTTGATTTTACATACATGTTTTTATAGATTGGCTCAATGCTTGGATAGCAGCCAGAAATATTAGAAATAGTCGCGGTTGGTGCAATGGCCATGGTATTTGAGTTGCGCATGCCATACTGTTTTACATGGTCGCGAACAGGGGTCCAATCCATGCGTGAAATACGGTTTACATCGATATTGATGCCGCGTTCACGTTCCAGGAGGCTGAGTGTGTCGATGGGGAAGATGCCGCGATCCCACTTGGAGCCTTTAAAGCTGCTGTATGCGCCTTTTTCTTTAGCAAGTTTAGACGAAGCAAGAATGGCGTGGTATGAAATAAATTCCATAAGCTCGTCAGAAAACTCAAGTGCTTTCTGGCTGCTGAAGGGGATATCAAGAACAAACAGTGCATTCTGTAGTCCCATAATACCCATGCCAATGGGACGATGACGCGTATTGGAAGTCTTACCCTCTTCAATGGGATAGAAATTAATATCAACAACAGCATCAAGCATGCGTACGGCAGTGGTAATAGTTTTTGTGAGTTTTTCCCAGTCAAATTTTCCGTCTGTGACGTGATTGCCAAGATTAATGGATCCAAGATTGCACACGGCAGTCTCTTCACGCGATGTATTGAGGGTGATCTCGGTGCACAGGTTGGATGAGTGAATTACGCCAACATGGTCTTGCGGAGAGCGAATATTACACGCATCTTTGAAGGTGATCCATGGGTGACCGGTTTCAAATAAGCGGCTTAGCATTTTACGCCATAGCTGTGCGGCAGGGATCTCTTTAAAGGTTGCAATTTTACCTTCGCGTGCCATTTGTTCATACATTTCATAACGCTCTTCAAAAGCAGCGCCATAAATTTCGTGCAGATCACGTACTTCATCGGGCGAGAACATGGTCCATTTTTGATCGTTCATGACGCGTTTCATGAACAGATCGGGAATCCATGCAGCGGTGTTCATGTCATGTGCGCGGCGACGTTCATCACCTGTATTGCGCCGTAAATCCATAAAATCTTCAAAGTCATAATGCCAGACTTCCAGGTAGGCCACGGTAGCACCACGTCTGCTGCCACTACGATAAATAGCAGCGACCACATCGTTAGCAAGCTTTAGAAAGGGGATAATGCCCTGGCTACTCATTTTGATGCTTTTGATCATCGATCCTGTGGCGCGCAGTTGTGTCCACGAGTTGCCTACGCCACCAGACCATTTTGACATGTTCGCGTTGTCTTTGAGGCATTTGAAGATATGGTCAAGATCATCTTCGATATAGGTCAAATAGCATGAGCTGAGCTGTGGGTGCGTGGTTGCCGCGTGAAACAGTGTTGGTGTTGAAGAGACAAATTGTAGCTGTGACAGCACAGAATAAAATTCAATAGCACGTTCAGTTTTGTTGTCTTCATTGAGCGCCAATCCCATCGCAACGCGCATCCAGAAGGCCTGAGGTAATTCTAAAATTGCCCCATCATGTTTTAAGAAATAGCGTTCATAGAGCGTCTGAATGCCAATATATTGAAACAGCTCGTCACGCTCTGGATGTAGTGCTTGGGCTAGAGCATCAAGGTCATACGCGTCAGCAATTTTTTTATCAAGCAGCTCAAGAGTTATACCCGTTTTGATGCCAGCTTTAAATGCTTCGCGGTACACTGTATCAAGAGTGTTAGCACTGATAGCTTTGCCAACGACTTCTTTGTAGATGAGCTGGAGAAAAAGACGTGCGGCAACGTAGTTATACGCGGGATCAAGTTCGATAAATGATGTAGTTGCAAAAATAAGTGCTTTTGAAAAATCTTTAGATAAGATCCCATCAAAAATAGTACGGTGCAGCTCTTGTAAAATGAGGTTTACAGATACCTCTTTTTCAAAGCCTACAGCCGCTCGCGCTAGTGACCGCCTTACCTTTCCTTCATCAAAGGCTTGCGTTGTTCCATTACGCTTTTGAATGAGATTTTGTTTGTGAGTCGTACTAATTGTCTCTGCGTACATCGTGAGTCCTCTCTCGTAGTTTAGCCCCTGTTTTTTCATGGCGCCTGAAGGGTATTGACCATTTGCAATCGCCTGCAGTTGCCGGAATACAAATGGCAAATATTTTCTGGCTGCAAATTTGTTTTTTGCGTGAGCACCAATCTATCAGGTCGTTTACCTTCTTTCAAATAATATTTTTATTTTGTTGTATTTGTCGATTGGGTCGATTTTATGGTTGTCTTGTTTTACATTTCTTTACATAATTTATAGCTAAAAAGACACCCTGCAGGAGAGAAATTTTCAGTGCTAAAAAATGCTTCGCTTACCACGATAAAACGTTTGCATGTATTTCTCAATTGAAAATATATTTTACACTTAAGGACTGTTCTGTGTGGGGCGCTGAGAACGTTGATTGGTAGCTGACTATATACATAGCTGCATGTATATAGTCTACGGGTCGGGTGTTTCAGCTACGTTAGGGAAGGGTCCCTTTTTGTTTAAAATTTGCTTATTTCTTCAAAGTCATCGAAGTGAAAGCTTTCTGTGCCGATAAAATGATAATTTTCGTGTCCCTTGCCGAGTAGCGCAATAATGCTGTCTGGTTGTGCTACGCTGGCGGCATAGTTAATCGCTTCACGGCGATGAGGGATGACATGCACAGAGGCTGTGTTTGTCGTTGGTATGCCCGCAATGATTTGGTTAATAATTGCCATGCGGTCTTCAGTGCGTGGATTATCATCGGTAATGATTACCTGTGTGCCATACGTGCTTGCGAGGGCCCCCATCATGGGTCTTTTCGTTGTGTCCCGATCACCACCGCAGCCAAAGACGATAATCAAATCACGGGTAAAAGGGTGAAGTGTTTTTAAAACAGCTTCCATGGATGACGCATTGTGTGCGTAGTCGACAAAAGCAAGCGCGCCATTTTTAAGAACGTGCCGTTGGAGCCTGCCTGCGACGCCTTTGAATGAACCAATCCCTTTAATGACGTCGGTGTATGATAAGCCGAGATGTAGTCCAATGATGGTGGCCATGGCGATATTGTAGCAGTTAAATACACCAAATAGGTGGAGGCATGTCAGAAACAGTGCTGGCTTACGTTCGAGTATAAGCTCGATGCCATCGCATGATGCTTGGTGGATATGCATTGTTGTGTGATTGTTGGTCGTGGCTTCGTCTTGGCCATATGTGTGCACAACTGCGCCTGTGATGTCTGCCGCTTTTTGTGCTGCTATACATGCCTGCGTAGCCCAGGCATCATCAGCATTTAAGACTATAAGCGATTGCTTTTTCGTGTGTGAAAATAGTTGTGCTTTTGCCGAAAAGTAACGCTCCATTGTGTCATAAAAATCAAGGTGCTCGGGCGCTAGATTGGTAAAGCCAACAGCTGCAAATGTTATACCATGAACACGATCAAGACTGAGTGCATGCGATGAGACTTCCATCACAACGTGCGTGACGCCTTCTTGCACACAGCGAGCAAAAAACATGTGTAAGTAATCTGCTTCTGGTGTCGTGTGTGTGCTTTGTTCTATGTTTTGCAAAATTTTATTATAGATCGTGCTGATGAGAGCCGTTTTGAATCCTGCTTTGCGTAGAAGGTGCTCAGTAATAAAGGCAGTTGTCGACTTACCTTTGGTGCCGGTAATGCCAATAATGTGTAGCTTGTCGGCAGGATTATTAAGAGCGTTTGCAGCTAATAGTGCGAGTGCTTTGCGGGGCTCTTGTACGGGGCTGAGTATTGCTTTGTATTGCGTGCAAATGGCTATTAGGTCAGGTGTTATCTGATTCTCATCAATAACAATTGTCGTTGCTCCTTGCAGGAGCGCTTGTGGAATAAATGCTGTGCCGTTATTGGTAAAGCCGGCAATAGCAACAAAGGTCGAACCGGGGCCGACATGCTTTGTGTGACAGGTAACAGGAAAAATAGCGGGCAGCAGCATAATAAATCTTTCGTGCAATGAGATATGCTAGTAGAATAGCGTGTTTTTTCAACTTGTGCACTGATGTTCTTTATGTCGTATGAAGCTGTTATTATGTAAACAGCTTCGTTTGGTCCTTGGGATCAGCGATTGGAGAAGTGATTCAAAATGATACATTTTGCGGGGAGGGCCTGCCAGTCGATGGTATTAATTTATTTCAACCAAACTTACTAACAACGTTGTTAGTAAGTTTGGTTGAAATGTCTGCTTAATCGACTAGATCAATAGATCACTATTTTATGATTTTTTTATTCGTGCAAGTAGAATAGAAAAAAATTTTTTATGCATTTAGTTTTATTTTGCAAAAACAATGACTGAGACTGGCTTTTGTGTAATTAGCGTTCTTTTTGTGTGTGACTAATGATCAATTTTTTTAGTGCTATAGAGATGGTATGATAATGTTTTTTTCTATCTCTGAAGTCTATTTTGCTTGCGCATGAAATTGATTGGTACTATGGTAAAATTTTGATATTTTTGATTGAGCGGGTAGACTAACGCTCGTACTAATCACCATAACCTTTGGTTGAGTAAAAAAACATGACAAATATATTTGATGCATCAAAAAATGATGAGACGGTAGAGAATCTTAATGTACAACCTGTTGAGGAAAATACAGTTGATGCTATGCGTCAAAAGCTCTATGACGAAGTGACATATCAACTAGCTGTTGAGCCGTTGCAAGCGGATCTTAGAACTGGTCTTACGTGTGCGGTTCAAGCATTGCATGATCTTAAGAATGAGATTGCGCAGAAGAAGGACGGCGCGCTAGAAAAACGTCAGCTCATTCGTGAAAAAGTTATGGCTCTTTGTGAGTCAGGCAAGGTGAATGTTGATCAATCTGAGTTTGATAAATCTGATATCAGCGTGCATGAATTTGTCGGCTTACTTGATCGCATGATTGAAGAGGTTGATGCTGATTACCTTTTTTATAACGATCTTCTTTCTGATGCGCCACCTGCAACAATGCTTGTCTTTAAAGTTGAGCATGGCACCTTTGAAGAGATCATTAAGCAGCGCATTGAGATGATTAAGCGGTATGTTAAAACAGCAAAGCGTGACTTGGCGGTAAGTTATTCACGTTATTGTTATGGGTTTGAGGCCCAGATTAGGCAGATTCTTTATGTTGAACAGGTTTTGATCAGAAAAGGATCAGCGGAGTAGCATATTTCTATCGCACTGTCATACTTGCACAAAAGGAGACAGTGCGATGCAAACAATATTGTTGCTTGGGGGCGCAGGGTTTGTTGGATCATGCGTTGCGCACGATCTTTTACGTCAAGGGTATGGCGTTATTATCCTTGATTTATTTTTGCACCATCAGGCGATTGTATTGCCCGGCGCTATCGTTATTCATGGTGATTTTGGTGATGTTTCGTTAGTTCGTGCAATTTTTATTACACACCAGATTTCCGCTGTTATGCACTTTGCTGCTTATATTGAAGTTGGGCGTTCAGTACAAGAGCCAGCGGCATTTTATGAAAATAATTTTATTAACACTAAGCGGTTGCTTGATCTTATGCGTGAGCATAATGTTACTAAAATTGTTTTTTCTTCAACCTGTGCTATTTATGCACCACTACACGGTTTAGAAAAACTTACTGAGCGGCATTCCATTAATCCTCTGAGCCCCTACGGTAAAACCAAGTGTGCCGTTGAATTTCTACTGCAGGACTATGCTAGCGCCTATGGCCTTTCTTACGTTTCATTACGTTACTTTAATGCAGCAGGTGCAGAGCCTGCGTATGGGCTTGGCGAGCAGCATGATCCAGAGACTCATGTCATTCCATTATTGTTTCAAGCATGTGAGCGAGACGCGGCATTTACGCTTTTTGGAGACGATTACGAGACTCCCGATGGTACGTGTGTGCGTGATTATGTCCATGTACGCGATTTATCATCAGCACATTGTAAAGCGTTATCCTACTTGCTTTCCGGGTGTCAATCTATCGCTTTAAATCTTGGCTCTGGGCGTGGCTATTCGGTTAGGGAGTTGATTGCTGTTGTTGTTGCTACGACAGGAAAGAATATTGCGACGGTGATAAAGCAACGACGTGCTGGTGATGTGCCATTTTTGGTAGCAGATGCAACGTTAGCCGAGCATGTTTTAGGCTGGCGTGCTGAAGCATCGCTTGAGCATATTGTGGAAGATGCCTGGCGCTTTTATCACATGGATAAGCAAAAAAAACAGTTGAAAAATAACGCATCTGCGTTAAGTATAGAAAATTCATAATCCACCAATTAAAAAGGAGTGTGGGATGATGATCGCAGTGAAGAAGCATGCGTATCTTGTAGCCGTAATTTTTGCGCTGGGCCTCTTTGTGAGAGTGGCAGTGTTTTATAGCTACTTGCAAGATGATGCCAACTATTGGCAAGTAGACTCGTTGACGTATCAATCTGTTGCGCAGGGTATTGCTGCTGGGCATGGGATTAGTACGGTGACGGGAGTCCCAAATTTTTACAGGGTGCCTGGTTATTCTTTGTACCTGTCATTGTTTCATAAGTATGTTCCACTATCGAATTATTGTGGTGGCAATGCTGATATAGCTGCGCTGTGGGGACAGGTGTTTCTTGGGGCTCTTATTCCAGTGCTTATTTTTTTCTTATCGTTAACACTATTTCCAGGATACATGACGCTTGCTGCTGCTGCGGGGCTGTACAGCTCTGTGCACGTGGGGCTCGTTTTGTATAGTGGATTTTTGATGACAGAGACGTTGTTTCTCCTCTTTTTCTTAGGTTTTTTACTTTTGTTTTTTGCTCACAAGGATAACCCAAAACGGCTTGCTATTGCCGGTGTTTTACTTGGTGTTGCGTCACTTATTCGGCCTGTAGGGCACTATGTGATTGTGCTGGGCTTGCTAATTCTTATGCTGCAAAAAACGCATTTTCTGGTGAAACTTAGAAATAGCGTATTGATGTTTCTCGCCTGGCTTATTCCCGTATCGGTATGGCTGGCGAGAAATTACTTACTGCTTGGTCATATCTTTTTTCATACCCTTCCTGGTGGGCATTTTCTCAATCTTTCTGCTTCTCGTGTTGTTATGCAAGCAGAAAACATCACCTATCAACAAGCCCGGAAAAAAGTAACTATTCAGGCTAATCAGCTAGTTCGTAAGCAGCAGCGATCAGAGAGAAAAAGACTTTCAGACATTGAGCGCTGTTATATTTATGAAAAACTAGCGATTAAACATTTTGCTGCGCACCCATTAATTACATTGAAAATGTGGGCTACCGATATTTTTCGTACCACCTTTTCACTGTACAGTGCTGAGGTGTTATATCTTGATTCAGGGCGTAAAATTATTGATTACTTTGCGAATGGTCGTACCGTATGGAATATGGTTGAGCGCTATCTGTTTCCAGCAACAGATAAGCTGTATCTTAAAATACTGGTGTGGTTGGAAATACTGCTCTATGCGCTTATGTTATGTGGCTTTGCTCGTGGGACTTGGTATGTTTTGATGCGCGGTACACACAATGAAAAAATCCTGTGGGTAACGATTATGAGCTTTATGGCTCTTTTTCTTATTATCTCCTTGGCTGGTGGTTATGCACGTATGCGTTTGCCGATTGAGCCATTCATCATTATTTTGGGATTATACGGTTATGTTACTCAGCATAAAAAAGTATCTGAAAAACGGTAATCCGTGGCTTATGGTAATGTTTGCTGTTGCATTAACAGTGCGCTTAGGCCTTTTTTGGGGGTTCTTAGGAGAGGGAGATCATGCATGGTTGTGCTATGATTCTCAACAGTATGATGAGCGCGCTCGCAGCATAGTAACCCATCACAAACTCACCGATGATAACAGTATGCATAAGGCATATCGACTGCCTGGGTACCCACTGTTTTTGGCTTGTTGGTATGCGCTTGCTGAGAATGGGGTTAAGCTTGCTTTATACATACAAATACTTATTGCATCGCTTATTCCTCTGCTGGTTTTTTTGCTTGCCCAACCCCTTTTTCCTTTCATGCCAATAATTGCGTATGTTGCAGGATGGGTGATGTGCTTCCATGTGGGATTTGTTGCTTCTGCCGGGATGCTGGCTACTGAAAGTTTAGCGGTGCTCTTACTCTTGCTCATGCATGTAGTGTTGCTGGGATGGCGGGGGAATATGCACTATCTAGCTTTTGCTGGCGGGCTACTTGGGTTGTTATCGTTGATACGCCCTATAGGACATTACATAGTGGTCCTGGTTGCCTGCTGGCTATTTTGGCAATTGCGTTCATATAAGCGTGTTAGTGTCTTTGTTGCTAGCTGGTTTATTGTTGTATTGCCGTTATTAGTACGTAATCTATTAGTTGTTGGGGGGATCTGTTTTCATACGCTTCCTGGTATGCATTTTTTGCAATATTCTGCTGTTGCGGTTGTGATGCAGCGCGATCAGGTGAGCTATAACGATGCGCGTTCACAGCTACTGGCAAAATGGGATGATGAAGTAGTCAGCAACTTTCAGCAGCAAGAGTTTGCTGCAACAGAATATCAGCGGTGTGTTTTGGGTGAAAAACTTGCCTGGAGTATTATACGACAGTATCCGTGGTATGCATGTAAGCATGCGGCAACAGAACTCTTTAAAACATTATGTGCATTGCACGGAACGCACATAATTGTTGGTGCTGATATTGGGAGTTTACCGGTCTATACAGCACAGACAACGTGGACGGAGAAAGTTTGTTATAACATTGCCCCACCTCTTAAGACCCAATGGCTACAAGGTCTTATTTATTGGGATATTTTTAACACAATAATAATTCTATTTTTTAGCGTTGTAGGGTTAGTGCTTCTATTATTGCGAAGGCAGATGCACGCAGGACTTGTTCTGTGTGTACTTGTTGCAGGGCTTTTATGGGTGATTACATTATCGTATGGCTGTGCGCGTTTGCGGCTACCGTTTGAACCAATCATGATTATTCTTGGGGTGTATGGTGGATATGCTGTTTGGTGTTGGCTTACCAATAAAAAGACTATCTAGTGTTTGGGTGATAGCGTTTAGTCTATGGGTGATAGCGCTGATTGCACGTATAGTTTTTTATAGATTATTTTTGAGTGATAACCCTTGTTTGCTCATGTATGATAGTGGGCATTATCATACGATGGCTGTGCATCTACTCGAGCAAGGAGCTTTTTGTGATGCGCAAGGGGCGTACTATTTTTATCGTATGCCAGGGTATCCGCTTTTTCTTGCGGCGTGCTATAAAATTTTTGGCGTGTTGCCTCAGGCTGCGCTTGCGGTGCAGATGGTAATTTCTGCGTTTATGCCTGTGCAGGTATTTTTTTTAATGCATTCAGTTGGAACCTCGCTTGGGCTTGCTGCTTCTATGGTGAAGCGGGTACGTATGGTTGTGGCCACAATTATGGTCTTTCAGTGCGGGGCACTTGTATTCAGTGGCTTAGTAATGACCGATATGCTGTTTACTATGTTTTTTTTAGGGTTTTTGCAGGTGCTTGTATGTGCTTGGAATAAAAAAACATGGCAGTTAATGGTAGGTGCAGGATTACTGCTTGGGGTCTGTAATCTGGTGCGCCCGCTGATTTTTTTACCGATTATTATAGTTGGGTTAGTTTTTGTATTGATATCAGGGAGCATGCTTCGTAGAGCAGGTTTAGCATTGAGTTTGTGTGCTGGCTGGGGAGCTCTTGTGCTGTGTTGGCTTGTACGTAATTGGCTATTAACGGGGGTGTGGTTTTTGCATACATTGTCAGGGCCACACTTGCTTAATCATGGGGCTATTCGTGTGTATGCCATGGCTCATCATACGACTCATGAAGTAGCTCGCGAAAGAGTAACACAACGGCTACAAGCAGAAATAAATCCGATAGTGGCATCTCAGGAGCAGGAGCGCTTGGCGGGTGCAATATTGCTTGCTTACTGGCCACAAACGTTGTACCTCGGTATAGTTAATTGCGTGAAAACAGTTGCTGGGTTATACACATCTGAGCTGATGGTAATTGATGCACATGGCGAACTGCCGCCATATGAAGGCAGTTGCAATATGATAGAGCGTGCAAAGCGATTTTTATATCCGCAGGTGCATAACACGTTAATACGCTATGTCTGCTGGTGCGAAATTTTGTTCAACCTTGTTTTGATCCTAGGATTTCTAGGGTTTGTTGTCTTGTATTGGCGGTTTGTGTGCAAGCAACCATTGCTTATACTGCTACTTGGTATTTGCCTGTGCACAGTTGCAACAACAGCAATTTGTGGGTTTGCGCGTTTACGGTTGCCAATCGAATCAATTTTGATTATGGTATCTGTACTGTTTTATCTCTGTGGTGCACGAACAAAGGATAGTAGGTTATGAAGGTATCAAGCAAACAAAAAGCGTTAGTTATTGGCGCGGGTCCAGCAGGGCTTACAGCAGCGTTAGAATTATTAAAGCGCAGCGATACAGAGATTACTATTCTTGAACGTGATGCAGTCGTTGGCGGTCTTGCTAAAACAGTCGAATACAAAAAATGTCGTTTTGATATAGGCCCTCATCATTTTATTACAGAATCAGACAGGATTACCGCGTGGTGGCAAGATATTGCTGAAGGTGATTTTTTTGAGCACAAGCGGTATACACGTATTTTCTATAATCACCATTTCTTTAATTATCCGCTAGAGCCTGTCAATGTTATTCGTGGGCTTAATATACTTGAGTGTGCGCGCAGTGTTTTTAGTTATATGTGGGTTCGATTTTTTCCTATTAAAGAAGTGACATCGTTTGAAGATTGGGTTACCAATCAGTTTGGGCGTCGCCTGTTTTCTATCTTCTTCAAAACCTATACTGAGAAAGTATGGGGCATTCCTTGTAATGAAATCTCTGCTGATTGGGCTGCCCAGCGGATCAAGGGATTTTCTTTATCAAAAGCAATATTTTATGCCTTTTTTGGGCGCTTTTTTACTAAGAATAAGCCTCGAACAATTAATGATGTTTTTCATTATCCAGCACGTGGCGCAGGGACGTTTTGGGAAAAGGTTGCAGGCCGTGTTAAGGCTTATCCGCAAGCAGAAATTCTTATGCAGCAGAGTGTTGCGAAGATTGAACATGATCATCATCGTATTGTGAGTGTTTCGACACGGAATATGGCTGCCAATGGGGTAGGTGCTGCCGTGCCTCTTGAGCGACACGCAGCTGATGTTTTTCTGTCTACTATGCCCTTGCAGCAGCTTATATTGAGTCTTGATCCATTGCCACCAGCAGTAGTCGTGCGAGCGGCACAAGCGCTGCGTTATCGGGGGCTTATTACGATTAATCTGATTATTGATAGGCATCATGTTTCTGCTGATCACTGGATTTATGTGCATGAAAAAACTGTGCGTATGGGACGTATCGGCAATATGAACAATTTTTCTCTCAAGATGGTAGATGATGCTGCGAAACATACGGCACTGAGCCTTGAGTATTTCACCTATGTTGACGAACCTTTTTGGTTTAAGCCTGAGCATGAGCTTATTGAGCTTGCAAAGTATGAATTAGAGAAAATAGGACTTGTGCGCGCATCTTCCGTTATTGATGGAATGGTTCTCAGAACTCCTGAAGCGTATCCGGTGTACGACGCCAACTACAAAGAGCATTTGTGTTGTGTGTTGGATTATTTGGGTATTTTTAAAAATTTACATCTCATGGGCCGAAATGGCATGCACCGGTACAACAATATGGATGTTGCTATGTTATCAGCGCTTGATGTTGTTGATCGTATGCTAGCTACTCAGCCACATGACTTCTGTCATCAAAAAAAAGAGAAACCAGTCTCGGCAACGCTTTGATTCTTTAACCAGCAAAGCCTGGTCTGTCAGGGCTGTAGCATGGAGAAAAGGAGAAAGCATGTGTGGTATTGTTGGTTTTCAGAACCTACAGCGACAGCATTTTGTTGTTGATGAAGGCCTGTTGGTTCGGATGCATGAAAAAATAGCACACCGTGGCCCTGATGCAGCAGGTGTGTGGGTCTCTCAGTCACATGGGTTAGGACTTGCATCTCGACGTCTTAAAATTCTTGATCTTTCTGATAGTGGCGATCAGCCGATGGTTGACAGTAATGACGAATTTGTACTTATTTTTAATGGTGAGATTTACAATTTTTTAGTTGTTCGTGCTGAGCTTGAGCTGTTGGGGTATCGGTTTAAATCACGCACTGATACCGAGGTGATTCTGTACGCTTACAAAGAGTGGGGTATAGATTGCCTGCACCGCTTTGATGGGATGTTTGCGTTTATTCTTTTTGATAAACGTGACGAAACACTTTTTCTCGTACGTGACCGTCTGGGTGTTAAACCGCTCTATTTTTCTTTGCAGGGTGGTGTTCTGAGCTTT
Organism: candidate division TM6 bacterium UASB124; assembly: GCA_945897315.1. Lineage (GTDB taxonomy): Bacteria > Babelota > Babeliae > Babelales > RVW-14 > CAIKAH01. The sequence goes on from CAMDFF010000002.1 coordinate 109,888, forward strand.
GCTTCAGAAATAAAAGCGCTGTGGGAGTTGCCATGGCTAGAAAAAACAATTTCTTCTCTTGCCTGGTATCACTATTTGACATTCATGGTTGCACCAGCTCCGATGACGATTTTCAATGGGGTATATAAAATACCGGCTGGTTTTTATGCAAAGGTTGATGCGCATAAGCGGATAAATTTTGCTGAATGGTATTCACCTATTAAGGCTATTAGCATGGCCGAACAGAAAGAATTTTATTCAGAAGCGCATTGCATTGAACGTATTACCGACTTACTAAAAGCATCAGTGAAAAAGCGTATGGTCGCTGATGTTCCGGTGGGAGCCTTTCTTTCGGGAGGCTTAGATTCAAGTCTTAATGTTGCTCTTATGGCAGGGCTTGAAACAAATATTAAAACATTTACAGTTGCTTTTGCGGATAATCCAGATCACAACGAATTTGCATGGGCTCGTAAAGTTGCTACACATTTTGGAACAGATCATCATGAGTTGGTAATTGGTGAAAAAGAGGCATTTGATTTCTATGAAACAATGGTTGAGTCTCTAGATGAGCCGCTTGCAGATGTTGTTTGTATTCCTTTTTATTATGTTTCCAAGCTTGCTCATAGTTTGGGCATGAAAGTTGTACAAGTTGGTGAGGGAGCAGATGAGCTCTTTTTTGGGTATAATACCTATGCTGATTATGCAAGATTACATCAACGGTTTTGGCAGCCATCACAACGATTTATGCCATCTCTTGTGCGCAAAGGCATGTATCATGCAGCACGACCATTATTTGAAAATCAACCACTCAAGACTGACATGATGCACAATTGGGCACAAAATAGAGCACTTTTCTGGGGAGGTGCGATAGCCTTTAGCGAAACACAAAAACAAGCCTATCTGCACGATATGCGGCGTGATGCTCTTGATAAAGATGATGTTATAGACCAGATTTATCCAGGCTTTTCTCAAGCATTTGATAGCCATAGTATTGTTGATTATCATCTCAAAAAATTATATGCAGCCGATCCGAACGCAGATATCATCAAACAAATGATGTACCTTGAGCTTAAGCAGCGGTTGCCTGAGCTTCTATTAATGCGTGCTGATAAGATGTCTATGGCAACGAGTATTGAAGCACGTGAGCCATTTTTAGATCACCATTTGGTTGAGTTTATGATGCATGTCCCTGGATCATTAAAATTTAAGAATCAAACAACAAAATATTTACTTAAAAAAGTTGCTGAGCAATTTTTGCCAAAAGAGATAATTTATAGGCAAAAAGTTGGATTCGGTGCACCTTTGTCGCAATGGTTTTCGCAAGGTCGTTACTTTCCCAGCTATTTCGAGCAGTTATCGCATGATGCGCATTATGCACCGCGAGCTGAGCTTGCAACGCCGTTATGGGCCGTTGATGGGTCTATGAATAAAAATAACTCGCATCGTGCAGTACAAAATTGGGTTTTGCAACAACTGTGGGCCTTTACGGGACAGAATTTGTAGGGACATTGATTTTTAAAAGGATGAAGCAATGAGCCAGGTGTATGTTATTATTTTGGCTGGAGGGAATGGCGAGCGGTTGTGGCCTTTATCAACCCCAGAACATCCTAAGCAGCTCTTGCCTCTGGTTGGTGATAAAACACTGCTTGATTTGGCGCTTGATAGAGCAGTATGCCTTACTGATGTTGCCAATATTTTGGTAGTGACATGCGCTCAGCAAGAAACAATGATCCGTCTAGCTGTTGGTAATCGTGGGCAGATTTTAGTTGAACCAGAACAAAAAAACACCGCCCCTGCAATTTTGTATGCCTGCCAGCGCATTGCTGCATATGATCAGCAGGCTATGGTCGTTATTATGCCAGCAGATCATTTTATCGATGACAACCAACTATTTACTGAGCACATTGGCAAAGCAACTCGTATTGCAAAGAGGCATCAGCGTATTGTTCTTTTGGGGATTCAACCTACAAGGCCCGTTACCGGATACGGGTACATTCAATATTATACTGAGGCAGGAGCAGACGTGTCGCTGGTAACGCAATTTCATGAAAAGCCGCGGTTAGAGGTAGCAAAAAGCTATTTACAGCGTACGGATATGCTCTGGAATAGTGGTATAGTTATTGGCAAGGTACAGATAGTTCTGGAGCAGTTTATGGTATGTGCGGAGCTGCTTTATGATGAAATGCAGGGCTACTTGCAAGGGCGATTTGACTATAGCAGCTTGCCATCGATTTCATTTGACTATGCAGTGCTGGAAAAAACGCGCGAACTGCTTGTTGTTCCTGCTACATTTAGCTGGAGTGATGTTGGGGATATACGTACATTTTTAAGTATTAAAGATCTAGCTGTGAGGGCACATAGTAATCTATTGCAGATTCATGCAGAAAATAATTTAGTACAGGTTTCGCCTGACATAATGGTAGTATGCGTTGGTGTTAATAATCTTTGCATTGTTGAAGAAGCAGGGATTTTAATGATTGTCAGCAACGATAGTATAGGGGCGACAAAAGAAGCTCATGCTGCCTATGCATTGCAACAGTCAGGTGGTGAGAGGCGACAAGAATTAACTATGCCGCCACAGTACGCCACTGACTCATCTGCAATGAAGGATTCGAAAGATGCCCTACGATAATGCAGCAAGGCTGTCTGTTTATTTTACAGCAGTAGTGGTGTTGGGTTTCTAGTCTGCTGTGCTATCTGATCGCTGGTATGGCTTAAATGCGCCATCTTTTGGGGCCCAAGGCTCAGCGATTACTGCTACCGCAGCTAATTCCAGTGGCGATAAACTTACACTGCGGCTACTAGAGGTTGCATCTGTATCAGGTGAGCTAGGGGCCTTGCGTCGTGCTATGGGTGATAGAAATATGCTTTCTTTGATGATTACTTGTGCGTAGCGTTCGATTTCTAACTTGTAGCGTTCGCTTTCTAACTTAAGCTCAAAAGAACTGTTCTCTTCGGTCATCAAAAGTACGCAATGACGTAAAGCAATTTTTAAAAACCTGCTATCAGATTTCAGAATTCTCTCTCGAATGCATACGTCAAGCTCGTTTCTGAAAAAAAGCATTTTTGTTGCGCATTCTTTCTTGGATTCGTTGGTGGATATTATTTCTGGGTGAGCTAAAACTGCATCGACCAAGTCTTCTACGGTTGATGTAGCAAACAAACTAGCTGTCTGTGCTTGAGTCAGGGTACTGCACAGCATCATGAGTAAGATGAAAAATAATTGGTGTGTTTTCATAAGTATTAGTGAGGTTGTGCTTGTTATTAGAGTGTTTCTAGTTGCCATTGTATTATTCACGAGCATTCTATCAGACAAAGTTTAATGCTGGAAGTAGTATTTGAACATAATTCAATAAAAGCGTACTAGGTGTCTTGTTGGTGAGTACTTATTATGACAGAAGTACGATAAGTGTGAAGAATCCAGTCAATCTTGGCAGTTAAACAAAAACCCTTTTTTTGATAGTGGTTTTTCGGTAGGGTTAGATCAGGGGAACAGGTTTAGGATGCTGAGAGGGTTGAAGGGGGTACAATGAAGAAGATGGGTAAGGTGATACACGATTTTGATGAACGCATTGATCATGCAGTGCAGCCGGTATGGAAGAGGCTCCAGAAGTACTTTGTGTTGTTTAGCTCATCGTTACTGATTATGCTTCTCGCTGTTTTCTTTTTTAAAATTTTTAATTCACGCAGCTCAGCTATGACAGCCGCTATTCATGATGATTTGGCTGTTATAGAAAAAGCGCTTAGTGTTATTGATAAAACGTGCAGCATTATCAGTATTCGACCAACAGGCGGGGTTATTGATTTCTTAACGGTTGAAAAATTTTCTGGCTCAAGCATAGGAATGCTGAATCTGGCTTATCCCCGTCGTTGGAAAGGGCCGTATGCTAAAGTGAATCCGTCGATACAGGGCCATATGTACGAAATTATTAATACCAAAGAAGGCTATTTTGTACTGCCTGGCACTGGCGTCCGGCTTCCTAATAAGCTTGTGATGGGCAAGGATATTGTTCTCAGCCATGACAGTGCAGTAACGCTGATGTTGCAGCCTGGGGGGCGACTGAATGCTCAAGGCCAACCGCTTGCTATACGTCTTGGTTTTTCTATTGGTGATTGGGATGCATCGCATGTTGAAAAAGATACGTTGGGCAAAATCAACGATATTATTACTGAATTTAATCAATCGATGCCATTTGCATTACGCGTTGTGCCCCTGAGCACTGTGAATTGCTAAACAAAAAAGATTTGAGCCCGTGACGGATAAGTAGTATCCGTCACGGGCTTTTTTTATGCCGTAGCGATTATCTTGAGAGCAAATATAATGATCACAATGCCAGAAATTTTATCGATTACAGGCATGTAATGCAAAACGTAATTTTTCATGCGATGAGTTGCTAAGCACAGCCCAAGTCCCCATAAAAGTGATCCGCTAGAAACACCGGCAACCATGGCTGTTGTGTGCCAGTTAGACGTTGTTGCGCCTATGGACCCAAGAGTACTGAAAGCGCTTAAAAATGCCATGATGGTCATTGGATTTGTCAGTGTGAGTCCGAAAAGCTTGATGAAAATATTATGTGCTGGTGCATGTTTCTTTTCAAGTGACTGGTGCGTAGCAGGCTGCAAAAGTAGCATGACGCCCATATACAGTAAGTAGCTGCTGCCAGCGTATGCTAGCCAGGATTGGTATGAAAATAAAAAAGAGCTAATGCAGGTCAGGCCCAGGCCGGCAACCAGTGCGTAGAGCATATCGGCTGATGCTGAGCCAAGAGTTGCAAGGCAACCTGCGGTGAGGCCATGGCGTAGTGTAATTGTGATACATAAAAGACAAATGGGACCAAGTGGCGCGGCAATCGAGGCACCAATGAGCAAGCTTTGCAAGTAGAGTGATAGCAACATCGAGTTCCTTTACAGGTGAACAGAATTGTTTTTTAAGAACATAAAAGAGTAGCTTTGTTTTTGCTTACGTAAAAAATACCGTTTGAGGTTTCATAGATTTCGGCATCTTTTCCAGGTTCTTTGAATGAGATTGGGGCTTTGTGTGTAACGAGCGACACAAGGGCCGCGTGGTCGTAGCCCACATAAAAAGTTCCTGTTGGGCTATCGATCTCAATCCATTCAATGAGCAGCACTCTATTCTTGACTGGGGTAAAGATACTAAGCTCGATTAGATTCATAGCGTATATCTTTGCTTACAGAATTAATTTATTTTTGTCGTATGCTTCTTCAAGCGTGCCAACCATATAAAAACATTGAAGTGGCATTTCATCGCATTCTCCCATGAGAATTTTTTCAAAATCATCTACGGTTTGTTCCCGTTTTACGTAGCGACCAGGAATGCTCGTGTGCTGCTCAGCAACAAAGAGCGGCTGTGAAAGAAAGTTATGCATTCTCTTTGCACGTTGCACAATAACTTTGTCAGCATCAGAAAGCTCGTCCATTCCAAGAATAGCAATGATGTCTTGTAGTTCACGGTATTTTTGTAAAATTTTCTGTACGTTGCGAGCAACATCATGATGTTTTTTACCAACAACGCTAGCCTTCAGTCCCTTAGATACTGACTCGAGCGGATCAACAGCTGGATAAATACCAGCTTGTGCAATTTTCCGCGATAGCACGGTACTTGCATCAAGGTGCTGGAAGGTTGTTGCTGGTGCTGGGTCGGTATAGTCATCTGCAGGAACATATACTGCTTGTATAGAAGTGATTGATCCGTGGTGAGTTGTGGTGATGCGCTCTTGGAGCATGCCCATCTCAGATGCCAGTGTTGGTTGATACCCTACAGCGGATGGCATACGCCCAAGAAGAGCAGATACTTCAGCGCCAGCCTGGACATACCGGAAGATGTTGTCGATGAATAGCAGCGTATCTTTGTGCTCGTGGTCGCGGAAATATTCTGCCATTGTTAAACCAGTGAGGCCTGCACGCAGCCGAGCACCTGGCATTTCACCCATTTGGCCAAAGACAAGGGCGGTCTTGTCGATAACGCCTGAGGATTTCATTTCAAGCCACAGCTCGTTGCCTTCACGCGTACGTTCGCCAATACCAACAAAAACAGAATAGCCGCCGTGCTCTTTAGCAATGTTACGAATCAGCTCTTGTACAATAACCGTCTTGCCAACGCCAGCGCCACCAAAGAGGCCAATTTTGGAACCTTTTAGGTAGGGTGTGAGCAGATCGAGTACTTTAATACCGGTTTCTAAAATTTCTTCAGTTGCTTTTTGCTCAATGAGGGTTGGAGCATTGCGGTAAATAGACCATTGATGGGGGTAATCTTTTTTTCCGCTGCCGTCGATTGTTCTGCCGAGTGGGTCAAATACATGACCAAGCACTTCTGGGCCGACCGGAACTGTTATTGGTGCCATGGTGTCGACTACGGGGAGTCCTCGTCTAACGCCGTCTAGTGGTTCAAGGGCAATGCAACGAACAACGCCATCTCCGCAGTGTTGGGCAACCTCAAGATTGATGAGGTTAGGGTTTGAAGGCAATATTTCGTGAGTTATTGCTAAAACTTGGTCGAGAAGGGTTTCGTCTTTGACGATAATGAGCTTGTGCGAGATATTGGGGATGTGATGCTCAGAGTATTGGACATCAACAACAGTGCCGCTAATGCGCAATAGATGGCCAATGCGGTGAATAGTATCGCATGTCTTTTTATCTCTTGGTGAGCATTCTAACATTATAAAGTCCCTTGGCAATGAAGCTCTCTGTATTTCTCATGGTGAGACCAACCATATGACAAATGAGCATTTTTGTAAAGAATTCACTCGCTACAGGATTTAAAACATATTTTTTTCGTAATAATCAACGGAGCCTTTTGACAAGCTATGATGGCCTTTGTAAGCTCAATCATAGCATTATGGGGGGACTTTATGCAGTTTTTACAACGAGTACTATGGTGGAGTATTGTGACAATAATGAGCATTGTACAAGCACCAGCTAAAAAATTAGAACATTGCCATGACAAAATAGCTTTAACGCCGCATGAAGAAGCACAACCGCGACCAACAATGGTTGTCTTCGTGCATGGCACTATTCTGCCTTACCTCAAGCTTGGTGTTTTAAAAAACCTTGTGCGAGACTTTCCATCGAATATTTCCTATCAATACACGATTGGCGATGTTGTGCGTTTCCATGGTTTGTATCAATATCAGCCAATTGCAGACTATGGGCTACGATTTTTTAGTGATACGGCTGGTGTAACGGCGGTGGTGCATGGACGTAATCAATTGTACGCTGCTTTGTTTGGTAAAGTGTGGGAGCATGCATTTGGTACTACTATTTGTGCGCCTTATGTTTTTGGTTGGGATGGAAGCTTGTCAGCTCCGCGGCGCTCTTTTGCAGCACAGGCTTTGTATGCTTCGCTTGTGCGTGAACGTACGGCGGTTGCTCTTGCACACAACTGCCCATCAACTGCTGTTGATGTTGTGCTGATCGCGCATAGCCATGGTGGTTCACTTGGTTTATTACTTGCCGAAGAAGAAACTAAAAATCATCAAGGTCTTGCGATAGAGCATCTGGTATTATTGGGTACGCCAATCCAAGAAGAGACTGAACATTTGATTCATCATGAGCTGTTTCATAATGTGTGGTCGCTGTATTCTATGGGTGATGTGGTGCAAGTGCTTGATATGGTGACGACAAAAGGCAGTAGTAAGCGTACTTTTTCGCTGCCTCATCAACCACCAAAATTGAGGCAATATGCCCTTGAGCTCTTAGATGAGGTAACCGGCACTACATATTTGCCTTCACATGTGCAGCTCTGGTTCTATGACGTACAAAACATGCAGCCATTTTTTCTCCAGGCACGATCGCCATTTAACCCGCTACCCATTTCTATTTTTACGCCACTAATTTTGAAGCTTTTGCTCAGTAGCCCTGCAACAAAAGGAACCCTCTGCATCAGCAAGAAAGATTACTGCGCGCATCTGTCATTGAGCGCTTCCGGCTATGATAAGCAAGCAATATCTGTTCCGTATGGACTTTTACAGCCCTATGAAAAACACTTTCTCATATCATAAAGAGTCAAGAATCAGCCAGGCCATTACGATAGAGTATTTTGTGCGTTATTGGTGAAACATTCAATCATCGTTTGTTTTGTGCTAGGCTATCTTCCATCTACTTGAAAATGATAGTATTGACCTGTTAGGAATAAAAGCATGATAGCAAACATACTCGCCAAAATTTTTGGTACACAAAATGAGCGTGAGCTTCGCGCGCTCTATCCGCTCGTAACCCATATTAATGACCTTGAATCTAAGGTGAAGCCTTTAAGTGATGCAGAACTTACAGCAAAAACGAATGAGTTTCGTGAGCGAATTGCCCAGGGATCTCCTCTGGATACTATTTTACCAGAAGCTTTTGCTGTTGCCAGAGAGGCAAGTATGCGAATCTTGCATATGCGTCATTTTGATGTTCAGTTGATCGGTGGCATGGTACTGCACGCTGGTAAAATTGCAGAAATGCGTACTGGTGAAGGCAAGACACTTGCTGCTACGTTGCCTATGTATTTGAATGGGCTAGCAGGCAAGGGCGCTCATCTGATTACCGTAAACGATTATTTGGTAAAGCGTGATGCTGAGTCGATGGGACAGTTGTACAACTTTCTTGGTCTTGACGTTGGCATTATTCAAAATTCTATGGACGATGATGCCCGCCAAAAAGCCTACGCTGCTGATATTACCTATGGAACCAACAACGAATTTGGATTTGATTATTTGCGCGACAACATGAAGTTTAATGTTGATGACATGGTGCAACGACCCTTAAATTTTGCAATTGTCGATGAAGTTGACTCTATTTTGATTGATGAAGCGCGTACGCCGCTTATTATTTCTGGGCCAAGCGAGCGTGGTAGCAATTTATATGATGTTGCCAACCGTGCGGTAGTAACGCTTGTTAAAGAAGATTACGAAATTGATGAAAAAGCTCGGTCAGTACATCTTACGGAAGAGGGAACTGATCGCATTGAAGCATATTTACGTATTGAAAATTTGTACGCACCAGAAAACTTGATGGTGCTGCATCATGTGACGCAGGCGCTTCGTGCTAATACAATTTATAAGCGTGATGTTGATTATGTTGTATTTGACGGTGAAGTACTGATTGTTGATGAGTTTACCGGACGTATTTTGCAGGGGCGTCGCTACAGTGATGGCTTGCACCAAGCACTTGAATCAAAAGAAGGCGTGAAAATTGAGCGTGAGAACCAGACATTGGCTTCTATTACGTTGCAAAACTATTTCCGCTTATACAAAAAATTAGCTGGTATGACCGGTACTGCGGTGACTGAATCAGCAGAATTTTGGAAAATTTATAAATTGCCTGTGGTTGTGATTCCAACAAATAAGCCAATTACGCGTGAAGATCTGGGTGATACTGTATTCTTAACCAAAGACGACAGAAACCTTGCTGTAGTCGAAGATATTAAAGAGTGCCATAAGCGTGGTCAGCCTGTACTGGTGGGAACTGTGGCCATTGAGTCTTCTGAACAGCTGAGCAATGTGCTTCGTCAGAGCGGAATTCCCCATAATGTACTGAATGCAAAGCAGCATGAGCGTGAAGCAGATATTATTAAAGAAGCTGGAGAGCGTGGTCGTGTGACTATTGCAACTAACATGGCTGGTCGCGGTACAGACATTAAGCTTGGCGAGGGCGTTATTGAAGCTGGTGGTTTGCGGATTATTGGTACTGAGCGCCATGAAAGTCGGCGTATTGATAATCAACTTCGTGGCCGTGCTGGTCGTCAAGGGGATCCTGGTTCATCTAAATTTTATATTTCGCTTGAAGATGACTTGATGCGTATTTTTGGAGGCGATCGTGTCAAAAAAACGATGGAACGTTTTGGCATGCAGCCTGGTGAAAGCATTGAGCATCCAATGGTTTCTCGTAGTATTGAAAAAGCGCAAGAACGTGTTGAAAAGCAAAACTTTGATATCCGTAAACATCTGCTTGAGTATGATGATGTACTGAATCAACAGCGCATGGTTGTCTATAGCTATCGCCGTAGCATTCTTGAAGGAACGGACCAGATTCTTGGGTTAATTAAAGAGATGATGGCTGATGTTATGCATAAGCTCTTTACTGTGTATGCTTCTGGCAGCTCTTGTGGCCCAGATGAGCGAGAGCAAGTTTTGACTGCTCTTGAAAATATTACTAATTTTGGTCGTTCGACGCTTGAATCGCGTGACTTTGATTTTGGGCATACAAGCCGTGCTGAAGAGCAGATTCTAGATTTTATGGTTTATGAGTATGAGCTGCGACGTAATGGTCGTACCGGTGATACTGGTCAACAAGCTGAAAAATGGGTTTTGCTTGATACTATCGATCGTGCGTGGCGTATGCATTTGCAAAATATTGATCATCTACGCGAGGGCATTGGTTTACGTGGGTATGGTCAAAAGAACCCATTGATTGAATACAAAAAAGAATCATTCTCTGAATTTGAACGTATGATGGACCAAATTAAGTGGGACATCGTAGCACATTTATTCCGACTAGAGCCTGATCAGTACTCAGCGGCAGCACTTGAAGCGATTGAGCATCAGCACGAAAAAGAGCTTGAGTCTATCCAGCTTGGTGGTAGCAGCGAGGCAATGCCAGCACAACCTGTGCGTCGTGATGCACCAAAAATTGGTCGTAATGATCCTTGTACGTGTGAATCAGGTAAAAAATATAAACACTGCCATGGTCGTGAGTAATGCTTGAGACCGTTGTACTATTTTTCGCATGGGTGTCGCAGGTTGCGTACACCCTCTGTTTTTTGCCACAAATTGTGACGAATTATCGGGTTAAATCTGGTAGTGGTATGAGTGAGTTGTTTCTTATTGCTTATCTCAACCTGCATGCTGTAACGCTGTTTTATGTTTTTCTATTGAACTTGCCGTTTGCTTATAAAATGTGTGTGCCCCTGCAGGTTTCTTTAATCCTTGTAATGATTATTCAGCGAATTTGGTATGATCGTGAACAGCTGGCTAAGCGCTTGAGCCTTGTCTACCTTTCTAATCTTGCCATTCTCGTGGCTTTTATTCCATATGCTATAGAGCATCCAATGCTGATTGGACATGTTGGCGGTTGGGGTAACGTTGTACTTGGGCTCTTGAGTCAAGTGCCACAGGCATTTAAAATATGGCGTGAGCGAAGTGTTGCAGGCTTTGATAAAAGCTTTGTGTATATTCTCTTATTTGCAGGGTTATTTGAATTTTGTGGCGCCGTTATTGGTGGATTGCCACTGCAGACGAGAATCTCGTCATTTCGTGTAATGCTTTTTGGTGCTCTATTTCTTTGGCAATTTAAGCTTTTTGCGCACGCACATGCTCGACAGAATTAAAACAGCGCAATTAGTTGCCGATGCACAAGGGCGAATTTTTAGACAGGTGCGGTCATTGCGTTGGTTGACGAAGGCAATGTGGCAACACGTTGTTACGCAAGCATCGTTTATGGCTGCCCTTGAGCTCGAACGCAAGCGGCAGCCATTACCGCGCTGGCAGGGAAGCATAGCAGATATTGTTGCTGTTGCTCCCATGACTGATCCGTATGAGGTTGTTGCTATTGATGGTTCACAAATTTATCCCGATAATCATTTTCAGGGCATTGACTGTTTTTTGATTCACACTGGTTTGTGCCACCTTTCATACGGGCAACAGAGTAGTGTACGCTTTGCTGCAGAGCCGTATATTTTTACCACCAAAGAAGCCCAAACGAACTATAAGCAGTCTTTTTTCTCACAAGATATGGTTGATTTAATTCGTGAAGATTATGAGCTGACGTTGCTTGCCCAGCAGGCAGTATTACCTCAAGCAGTAGAAAAATTACGGCTTGGTCTTTTTGATGGCAATGTTTTTTTCTGGCATCTTGAGCTTAAACCACAACAGCTAAAAACTATCTTTTTAGAGCGTTATTTTCAGCAATTAACTGTTCTTCACGAGCAGCGTTTTTTGTATGCGGGATATTTGAGTGGTGCTCGTTTTAGTGATTTAGCATCGCTTTTGCGTGTGGGTCTTTGTGAAGGTGTTGAGGCGTGCGATTTATCACGTAGCGAGTTGTACGATATTTGTTCCATGGCCGAGATGTTGACCGATGCTGAACTGCTTGCCTACGTGCTTGAACCAGGTGAGCGGACAACGATTTTTTCATGTGAAGGGTCGGTGGTTGATCTTTATCCAGAGCATAGTAAACCATGGTTTTTCTATCTGCATACGGGTGATGAAGTAGTGCGCATCGAAGTGCCAGCATGGATTGCAGCTCAAGATGGCGCTATTGATCTGATAGCGGCGTGCTGCTTAGATCAGGCAACCAAAGGGCTGGGGTACCCCGTTGCGCTAGCTGAAGCCCATGCGCAGGCTGTTGTTACAGGTGCTGATCGTACGTTCTTTTATGAGTGGATTAAGATGCAAAGCGTTCGACAACAGCGTTGTGTGACGGTGTCACCAAAAAGCATAAAAAAGAAGCTGCTTGGGATTTAGCTCGTCTTTCTTATGCTTGTACTGTAGATGCCTGACTGCTGCCAGCATAAAATCGTGCATATCCGCTTAAAAAATAATTAATGAGTCCAAGCATAGCTTTGGTGTGCAGCGGTGCATGTGGCGCATTTCGAGTATCGGTAATTGTAAAATAGACGCAGGCGCTCATATCAAGAAGTGTTGTGATATGCAGAATTATATCAAGCTCTTGCGTTGTGAGTTGAAAACGCTCTTGCCAAATAATATAAGCATCACTACCTGGTGAGAGCGGCAGGAGGCTGTTAAAAAGCTCATGTACCATGATATAGTCTGGTCTGATGCTGCCTTCTGTGAGTGTTCGCATTGCGATCCGCGCAACAGTTCCACAAAGCCCCCCGATTAATAAAATTTTATGGCGTTCGTCTTGGGTTAGTCTTGCCTGGTGTGCAAGGGCTGCAAAAACGTCTGAGTTAAGCAGCTCTTGAATATTTTTTGTACTTTTTTTATCAAGGTTTATATTGCTAGCAACGTACTGCTGCATGTTTGTACGTAAAGCTGCTTCATTGATAGTCGAATAATGTGTATACCCAGCTTTTGGATTAAAGCCGTCAAGCTGAAACTTACCACACTGTAGCCATGGGGACCTTGTGGTATCAGCACACGGAGTACCAAGGTGGATGTGTGCTGGAGCTCCTGTGAGCTTTTCAGCAAGCGCTGCATGGCCATATTCATGAGCAGCTGTCGCGATCATCCAGCTACTATATTCGATGGCAGCCATACGAATAAGCATTGCTGGCTTAACCTGCTCGTACAGATTGTGTTGAATATCTTCTGGTGCTGTCGCGTATGTGCAAACAGCCAAGAGGAGGGTGGTTATAAATTCGAGTAACGTCATGCAGTGCTCAAGGCTAAGCTATCTCATACATACGATTTTAATGTGTAGCTTGCGCTGATGTTTCCAAAAAGCGGCCTAATATCTTCTTTTGCCCAAGCTTAAAAATTGCGGTTACATAAAAATCATTGTCTGGTGCTTTCTCAACGTCAGTAACAATGCCAGGCCCAAATTTTTGATGATATACCGTTTGTTTTTTGTACCATTTTGCTTTTGGTCCCGCTGGCGCGGTCCCTGTAGTAGTTGCTTTGCTATATGATGAATATGCCGATGGGCTGTATGTTGATGTTGGGCTGTAACTTGATGTACGAGGTGTCATCGCTTGCTGTGGCAGCTTGTGTCCCATGGTTGCTAGGGGTAATCCACTGATCCATTGTTCGAGCATGCTGCGCATTTGAAATCGTGGCAGCTGTTCCAGGTCAAGTGTTTGTACAAGTTTGCTTGGGATTTCTGCGAGAAAGCGCGATGGTGCCTGGCTAACGAGTTGGCCAAATGTGTAGCGTGTGTGGGCATTGCTGATAACCAAATGCTCTTTGGCTCTCGTCATGCCGACGTACATTAAGCGTCGCTCTTCCTCAAGGTCTTCGTTAGTATTCAGTGATCGCTGGCTAGGCAACAGACCCTCTTCAAGTCCGGACATAATTACGGTATCAAATTCAAGCCCTTTGGCTGCGTGTAAAGTCATCATGAGGACGACTGGGGTTTCTGTATCATCGTTATTACCAACTTCTTGCAGGAGCGATACTTCATGCAGGAATGACTCAAGTAATCCGGTTTGATTGCCATTTTTCTGTTCAAAGATGTCAATTGCGAGCAGAAATTCTTGAACGTTTTCTTGTTTAGCTTGAGCATCTTTTAAGTCGTAAGCAGCATTGAGATAGGTATTATATTCGATGTAATCAATGATTAGTTTAAGAATCATGCTTGGGGCGTCGGCAGCATTGATACTTGCGTAGAGCAATATAAATTTTTGTACGGCGCGTGTTTTAGTAGGTGTTAGAGCCGTATCAGCATCAGTCATCATGAAATTGAGTATTTGCTTGAAATCCATGAAGGGCTGTTGCTGCCATAGTTTGAGTAAGTCTTCTTCAAACTTTTCACCAAGCCCTCTGGCGGGGACATTGACAATGCGTAGCAAGCTAATTTTATCAAATGGATTGACGACAAGCCTGAGGTAAGCAAGAAGATCTTTAATCTCTTTGCGCTCATAGAAACGAATGCCACCAATCATTTTATAGGGGATTGCTTTATGAATGAGCGCTTCTTCAATGCTTCGTGATTGATAGTGCGTGCGGTACAAAATTGCAACGTCATTGAGCCCTTTTTTGGCGCTAATTACCTGTACCATGGTAGCAATAGCGTCTGCTTCTTGGTCACCAGAGCCACAAACGATCCGTAATATTCTGTTTGTTGCGGTACGTGTTGACCACAGCTCTTTTGGGTTGCGCATGGTGTTGTTTGCGATAACGTCGTTGGCAGCATGTAAAATTGGCTGTACAGAGCGATAATTTTGTTCAATTTTAACCGTGGTTACGGGGGCAAAATCAGTTTGAAACTTGAGCATGTTTGCTACGGTTGCGCCACGCCATGAGTAAATTGACTGGTCTTCATCACCGACGGCGCACATAGAATCGATAGCGAGCGCTTTGTTTTGCGTTGCCATAGCCAATAGTAACTGGTGTTGTACATCGCTGGTATCTTGGTACTCATCGACTAAAATATGACGCACGCGATGTTGAAGCTGGAGGCGGAACTCGCTGTTTTTGTTCATACCCTCAAGGACTTTAAGAATCAAATCATCAAAGTCTAGGCAACGTGAAGAGGCTTTTTCGGCTTCATATTGAAGGTAAATTTCTTTGAACATCGGGATCATGCCCGTTTCTAAGGCAACGACGTTGCCAGCAGCAACCTGGTTTTTGTGGCGTGAGATGGCAAAGGTGATTTGCGAGGCCGTGATGTATTTTGCTAGGGCAAACTGCTTCATAATTTTTTTAATCAGGTCTTGTTGATCATCAGCATCTAAAATGCTGAACTGTGGCATACCTGTTAGCATTGGATAAGTGCGTAGTAGCTGAAGACAGTAGGAATGAAAGGTGCCAATAAATGGCAAACGATGAATACCCTCGAGCAGTTGTAGTAACCGTTCTTTCATCTCTCCTGCAGCTTTATTTGTGAAAGTAAGAGCAACGATTTGATGAGGCTCTACGCCATTATTGGCAATGAGATGCGCAATGCGCGTGGTAATGACGCGTGTTTTTCCTGAGCCAGCGCCTGCAATAATAAGCAGTGCTTCGCGGTCGTGTAAAACAGCGGTGCGTTGATTATCATTAAGACCCGTGCTAATAAGTTGTTCAAGATTATGAGAAGAAGTGGTTGTCATATTAATCAACAATCTTTTTTTCAGTGATTAGCTCTCTGTTTTTTGTACCAAGATACCACGCAACAACTGCCCACATAGAGCACATACTCATAGCAAGAAGGGGCCCAAAGGCCATTAAATGTGTGGTAGAGCTAAACAGTTTATTGATGCTGGCACCAATAGCAAGAAAACCACGATAACCAAAGCCATCTATCCAGCTCTTAGCTTTAAACTGTACGTCCAAGCTTGTGGGAATATACAGCGTCTCTTTGCATGGTGAATTGAGAGCATAGCTGAGGCTTTTGAGTGTAACAATAGCAGCAAACAACATCCATAAAGTTGGGTGTAGCCATACGTAGCCAATAATCACGAAAACAAGGACAGGAAAGCCAACCATGCAAAAACGTACACCAAAATTACGAATAAAAAAACTAGAGCCAATAAGCGCAAAAATAAGAGCGACTAAGTTCGTTGTCTGCATTAATGAACCCGTAAAATGTGCTCTCTCTGCAAATGTTAAAAATTGTTCAGAAATGCGGTGCATAAGCTGGTATTCAAGAATTGCAGTGACCATCGTATACAGGGCTGTTGTTGTGATAAAAGCCAAAAGGTACGGCCGTGTTAGGACAAGGCGAAGGCCTTCAATAGGGCCGGTGGGTCGTTTTTTTGTGCTTTCAATTTTTACTATGCTTGGATCGTAGACCACGAGCATGCGCACAATAATAATGGTGACAAACATGCAGAGGCTGGCCCCAAAAATAACGACAGGGATTGTGAAGATGTGGCTATTTTTAATAAATTCAGGGCCGACAATAGAAGCAACTTGTGTGGCGGCAACAATTAAAGGATAGCAACGCTTAGCGCTTTCGGTTTTGCTACTGCTGGCAGCAAATGACCAAAAAAGCGTCAGCATAATCATAATAAAACTTTCAATGCCGATGTAAAATGCCCAACCAATAAACTGGCTGGCATGTTCTGGACTGGCATTAAGTCCGATTATTGGGCTACTTAAAAGATAGGCAAGGGTCATGAAGAAGAGACCATAGCCAGCACAAAAAATATAAAATAGTTGATGCTTTTCTACACGGTCAGAAAGTTCTGAGTACAGTAAAGTGAGGGGTATCATCACTAGAAAAGAGGCGATTTTAGCATTTGGTAGATAAAATTTATCCACAAAATGCATGAACAAAATTTCTTTTAATGGCCGTAACATTGAGTAGGTACCAATAAAAGAAAAGGAGATGAGTGACAATAGTCCAAAATGGCGAATTTCTTCTTTGGTGATATCACCCCATAAAATACGCGCGAGACTAAGAAAAATATTCATGATTCCAAACAGAGATTTACATAAAAAGAGGGCCGGTCATTGAAACCAGCCCCCATACAATAACGTTTCAGCTAATAATTACTGAACGATTTGATTTTCGTTGGTGAGTTTTTCATTTGAGCGGCCAACATACATGGCAACCATAATCCAAACACCAACAATACCAAGAGAGATCAGTGAGCCGTAAAGAACAAGGTCAGTCATGGTTGTAAACATAGCGTTTATCCCTGAACCTGTTGCTTTTGCAGAGCGACCACCAAAACCGTCAATCCAGCTTTTAGCTTTAAATTTAACGTCTTTACTGGTAGGGATCCACATAATTTCTTTACAAGGATTGTTCAATGCGTAGCTCAAACCTTTGATCGCTACCATTGCACCAAACAGACCCCATAGCGATGGGAACAACATGGTGTAGACAACCACACTTGCTACAGCACATGGGAACATAACCAAGCAGAAGGTTAAGCCAAAGCGGCGAATGAAGTAGCTGGTACCGATAAAGGCAAATACCAATGCTAACAAATTGCTAGCTTGACCAAACATACCTAAGAATTCAGTAACTTTTTCAACAGTTGCAAAGCTTTCATCAGCAATGAACTTCATTTGATAGTCGAGCACGGTTGCAACAACTTCGTACAAGGTTGAAACACCAAGAATACCAAGCAAATATGGCTTGCTTACCAAGAGGCGAAGGCCTTCGATAACGCCGGTAGCTTTTTTGTTTTTGTCTTTTGGAGCTTCAACGCCTGATGCAGGGTTCATCTTAACGAAAGCATAAACCATAAGGGTAACCATCATGATTGACAAGCTTACGATTGCTGCAAGTTGTGGCATACCAATGCTGCTTGCATAGGTTGCAAGTGTTGGGCCAGCAACGCCACCAATTTGTGCACCAGCAATGATCAATGCATAACCGCGTTTTGCAGATGCTTGGTCGGTGCTGCTGTTAACAAATGACCAGAATAATGAAATTACCAATGAACCAAAGCTCTCGATACCGAGGTAGATAACCCAACCAAGAATACGGGATGGATCAGCTACGGTATTTTCAAGACCAACGCTTGGCACGGTTAATGCATAAGCAATAAACATGAACAGGGTCGCATAGGCTGAGCAAATGATATAGAACAAATGCTGCTTGGAGAACATGTCTACTAATTTTGAGTAGAACATGATGAGCGGGATGATGAAGAAGAATGATGCAATTTTTGCATATGGAATATAGGTTCTTCCTACAATTCTCATAAACAATGCATCTTTAATTGGTCTCATCAACCAATAGCTACCAATGATGAACAGGAAGGTCATCGATAGCATGCCAAAACGTTTTATATCATCACTTGAGAGATCGCCCCATAGCGCTCTAGCTAACCGAGAAAACATATAGTCTCCTTAAAAGGGTTGAATAGATAACATTTTCAATAATAAACGACACGACTCGACATTCTAGCACAAGCTAAAAAAAACACCAATATTACATTATTCGATCAGTTTGTTCTCTTCAACTGTTTTGTTGAATGTTTTACCGATCACGGCTGCAAGCCCAACCCACAGTGCGATGAGGCCTATAGTAAAGCCTCCAGCAACAGATAGAGCTTGCCCAACGACCCCATTAACAACAGAGCCTGATGCCTTAGAGAAGCGTTTGCCGAACATCTCAATCCATGCCTTAGATTTGTACTTTATATTGCGTGAGGTAGGGATGTAGAGCGCTTCTTTTGTTGGCTGATTCAGTGCATAGCCAATAGCCTTTGCAATTAACATAACGTAAGCAATGGTCCATAGTGTTGGGTTGAGTAGGTACCAAATAATAAAGATACCAATACTCAATGGATAGCAAATAAGCGAAGTGCGAATGCCTAGCCAGCGGTGGAATACTGATGTGCCAATAAGGGCAAATACACAGGAGATGACTTGTACTGCAAGTCCGTATTCAAACAAAAACTTGTTTACAAGACCAGGTGCGATATACGTGCTTTTGACCAAGAGCGACATCTGATAGCCCATCACAGTTGATACAACTTCTTGAAAGAAAACAAGGCCAAAGATACCCATAACATAGGGATGCGTGACTAAAAACTTGAGTCCATCGAGAAAACCAACGGCACTCTTGCCGCTTTTTGGCTCACTGGCTTGCACGTGGTCTTCGTATCCGGTCATGCTTGATGCCCGTAAAACTTTGGTAAGAACCCATACGGTACCGGCAATCATGAGGAACATTATCACAGAAATAAACGCGATTAAGGGCACACTGCTGGCATATTGCGAAGCGTCGTACGATAAATAATTACCAAGCAGAATGCTCAAAGTGCCGCCTAGCTGGCTACCAAAGATAATTAACCCATAGCCTTTTTTTGCTGATTCTGGAGTGGTAATGTCGTTTACGAATGACCAATAGAGCGTCATGATCAAGTCGATGTAGCTTTCACAAAATACATAAAACGCCCAGCCCAACATGCGTTTAGGGTCGGTGGTAGCGTTTGCCACACCAATGCTTGGGTGATGTAGAAAATACACAAAAATCAATCCAAGCACGGTGTAGACACTTATAAAAAAGTAGATCAGCTTTTCTTTCGTGTACATGTCAACGAGGCGAGAGTAGAGGAGTACAATAGGAAAGAAGAGTGATACTGATAAAATTTTGACGTATGGCAAGTACTCTGGCCCAACGGTATTAATAAAAATACTGTCTTTTAGTGTCTTGAGTGGCCACCATGAGCCAATCAAAAAGAAGAAACCAACAGCAAGAATGGAATATTTTTTGAGCTCTTCACCATGGAGATTGCCCCATAGCGCGCGAATAATTTTATTAGCCATAACCTTTTGCAATATTTAAGGGGGTAAAAAACAAAAATCCCGGAGCTGTTTACTCCGGCATTTTTATAACCATACATATGAATTTGTACTTATGGAACAAGTGTATCCTGCTATCAGGAAAGCGTCAATCTGAGAGTGGCGATGTGCGTTAAAGAACAAGAAAGCAGTGACAGGTTGAATATTTTATTTGTGGCGATGACAAAAAATCGTATTTTAACCCTCTGGGAATGTCGTGCAGATTCACCCTACACTCTTCGCTCTAAAGAGTTTGTAGTTACTGAGGACAGGCAGCGTTTCAGCTCGCAGGGAACATCAATGGGAAGCTTTCCGCCGAGTTGCTTATAACGACCTCCAGTTAGGGCTTTTCGAGAAGTCGTTATGTTTTGATAGTTAAAATGCTTATGGCATAGGAATATGTTTTTCGCTGTGCCATAAGCAGCAGGACTGTCAGTGATAGCAATCCTTGCGATGATTCAAAAGGCTGTCCTCAAAGAATCTCGTTGGGCCTGGGCCTTTTATTGCACCATTGGCACGTAGTAATGTCGCGACTGCCCCTTGAGCATAATCAAGAGGGTTTTTACCACTCTTATTGGATGCATTAACATCCGCATGCTCTGCCAGAAGTAATTCAACTATCGCTATATGATTAGATTTTGCTGCTATGTGTAGTAGCGTGTTACCGGCATTATCTCGAGCTGTTTTGTCAGCCCCGTATCGAAGTAATAAATTTACCATCTCAAGATGTCCGCCTCCTATTGCTAACATTAGTGGTGTATTCTCAAATTGACCACGCGCATCTCGCACATCAGCCAATCTACCTATGTTCAGCGCATAGGTAAGAAGTTCAATGACTGACTCTTCTTTGTTATGGT
The DNA here is from genome assembly GCA_945897315.1 of candidate division TM6 bacterium UASB124. Taxonomy (GTDB): domain Bacteria; phylum Babelota; class Babeliae; order Babelales; family RVW-14; genus CAIKAH01. The sequence continues at coordinate 130,571 of CAMDFF010000002.1, forward strand.
ATGCGGCAACATGAAGGGGAGTAAAGCCATGCGGTCCTGGATGTACTATATTTCCAGCGGGGCCAACAATACCAAAGATACGATCAATCAATCCTGTATGTGACTGACTTTCTGCTTGTATATCTGCACCTCTGCGCAATAATATTCGTATGCCTTCTATGTGCCCACGATGTGCTGCAATATGGAGCAATGTCGTTTGGTGATCGTTGTATTGAGCATTCACATCTTTTACGCTCTGAATAATTGCAAAAACTTGTGCATCGTTGTGCGTTCTAATAGCATTGCGTAGTAAATCAACAGGCGATACAAGCCGAGCAAGTGCTGCAGGTAAGATACCTGGCTGAGCACGGCATTTTGGGCACAGAAAACATACGCCCTCCTTGATCTTTAGAGATAACCATTTCGCAATACAGGTGCTATGAAATTCATGTCCACACGGTAGAGAAATTATTGGGTCTTTGGGATCAATTGTTCCTGCTATGAAGCAGATAGGACACACATCAGCATCCTCGGCTACGGGAGTGCTGTGTGGGGCTGTAGCCGCAGCAGCTGTGGAAGAAGAGCCACCACTATGACTACGTGATGCAAGTGCTGGTTTAAGAGACATCATTTCGACAGGCGCTGCAACGCCATCACCTCTTCTGGCTTCAGGTCGATGCCAGGCAGTATATCCTCGTGGCTGCCGATACTGAGCCAAAATGTGCGTTATTGATTGTGTATAAGTACTATCGGGTGACAGTGCACCCATTCCTAAGATTCGTTCGATGCTGTGGGCTAAACGATCTATAATTTTTATCTCAACGTCTGCTACGCCAGCAACAATAGTTGCTGTTGAATCGCGCAGTGCTTCTGCAGCATTAGTTAATGCTTTGCGTTGCTTTTCATCTAAGACAGAGCATGCCCCGCCGCCACTTGTTGCAGAGAGAGATGGGAAATGCTGTGCCAGCTTCTGTTGAGCGCGAGCACATATGTCATTGACGGTTATCGCCCGCATGACGTTGCGGCCACTGAGAGAAATACTACGTTCGGGTGTTGGAGCACTTCCCTGTAGATTGCCAATAAAGCTTATACAAAGAAAGATCGATAAAAACATACATTTTTCCATGACAAACCTCTTAAGCCAAATATAATACTTATTTTAAAAATATATCTGTATTGTCTGATAGTCAATACAGATATGAACGGGGTGACAAAAAATAGCAAATGGGTTAGTGTTACGACTGGTCTTGAAAAAATCGATTTTCACCCTCTGGACACAGCGATTCGATTTCCCCTTACAATGTTTAGATCTCGCTTTTCAGCTGCTCGATGGTATTTTACGACACACGTTGTGCGTGGGCGGCATAATATTTTGCAGGAAGGGTGTGAAATATTTATCGTGCAGCTAAATCAGTAGTTAAATATTGCTTTAAAAAAGTACGACGGTCGACGCCTTTATTGTTATTGATACCCATCGCAATAGCTCGTGGCTGGCCGATAAGCACGCAATACTGCTTAGCCCGCGTGATTGCCGTGTAAATCAAATTACGCTGAAGAAGCACGAAGTGTTGCATAAAAATGGGGATAATAACAACGCGAAACTCTGACCCCTGACTTTTGTGGATCGAGATAGCGTATGAAAGAACGAGTTCGCTCAGTTCAGAAACATCGTATTCTAGCTCGCGGTCGCCAAAAGAGACAAGCATGTTTTGGTCTACTTTGTTGATGGCAACAATAGTTCCCATGTCACCATTAAACACGAATTTATCGTAATTATTTCTAATTTGCATGACGCGGTCTCGCACACGAAACGTGGTACTGAAATAGGTCATCTCGTGGTCGACATTGACCGAAGGGTTGAGAATCTGTTGCAGCTCTTGGTTGATTCGCTGGGTGCCGACAATTCCTTTATTCATAGGGACAAGTACGACAGCGTCGTCAGGTGATACACCAAGCTTGGGAAGTCGTTGCGTATAAAAAGTCTTGAGCAAGGGGAAGATATTTTCAGGGGTATCTTCTTTCACGAAAACAAAATCTTTTTTCTGTCCAGGGCCTGCTGACGTTGGGAACTCGCCATGGTTAACTCTATGCGCATTGACAACGATCATGCTGTCTTCGGCTTGGCGGAAAATTTGCGTTAATCGAACCACAGAGACAACGCCGGAAGCGATTAAGTCATTAAGTACGTTGCCAGCTCCGACTGATGGCAGCTGGTCGACATCGCCTATCAGAACAAGCGAGGCTGTCCAGGGGAGTGCTTTGACGATGGCATTCATCAAAAATACATCGATCATGGAGGCTTCATCGATAACGAGGACATCGAGATCAAGAGCATTTTGCTCATTGTGCGCAAAGCCGCTTTGTCCTGGGGTATATCCAAGCAGTCGATGCAATGTTTCTGTAGGTTTGCCAGTACTTTCAAACATGCGTTTGGCGGCTCGTCCTGTTGGAGCGGCTAGTTTGAGTATGGCGCCTTCTTGTTCTAATAGCTGAATAAGCTTTTTAACAAGTGTTGTTTTTCCTGTTCCTGGTCCACCCGTGATAATTGAAATTTTATTTTGGAAGCATGACAGGATACCACGTTGTTGGTCTTCATTAAGAGAAATTGCTTGTCCCTCTTGCTCGCGTAGCTGCTCGTATAATTTATTATGATCTGATGCTTGGAGCTTATTAGGAAAGCCTTTGAGCCGTAGCAGTCGTTGTGCGATGCCGCGTTCAGCGTGATAAAACTGTGGGAGCGTAACGTAGTGCAGCCCTTCATCAGAGATCAGTTTAATTTTATCAGCAATAAAAAGCTCATGCAGTGCTTGCTTAACCAGATCAAGGTACTCATCGCCCAGTTCAAGAAGCTCAACGGCCTGTTTTTTGAGGGCTTGTACCTCAACATATAAATGGCCACCATCGGTTGTTTGCGATATGCCATGCAAAACACCGGCTTTTACCCGTGGCATTGAGTGGCGCTCTAGGCCAATTTTCAAGGCAATTCCATCAGCAATTTTAAAGCCAATACCCCAAATATCATCAACCAGGCAGTAGGGATTGTCTTGCATTTTTGCGATGGCTGCATTGCCATATGCTTTATAAATTTTTGTGGCATACGCAGCAGAAACATCGTTGCCCCGCAAAAAAAGCATTACCTGAGCAATCTCTTTTTGCTCTTGCCAGGCGGTAACGATTGCTTCTAAGCGCTTTGCTCCAACGCCTTCAACGCGCAACAAACGATTGGGCTCTTTATCGATGACATCAAGCGTGTTTTCGCCAAAAGCATTCACAAGCCGTTCGGCGAACGCAGGGCCTATCCCTTTGATAAGCCCTGACGCTAAATATTTTAAAACACCATCTCGCGATGTTGGCTGCTGAGCAACACATTCAGTTGCTTCAAGCTGTTTACCAAATTTCGGATGCGTTCCCCAGGTTCCTTTTACAGTGACAAGTGAGCCCTGGTGTAATTGGCCGGTTATCCCTTTTACGATGACGTTGTCGTGAGCATTTACTTTGAGTGAAAAAACGGTAAAACCGCTATCGCCACTTTTAAAAATGACACGATCAATCGTTCCGGTAAGCTCGGTCAATGGACCCATTATTCCTACTATCGAGATGCTTGTTGGTTGTGTGATTGTGCAATAAGACGTTTCATCTCATCAGCAACAGCTTTTTGTACTTCAGGGGCCAGGCTGCGATGAAGATCTTGGGAGAATTTATTGAATTCATGGCAAAATTGATTGAGATCTTTTTTTGACTTGATACGAGCTCTAAAGAAAAGCAGCGGTGAAGATTTTTGCTTGCTCATAGCGCCCAAAATACTGTTTGCATGCCCATCAGTACCAAAGCTTTCGATAATCAATGGCTCTATAAAGCTGCCTGCATCACCGTCAAGCATTGTGAGGAAAAATTCACCTGGCTTTAATACCAACTCAAGGCGTGAGGCAATATCAGTATCAAGTATTTTAGGTAACTCATGGATTGTTCGCCTAGCAACAGCAGCCGCTTTATTGATTGAAATCATAATGCGTGGATTAGCGCCAAAAAAGCTATTAATCAGCTTCATGTTGTCGTGTGCGAGTACTTGCGCAGCAGGCTGTGCTGTTACAGCTTCTTTAGCATTGAGTGATAGGCAGCATACGGTGCTGAGGCATACAAGTGCCAGCTGTTTACAAGTGATCATAATAAATCTCCTTATTATAAAATTCATGATTAATTAAGCTTTTTCTAAAATGAGGCGGCAAATTTCAAGTAGACTGTCCAGTCTTCGCCAATGCGCTTACTGGAAACGGTCATGTCACTGCCAAAGCCAACCCCAAGGTCATTACGTTTTGTTTTTAGACGATATTGTGTTTCCGAGAATACTTTATGTTGGTAGGCGTAAACGCTCTCTTTTTCTCTATCTGACGTGAGCTCATCGTCGACGCGCAGTGTGTTTATATCAATACTTGTATTGTGAATATGACGAATAAGTGTTTGGCGTTGTGCATAAAAATCATAGCCCCAGGTACTACGCCAACGTTTGTTCCAATCGACGGTTAAGGCGGTAACGAGATTTGTTACATCGCCAGGCTGTACCGTGACTTTAAATGATGAAGGTAGTATGTACTGTCGAATGTAGTTTGTCACTTTTTGGTTATTGGAAGCTATATCAGCGGGGTCAAACGCTTGCTGCATTCCTGCCATGTCAGAGGGTTGCAGTGTTTTTTTAAACATATACAGGCGCTCTTCTTCATTTGCTAAATAAAGATCATATGATGCACCTATCCACAATTGCATAAAGTCATGGAAAAGACCAATTTTTTGCTCTGCGTAACAGCCGACACCAAAATGCCCATTATTGCCCAGGCGAGGATTAAGTAGATAATCACGTACAGCTTTAAGAGAACGAATAGCCTCATTTTTAAGGCCATCTTGATTTGAAGCCTCATTTAGCACTATTTGCACTAAGCCCAAATTGACTTTTTCAGATTGTGTTAATCGACTGGTTGGTAAAATAAAACTAAACCCAAGGTCATTTTGAAAACTCGTCATATTAAGGGTGTTTAAGCCAAATTTAACGCGTGTATCACCAAGACCGGCTGCAATTTTATAGAGCTCTTTATGATCGCTTTCGCTGTCATCAGGGAATAGCTCTTTGATGACAGCTTGGTCATATGTACTGAGCCAAAAATTGCGCTCACCAAGTTGCAAAGATGTGGCTGCTTGAAGCGTAAATGGTCCCTTTACAAAACCACCTTGAAACATAACGCCAGCCTTGCGCTCTTGTATCGTAATTTTTTGAAATAGCGGAATAAACTGTTCAAATACTTCAGGACTGGAGCCATCAGGAATCATGCTAGTGATAAGATTTTTTAAGTCTGCTGTCTTTATATCCGAGAGTGTAAGCATGTCGTCAACCGTCATTTTCATACGGTTAGTCATATTGAAGAAAAATTTTGCGGATATGCCACCATACTCAATAGCAGTTATTTTTTGTGGAAGCAGGTACAAAATATCCCGTCCTACGGGTGCCGTTGTGTTTTTCCATAACGGGTTTTTGATGTGTTGTAAAACGGTAGTTGCAATGGTGTCTGCCGGGATGCGTAATGTCATCTCACTTGGATCTAAGTCGGGAATCTCATCGCCAAAATCATTGGCCATGTCATTGGTATCATAAGAATCAAAGTTAGAATTATCGTAGTCTGTCGCTGCTTGGAGTGATATTACAGCGGAAAAAACAAAACACGAAAATAAGCGCAAAGTAAGAAGTCTCATAAATATTTTAGTCCTCGTAAAGGCATTGCCGGGGCAGCTTTTTAGTATTATTAAGCTCAAAAAAGCTTTATTACTTGCTGAAACAAAAAAGGTTGCAGTAAGAATACGACAAGAAAACATAAAATAAACAGCCACTTCTGTCAAATTTGCTTTTCTTCCAGCACTCTTTTGGAGTTTTTTGCAACAATTGTAGAATGCGTGTTTGTCAAGCCTACAATTAACCATAAACGCATGTTACACTGCAATTAGTAGGCACTAGGATAAAATTCAAATAATAAATACATGATTGTCAGCATGCAAACAAAAAAATTAATAGTATTAGAAGGAAATATTGGCGCAGGTAAATCAACGCTCTTGAGGCTGATTCAGCAACATTTACCCGTGAGCATTATTGCAGAGCCAACAGATAAATGGCAAAAAGTTGCACAGGATGAAAACTTGCTCGATCTTTTTTATAAAGATACTCCTCGCTGGGCATATACGTTTCAGTCCTATGCATTTTTAACGCGCATCCAAAGTATTATGGAGCACATGGCAGAACATCGTGAGCATAATACTTTTATCCTAGAGCGCTCTGTATATTGTGATCGTTTTTGTTTTGCTAAGAATTGCTTTGAAGCCGGCTTCATGAGTCCGCTAGAATGGAACATCTATAAAGATTGGTTTGCATGGCTGGTAGAAAGCAATCATGCCCCTCGTCCCGATGGGTTTATTTATTTGAGAGTAGAACCAGAAATTGCCTATGAGCGGATTCAAAAGCGTAATCGGTCTGAAGAATCAGGTATATCGCAGGCATATCTTACATCATTGCATAATAAGCATGATGATTGGTTGATTCATCAAAAAGAGCCTTGCGCTAGCTTGAAGCAGATTCCGATTTTAAGTCTTAACTGCAATGAAGAATTTGAACAGAATGCAGAAAAACAGCAAGATCATCTTGCGCAGATCGCCAATTTTATACAACAAATGGATAACCAGCGGCAGGCGTCAAGCGCCTCGTGCACGGTTCAAGTCTGATAACAAATGCAGAATATATTTATTTTGCACACAAAAAGTCTATACTACTGAAAATGAAGCTAATTGAGGAGTATTTTACATGGCTGAACTAGAATTTGCTCGTGTTGCAGCGTATATTGCTGCAGGTGTGTGTATGGGTCTTGGAACATTAGGTCCTGCATTAGGTCTTGGATTTATTGGAGGCAAGGCTTGCGAAAGCGTCGGCAAGCGTCCTGAAAGTGCTGGAGCTATCATGAAAGTAATGATGATGCCGCTCTTTTTTGCTGAAGCTGTGGCTGTGTATGCTCTTCTGATATCCATAATTCTCGTGCTAAGATAAACTAGCAGGGTGCTGTGTTATGCAAATTAATGTAACGTTCATCCTTCAAATTATTAATTTTGCTATTTCGTACGCTGTATTGAGTAGATTTTTACTACAGCCGTTTATGCAGCGTATTTATCAAAAACGAACAGCCCGTGCAACTCTTAGTGCTATTCTTGACAATAAAGATGACCAAAAGCAGCAATTGATAACCAGCAAAGAAGAGAGGCTCGTCACCTTCCGTGAACAGATTCAAGCAACGTACCAAAAGCCAACTGTTACACTGATAGAGCCCCCACTATTTGAAGAAAGGCAGCTTGATGAGGCTTCTGTGCAAGCAATGATAAACAGTGCTACTGCTTTCGTTGTTGAAAAGGTGCCCCATGTTTAATGATACAGCCTTATCGCTTGTTTTATTTCGATGGGCGATTTTTAGTCTTCTGGTATATAAATGTTATCAGATTACTCAGCAGTATATTTTGCCCTGGCTTCAAAAAGATATTAAACAGGAGCAAGACGAGCTAGCGGCGCTGATCAATAAAGACAAATTTGCTATGGTCCTTAAACAAAAAATTGAAAATCAAATTTATGAGCAAGGGCAGTTGCTCCTTCTGCTTGAGCAGAATGTGCTCCGTTGGCATCGGTCCTTACTATACGAAAAAGAATGTATTGAAAAGGCGCAAGCAGAGCTTGTAGTGGCGCAGAAAAATAAGCATGATCGACAACAGCAGCATCTTTTTTTAACTCACAGTATAACTGCAGTGCTACCTGTTTCACTTGCAAAGGCAGAAGAAACACTTTTGCATCAGTATGGAAACAAGGAAAAGCATGCACATTTTGATTCCATAATAGCAGGTCTTGCATTAGTAAAAAAAACGGGGCATACGTTATGAATGCCCTTCGTGAAACGCTTGCAAAGCGTTATGCAAAAACGTTGTATAAAATTAATAAATATAGCGTCCCCCCGGAATTGATTGAACAGCTGCGTGTGTTAGCTGTTTTTTTTTCTGACCATAAAGCACAGTTGCTAACGTTGTGTTCAGGTAATATTGCCAAGCAGCAAGCACAGGATTTTGCGCATACAATTATTAAAAAATGCGGAGTAGCTGAAAGCCTACAGCCACTCATGGCTAATCTGATTCAAGAGCATCGGACGCAGCTGTTTGAGCCCATTGCGCAGCAGTTGGAAGAAATACATGCTCGTAGTATAAATTGTCTGACGTGTAATGTTTATACGTCTCATCCTTTACAAGATGAGCAAAAAAACACTATCATGCATTTCATCAAACAAGAAATTAAAGCTACAACAGTAGTGGTAACCTTTTTTGAAAAACGAGAGCTTATTAGCGGTATTCGCATTGTCTGTGATGGATTAATGTGGGAACGCTCTGTCAAAAAAACCTTGTTGCTCGTTAAGCAACGTTTGCTTCAGCAGGTATAACCATGATTGAAAAAGAAACAGATATTATCAGCCTCCTCGAGAAAAATCTTCAACCCGATGAAAATGGATCGTTTGAAGAGGTAGGGGTTGTTATAAAAATTGGTGATGGCATTTGTAAGGTCTATGGGCTTAATAATGCTGTATTTGGTGAAATCGTTACGTTTGAATCAGGCACGCGCGGTATCATTCTCGATTTAGATGAAGACTTTGTATCGGTCATTCTTCTCGATGATCAAACGAGTGTTATTGAACAAGAGATTGTCAAACGTACCGGTAAGGTACTCAAGGTGCCCGTGGGTGAGCAGTTAATTGGCCGTGTTGTTAATGCTGTTGGTAAACCTGTTGACCAATTGGGGCAACTTGAGGGAATGACATTTGAGTCGATTGAACGTGTTGCTCCTGGTATTACGGAGCGTACGCCAATCCATGAATCACTCGAAACAGGCATTACAGCAATTGATGCGCTTATTCCCATTGGCAAGGGTCAACGTGAGCTTTTAATTGGGAATCGTAGTACGGGCAAAACGACCATTGTACTCGATACTATTTTGCATCAAAAAGATAAAAATGTGATTTGTATCTATGTTGCCATTGGGCACAAGCAGGCACATACGGCACGGATGATTCAAGAGCTTGAGCAACGTGGTGCAATGGCATACACTATTATCGTTGATGCCGATGCAAACGAGACCGCCCTTAATCAATATCTTTCTCCCTATACTGGTTGCACTATCGGTGAGTTTTTCATGCGGCGCGGCCAAGATGCACTCGTGATTTATGATGATTTGAGTAATCACGCTATTGCTTATCGTGAGTTATCGTTATTACTTCGTCGTCCCCCAGGACGTGAGGCTTACCCTGGTGATATTTTTTATATTCATTCACGCTTATTAGAGCGTGCAGGTAAGATTCTGCCTGAGTATGGTGGTGGCTCGCTGACGGCATTGCCAATTGTACAAACGCAAGGTGATGATATTTCTGCCTATATCCCAACAAATTTGATTTCTATTACTGACGGGCAAATTGTGCTCGACACACAGCTATTTAATGCTGGTATTAGGCCTGCTATTAATATAGGGCTTTCAGTGTCTCGCGTGAGTGGTGCGGCGCAAACAAAAGCGATTAAAAAGGTTTCTGGCTCGCTAAAGTTAGAGCTTGCACAGTACAACGAATTATTGGCATTTGAGCAATTTGGCTCTGAGCTTGATAAGGTTAGCCAAAGGTCAATTGACCGTGGTAAACGTGCAATTGAGCTACTTAAACAGCCAGAGCATGAGACCTATTCGTTTATTGATCAGACAATATTTTTGTTTTTGCTCAAAGAAAATGTTCTAGATAAGCTTGCTATCGAGGATGTGAAGCCATTTGCTGTGCAGTGTGCATCGTATATTAAAGGTGCTTATACTGATACGTACCAGGGGATTTTTGAAACAAAACAATTTACTGGTCAGCATATGCAAGATGTCCGTAAGGCGGCGGAAGAGTTTTCACTTATCTTTATGCATTCGCGCTAATAGCATGCATCGAGTTATTGTTTTTCTCGTTGTATTACTTGTAGGCTGCGGCAAAAGGCCACGCTCTCTCGTCTCTCAAAAAAAACATGAAATAAAGCCATTGATTTTTGATGTGCCACGCGCGACAAGGTTGCGTGGCACAGATACTGGCACTGCCATAAATCTCCACTGGCAGCCAATTGCTGACGAGCGTTTGCATTCATATGCTATCTATAAATTTTCTCGTGGCCGCTTCTTGCGGCACAAGCCATTCGCCATTATTCAGGCTCCCCACAATTCTTTTACGGATATCAAACCATATCGTCATGATAAAGATCCGTGCTATGCGCTAAGGCCATACTATATTATTAATAGTTATGTTTGTATGGGCGCTTTGAGCAATGTGCTATGTTTTGAAAAGAAAAAATAGGGCCAAAAAAAGGCCCTCCAACTTAGGACAAGCTGGAGGGTTGGGGGGGCGAACAGTACTTTTGATACTGTTCATTTAGGGATTTATTATCACCTAAGTAAAAAGTTTTTTCATGGCAAATCGTAACAAGACCCATTGTTGATGTCAAGAAAAACTCGTAATAGTGTAGGTTTGAAAAGTTGTCTTTTTATGTTTTCACTCTTTGTACATGGCTAGTACCCCAAAGTAACGATCTAGAAGTGTTTTACAGCTAGATTGGGGAGGGTTGTAATAGGGTTTTTTAAGCTATGTGATAGTACGATCTGGACGGTGTTTTCAGATGTCAAAAAAGGCGTTTGTTAATGGTCATTAATTTTCTTTTGCTTGCGAGCAAAAGTTATGTTGGCTCTTGCTCGGTGGCTTTCGTATCAAGCTCGTGCTGCAACATAAATGCTTTATCCATCAGTGCAGCCTTTTCTTCGACAGAAATATTTTTTGTTTCAAAATAACGATTGAGCAGGGTGGTGAAATCCATATCGATTTTTAGTGCTGCTCGTCGCTCACGTGGAGCTATCTGATGTACTGGAATAATGCCAACGACGTACATGGCCTTTTGGCATGCTCGTAGCACTACCGATAAGTCAACGCGGTCCTGAGCCCCAAGCGATAGGTGGTATATAATTTTTACAATCGCATCGTCAAGGACATGCTCTTCTAGTGCTGTTAAAATTTGTTCTGTCTGGTCTTTCAGAGGCTCTAACTTGATATCAAGCTGAATCATGCGTCTGGTTGCTAACACGTGGAAAGCATATGTAGTTTTTTTAAGACCATCAGGTGCTGTTGTAATTTCAACAGAGACAAAGCCTTTGTCTTCTTTACGTTCACCAAAGTCTACACGTTCAATTGATCCTGAATACACCACTGGAATGCCTCCTAGGTTTAAGTCCTGGAAGCGGTGGAGATGTCCAAGTGCAACATAATCAATCGGCGGAAGTGCGAGTTGTGATGGTAAAAAAACAGCATCGGTGCCGTACACAGCACATTTTTCTGAACCTGAAAAAATCCCAGAGCTAACGGTTAAGTGGCCGCCAAGGACAGCAGGTATTGCTGGGTCAAGGCTCGAGACAAGCTGAGTAATAATATTACCAACGCTTTCTGATAGGTAGGCAGCAATTTCAGTATTGCTCTTATGGTGATGTGCCTGCAGCGTAACAACATGATTACGCGTTGGCCAGGGCACACCAATAATTTGTACGGGGCCACTTTTGGTTTGAATTACGTGCATGGCAGGGCGGGAAAAGACATAGAACCCGTTTACAGGCAAATATGAAAAAACATCCAAAGAGTTTGCTTTACCAAAACTTAAGGGATGGTCGTGGTTGCCAACAATAATAATTATCGGAATGCCAACCTGATGTAAGCGCAAAAAACGTTGGGCAAGCATTTTTTGCTGCGTAGGTGTTGGGTTTGCTGTTTTGTAGGCATCGCCAGAAAAAATAACAAAATCGATATTTTCGGCAATAGCACGATCAACGAGAACATCTAAGTTTTTAGCAAAATCCAGCAACCGGGTGTGGATCCCGGTTGCTGGGTCTATTTTTCCGTAGTTCTCAACGCCAAAATGTATGTCCGCGGTGTGGAAAAATTTCATTCATAAACCTATTATTCAAAGCCTATTTTCTGATCTGGGTCTGTTTTAACTGCGCCACGAAATTGAATAATCTCATCGTCGTTGTCATGGCTGATTGGCTTCATTTTTTCAATGTGTCCGCCAGCGGAGTCTTTTTTCATAGCGTCGCGCAATTTTTTTGCATAACCAAGTTTATTTTCTTGCCTGGTGCGGCCAATGGCGAGTGCATCTGCGGGGACATCAGTATTGACTACTGAGCCTGCTGCGGTGTAAGCATTTTTGCCAACAGCAATAGGTGCAATCAGCGTGTTGTTGCTCCCAACAAATGCACCATCTTCTATGATAGTTACACTTTTTTTAACGCCATCATAGTTGCAGGTTACGGTGCCAGCGCCAATATTAACTCCTGCTCCAACGGTTGCATCACCGATGTACGATAAATGCTTTACTTTGCTTGAATCGCCAATGGTGGCTGTTTTAATTTCAACAAAGTTGCCAATTTGAACGTCATTTGCAACGGTAACATTTTGACGAAGCCTAGCAAATGGGCCAACGTGTACATTGCTGCCAATAATGCTGTGTTGTACCACTGAATGTGAATGGATGGTGGTATTTTCAGCAATTATTGTGTCTTCAATAATTGTAAAGGCTCCAACAAAGCACTCTTCTCCAATGCTTGTATTGCCTAATAAATGTACCCCAGTACCAATAAATGATCCTGCCCCGATGGTTACATTGATGTCGATATGGATGCTTTGCGCCAGCTCAAAACGTACGCCTTGCGCCATCCAATATTTGATGAATTCGGAGCGTTTAATTTGTTCAACACCCCAGAGATCTTGCAGCGTGTTTACCCCGCGGACTAAATCATACGGCACTGATATGGCTTTAACACCAAGATTTTCTTGTGATGCCATAGCAATCAGGTCAGGCAAATAGATTTCACCGGTTACTGAGCTTTTACCAAGCTTGGTAATGTGTGATTCAAGAAAGTCTCTACGCATGACGTATACGCCGGCATTAATGCGATTGACGAGGCGTTGTTCGCTGGTACAATCTTTTTCTTCGATAATTTCAATCAATCCATCACGCTCAAGCACGCGACCGTATCCTGTTGGGTCAAGCACATAGGCAGTGCTTAAGGTAACCGCAGCAGCTGATTTTTCGTGTTCATCAAGCAATTGACCAATAAGCTCTTTGCTCAGTAGCGGCATATCGCCATACAAAATTAAAATATTGTCTGCATCCCACGTATCTTTACTGCACAATACAGCATGGCCTGTTCCAAGCTGTTCTGCTTGTAATATCACAGAAACATCTTTCATACCTGCTGATACAACAGCAGCCTCTACCTCTTCTGCCTGGTGTCCCAAGATAAGGGTAATAGGTATCTTGTGTGCTTCAAGCGCATGCAGAGGGTAAAGGATCATCTCTTGCCCGCAGATGCTTGATAACAATTTACTTTTTTTGGTCTTGAAACGACTTGATTTGCCAGCTGCCAAAACAACTGCTCGTGTGGTAGATGTGGCCATGACACCCTCTCAGGCTAGGCTTTGAGTACCCAGCTTAAACGTTTGTGTTTATTTTTCTTTAAAAAAACCTATTTCTAGCTTAAAATGACACATAATGATACCTATATAATTGCTGAGATTGCAAATAGTTATTGAAATATCAAATCCTGCGTTTAATACGCTGCTTTTTTGACCTGGAAGCACGTGGGTAAACGCTATATTGTGGAGAGGTGGCTGAGTGGTTGAAAGCGGCCGCCTCGAAAGCGGCTATACCAGGAAACTGGTATCGTGGGTTCAAATCCCACCCTCTCCGCCAGAATTATATTATGATGAGCACGTTACAACAGATCCGCGCTAATCTGCTACCCGGTATTACAGTTGGCCTTGTTTCGGTTCCTATCTGCATCTCTCTAGCAGTTGCTTCAGGTGCAACCCCTGTTATGGGCATCATAACAGCCATTTGGGCTGGTTTTGTAGCTTCACTTGCCGGCGGTAGTAATTTTAATATTACCGGTCCTACGGGTGTTCTTGCGGGCTTGCTCAGTGCTTACGCGTTGCACTTTGGCATAGATTGCCTGCCAATATTGGCGATTCTTTCCGGTATTATTATTTATGGTTGTTACCAATTGCGCCTTGAGCGCTATTTAATGTTTATTCCAAGTAGTGCGCTCCACGGCTTTATTCTTGGTATTGCAGGTATGATTATTATTAATCAAATGGATGCTGTGTTAGGATTTGCAACGCCAACTAAAGCACCAAATCTAGTAGCAAAAGCTTTTGCTATTGCACATTTACTTCCTCAGGCGTACTTGCCAGCAACGGGGCTGTTCCTCATTTTTTTTGCGGGGCTTATGTTTTTTGCGTTTAAATTTCCACGGTTGCCGGGGGCGATTGTGTTAGCGCCACTTGGTATTTTTCTTGGCTACTGCTCAAGTGTTGGCCTCATTCCTTGGTCCTTTCAAACACTGAGTAGTAAATACGGAACGATTGATACTGCTATTATTCAAATGCCTATTTTTCAGTTCAGATTTGCCTATATCATTCCAGCGTTTTGTATTGCGGGTCTTTCAATTATGGAGACACTCGTGTCGGCACGCATTGCAGACACTCTGACAAAAACAAAACATGACCAACGACAAGAGATGCTCGGGCTTTCTCTATCAAATATTGTTACTGGCTTTGCCGGTGGCATCCCCGCGACGGCAGCGTTGGCCCGTACGGCGTTAAATATTCGGAGTGGATGTAGTAATAAGTTTTCCGGGGCGATTGCCAGTGTATGTGTTGGACTTATTGCACTGCTTGCGCTCCCTTATTTTTCTTTTTTACCGCTGACTGTCATTGCAGCAATTCTTGTTTTTGTCTCATTTCGTATGTTGCAAATGGAACACTTCATTCATCTATACAAGCATGATAAAAAGCACTTTGCCCTGGCACTGATTGTTGCTTTTGTAACACTATATGATGACCCTGTTGTTGGTATTTTGCTTGGTGCCGTCATGGCAATGCTTATTTTAATGGAAAAGTTTTCGCGTGGAGATCACGAAATTGTCCTGCAATCACTACAGCAAAACATCTCGACTGAAGCTGATACAGTTAAAAGCGACACCCTTGTCTATAGTATCAAAGGACCTATGGCTTACATTAATGCTCGTGCTCATAGAAAACATCTTGATAATATTCCAGCAACAATTACAAATGTAGTGATCGATATCCATGATATGCATTTTATTGATGCTGATGGGGCTGAGACACTCGTTGATATTCTTCAAGCATTGCAAATAAAAAATGTGACGACAGTGTTAGTTGGACCCTCACCGCGCATTGTGCATTTTCTGGAAGATAGCAAGACCTATAAAACTATGCAGCAGCAGGGATTTATTTGCGCCACACTTAATGACGCCTACTTTCGTGTTCATCATTCAATAGCAGAAAAGAATGTTACTATTTGACGTACGGAGTAGTTTGTCGTAAAACTATACAAGTGCTGTGAAAATAGAACCCTCCTACGTCGGTTTGGGTAAGAATGAAAGAAGTAGTACTTGCGGTCATTGCTAGGGATGGTGAAGATGCTTTGATGCATGAAAATATCGGCATCTTAGTAATTAATAATCAGAGCGAAATGCTGTTGCATAAAACGCAATCCACTAAACCTCACCATTACGTTTGGGAACCACCGCATCTTTTGCAGCATGATCCATTGATAGAGAAGCCATGCGATGCAGCTGAGCGTTTTCTTGTGGCGGTTGGCATTGACGGGGAGGTGCACGAGGCCTTTATGTCATATTCTATGGATAGTATGGGATCATTAAAAAAAATTGATCATCTCATTATTGCTCTCACATCAGTTAAAAGTACCGAGTTGCTTAAACAAAAAACAGCAGGCGAGTGTGTGCCGTTTGATTATGTTTTGCACGATGCTCATGAGCATCCAGATTGCTATGCATGGTGGTTTCGCGAATCCCTGGATGGCGTTGCGCTGTACTTGAAAAATCTACTAAAACAGAGCAAACTGCTTTCACCACACAAACAAGCTGAATTATCTTAAAAAATATTGGATTAAACATGCTGCAAGAAACACGCTTGGGTTTTGTCGTGAAGCCGGCCCAACTAGAGTGTATTGTTGAAAAAGTATGGGGCCACGAAGAGTGGATTGCTAATAATGCACAATACTGTGGTAAGAAAATGGTTTTCAAGAGTGGTTTTCAATGCTCTTGGCATCATCATAAAATAAAAGATGAGACTTTTTATGTGCAATCTGGGCGCATGGTTCTTGAAACAGAAGAGAATGGGATTTATGATCAGCGTATTATGCAAGCAGGCGACGTTGCACATGTGACCCCTCTTGTTTGGCATCGTTTATCAGCTATGCAAAACACCGAACTTTTTGAATTTTCTACTTTTCATATGGAAGAAGATTCATATCGCAGAACGGAAAGTGGAAAAGCTGATTTTAGCGCTATGGGTATTGTATTGTGAGTATAAAACGTCTTTTGCTCCTCAGTAGCTTGTTGCTCGTTGGTGGCTTTTTATTTCTTATGCTTCAGCGTAATTGGCTTATTGTGCATGTTG
Source organism: candidate division TM6 bacterium UASB124 (assembly GCA_945897315.1). Classification (GTDB taxonomy): domain Bacteria; phylum Babelota; class Babeliae; order Babelales; family RVW-14; genus CAIKAH01. Next base: position 147,160 of record CAMDFF010000002.1, read on the forward strand.
CTTACTTTCCTTTTTCTCCAACATCTACGGCAGACAATATGAAATCTGCGCCTGCCTATCAAAAACAAATTACGATTAGTTACTATAAAAATGGTGGATTAGTTCGAGAAGAGAGTATTGCTATGTGGCATGAAAATGATATAGCACAAACTCTTAAGCAGGTAGTTAAGCAATGGCTTAATGTGTTGCAAGACGCACATCTATTGCGTCCTCATTTAGCGGTTGCTACAGTCGCTGTTGCAACAGGTAGCGGCGAAGCATATGTTTCGTTTGATAGTGCTTTATTTATCAAAGAGATGTCGATTAAAAGCAAATGGCTGATTATTGAGAGTCTCTGTAAGACTATTCGAGATAATGAGCTTGCTTTACATGCGCTTACATTGCTTAATAATGATCATCCAATGGATGATGATCATCTTGATTTTAGTCATCCATTGTCGCTTGAAAGTCGCTTGTAAAGATAGCCTGTTAATTAAAGATATCGTAAGGATATGGTTATGAAAAAGGTATTAGATAGTTTTTTATTGGGCGCATTTTTTTTGACTGGATCGCTTAATGCTGGGGCAGTCATTGTATCAGCAGGTACCATCGCTATTCCGTTACAAAAAATAATCAGCGAAACCCATCAAGATATTCTGTCTCGCGCACCGGGGTATGTCTCGGGAGAGGTTGTACGTGGTGGATCAACAACGGTAGCTCTTCTGCTTAATGGTCTTGCTCAAACATGTTTTCATGTTGGGCAAGCAGCGAGCACGGCAACTCCGAACCCGTTGGTGACACAAGGTATCTTGAATACTATTGGCGCAAGTCTTGCAACAGCAGCAGCTATTGTACTTGATAGAAAGCAACAGCGTGAGCAAAAGAAAGCTGATCATGCCAACCTCTCAAAGGCTCTTTCTTATTTGGTTGAACAGCTTGAAAATGAGGAGCATACAACAACGACTAGAATGCCGAAAACTGATCTATTCTCTGTTCTTAAGGCACTCGAATTACCTGAAAGTAAAGAGGCATTTATTCAGCTCTTGCTGAGTGATGATAAGTTATCAGAAGAATTTTTGAATGATGTTCTAGAAGTAGCAGTCACCTATTGTCAGGAACATGAAGAGGCTCTTGTGCAGGTAATTAGGATACGCGCAGCTGTCGTTTTTATTGACTGGCTTGTTAAGCAGCGTGCTACAAAAGAAGATAGTCAACTCCCGTGCACATCACTGAACACCGACAACTCAGTTTTGTATGCTCCAGCATCAGTGTCTTTTTATGCTCCGTCAGCGGATGGAAAAGAACTGCCCTTGTTGATTGAACAGATAGCATCACGGGTAGCAGATAAACTTGTAGCCATGTACGCAATGATGCGTGTATAAACCTATGCAAAAAAATACTACCATTGAGGCCATTTTCTACTATCAAGGCACGACACTTGTTCCAGAAAGTAATGTCGCTTTTGATATGCAGCGATGGCTTTACACATCGTGGCTTGGCAGATTTGTGCGATTATTTTTTAATAATCATGTAGTTGCAATGATTGCTGGATGGTACCACAACTCAGGTATGAGTAAGCACTTGGTGCAGCCGTTTATTAAAGCATATAAAATTTCTATGACAGATTTTGTAGTCCCTTCTGATGGTTATGCATCGTTCAATGATTTTTTTATGCGTGCTTTCAAGCAAGATGTGCGGTCTTTGCCACGTGATCAGAGCGTTATAGTAAGTCCTGCGGATAGTAAATTATTTGTTATCTCTTCTGTGTCTCTTGTTTCAAAGTTTTTTATTAAAGAATTATGCTTTGATATAGAGGTTTTCTTGGGGGATAGTGTACAAGCAAAACAGCTGAGTGCCGGTGCGTTGTGTATATTCCGCCTTGCTCCCTATGATTATCATCGATTCCATGCACCAGCTGAGGGGATTATTGAGCAGATAAGACACATTCATGGCAAGCTTGAATCGGTCAATCCCATAGCATTTATAGCGGGCTATCAGCCACTTACTGTAAATGAACGCGTTGTCATCATGCTAAAAACACCGAGCATTGGTACCATTGCAATAGTTGCAGTTGGGGCAATGTTTGTAGGGAGTATTAAAATTGCATGCAAGCAGGGTGATGTGATTGAACGTGGCAAAGAGCTGGGGATGTTTGCGTTTGGTGGTTCTACCGTTGTTGTCATATTTCCACCTAGTGCTATCAGCATCAAAGAGCAGCTTTTAACGCACTCTTTACAAGGGTATGAGACAGCGATCACCATGGGTACAGCAATTACGAATTAAACATTTGTAGTGGTCACGCTTTTCCTCTTGTTGAGAAGCGTTGTTCAGCACTGTGGTGCTGTGTTTCGACATGCTGGGGATGAGCGGTAATCATGAGGAGAAAAAACATGCATATTTATCCATCACTAATTTCATCAAACGTTCTTACGCTAGAAAAAACGCTACAGCAGTTTGATCGCTTATGTAACGGTTATCATCTGGATGTAATGGACGATCACTTTGTGCCAAACTTAACGTGGGGTCCAACATTTATTAATGCCATACGGCAGGCAACTTCATTGCCGTTGCATGTTCACTTGATGGTTGATAATCCAGAAATGTGGATTAATCGGCTTAAATTACAACCAGGCGATACAGTAATTTTCCATTATGAAGCAGTGAGTGATCATGCTCATATCAAACGTATTGTTGATATTATTAAATCAGCTCATTTACAGGCAGGCCTTGCAATCAATCCAAACACAGCGCCAGAAAAAGTACACGGCGTACTTGCTGATCTTGATATGATTTTATTGATGACAGTGTACCCTGGTTTTTCTGGGCAGACGTTTATTCCTGATGTGCTTAATAAAATTGGAACACTCAGAAAGATGCAGCAGCTTGTAGGAAATCATGCTATGCTGTGTCTTGATGGTGGTATCAACATAGATACATTGCCATTAGTGCGCAGCCATCAGGTAAACCATATTGCCATTGCAACGGCAATCTTCGGACAGCCTGATCCGGTAAGCGCCATAAAACAGTTGTACACTTCTTGTAATTAATTTTTTATTTGGTGATAGGGATTGCTTGTGAACAGTCAGAAACTACGCGTTGGCGTTCTCATGGGTGGCCGCTCCATTGAGCGCGAGGTATCATTCAACTCGGGACGAACTATTTGTGATCATCTTGATACGCAACGATACACAGTAATTCCTATTTTCCAGACAGCTGATGGTACTTTGTATGAGTTACCACAGCATTTTTTACATCGTGGAAAAATTAGTGATTTTAGCCATCGGCTACCCACTGAAGCAAAAAAACTTGCATGGGGCCAGTTAAAAGGCATCGTAGACTTTATGTATCTGGCGCAGCATGGTCGCTACGGTGAAGATGGTATTATCCAGGGGATGCTTGAAGTGCTGAATATTCCGTACCTTGGTACCAAGGTGCTAGGTAGTGCGATTGGTATGGACAAAGCACGGCAAAAAGAGCTTTTGATTAATGCTGGCGTTGATGTTGCGCGAGGTATTGTTGTTGAGCCATCTAGCCTCACCTCACTCACCACAGAGCAACTGTGTACAGATCTTGCAGCACGTAAGATCTCCCTTCCCGTCATTGTAAAACCATCGCACGAGGGTTCGAGCCTGGGTATTGTGGTTGTTGAACATGCTGATCAGCTAGTTGGTGCGGTCATGCACGCAGCAACTGTAGATCACAAGAATCACCAAGCTGTGCTTATTGAAGAAAAATTGGTTGGCATGGAATTCGTATGCGTATTACTTGAAAAGATTATTAATCATAATAACGTGATTACCCGGTCTTGGTTTTCGCTGCCACTGACAGAAGTTATTCTTGAAGAGAACACCACGTTTTTTGACTATGAACAAAAATATATGCCAGGGAAAGCACTTAAAATTACTCCTGCCCGGTGTTCAGCTGAAATAGCAGAGCGGATTGTAAGGGCGTGCCATGCAACTACTGAAGCACTTGGCTTTACGACGATGTCACGCATTGATGGCTTTCTGAGTAATGATGGGCGTGTCGTTATTATCGATCCAAACACGCTTACGGGCATGGCTCCATCAACTTTTTTGTTTGCACAAGCAGCAGAAGCAGGTATGAGTCATACCGATTTAATTAATCTATTAATTGATAACGAGCTCCAATCTTATGGGCTTGTACAGTATGAAAGTGACTCAGAAAAAGAAAGGGATGCTATGAATGCGCATCCATATAAAAAATTACGTGTTGCGGTTATTTTTGGTGGCGATTCTAATGAACGTGAAGTCTCTTTTGAATCTGGTCGTAATGTTTGCTACAAGCTTTCGCCTCACAAATATGATGTCATTCCTGTCTTTCTGAGTGATCAGATGGAGCTGTTTCATATTTCTCAAAAGATTTTAATTAAAAATTCAACGCGTGCTGTAGCTAGTTTAGTTACTGATGAGATGAGGCTTGAGTGGTCTGATCTGCCACAGCATGCTGATTTTGTTTTTCTTGGCCTGCATGGTGGCAAGGGTGAAAATGGCTCAGTGCAGGGTGCGTTAGAAATGCTTGATATGCCATACAATGGATCAGGTGTACTGGCAAGTGCGCTCTGTATGAATAAATTTAAAACTAATACTTTTTTGCGCGCGCGTGGATTTCATGTCCCTCGTTCAGCGTTACTTGAAAAAAGTAAGTGGCTGGAGCTGCAAGCTGAAGCACAAGAGTTATTTATTAATGATTTTTTGAGTTTCAATAATCTTGAGCTTCCGGTAATTGCTAAGCCACATGATGATGGGTGCAGCGTCATGGTAAGCAAATCAAAAACCATACAGGCGCTTATTGCAAATGTAGATGCTTATTTTGCTTCGCAAAAAACAACTGTTTTAATCGAAGAGCTTGTGACGGGTGTTGAGTTGACCATTGGTGTTTTTGGTAACGATAATCCACAAGCTATGCCGCCAAGTCTTGCTGTTGCTAAGGGTGATATCTTAACCCAAGAAGAAAAATTTCTGCCTGGTGCCGGAGAAAATCAAACCCCTGCGCCACTTCCAGCTTCTGCGTTGGCGCTTGTTCAGCAAACTGTTCGTGATGCTTACCTGGCGGTTGGTTGTAAGGGTTACGCCCGTATCGACTGTTTTTATGAAGATGCTGCGATTAGCCCAACAGGTATAGAACGCGTTGTATTGCTTGAATTCAACACATTGCCAGCCCTTACTCCTGCAACCTGCTTATTCCATCAAGCAGCTGAGCTAGGCATTAAGCCAATGGATTTTCTTGATACTATTATTGAGTTAGGTCTGGCGCTTCATAAACCAACAGCTCCCGTTCGGCATGGGGCTGCAACGCAAACATCATTTACCGATGACAGTCTCCCCGTGCCTCCGCAGGTAGAGTGTATCGCGGAGCCAGTTGAGATTATTACTGAAGCAGTGACAACAGACCCAGAAGTTGCTTTAGATGAAGCAGTATTCAAGCCAATTCTAGAAGAAGAACTCAAGCCAGAACCTATGTCTGAAGAAGCACCGATTCCGAAAAAAGCCCCTAAAGTTGATGACGCTACTACGATGCAAGCGTCTGATGAAACGTTTACAATGAGTTTGTTTTAATCAGAGATAGCATGTTTTATTTTTGCATGACTAGTGCTTGAAAGCGTCTTGTATTGAGTATGTCGAAGGAAGTCTGTTAGCCGATGTTTACAGCTGACAAAAAAGCTCTTTTTTATGTGTGTTATGCTAGGAAATAAACATGAAACTTAATATTAAACAGCAATTACGATTATTGTTTTTGGCACTTGTGCTCGTGTTACCAATGAGTGCGGCAGCTTCTTTGGAAACTTTTTGTACCCCAATAGCATTCCCTACTCAAGACGATTATCAAAGTAGTTTGGTTATGGCTATTGAACTTAATAGCTTAAGGCTTGTGATGGCGGCTGTTCGCTATGGTGCTATGCCTGGGTTGCCTGACGCAGACGGGCAGATACCATTGGAAAAGGCTTGTAGTATTGAAACCATCGATGAAAGAATTATAAAATTTTTACGTGCTTCGTTGGCTATGGCAGTTGTGAAAGATTTTGAATCGAGAGCAGAGGTTAAAAAGGTCCTTGCAAAGTATCCAGAGGGCTATTTTTTAAGTGCTACTGATGTGGCATTTGAACGTGCGCAGCAGGAATTGTATGCTCTTATAAAGCAATAAGTTTTTAAAAAAGGCAGAAACATATGGCAGTGTTTTGTGTTAGGCGACGTTTATTGTTGTTGTGCGTTATAATGGCTTTACAAAGTCTTCAGGCGGCAGATCAAGAAAAAAAGCCTCATCATATGCCATCGATTATGAGATTGCCTGAGGAAAATCATAGCAAAGCTGTAGCAGCCATACGTGAAGGCAATGTTCGTTGGTTGCAATCTATTTTAATGGATAGCACTACTGGGTGGACGTTGCTGCATGAAGCGTGTGCTCAAGAAAAGCCAAGTCTTGAGGTGGTGAAGATGTTAATCGAGCAGGGTGCTAATGTTAACGCTATCAATTATAATGGCTCTACTCCTTTGCTTGAGTTGTTTCGCTGGCCAACCATTAATCTTGATATTGTGAGCTTGCTCCTAAGTTATGGTGCTTCTCCTAATGTGCGAGATTGTCGAGGGTGTCAGCCTTTGCGCTCTGCATGTTTAGTAGGTGATTTTGATACTGTTGTTGTACTGTGTAGCAATAATGCGATTATTACAGGAACAATACTGGAGCTTGAAATGGATGAAAGAATAAAAAAATATTTGATACAAAAGCAAAAAACACCATCTAGCCGATGCTGTATAGTTATGTGACGAATTTTGTTGGGATTTACGCTTATGATTTTTCTGACACGTGTGATATTCTTTTTCATTTTTATTTCAGTTGCCTCTCTTGCGCAAATACAATCATCGGCTGCCCCTGAGGAGGCTAGATTGCCTCGTTGCGGTAGTCTGACAGTACCAGTTAGTGCGTGTAGTTTGTCCGAGGCGATTGAGAAAAATAACATTGATGCAGTACAGTTGTTCCTAATATCTGGCCATCAGGCTTATGAAGCTGATGGTATGCCCCCAGAGCTTCCTTTGGTAACTGCTTGTTTGTATGGCTATATGGATATTATTGCGTTATTGTTGGCTCGCGGCGCACAGATTAATGCTCGTAGCAGCACTACTGATAAAACAGCACTGTTTGCGACATGCTATCATTTTCCAATTAACGGTTACTTAGTTAACTATTTGCTTGATCAGGGTGCTGATCCTAATATTACGTCGTTTGGTAATTGGACACCTTTGTATGTGGTTTGTAAGCATACCACTGATATAGAGCTGGTTAAACTCTTACTTAAACATAAAGCTATTGTGAATAGCAAATCAGATTGTGGACGTACGCCGTTGCTTGCGGCATGTCTTTATGGGAGCTCTCATCAAGCGCCATCAAGCTTAGAGCTAGTAAAATTATTACTAGATGCGCATGCAGATGCGAATATCGTGGCTGATGATGGTTGGACGCCTTTAATTGCTGCATGCTTAGCGAGTCCAATTAATATAGATTTGGTTCAGCTTCTGCTTATATATAAAGCAAATGCTAACCCTTACCCTATGTATAGTGGAACAACACCGATTATGAGCGCATGCCGACAAGGTAGGCGTGATGTTGTTGAGCTTCTTATGCGGTATGGAGCACAGGTCGATTCTATCGTGTATGCACATGCTCAAACGCCAGAAATTCAGGGGATTCTTCAGCCTGAGGTTACGCGGCGCTGTGTAATCATGTAACGTGAGGCATGAATTACCTGCCACAGTTCTTTAAAATGAGTTTTTTCCCCTGTTGCGCCGGGTCTTTTGTATAACCTCTAGACAAGAGTTAATGGATACTGCGAGCATAGAAATATAAATAGTTGTCCTATTAATACGCTTGTTGAGGAGATGATCATGGTCACATCCAACACAAAACTAACGGTCATATTTTTATTATTGTTGCCCGGTGCTGCGCTAGTTTCTCTTGGTGCGGCAGCAGAGCATTCGTTAGGTACTGTTTTAGATGCTTCAACGAGTGTGAGTGCTTTGACTGAGAGCCTTAGTTCTTGTAGCGTTGCAAGCAGCTCTTTTTTATCCTTAGACGATGTGGGGCAATCCGCGCAATGCTCTATCTGTCTTTGCTCTTTGCGGGCTAAGCGTAGTGTATTGCCCTGTGATCATTCATTTCATCCCTCATGTATTGCGCATTGGATGCGCTGGCAGCAATGGGAAGGATCAGCAAAAACTACATGCCCCAACTGCCGCCAGGAATTTAACTTTTTACCCGCACCTATTGTGGTGCTAGCTGAGACTTCTGTAGCAGTTGCCATTGCGGCGTCGCCCGTGATTATGACAAAAGAGATGCGTGGAGAGCGTTTATTGATATCGGCTACACGTAACAATCGTACAACAGAGGTGAGAGAACTCCTGAGGCGAGGTGTTCACCCTGATGCTCTGTTGTATAAAAAAATACTCCGTTATTGATTGCCTGTAGCAAAAATAGAGCCGATATTGTTGCACTTTTACTTGCGAGTGGGGCAAATAGTAATATTTCCGATACCAATAATGATAGGCCCCTTTCTATTGCATGTTGGAATCGATCGATTGATGTAGGAATCGTGAGAGAATTACTGGCGCATGGAGCATCTGTAGACTATCCCAATAGTGATGGCAGATCACCACTTGTTGATGCCTGCCGCAATCATCGTGCAGATATTGTAGCTCTTTTACTTTCATACTATCCGCACATAGATGAAACAGTACTGGCCAGTGCGAACGATCCGCATATCAAAGCATTGCTTGATACCTATGTCGCTATGGATATCGATACTGAGTAAAAATGCTTAAAATAGATAATAGTCAGCTAGCAGTTTAAGACTAAAACACAGCTAGTAAAGGGCATGTTGTTCATTTTTTAGTTTACTCAGAACAAAAAAAATCATATCCTACAAGCTCGCTGATTTGTCCGAATTAAACATTCCTTATCGATAAGATTTTTATGGCTTTTTTTCATCGTGCGCGATCTTTCTTTGTTTCTATTATAGCTATTGTTTTTGCCGGTTGGTGTTGCCTCGGTTTATATTCTTACTTTACGCATAAGGCAGCGCCAGAATTTGTTGTTGATAGTGTGCAAGAGCAACAGACATTTGGTAAGGCTATTAACGTAGAAATACGTGCACATAATAGTTATAAAATTGGTGTGGTTACCGCGACGCTTGACGATAAACTAGTAGCAGAAAATTGGGTTAAAGCAAAAGAGTTTAAAACGCAATTTTCTATTCCAACAATGGCACTTGCTGATGGTGAGCATACCCTTGTATTTACAGCAAAAGATACAAGTTATCATGCGAATAGTAGTGCACAACAGTTTCAAATTTGTATTGATAATGCGCCTCTTAATGCAGCATTTACGAATAATGACCATATCGTGTATCAAGGAAAAACGTTACATTTAGTTGTCGCAACGAATAAACGTAATGCAACTGGATTGCTTGCCTTTGGTATGCGAACGTATCATCTGACACCGACGGCAGAAGGCAGTACTTCATATGAGTGCTTTATTCCGATCGATTGTGAAGCTCAGATTGGTGAGCAGGTTCTTACCGCAGAGCTGCAAGATTTAGCTGAGCATAAAGCAAAAATATCATGTCATGTTAGTGTTAAATCATTTGATTTTCCTAAGCAACGAGGCTTTTCCGTTAGTGAAGAAAAAGTAGCTCAGGAAAAAGAAGCTGGTCTGAGTATGCAAAAACTTGGGGAAATATTGGAGAAGAGCTTGGCAGAGTCACCTGCTAAAAAATTGTGGAACGGTCCATTTCTGTATCCAATTGATGTGCTTCGTGTGACGACGCCATTTGGCGAAATTAGAACAACCTCAGTCAGTGGTCGCTATTTGCACAAAGGTATTGATTTGGTGAATCGCCCACGTAGTATTATTTGGGCTGCTCAGCATGGTAAAATAATTATAAAAGATCGCTTTTTTACAACGGGAAATACCGTTGTAATCGACCATGGTCTTGGGGTGCAGACGTTATATGCTCATTTAGAGACGTTTGCAGATATTGAGGTTGGTCAGGTAGTCAAAAAGGGGTCGCCTCTTGGCAAAGTTGGCATGACTGGCTATGCTAATGGCTATCATTTGCATTGGGAATTGCGGATAAATAATATTCCGGTTGACCCTACAGAATGGACCTCTCTCGTATATTAACGATGACAGATGGATCTGGGTTTGAGGAGATGCGGAGAAAAAATAGAAAGACTCATATGGTTATGAGAAAGGTTTGTTTACGTTTTATTACGGCACTGAGCTTTGCCTGTTTATTAATGACAACAGTTCATGCTGGCGTTGTTACACAGAAAAAGCGAGCAAGAAAAAGTGTTGTTAAAAAAATAGTACAACGCAAAAAGAATCCAATAAAAAAAAGCTTGTCGAAAGCTGTGGTGCCGTGTTCTGTTGTCCTTATTGATTCTCAGCAAGAGGTGTTACCAGAAGATGCAAGCATTCCGTTGCAAAAGCGCTATGTTGTTAGTCAAGGTAAGACATTGCATCTTAAAATTACTGCACCGCATCCATTAAATCAGGCTTATGCAGCGTTTGCTGGCACTCGCTATAATTTTGCTGCTGTTGCTGATCATGATAATCGTTATGAATGTTTTATTCCCATTGACTGTGAACAATTGCCTGGGGAATACAAGGTTATCGTTAAAACTGATAATGAGCTTGGTGTCAAAAAAAATATTGGTTGTGCTGTCACCGTTAATTCATTTCCTTTTAAAATGCAGCGTGGCTTCAAAATCTCAAAAAAGAAGTTGCAGTCAATCCGCAGTCGTGGCGTTGGTGGGGGACGCGATAGTCAGCTGGTGAAGCAATATCAGAAAAACTCTCATCCTCATAAGCTGTGGGATGGTGCATTTAGAATGCCAATCAATGTGCGGCAGGTGACATCATCTTTTGGGGAGATTCGGACCTCACATGGATTTGGCAAGAGGCATCATTATGGGCTTGATTTGTATGAATGCTACAATGCTCCAATTTATGCAGCAAATCACGGTATTGTTGCAAATAAAACACATACCCCAACGAGCGGCAATGTTGTTGCGATAGATCATGGGTTGGGTGTTTTTACTATATACTGCCACATGAATTCTTTTGAAAAAAATATTAAAATTGGCGACTTTATCAAAAAAGGCCAACGTATTGGTTTTATAGGCCAGACGGGCTATGCAAGTGGCCCACATTTACACTTAGAATTGCGCATTAAAGATGCGAATAATCAAAGAGCTACGGCTGTTGATTTCATGGAGTGGACACAGAATATCTATTGAGCCACAGAAAATACTTCATCCAGTGTTGTAATGCCTTGCTCAACTTTTGATAATCCATCATGAGCAAGAGATTGCACTCCCTGTTTTTCGCATAGGGCATGCAGCGCGGCATGGTCTTGTATGCCAATAAGTGCTGCCAGTTGCTGATCAATTGGCAAGAGCTGGAAAATACCGATTTGACCTTTAAAGCCGACTTGGCTGCAAGACGCACAGCCTGTCTGCTTGTAAACGTTTTTTAGAGGGCCATAGTGTGAGGTATGGATAGCTGGCTGTAAAGATGCTGGCGCTGTGTTTTCTTGTTTGCAGCATGGACATAAGCGGCGGACTAAGCGTTGGGCTAAAACACCAATTAATGTTGCACTGATCAAAAATGGCTCAACGCCCATTTCAATTAATCTAATTACTGCGGACAATGCATCATTCGTGTGCAAGGTGCTAAATACTAAGTGTCCGGTAAGCGCTGCTTCCATCGCGATATTTGCTGTCTCTTTATCGCGAATTTCACCAAGCATGATGATGTCAGGGTCTTGGCGCAGTAATGCACGTAAGCCAATGTCAAAAGTAAAGCCGGCTGTAACATTAATTTGGCTCTGTGATACACCTGGTAGGACGTATTCAATAGGATCTTCGATCGTTACCATATTTTTTGAACGGCTATTTAACATAGTGAGGATGGCATAGAGCATCGTTGTTTTGCCACAGCCAGTTGGGCCTGTTACTAAAAATAGTCCATGTGGTCGCTGCAATAATTGATGCATAGTTTTCTGCATCGGTTCAGAAAGACCTAATGCTTCAAAGTTTATGAGGCGCGTGCCCTGATCAAGAATACGAAGAACTAATTTTTCGCCGTGAAGCGTTGGAAAGCTTGATACGCGAATATCGATCGCTCTATCAACGTGTGCGGTGGGATGGAATATTACATTGATACGTCCATCTTGGGGCAGGCGTCGCTTGGCAATATCCATACGGGCAAGAATTTTAAGGCGTGAAATAATAAGTGGTGCCAGCTCCTGATCAACATGCTCTGCATCATATAAACGACCATCAATCCGCTCACGAATGACCAGTACGTGTTCATGTGGCTGGACGTGAATATCTGAAGCACCACGCTCAATTGCGCGATGCAATAATTTATCAACGTGAGCGATAATACCATCGTGGACAAGGCCAAGCGCATATTGCTGATCAAGACTGTACAGCTCATACGCTACGTTTTCTGGCACCATTATAACCTACAAGACTATCCGAGTTTATAGCCAACAAAAAAGCCAACAATTGATGCGATAAATAGTAACAGGTGTGCTTTAATCCAATCAAAGAAATGAGTTACCATGCTATTAAGGTCCATGCCGGCAGAAATGCCAAGAGATGCCTTAATTGCGGGCCAGTCAATGACAATCATTTTCAGATAATCAAGGCCAAGGACAACAAATGCTGAGACGACCAGACAGACGAAAATGAGTTTAAAATATTTTTTGAATAAGAAGCCGATAGCAAAGCATAACCCAAAATAAACGGCTGCCTCTATTGCTTCTGCTGATGAGCCACCAATTTTTTCAGCCCATTGCTTTAGGTCAAACCCAGTAAAAAAATTCTTTACTGTTGCTATCATACCTGAGGCACCCTGTGCTCCAGGAACTGCTTGATTAACTGCCATGCCAAACCCTCTCTTCTAAAAAAATATATACTTCTTAAAGAGCACTGTATCACAGAAGGTTAATGGGTAGCTAGAGATTAGGATGGTTTAGAGGTCAGAGTGGCTATTGTCTACCCAGATGATCGGCTACACAGGTTGGTTGTGGGTAATAAAAAAAGGGCGAGTGACTTTAAAATCACTCGCCCTTTTTTCAAATATAATCGTTAACTTTTTTATACCCGCTTAGCACAACGCTTATCAGCAGATTTTATCAATTCTACTGGTCCATAAGCAGGCGTATTGTGACTCGATCCAAGCACAAGTTCATTCAAAAAAGCTTGAACGTGGCCTGTTGGAATTTGTCCACCAGAGGTAATATTTTGATGGTATATATCCAAGCCATTATCTATCTCGACGGGGACATCCATCGTTCCGCATGAACGCACACCTACAATGTCTCCAAAAGTATTTACACAGGCACTACCAGACGTTCCTGGTGCACCAAAACCTTGTGAAAAAAAGATTGGTAAACGTTTATAAACTCCCCCAGCCAGGTCAATCAAAGTTTCATCAGTGACAACGTGATGTTCATGAGCTAATGCGCCATCACGCGTAGCTCCAGCTGAACCAAGACACATTATTTTGTCGCCAATTTTGGCTTTTCCTGAGGCAAAATGCAATACAGTATGCCACTGTAAGGCATTCTCATCTTTAGGTAAAAGCACCGCAATATCGAGCTGTTTATTTGTTGCAATAACATTAGCCTCAATACAATCAGATTTCATGGTCGTCATCACAAAAATTCTTCCATCAGCAGTCGCTGTAGTAACGCTATCAATCTCTCTAGTGCCACCATCAAAACTAGTTGATCCAACAGAAGAGCACAGTCTAATTGAATTACTTACCGCTCCAGCACCACGATAGATTCTAGTTTCAAGTGCAACAGCCTGGTTTTTGCCTGTTAAATACCTCAAATGGGGTAGAATACTCTAAAATTTTACGCGGCGTATGGTTCATCATCGCCTCAATGTCCTCAATTTCACGATCTGACCACTGATTTATATTTGCCCCTTTGCCAATAAACCTATGTAGTCGGGCTATTGAATTTTCGACTGTTCCTTTTTGCCATGGGGAGCCAGGATCACAAAAATATGTGTTAATGCCAAACATTGATTGCAAGTCTGAGTGATG
>CAMDFF010000003.1 GCA_945897315.1 candidate division TM6 bacterium UASB124
GTTGTTGGAAATATCACAAGTACGTGCGAACGAAATGGGCTGGTCGAACAAAGTGAACATTGCCCGTTACGTCCCTAGGTACTTGCCGGGGTAAAACCGGACATTTCTACTGAGTCAAAAAGCGGACATTTCTAAAGGGTCGCAACATAATTTAAAAAATAAGTTTATAACCACGGGAGTATATGTGATTTTATTAGCGTAAACGAGCTGCTATGCGCGAGCAGGTTGGAGCGACAGTCGCAGCGAATTATTGCCGTACAAATTATCTAAAAAATATGTTTTTCCCCATGTGATAAAATCAGATTCTGCAGGGTACAGCCTAAAGAGCTCTTGAATTATGATCTCTGCTGTTGTAGCCGGCTCGAGCGCTTGATGATCAAGTATATGAATAAAAACACCCTGGCACTGTAGGTTTTCGTGCTTTGGTTTGTCAGAAAAACCAGGCATAGCGCGTGGCGTAAAGCTGATTGGCTGAAAATAAACTCCGGGGAGTTTGCGCTGGTTGAGGGCTTCTGCCAGCTTGTGTGCGCTTACCCATGGTGCACCGATTTGCAAGAAGGGGGACGTGGTGCCACGACCTTCTGAGTAGTTTGTGCCTTCAAGTAGAACAGTAAGGGGGTAGGCATGCACGTGGTCGATGGTCATAAGATTTGGCGATGGAGCCTTGAAAAGATAGCCCATGGTAAAATCTGGCTTATAATTGCTGCTTAGAGCTTTCAGATCATTTTTATAAGATTTGTTTATCTGGTCAGCAATGCTGCCAATAGTTGACCCGTGCAAAAAGGGGACAGGTGCTCGACCAGCAAATGATTTATAATCTGGGTTTAGCTCTGGCCCTTGGGCGCCCCATGAGTAAATGGGATTGATACTATCAAGCACAATCACGGGAATATCATGCTCACTACAGGCTTGCAGAACAAGATCGACCGTCGATAAATACGTGAAACAACGCAGGCCAACATCAGGAAGGGCGATGATCATGACATCTATGTTTTTCAGCATGTCGGGGGTTGGCTTTTTATGCTTGCCGTGCAGAGAGAAGACCGGGCAGAGCCATGCACTAGTCTTTTCGCTTGGGACGTCGCCATAGGCAGCGTGTGTGCCATGCAGGCCATGTTCCGGGCTGAATAGTGCAGTCAGTTTTGTTGCATCATCTTGTTTGTTTGTCCATTGGTATAGCACGTCAGGCAGAAATTTATTATCCAGTGTTATGCTGCTGGTGTTGCATACGACTCCAAAGCGCTTGTCTTGTAGATACTGCTCAGGGGCTGCGGCAAGAGCATCAATTCCCTGTGTCACAGGGTTTGCTAGCCGTTGCGCAAGCGCTAGCAGAAGAGGCTTGTGAAATGATCCGAGTGGAATGTTAATTGCCTCTGGTAAAAGCTTTTCTTCTTCTGGGTGACCAAGCGAAACAGTAATGATTCTGTCGGCGTACGGCACAAGCTTGTTCAGCCACTGGCTTTGGATTGTATTCCAGATTGCATCAGCATAAAAAAATGTCTGCAGTAAAAGTGTTGCATCCGGGTGTTTCTTGATGACGGTCATGATAGCTGCGAGTTGCTCGAGTGATGCAGGGCTTTTTGGGTTGAGAACAAACTCATCAATAATATGGGTCCCCTGCTCGGTCAGACAGCTGTGCAAAAAACTTTCGTCATCCCGCAAAAACCACTGCTCGGGTGGACGAATAATGGGCAGTTGTGTGGTGATCATGATAATTTTTTTGTTGGTTAGTGGGGGAATATAGGTTGCTTGCAGGCAGGCAGTTGCTAGATTTTGTGCAAGTGCTTTTTCATTGATAGCAATATCTGTTTGAGGCTTTAAGACTTTTCTTTTAGTCCGCTCTTTCTCGCTCTTTGAGCTTCGGCCTTCCAGTCTATGCCCTATCGTGGCTACGGCGGACAGGTCGACAAGCTCCATACTACCCTCAGGTAGCTTGGGTGGACAAGACGAATGGCAGGCAGGGAGAGCGGACAACATCGCACAATGGTCTTTCTTGCCCGCTCTCCCTGAGCTTGTCGAATGGGCGCCGGCCTGAAGGGCCAAGAAAGAGCGCTTAGATAAATTCTGTATAATTTTAATCTGTTCTGTGGGCTTTCCAGAAAGAACAATATAATCATACCCTGCACTTAGCGCTTCACGAATAGCCTTCTCTTGGCCAACATCGTCCCATGCTGCGTGCATCTCAAAATCGTCAGTAATCAAAATAGCCTGTGGGTTTTTAGCGCGTAGCTGGCGTACTGCTTCAGCGCTTCGAGTAACGGGGACTGCCCCAAAATCTTTATAGATGCCATGCGTGCTCATGAGTGCCGGTACACCAGCGTGGAGAGCTTGCAAAAATGGCTGCATCTGGCGCGTGTGCAAGGCAGGGTCGATGTCGATGGTAATCTGTTTGTGGTGAGTGTCTGCGCGCCCAAACCCTAAGCCTGGAAAATGCTTAATAACGGCCATAATGCCAGCATGCATGAGCCCCTTTGCAAAGGCAATGCCACAGGTAGCAACACTGTTTTCGTCTGCCGCAAAACAGCGTGTTGCCAAAATTTTCTTACCAAACAGGTCAAGCGAGGGTGCAAAATCCATCGTGATGCCGACGCTATGCATTTGTCTTCCAATTAATAAGCCTGCCTTAAAACATGCTTGCGGCCCGAGCTGTGCGAGAAGCCATGGGCTGGGAACGGAGTGAAACCCACCAGCTTCTGAGGGGCGTGAAACAATGCCACCCTCCCAGTCGGTCGCGATAATGAGGGGGTAAATTTTAAGTTTTTTAGCTTCGTATTGCAAGAAAGTGGTGAGCTCTTTTGTTGCTGTGCGGTTTTTTACGTGTGATGCAAGTAGCATGACGCCTGCCGGCTTTGTAGCTGCAAGCCAAGCACGCAGGGATTTGGAGTCACTGTTTTCTGGAAGCGTTAGAATAAATGACTGCCCCATAGAGGCTGACAATAGAGTGCCGCTAAGCAAAGACAATAAAAAAACGAGCAGTATCATAAGTAATTCCAATCATAATCTAAGAATGTAATGATGAAAATTATGATACCTGTAGCTTGTTTCGTCCGGCAAGAACAAAAAAAGCAAAATTGTGAATTACTGAAAAATGACGACTTGGTCAATCTAGTTTCATTAACGAGCACATAAAGCAGCATAGCTTTCTATGTCACGACCTTGGCTTGCTAGGACAACGTGAGGAACAGCATAGAGCGGGTATGAATGAATTTTCTCGTGCACATGGTAGTTTTGCGTAGAAAAACGAATGCCATAGGGCGATTGTGTATGGCTTTCTAAAAACATATGCATGCTTTTGAGCGTGCTACCCTGTCCGCTTTTTACTTCAATGGGAATAATATGAGCTTTCTCTTGCATTAAATAATCAATTTCAGCTTCGCTGTTGAGCGCATGGCGACGCCAGTAGAAGAGCGAGTTCTTATGGATAGGTTCTGCATAAGCCAAAAATTCTTGGCCAATAAATGCTTCCATGACGGCGCCTTTATTCACAAATTCTTGTGTAGCGTTTAAAAACCATGTTTTTAAATCGAGTCCCAACAAAGCTTGGCTAAGTGCAATGTCAAGAAAGAGTATTTTGAAATCACTTGGGTCTGCTTCTGCCCCCAGTGGAATACCATTTCCTGCGCTGCGCATAACCTTATGTGCAACGCCAGCAGTGCTTAATAAATCAAGGCACGGTGCAAGCTCTCGTTTGCGATAATCACCATCAATGGCGCTATATTTAAATTTAGCACCCATTTGCCGTGGGATAGCGTTAAATAAAACATCCAGGTATTTGATTTGAAATTTTTGTGCATATTTACCAAAATCTTGGCGATAGGTATCAAGCAGTGCATGATGTACCTCAAAGCAGAGGAATGGGTCGCGTGTTGCTTGCCAGCGTTGAACCGCTTCAGGCATGCCTCCAATTGCTAAATATTCGCCTAACAACTGGAGCCCTTTTTGATGTACTGCTTCGTTGAGAGGGCTTGCAATATCATGCTTTAAAAACTCTTCTGCGAGTAATGCATGGCCACATGCGCATAAAAATTCAATGAAGCTTAACGGATGCATGTATAGTGATGAAATACGGCCAACGGGCATACCAATGTCTTGCGTGGTGAAATCGAGTAATGATCCAGCTGCAATTACATGCAGTTGGGGTAATTTTTCATAAAAATAACGCAAAGCGGTTACCGCTTTTGGAATGACCTGAATCTCATCAAAAAAAAGGAGTGATTTTCCAGGTTCGATGCGTGTTCCTAGGATCAACGAAAGATCGCGGATAATGCGTTCAGGGTCTAAGTCTTGATCAAAAATATGCTTAATTTCTGTGTTGGTTGATTCGAAATTTATTTCAATAAAGTTTTCAAAAAATTTACCCAATTGTTGGATCGCATGTGTTTTGCCAACTTGTCGTGCACCGCGAAGGAGAAGCGGCTTACGGTAAGGGGTATCTTTCCAGAGCAGTAAATGATGGTCAATAATGCGTTTCATTCGGGCCTAACGTACAATATGAGGATGTATTTTTATTTGTTAATGGTCGAAATCAAGACATGTTTTTAGGTGCTCATGGTTAAAAACAAGACACGATTTTACCGATTCATGGTCAAAATGTACGCATGGCTGGTATGAGAGTCAAGTTAAAGCAAAAAGAAAGCCCCGCATTATTGCGGGGCTTTCTTTTTAAAATCGAATCAATCTGTTGCTTAGATCATTGCAAGAAGCAAAGACAAAATAGACATCAACTTGATTAAGATGTTCAGGGATGGGCCTGATGTATCTTTGAAAGGGTCGCCAACGGTGTCGCCAACAACTGCTGCTTTATGGGCATCGGAGCCTTTTTTGCAGCCTTCAAGGTGACCAGCTTCGATGTACTTCTTAGCGTTATCCCAAGCACCACCGGTATTTGCCATGCTCAAAGCAAGCAATGAACCAGTGAGGGTTGCGCCAGCAAGGAAGCCACCCAGAGCCATGTTGCCGTTAACAACGTTGTTATAACCAAAAGCAAACTTGATCATGATTGGTGTGGCGATGGTAATGATACCAGGGAGCATCATCTCTTTGAGTGCCGCACGTGTGCTTATGCTGATACAGCGATCGTAATCTGGTTCAGCTGTGCCTTCAAGCAGGCCAGGAATTTCTTGGAATTGACGACGGACTTCCATTACCATCTTCCATGCAGCACGACCTACTGAGCGCATTGTGAATGCAGAAAGCAAGAATGGCAAACAGCCGCCTATAAAGAAGCCGCTGATGACCAACGGGTCAATCAAATTAAGGTTTGGAATATGTGCTTCTTGGCAGTATGCAACAAATAGTGCAAGGGATGCAAAGACGGCTGAACCAATTGCAAAGCCCTTACCAAGTGCTGCCGTGGTGTTACCAAGAGCATCAAGCTTATCAGTAATTTTACGAACTTCTGGACCAAATCCAGACATTTCAGAGATTCCGCCTGCATTGTCTGCGATAGGACCGTAAGCGTCTACTGACATGGTTATGCCGACAGTAGCAAGCATAGAAACTGCAGCGAGCGCTACACCGAATACGCCACCAAAAAATTCATAGGCAAAAAATACGCTAATCGCGATTGAGCAGATTGGCACAACAACTGATTCATAGCCGATTGAAAGACCATAAATCAGGTTGGTTCCAGCACCGGTTCGTGATGCTTCTGCCAGATGGCGAATAGGGCTGCCGCTTGTGTAATAGTCAGTTACAAGACCGATTACAACACCTGAGATAGCACCAAGTGCGATTGAACCAAAGAGGCTCATGTCAAGGCCAACAACGTGTAGGTATGCATATGCGCCAGCCATGAAAGCAGCGATAGCAATATAGGTTGCGCGTTGCAACACGCAGGTAACAGGGCTACGCATAACAAATGCGGCACAGTAGCCAATAATCGATGCAATTAAACCAATAGCGCAGAGCATAATTGGCAGTGTTACATATTCAATGTTGCCAGCATATTGGCTTACGGCGAGGGCCATAGCACCAACTACTGAGCCAACATATGATTCAAAAATATCAGCGCCCATACCGGCTGTATCGCCAACACAGTCACCAACGTTGTCAGCAATTACTGCAGGGTTGCGTGGGTCGTCTTCAGGAATATCCATTTCAACTTTACCAACAAGGTCTGCGCCAACGTCAGCTGCCTTGGTAAAGATACCGCCGCCAACGCGAGCGAAGAGAGCAATAGAGCTAGCGCCAAAAGCGTAGCAGGTCATAATTTTAATGAGTGAGACGTCATTGGCAAAAAGGAAGAACAAGGTTCCAAGACCCATGAGACCTAAGCTTGCTACAACAAAGCCCATTACCGAACCACCGGTAAGTGCTGTTAAGAAAGCAGCGCGTTCGCCACGCTCTTTAGCGTCGATTGTTGTTGCTTCATTAGCACGGGTTGCTGCGCGCATACCGATGTAGCCAGCGAACATTGAAGATAGCGCGCCAATGGCATACGCTGTTGCACAAACACCATTGAAGGTGAAGGTCAAGATGGCACAGGCCACCAGAATAACGACAGCCAAAACATTGTACTCTTGGCGCAAAAACGACATAGCGCCTTGGCGAATGAGTGTGGCGATGTGTGCAGAGCGCTTGTCGCTGTTTTTGCGACGAGCAATGCCGCAGTAGCTGATGAGCGTTACCGCCAGCCCTGCAAGTGATACTCCGCCATAAATGGCAAGATGATGCATAGCATTCATAAAAAAACCTCTTTATCAGTTGGGACAAAACAACATACTTTCAATCTTCAGGCTACAAGTCTAAGTCAGTAGATCATTTTGTCAAAAAAATGGGTAGAGAAAAGGTATTTTTATCTCTTTTTTTTTAAAAAGGCAGGTTTTTTATAAAAATATGCCGATGAAGCCGTTTGCCTTGAGAGAGGCAGAAGGGGTAAATATGGATGTCAAAAAGGGCTGATTTGCACCAGCCCTTAAGTCTTATTGCCACAATTTACGCATGTAAGAAATCTTTTAAAAAGTTATGCCACTGTGATTCTTGAGCAAAGGCTGTGAGAGGGTAGGACTCGTCAATTCTTCCTGCTGGAAAATAAATGGACAACCCACGTGCGCGAGCAAGGTTTTGGCCTGCAACGCTGGCAATAACAGTAGATTCAATACGGTTTTGGCAGATAGTGATTGCCGCTTGTAGATCGTTGTATACCCGTAGTTTTTTTATGGAGCCTGCTTCAAGCTGTTCTTCCAGGTGTTTTTGTATTTCAGCTAAAAAAGAGTGCAGGTCTATATAATTTTGCGAGCTGAATCGTTGGCATGAGTGCCGAGCTTTGCGAATGATGTCGTGCATTTTTGTTTTATTATCAGTTTTGCACTGGTTGTACGTGTTAATAACGGCATCTATTGATTCGCGTATTGGGTCCATTCCATCTAAATTAATGGCTGACTGCGTGTAGAATGGAATGCGATTTTTGTACAAAGTCTCAAAGCTGCTTACAATCGCTTCCCCAATACTGGATGGGGTGGTTTTTGCAACATTCATCATGGTGACCACTTCTAGCCAGTTCCAGCCGCGAGCAAGTTCAACTTCTTGAGAGGCAACGAGGATTTTTGCAGCATCTTTAGCAAGATAGCCAACTTCAAGCATAGCCATCAGGCAGGCATCCATTCCGAGTAAGTCGATTTTTTGATTATTTAAAACATCAGTTTTAATGGTAGTTAATGCTGAGCATAAGCTTGCGTTATCCATATAGCGGCGCGACTGTTCATTGAACAAAATACCGCGCGTGTCAGAGATGACATAATCTAGAAGGCAACAGGTTGTTGTTGCGGTATTGTCTGTAAGGCCTGCAAGTGGCGTATCGACTGCTTCTGCTAGATTAACGAGTTGGATGCGTTGATTATCGCGAACAATTTCTTGCGCAAGGCCAAGGCGTGGCTGGTGTACTTGCCATGGGCGCATTTTCCCCCACACGGGGTCGATAATGCCAATACCATGGTTCCAGAGTACCAATGAATATTGGTTGGCCGGGTATTTATTTACTGCCCAGCGCATAGCGTCTACTAACTCGTTAGTTGTTGTTCCATCAGCGTGAGGGTCGTTTGTGCCAATGCATTCATCAAGCACCATGCGACCAAGCTCGATTTTATAGCGCCAAATGCCCGGTTTATTTGGCTGATACCATTGTACCAAGGTTGTGAGGTTTTCGGTGCTGCCAATCATCGCCATGTCATTAAAATTTTGCATGGCAAATGAGCTTAAATTATTATTGGCCTGTACGAATACGAGCATTGTCCAGTTTGGTTTTGCAGCTAATGGTGCCATGCATGCGAGTGCGCATGCGGCCATATAGACATAGTGCTTTATGAAACAATTTTTCATCCCTTGTCCCCCCCCTATGGATGTTGTGAAAAAAATGCGCAGTGCAAAATGCACTCTCCCAAACATAAGCTTAGTGGAGTATATTTCTATGAGTAAATTAACCAGGAGAATTGATGGAAAAAGTATGGAGACATAGAGACTTTTAGAATTGTCCTGCGGTCTTTTTTTACAAAAGAAAACTTGCGGGGTACACTAGCCACGTTATTTCCTGCTCGTTTTAGCATCGAAAATATTTTTCGTAGCGAGACAATTTTTCAGAAGGATTTCTGTGGCATACGATTTTAAAGCTGTCGAAAGCAAGTGGCAGCAGTACTGGCAAAAAAACCCTTACTTCAACACAAAAAACGATCGCAAAGGTAAAAAATATTATTGCCTGGATATGTTCCCTTATCCGTCAGGATCTGGTTTGCACGTAGGTCACTGGAAGGGCTATGTTCTTTCTGACGTGTATGCGCGCATGAAGTGGTTGCAAGGTTACAATGTTCTTCACCCAATGGGCTGGGATGCATTCGGGCTGCCTGCAGAGAATGACGCTATCAAAAAGGGTATTCAGCCTGCGATTGGCACAGCAAGCAACGTTGCTACTTTCAAGCGTCAATTAGCTACCACCGGTGCAATGTATGATTGGACAAAAGAGGTCAATACCACTGATCCAGGTTACTACAAATGGACGCAGTGGATCTTTGTACAAATGTATAAAGCTGGTCTTGCGTACGAAGCAAATATGCCTATTAATTGGTGTCCTAAGTGCTTGACGGGCCTTGCCAATGAAGAGGTAGTTGGTGGCGGTTGCGAGCGTTGCGGTACTGATATTGAACAAAAAAATATTCGCCAATGGGTACTTAAAATTACTGCGTATGCTGAAAAATTGCTGTCTGGTCTTGATAAACTCAACTGGCCAAACAAAGTAAAAATGATGCAACGCAATTGGATTGGCAAAAGCCATGGGCTTGTTTTTACCGCACCGGTGAAAGATACGAGTTTAACGATTCAAACCTACAGTGCACATTTTGAAGCATTTGCTGCTGATACTTTTGTGGTAATTGCACCAGAACATGCGTTCTTACCAACGCTGCTTGAAGGCATCGCAAATAAAGCTGAGATTATCAAGTACGCTGAAAAAATGGTACACGAACGTAAGCTTGATAAAGATCCAGCGCCAGACGGTATCTTTACAGGTCGCTACATCATTGATCCTGTAAGTGGCGAAGATCTACCAATCTGGGTTGCTAATTTTGCTATCGCTCATTACGGTACTGGTATCGTAAAATGTTCAGCACATGATGAGCGCGATTTTGCTTTTGCAAAAAAATATGGCATCAAACTCAACCCTGTCATGTTCCCAGCTGATCCAGTCGAAGCTGCAAAAGTACGTAATCTAGAAGTCTGTTATACCGATATGGTCAACGGTATTTTGACTGCACCCGCAGCATTTACTGGCAAACGCACTGGTGATAACCGTGATGCCATTATTGAGTATTGTGAGCAACAAGGGCTTGCAACACGCAAAACAATGTACAAGCTGCGTGACTGGGTGTTCTCTCGTCAACGCTATTGGGGAGAGCCAATTCCACTTGTTCACTGCAAAGCGTGCGGCATTGTTCCCATGCCAGAATCAGAGCTTCCAATCCTGTTGCCTGAAGTAGAAAAATACGAACCAACCGGTACGGGTGAGTCGCCACTTGCAGCAATCGACGAGTGGGTAAACACTACCTGCCCGCAATGCAAAGGGCCAGGCAAGCGCGAAACCAACACTATGCCCCAGTGGGCAGGGTCGTGCTGGTATTTCTTGCGCTATGCAAACCCAAGCAACAATGACCAAATTTTTAGCGCAGAAGATATGCAATACTGGATGCCTGTTGATCTTTATGTCGGCGGCATTGAACATGCAATTTTGCATCTCCTGTACGCACGGTTTTATGTTAAAGTGCTGCACGATTTGGGCCACTTGCCGTTTGATGAGCCGTTTGCAGAGTTGTTTAATCAGGGCATGGTCTGTATGAAATCGCCAACATCTGGACGTGTTGAAAAGATGTCTAAGTCTAAGGGCAACGTCGTTAACCCTGACGAAATTGTGAATGATCTTGGAGCAGACACACTGCGCATGTATATACTGTTTATGGGCCCACCAGAGCTTGATACAGAGTGGCAGAGCGACTCAATTCGTGGTGTACATGGCTTCTTGAATCGTTTATGGATGGCACTGCACAAACCAGGAGCGATTCTAGCAAAAGGGCAACAAGCGACTGAAGATTCGCGTCGCCGTTTTCATAAGTTCTTGAAAGCATACCAAGAGCGTTTGGCTGATTACAAAGTCAACACAGCAGTGTCGGCGATTATGGAATATTTGAATGCGATTGAAGGCGATAAGCTTGCACTCGATCATGAGATTGTTGAGCAACTGCTGACTGCTATTTCCGTCATGGTTCCATTTTATGCGAGTGAGCTACTTGAAGAGCTTGTGGGCAAGCAACTTGAACATTGTACCTGGCCAGCTGTTGATGAGAGCCTTACGGTCGAAACCGAAGTAACGGTAGTTGTGCAAGTTAATGGCAAGCTGCGTGCGTCGCTGACGCTTGCTAAAGGGCTTGATCAAACAACGGTTGAACCGCTTGCACGTGCCGCTATTACCAAATGGCTTGAAGGTGTAACGGTGGTAAAAGTAGTCTTGGTGCAAGATCGTTTGATTAGTTTCGTAGTGAAGCAATAAATAATACGGGGTTAATGGTATGAAGATTTTTTTGGACACGGCAAATCGTGAATACATAAAAAAGCTTATTCCTACAGGTGTTATTGATGGTGTGACCACCAATCCATCACTTTTAAGCAAAGAAGGCAGCGATGTTAAAAGTGTGCTGCGCGATATCTGTGCCATGGTTTCTGGGCCCGTCAGTGTTGAAGTGGTTGAAAAGCATCCTGATGCGGTACTAAAACAAGCGCGTGAGATTGCAGCTTTTGCTAAAAATGTTGTAGTTAAAATTCCGTTTGCTTTGGAGTACATGCCTGCGATTAAGACACTTGCTGATGATGGGATTGCACTGAATATTACACTTGTCTTCACCCCGCTGCAAGCGCTGATGGTTGCCAAGCTAGGCGTAGCGTACATCTCCCCATTTCTTGGCCGCTGGGATGATATTGGTGTTGATAGTATTGATTTGCTTGAGCAGACCATGAGCATTCAAGAGACCTATGATTTTGATTCAGAAATCCTAGCTGCTTCCGTTCGCACTATTATTCAGTGGCAAGAAGTTGCTCAAACGGGCGTTGATATTGCTACCGTGCCACCAGCACTTTTTGAGCAAGTTTTCAAGCACCCGCTTACCGAGCGTGGCATTGCATTATTTGATGCCGACTGGCAGAAGCTAGGCAAGACTTCGCTCTTTGAATAACTACGAATTAAAGAACTAAAGCCCTAGTCTTTGTATGATGCTAGGGCTTTAGTTCTTTAATTGTATTGCACTACTCGCCTTTCCCTGCATGCGCAGTATCCGATCTACTGTAGAATGACTTCGAGTAATATGTTGCTTAGCCATCTGTAGCAGGGTCTTTCCAGTTATAGAAAAGTTGTCATCAGCCTACTTATTTTCTGCTCAGGTTATCGCAGCGGGATCATTTAAAGTCACTTTGTCTTTCCAATATCTATCGATGTTGATTGTGAATACATTACGCTGAATATATAAACTGTGTAGTCAGCTATACGCTGCTTGGCGAAATTTTTCTAGAGGGGAGACCGGATGTTGTTATTGCGAAAAATAGGCATAGCGATATGTTTTTTAGTATCTTTTGGTTGGGTTTGTGCCCGAGAAGTGGGTCTACTATTTAAGAATTCGTACCATCGAAATCTTACGATTAAGTACACAGCATGTGATGGTGATAGCTTGCGACAGGTAACTATAAATAGCAACTCTACAGCGGCTGTTTTTATAGTTATTCCCGATGAACAGCTTTTTGATCTTAGTCTTGGTATTGTGCGCATTGAAGGGTTGCCTAGTGTTATAAGTTTTGTGCATGAGGCAGTAGTAGAGTCGGTTGTAGGCGAGTATGAAACGCTCTTTATTCAGATTGATAAGGGGGCGGAGGGGTTTGTTTTTTCATACCGCCCTAATATTATTGTGGTATCCGGTGTCTGGAATGCCCGTGTATTACCTGGGCAGCCATACCGGATTATCTGTCCACGTATGGTAAAAATTAAAGAAGCAAGGAGGTCTTCTCTGGCAGTCTCTTCGCCAGATGAAGGTGTCCTCCTGGCGCTGCCTCCTCAGTGCTGTCTTCGCAAAAGTGTAGCTGAGGCATTGGTTGCCGAAGGTGAATTGTGCGTTGATGGTGTAGCTGCAGCATTATTGCAGCATGCGAATACAAAATAGTAAAACAGTAGCTAGACAGGGCATGAAAAAGCAGTAGCATAATGCGATATAAAATATTTCTAAAAAAGAATAAGGAGAGTTTATGTTCTTGTGCGTAAAAACTATTGCTTTTGTAGGAGTGCTGCTGCCGCTTGTAACTTTTGGTGCTCGTGCGGCAGAGCATTATGCGCTGCCTGTCTATTTTCGTAACGAGCAAAAAATAGTTGCCAAAATTAGCCATATGAAGATTGTTGCGCCAGGCTATTCAAACAGAGAGAGAGGAATTACGAAACTTCGCGAGAATACTGAGACGCTAAAAAGTATTTTTTTTACAGGACGTCCAGCGGTTTTTTCATTTCATGTGCAGTGTAGAGACGCGCAAGGAAAAGAAGTTCAACTTGACCTAAGCTATACAATTAATGGAAGCGAGGACTGCTTGGTCGTCTTTCTTCCGCGTCTAAATCCATGGAGTTCTGAACTGGTTTCAATTTTTCCTATTTATCCAAATCCAGTTGCTTCTCCGCCAGTAGCTGCTATGAGTGATTATCGGGGTGCTGTTCACGGTGCGCGTCGTCTTTCCCCTTTGCCAACCACTGAAGAAGATTTAGCTGAACAGATTACTGCGCTGACTTTGTATGATGGATCGAGAGCATGCGATAGCGACTGGTGCCGAGTTGAACAGTCTATGCCTAAAACGCTGCTTCTGATGGATCAGGTTGCTCAGCCAGTAGGACAGTTTTTTGTTGATGATCAAGGCGTATGTCATGAAACATTGGAAATAGAACCTCTAGCTTTAGGTGCTGGAGCTCTTGGTAGTTCAGAAGAATCAGGCGATACAGTATTTGTAGCTGCAAGTGACGCGGTTCCATCTGTGCCGCAGCCAGATGCCAAACCTTGGTATTATTTCGGGTTTGGCTTGTGGCGCTAATCTGATCAAAAATTTAAATAAGTATCTAGTTTTCATGAAGCCCTGGTGTCTTATAGTGAGATGCCGGGGTTTCATGCCCTTTTAAAGGCTTGAAAAATACGCTATAATCCTGATGGGTATATCGTTTTAACCATATCAATGTGTACTGCAATAAAAACCATGAATACCACCTTTGATGTCATTGTTGTTGGCGGCGGACACGCCGGAATAGAGGCTGCTTATGCGGCTGCTCGTATGGGAAGCAAGACCCTGTTGCTCACGCTAGATGAGAACAAGGTTGCTTCGATGCCATGCAACCCCTCTGTGGGTGGATTGGGGAAAGGGCATATGGTTTTTGAAGTCAGCGCTTTTGGCGGCTTGATGCCAAAGCTATGCTCTAAGACCTACTTGCAAGCGCGCATGCTGAACACGAGTAAAGGGCCTGCTGTTCAGGGATTACGCTTACAAATTGATAAATATGCCTATAATAAGCTTGCTGTAGAGATGCTGCAACAGACTCCAAACTTAACTATCATTTCAGCTATGACGATGGCAGTTTTATGGAATAATGAGGATGGGTCCCGTAAAATTACGGGGGTGAGAACTGCCGACGGCACAGTCTATCATGCGCCAGCGGTTGTTATCACCACAGGAACATTTATGCGCGGGCTTGTCCATGTTGGCCGTACGCGTTATCGTGCTGGCCGTCGTGGTGAGGATGCCGTTTATGGCTTGTCAGACACTATTGCCGAAGCTATGCAAGCTCCTCTTGGTCGCTTAAAAACAGGGACTCCACCACGCCTTGTGCGTGAAAGCTTGGACTTTAGCCAGTTTGAACAGCAAGAAAGTCAGCCCTTAAAATTTTTGTATGAATTTGATGAGCTTGATGTCGAAGAAAAAATGCCTTGTTATATTGCCTACACAAACGAAGCAACTCATAAGATTATTAGTGATAACCTACACCTTTCTGCTCTTTATAGTGGCAATATCAAGGGTACGGGGCCGCGCTATTGCCCATCAATTGAAGATAAGGTGGGTCGCTATCCAGACCGTCCATCTCACCATATTTTTATTGAGCCAGAGGGCGCTGATAGCAATGAGATCTATCCAGCAGGACTTTCTACCTCGTTGCCGCTTGAAGTGCAATTGGCGTATATTCGCTCGATCAAAGGGATGGAAAATGCTGAAATTGCAAAATGTGGTTATGCAATTGAATATGATTTTATTCAGCCAACGCATTTAACCCATACGCTTGAAGCAAAAGCTGTTCGCGGGCTTTTTTTAGCAGGTCAAATTAATGGTACTACGGGCTATGAAGAGGCTGCTGGGCAAGGGCTGATTGCTGGCATTAATGCTTCTCTGCTAGCTGCCGGCAAACCACCATTTGTACTAAGCAGACAAGAAAGTTATATCGGCGTGATGATTGACGACCTGGTTACGCTAGGAGCAGATGAGCCGTATCGCATGTTTACTTCTCGTGCTGAGCGTCGGTTGGTGCTGCGCCAAGATAATGTATTTGTCCGCTTGATGCCGTATGCTCGTGCGCTTGGTTTGATTGATGATACATTGTGGCTACGATTTTTAGATGAAAAAGCGGTTATCGAGGCGAGTGTGCGTTATGCGCATGCCCATGGCAACCAAAGCGAGCTGTTTAAAGCGTTGCATTGTATTGTGTTTACAGCGGTGGAGCAGGCAGCGGCGCGGACTATCTTAGAGCAAAAGCTAGCCCAGGAGGGTTTACCTGTTGGGGCTCTTTCGAGCCGAGCGCTCTTGAGCGTGCATGCTGAAGTGAAATATGCTGGCTATTTGCAAAAAGAGCTGATTGAGTCTGACAAGGCTGTTCGTTACCAGCAATTGATTATTCCTGCTCGCTTTGATTATGCAGAGTTGCCAGGGTTGAGTTTTGAGTTGCAACAGAAGCTGCGCCACTACAGCCCAAAAAATATTGCCCAGGCGCAATTAATTCCTGGTATGACACCGGCGGCCATTTCTATTCTTATTTTTCAGCTGCGGATGCAGCCAGAATGTGCCCCCTGTGAGTTCTAGGGGAATAGGCCCTTTTCAATAAATCTATTTTTGGGTAGAATAGAGTGGAGTCAATAACTTCCATCTTTTTACGATTGTGATCTATGTCCGCTGAACAGCTTAATACGCAGGTACAGGACCATCTGTACCCAGAAGGTTTCTCTGTCCCTGAAAATTATGAGTTCAAATCTGAGTTAGGCTTGAACGAAGAAATTGTGTGCGATATTTCTGCACGCAAAAATGAACCATTATGGGTGCTAGAACTACGCCTTAAAGGCCTTGAAAATTTTACTCAGCGTCCCATGCAAAAATGGGGCCCAGATTTGGCTAAGCTTGATCACAATGATATTCATTATTATATCAAGCCTGCTAAGCAGCAATTTGAAAATTGGTCGGAAGTTCCCTCAGAAATTAAAAATACATTCGATCGACTTGGTGTCCCTGAAGATGAAAAAAAACATTTAGCAGGACTTGGCGCTCAGTACGAATCTGAAGTTGTTTATCATAATCTAAAAAAAGAGTGGGTTGATCAGGGCGTTATTTTCTTGGATACCGATTCAGGACTTAAGCAGTATCCGGAGCTCTTCCAAAAATATTTTGGTACGATTATTCCATTTAATGACAATAAATTTGCTGCGCTCAATACAGCAGTATGGAGTGGTGGTAGCTTTATTTATGTGCCTAAGGGTGTTCATGTTACAGCTCCCTTGCAAACGTACTTTCGCATAAATGCTGAAAAAATGGGACAATTTGAACGTACACTTATTATCGCCGATGAAGGCAGTAGTGTTACGTACATTGAAGGTTGTACTGCTCCGAGCTACAAAGCAAGCTCTCTGCACAGTGCTGTTGTTGAAATTGTTGCTCTGGCTGGTGCACGCGTTCGGTACTATACGATTCAAAATTGGTCACGTAACGTGTATAACTTGGTTACCAAGCGAGCTTTCGCATACAAAAATGCTACAGTCGAATGGATTGATGCAAATTTGGGAAGTGGCGTTACCATGAAATATCCTGCTGTTGTGCTTAAAGAAGAGGGTGCGCGCGCAGAAATTCTTTCTATTGCTATGGCTAGTACTCCTGGCCAGGTGCAAGACTCTGGCGGGAAGGCAATTCACGAAGCACCAAATACTCATTCTCGCATTATTTCAAAATCGATCAGTGGTAATGGTGGTCGTGGCAGTTATCGTGGGGTAGTCAAAGTGCTTGCTGGAGCTGAAGGGTGTAAATCATACGTTCAATGTGATGCGCTTATTTTAGACAGCAAGTCTCGTTCAGATACGTATCCGTATATCGATATCAATGAAAGTAATGTTGATATTGGGCACGAAGCATCCGTGAGCCGTATTGGCGATGATCAGCTGTTTTATCTTATGAGTCGTGGTCTTGATTCAAATGCTGCACGTACCATGATTGTTAATGGGTTTATTGAGCCGTTTGTTAAGCAACTGCCGATGGAATTTGCAGTTGAAATGAACCGACTCATTGAGCTAGAGATGGAAGGGAGCGTTGGATGAACCCACTTACCCTTAATTACAGTGATAATAGCGATGTTGTGCTTAGTGTTGCTTTGCGCGATTATTTTATTGATGGTCAGTTGCCTACGGCACTTTCGCTGATTATTGAGGTAGCTGCAGGAGTCACTGTTAATCTAGTTGACGATTTAACGTGTATCAATAGCGGTACTACTATTGTGCGGCATAATATTACGATCAATGCACACGAAAATAGTCTTGCAACATATAAGCTACGACTAGTGGAATCATTGGCAGGTCAGCCTGCTACAGTGATTGAAAAAAGACTGACAGCAATGCTTTTGGGTGCCGGTGCTCGTGTTGATATGAACGCAGCGTGCCTGACAAAAAATACACAACGCATTACCTTCCATACACTCCAAGATCACGTGATTGGCGACAGCACCAGTAACGTACTTATTAAAGCAATTTGCGATGACTCTTCTCGTTTGACTTGTAATAGCTTGATTCGTATTCATCCTGGGGCACAGCGGTCCAATGCTGAGCAGGCAAATAAGAACATTTTGCTTAGCAAGCAAGCACGTGCTGTTTCCGTTCCGCAGCTTGAGATCGAAGCAAATGATGTTCGTTGTAAACATGGTGCTGCTGTTAGTACTTTGAGCAATGAGCATATGTTTTATTTGCAAAGCAGAGGCCTTTCTGTTGATACAGCCCGAACTCTCCTTTTGGATGGCTTTTTGCAATAATTAAACTATTTCTGCTGCTTCTGTACACAGTGAAACCTGCTCAACTAAACTAGAGCAATAGGGCAGGTTTTTTGTGTAGCGCGGGGACAGGATGATGATGCAATTTCGTAGTATGTTTAATATGGGTTTATTCAAAAATCTTTCTCATTATTTATTTGGGATGCTTCTGATCGCTCCACACATGCGTGCAGATATAGGAGCAGATGTTTGTGCGGGTACAAAGGCGTATTGCGTAGCTCACAAAAATGCGCGTAAAACGCCAGGTTCTTTGGTAAACGTTGCTATCGCTATTCCAAGTATTATTCTCGACATTAAGTATGCTACCACCGATAATTTTACGGGTAAAAAAGTGTATTCTCGGCCCGTATGCTACCTGCGTCGCGCAGTGGCGAAAGCGCTTAGGCAGGTGCAGCAAGACTTGAGAAAGCAAGGCCTTGGGTTGAAAGTCTGGGATGGCTATCGGCCGTACGACGTACAAAAAATATTTTGGAAATTGTGCCCAGATCCTCGTTATGTAGGAGACCCTGCAAAGGGGGGCGTACACAACCGTGGTGCGGCTGTTGATGTGACGCTTGTCTCATTGAGCACAGGCAAAGAGTTGGTGATGCCATCACAATTTGATGATTTCTCTGAAAAGGCACATTGCAATTATAGTACTATGACGCCTGAAGCAGCAAAAAATTGTAAGTTACTTGAAGATGCGATGACCAAGCGTGGGTTTAAAGTATTTAAGAGCGAATGGTGGCATTACAATTTTATTGGCTGGCAACACTACCCATTGTTGAATATTTCATTCGAAAATCTTGCAAAAATGGTACAAAAATAATTATTCAGTTGTTTTTTTTAAAGTGAGCGAAGAGGGCAATGCGTGGCTTTTTCAGCTTGAGTTTGTCTTTATTGATTGTTACTATACTGCCTGTTGGTTAATTATTATTTACTTACAGCAAAGAGGATCGCGTGAAAAATAGAGTGGTAAAAAAATTACTGTTGATGTTCGTTTTCGGGTTCAGTGTGTCATGTGTGCAGGTGTATTGCTCTGCTCCGGCGCCAGCAGTTGAAGATTCATTAGAAGCTCTGATGGCGAATTTGAGTGTAGCTCCAGCAGGGGATACTGCTGAGATTGAAGAGTTATGCACAAGACTAGTGCCTTTGCTTGCTCAGATTAATGATGAAACAAGAGCGTCAGTATCTGCGATGACCGGGAAAAACTTTCAAGAAATGTGTAATTATGGTGTTGAGCATCCTTTATCCGGAGGGACGGCTCAGTTGAGTCGGTCATTAGGCCTGAGCTCTCCGTTAGTTGATAAGCTGCTTGTGGTGATTCGCAATGATTCTAGTTGGGTTGCTACCGGGAATACTGACAGAGCAATTAGGCAAGTAGTAGATCTAACAATTGTATCATTAGATCTATGTAAAGTTATGTGGACTTTGCTCTCCGAAGCATATCCAGAAGAATCTGCTGCAGTAGCGATAAACGACTGCTTGGTTGGCCCATTATTGACAAATATTATGCAGTATTTGAACACATTGCAAAATGCACAAGAA
Organism: candidate division TM6 bacterium UASB124; assembly: GCA_945897315.1. Taxonomy (GTDB): domain Bacteria; phylum Babelota; class Babeliae; order Babelales; family RVW-14; genus CAIKAH01. The sequence goes on from CAMDFF010000003.1 coordinate 19,361, forward strand.
ATAACAGGCGCTCTTATTACAGGCCTGTCGAGCATAATGCCAAATGCTTCGATGCTGGATTCTTTTCAAATGCATTCAGCGGGCTTTTTGGGGTTCGTACGAGTCTTGTTGTTAAGAATAATAAGCGATGAGGCTATTGACTTACGGTACCGCAATGCTATCAGAGAATTGATGCCTCTTGTCGATGCAAGGCTTGCGGTTAGCGCTGTTGTTTCTGTTGAGGGTCGGACTGTACGAAGAGAAAGTAGTGATAGTAGCGATGAAGAGACTGCTTCTGTTGTTAGGCGAAGAAGCCGTTCGCGCTCTCCTGGCCGAGATGGTAAAGTTGTTGATCGGGATTGCGATAGAGTTGGTCGCTAAATTAGGCGGTGGTTTAAATTTTCTCTCATGATGCAGCTGGCAAATGCTGGCGCTGATGTGAGCCGCTCATTTCGGCATCGTCGTGAAGGTCGGATGGAAGATAGCGAAGCTGCTTTCGAGCGCGCCATGGAGCTATTTTATCTGATCGGTGAAGACCCAAAAAATAAAACACGACTTAAAGAAATTCTGCGTGCACGGGCTGTTTACGCTGATTTATACGCGGGCATCAACGAGTTTAATTTCACTGAAGAGTGGCTAGATGGCTACTTCATGGATTTTAATTATCTAGCGGCTATCCAGCGCGAGCGATAGGGTCTTGAAATCTGCTTTTTTACGTAAAATCCTACTGAAAATTGATTTATCAGTATTTTATCGGCATAATTAAAATAATAAAAATGCTGATAAAGGGCCGATATTATGCCGATAAAATTTTCTCCTGTCTATGCTTTGACGCCAAAAACTGTGCAGTGTCTCATGCGCATTCAGGCTGCTTGCACAAAAATAGCTGGCTTGCCGCTCACCCCAAAAGTGCTTGCTTCATTACGAGAGACAGCTCGCTTGTACTCTACTCATTACTCAACAATGATTGAAGGTAATCGATTGAGCTCTCAGCAAGTAGAGCATGTTGTAAAACATGAAGGTCATTTTCCTGGTCGTGAACGTGACGAGAAAGAGGTGCTTGGTTACTATGCCGCACTGAAACAGCTTGAGCAGTGGGTAGCAAAGGGTGCAAAAATAAATGAAAAAATTATTCAAACAATGCATGCGATTGTCATGGCACATGGAATAGCTACACCAAAACCAACATCGTATCGCGACGGGCAGAATGTTATTCGTGATGGTCGCACTAATCGTATTGTGTACATGCCGCCAGAGGCTAAAGACGTTGTTGGATTAATGGATGGGCTTATTGATTGGATTAATGCTAGCAAAGAGTTACCATGTCCAATTGTTGCCGCAATTGCGCATTATCAATTTGCTACAATTCACCCCTATTTTGATGGTAGCGGTCGCACAGCACGTTTACTAACGACAATGATTTTGCACCTTGGTGGTTATGATCTCAAAGGGTTGTATTCGCTTGAAGAATACTATGCTCGTAATTTAGATGGCTACTACACAGCCATCAGTATTGGTGAATCGCACAACTATTATCTTGGACGTGCTGAAGCTGATATTACGCAGTGGATTACCTATTTTGTTGAGGGCATGGCTATTGCGTGTGAGCGGGTACTTGAACAAATGGATGCTGAGGGGCAGAAAGGATTTGCTGATCAAAGTGATATGTTGCGCACGCTTGATCCTCGCCAGCGCAAAGCACTAGAATTGCTGCAAGCATATGCGGTTGTCACTGCTAAACAAATTGGCGAGCTCTTTGGGTTGCAACCGCGAACGTGTGCTAAGTTGTGCAAATACTGGGTTGATAGTGGCTTTTTAGTAGTTGTTAATCCATCAAATAAAGCACGGTCGTATGCCATTGCGCCAACATACGATGATTTGCTTACAATAGCAGCTATGAGAAAATCATAAGTAGTTTTTACAGGTGCGTCTCTAAGAAAGTCAAAATAGCGTTTCGCGCATCTGCGGCTGCATGTGCGTTAACTGCAGCAGTACCGCCGGCACTCATCCAACAATTTAGGCCCTCTCCCCACCACTCTGGGTGGTCACTTGATGGACTATAAGCAGCTGTTGGAACAAAATGTCCAGCTCCTGGGCAGCAAAGATGCAAGCGATTAGCGGTAGGTTCGTTTGCTTCAAGCCGTTGCATAATTAAGTTGCCAAAATAGCCAAGGGTAAATGCAGCAAATCCGTGAGAGGCATACCAGCGTGCCATGCGTTCGTATATGCCGCCACCACCGCCGCCTAAGACAATGATTCCTGGTCGTGGTCTCATGCTACTGTCATGAAATAGTGTCCCAACCAAGCCCTCTTCGCGGATCTCTCTTCTTGCCATCGTTGGCAACATAGGCAATCTGATGATTGTTGTTTCAGTAACATGTTCGTCCCCGCATGTAGCTGTGAGCGTAATGGGCATTGGTCTATCGCCCATTTTAAATGGTGGTGCCATTCGTTCTTTTGGGAGCATGGACCAAAATAAGCCCATACCATCAATACCACTATATGATCATTCTATTGGTGCTTGCGTGGTGAGGTCAACTTCACCTGCTTCATTCATTTCAAATACAGCCTGTGATGACCATTCTTGATCATGTATATCTTCTTTGCACGATGCATGCACCGTTATTAGTTCACCCGGTGGCATGCCAGAAATAGTGATTGCTATTGGTTCATCAAGTAGCGTTTCTGTCTGGCTAACAGTGATTGTTGGTGAAGCAAGCAGCTGGTTGCTGAGTAAGCTGACAGTAAGAAGTATGGTCGTGAGTTTCATACTGACTTCCTCTCTCCCAGTAAAAAGCCCCCGGTGAATATCGGGGGCTTTGATAATTAACTAATCGCTTTATACGTCTAAGTTGCGTACAAAATGTGCATGCTTTTCAATGTAATTGCGACGGTCTTCAACCTCTTCACCCATAAGCGAACAGAACCACTGGTCAGCCTTGACGGCATCATCAATAGTAACTTGAATAAATTGACGCTTAGCAGGGTCCATGGTTGTTTCCCATAGTTGTTCAGGGTTCATTTCCCCTAGCCCTTTAAATCGTAAAATAGTCATGAGCGATTTGGCAGTTTTAGCAATCAGACCACACAGTGTCAATACGCCAACCGCAGTTGCAATAGGCTCTTTTCCTTGTATCGCAAAGGTCCACTCCTGTGCCTCAAGCTGGCTGATAGCAGTGTAAAGGCCAAGTAGTTTTGCAGTTTCTTCGCTTTGGAAAAAACGTGCTGGCACTTCCCAGCTGCTCTTAAGTTGCTTGAATATAACCACCTCTTTAACCATTACAGCAGCGCCATCGATAGCTGCTTCTGTTGCAACTTCTTGCGTGTATGAAATGGTGTACTGAGGGAATGCGGCGTGCATTTTTGCTACAAGATCTTCAGTTGTAAAAGCACCGAGAGACCAGCCAATCTTATGCAAGAATACAATTAGCTCGTGAGAGTGATACGTTGATACTTCAAGCAGTTTTGTAAAGCGCTCTAGCTCTTCTTCGTAGATTCGTATGCCTTGTAGTAAGTTATGCCAGTTATCAGACGACAGCTCTTTGTCTTCAATAGTGAGACAGGCACCATTTTTTGCCCAGTCATACAAGAAGCCTCTAAATTCGCTTTCATCTTTTAGGTAGCGCTCTGTGCGGCCAACTTTCACTTTATACAATGGTGGTTGTGCAATATAGAGATAGCCACGATCAATGAGTGGGCGCATATAACGAAAGAAGAAGGTAAGGAGCAAAATACGAATGTGTGATCCGTCAACGTCTGCATCGGTCATGATAGCAATTTTGTGATAGCGTGCTTTGTCTGGAATGCACTCTTCATTGCCGACACCACAACCAATAGCCGTGATCAGATCTTTTATTTCATTATTTGCCAAAATGCGGTCTAGGCGGGTTTTTTCAACGTTAATAATTTTACCCTTGAGTGGCAATACTGCCTGAGTAAAACGGTCACGGCCCTGTTTGGCTGATCCGCCTGCAGAGTCACCCTCTACCAGGTACAATTCGGTTTTTGAAGCATCTTCTTCTGAGCAATCAGCAAGTTTGCCGGGGAGCACAGAAGTTCCCAATTCGCTTTTGCGACGCGTCAATTCACGTGCACGTTTTGCAGCAGAGCGAGCTTGTTGCGCCAAGACGGCTTTTTGTAAGATTTTTTTAGCTGTCGCAGGGTTTTCTTCAAAATAGGTGTCTAGAAAAGCATAGGTCCATGAATCAACTATGCCCTTGACTTCGCTATTGCCTAAACGTGATTTCGTTTGTCCTTCAAATTGCGGTTCTGGTACTTTGATGCTAATAACGCATACAAGGCCTTCACGTACATCTTCGCTGGAGAACGACTCGTCTTTGAGCATGTTATATTTTTGTGCGTAACGGTTACAGACTTTGGTAAGTGCTGATTTAAAGCCTGCTTCGTGTGTTCCGCCGTCGGGGGTACGAACGTTGTTTACAAAGCTGAACGTTTGTTCGTTGTAGCCGTCATTGTATTGGATTGCCCAGTTTACAATATAAACGCCATCATCTTTGTCGAGTTGAATGATTTCTTTAAAAAGAGGAATTTTCTTACTGTTTACCAGTTCGATAAACGAAGCAATGCCACCTTCAAAATAGAATTCACTTTCTTGGTTGCTACGTTCATCTCGCACAGAGATGCGCAGCCCCTTGTTCAAAAAAGCACATTCGCGAAAACGTGACACCAAGGTGTCGTAGCTTAGTTCAACAGTCTCAAAGATAGATGCATCAGGCCAAAATCGCACATAGGTTCCACGTTTCTCAGTCTCATCTGTTGGTTGTAGCGGACCCTGTGGAGCACCTTTTGCATACCATTGGCGATATATTCTGCCATTGCGGAAAATATTCAGTTCAAGCCTGGAGGAAAGTGCGTTTACGACAGAAACACCCACGCCGTGCAAGCCACCAGAATATTTATATGAATCTTTTTCAAACTTACCGCCAGCATGCAGTTTAGTCAGTACTACTTCTGCTGCAGAGACTTTTTCTGTGGGGTGCAGATCAACCGGGATGCCTCGCCCATTATCTTCTACAGAGCAAGAGCCATCGGCATGAATGACTACTTGAATAGTAGAGCAGTGGCCGCCTAGGGCTTCATCAACGGAGTTGTCCACAACTTCCCAGACCAAATGGTGTAGGCCTGCGGTGTTGGTTGAGCCAATGTACATTGCAGGGCGTTTGCGTACGGCCTCAAGGCCCTCAAGAACCTTGATGGCACTAGCGCCATAGTCATCAGAATGCGCAGCTCTTGTCTTTTTTTCTTTGTTATCCATAAGCGTTCCTACACGAATTACACTTGCAGTGTCGTTGTACCTTCACAAAATCTTTCACACGCTGGGTCATTTATTGTACTCTATCGAGCGTTGATTGGCGACAAACATGTGAAACGTAAGTATAGCAGAGCTCATACTTAGGATCAAAGTAGATGAATAAAGATGTAATGCGAGATATACATGAAGCTTTCATGGGGAAAGCGCTCAAGCAAGCGCATGTTGCTCTTTCACACCAAGAAGTGCCGATTGGTGCAGTTGTTGTGGCAAAAGATGGAACGATTATTGGCCGTGGTTATAATCGAATGGAGACGAGCAAGTGCCAGCTTGCTCACGCTGAGGCACGTGCGATTGCACAAGCATGTAAAAAAATTGGGGATTGGCGATTGAACGGTTGTACAATATATGTTACCCTTGAGCCCTGTTTGATGTGCATAGGGCTGATTCAGCTTTCGCGAGTTGAAAAAATTGTTTATGGAGCCCCGTCACCGCTCTTTGGTAGTGTGTTGAGTTTCATGGCGCTTCCGACGTATGCAAAGCAGTTAAGAATAGAATGTGGCATTAGAGAGCAAGAATGTGTGACTCTTTTGCAATCTTTTTTTAAAAGAGTACGAAAAGACAGAAAGGATCGTGATGAAAGACAGAGCTAAGTTTGTTGCACAAATACGACAAACACTCCTCAACCGCAAGCAGGAAATGGATGAGGCACTCTCCATGCAGTCTCATGAGAAATTGACCGATGGTGTTGTGCAAGACAGCGCCGACGAAGCCCTCTCGTTGAGCATGGAAAAGTTGCAGAATTCACTACAGCAAACTGAAATAGAAGAGCTTCGTCTTATGGAAGAGGCTTTAGTGCGCATCGATTCGGGTGAATATGGTCTTTGTTTGGACTGTAGCGAACCAATCGCTGAAAAACGCCTGGAGCATTCCCCATTTGCGGCGCGATGTATTGTTTGCCAAGAAGCAGCAGAACAAAAATAAAGAGCCTGCCGGCGTAGCTCAGTGGTAGAGCAACTGATTCGTAATCAGTAGGTCGTCGGTTCAATTCCGATCGCCGGCTCCATTCTACGCTCTGCGCCCTAAAGGGCTTGTAGCTACGAATGGCAGGCCATTTTTTCTAAGAGTAGTGATCATTGATTAAGTCGGCTTGTCCTACGAAGCCGCCTGGGCGTAGTGGGATTGAATTTCGATCGACGGCTCCTTCTCTGCTCTGCCCTTTTGGGGCTAGTAGCGATTTTGAGGGCTAATAGAGAGTGGGCGAAGATTATTTAAGTGCAGGTTGTGCAGAATTATCTCTCTGGCCAATTCTACTATGGTTTTTTGACAAAATAAGTTGGCTGGTGTAAGCTTCTAAACAATAAATTAACCGCTCCCAATAAAGTGATATTTTATCAATTGTACGATTTATCTAGGTTATAGCGTTATGAATAAAACAGTCGTATCATACACCCTGCATGGTGTTGGCCGCCGTAAAGCAGCAGTCGCTCGCGTATGGCTTAAGCCAGGCAAAGGCTCAATCGAAGTCAACGGTAAAAACTTTACTGAATATTTTGGTACAGATGTTGCACGTAGTGCTGTTGTCTTTCCTCTGCATATATGTGGAGCAGAAAAATCATTCGATGCATTGGTTTATGTTGCCGGTGGTGGCGAAACTGGCCAATCCGGTGCTATTAAATTGGGCATCGCTCGAGCGTTGTTGAAATCAAACGAAGCTCTGAGAGGCGTATTAAGACAAAACGACCTCTTAACCGTTGATTCACGCGTTAAAGAGCGTAAAAAACCTGGTCAGAAGGGCGCTCGCAGAAAATTCCAGTTCGTCAAACGGTAATCGAATTTTATTACAGCTCCACATTTCGTGGAGCTGTAATTTTTTGTATGGCCATTTTGTACAGAAAACGAGCAATCGATGTGCGGCATAGTCGCTTACACGGGTAAAAGTCTTTGTAGAAATCTTGTTTTGGGCGGCTTAGCGCGGCTTGAATATCGTGGTTATGATTCAGCCGGTTTTGTTTGCATTGATCAAAAACATGGTCAGTTCAGTTTCGATAAAGAAGCTGGAGGCTCTTCTCCTATAGAGCGCTTAACCGACAAAATTCATTTTGATGGTACTGCTGGTATGGCTCACACTCGTTGGGCAACCCATGGTATGGTTGATATAAAAAATGCGCATCCTCATTTTAATTGCAATAAAACTATAGCTGTTGTCCATAATGGTATTATTGAAGGACACGAGGCTCTGCGTGAGCAGATTTTGGCTCGTGGTCATCAAGTGGTTTCAACGACAGATTCTGAACTTGCTGCGCACTTATTTAATGACGAAGTTGAGCAACACAAAGATCTAAAATCAGCGGTCATAGCTTTTGTGTCACAAATTCGTGGCGCTTTTGCATTTGTTTTCTTGCTTGTTGAGCATCCAGGAACTCTTATTGTGATTCGTCATCGATCTTCAATCGTTATTGGAATAGGGAATGATGAGGCATTTGTAGCGTCAGACTTTATTGCATTTGCCGATAGAACTAATCGGGTAGTCTTTATGCCTGATGATACGTTTGCGTTTGTGCATCATGATACCGTTGAAATATATGATTTTTTAGGGCGTCCGATTCCGTACTCGATTCAAACACTTGATCAGTCGTATGTGGAGATTGATAAGGGAGTGTTTGAGCACTTCATGCTTAAAGAAATTTATGAGCAAAAACGTGCAATCAATCGTACTATTGGTTTTTGTAAAATGCTTGGTAATCAGTCGTCAGAGGTTTTTCCTCACGGCAATGACCAATGGGCAGCCCCATTAGATTTTAATGACTCAATCTGGCGGCAGCTTGGACTATCCGTTGAGCAAGTTGTAGGATTGCGTCATATTAATTTGGTTAGTGCTGGTACGTCCTGGCATGCTGCGTCGATCGCACAGTTTTTCTTTGAGATGATTTGCAAAATACCAACACGAGTTTTTCTTGCCTCTGAGTTTAGATACATGCCTTTTTTTCCAGAGCAAGACAGTGTTTATATTGTTGTTTCGCAGTCTGGCGAAACGGCTGATACGCTTGAAGCACTGCGTTTGATCAACTCGCATAATGTACCAACGATTGCCATTACTAATGTTGCCTCCAGTAGCATTGTACGTGAGGCTGGTGGCTTCTTGCCTATGCAGGCTGGGCCGGAGATATCTGTTGCTTCTACAAAAGTCTTTTCTACGCAACTGGCAACGCTGTACTGGCTGGCAAATCGTATAGCACTAGAGCGTGGTCTCATTACGACAGAAGAGATGTATAATGCTGAAGAGCAGCTTTGTGTTGCTGCAGAGGTTCTTGAATCTACTATTGAAATGTATAAGTTCAGAATTATCCAAGATTTAGCACCAAAGTATATGCACTATAGCCATTTTATTTTTCTTGGTCGGCATATTAGCTATCCATTTGCTTTAGAGGCCTCGCTTAAACTCAAAGAAATCTCCTATATTTTTGCGCAGTGTTATCCTGCAGGTGAGCTTAAGCACGGGCCGATAGCTCTTATTGATGAGCATACGCCGGTAGTTATTTTTTCAGTGTTGGATGATTTATTGTATCGTAAGCTTTTATCAAATGCTTATGAGGTGAAAGCCCGTAACGGTCATTTGGTGGTTTTTGCATTTGAAGGACAAGACGAGCTTATCAGTATGGCTGATACTGCCTTCGTCATACCTCCCGTAACACCATTGCTTGGGCCACTTGCCATGACTGGTCTTATGCAATTTTTCATTTATCATATTACACGACAATTAGGTATGCCGATTGATAAGCCAAGAAACTTGGCAAAATCGGTTACCGTCGAGTAATCTCAGATTAATTCTATTTTTTATTTTGTTTTTGATTAAAGGACCTCCATGCTTAACCTGGCGCTGTACGCTGCTTATGCAACGTATCTTTCGATTATTGCGATTATTGGTTTTATTGCTTATAAGCACAACCAGCGTGCTGGCGGTGATTATATTTTAGGCGCACGATCACTACATTATGTAGTGACGGCTCTGGCTACTCATGCCAGTGATATGAGCGCGTGGCTTTTTATGAGTATGCCAGCAGCAATTTATACCAAAGGGCTGATTGGTGGTTGGATTGCGATTGGGCTGACAGTATTTATGTTAATCAACTGGATGGCTGTTGCTCCTCGGTTGCGTACAATGACTGAGTTTCATGGGTCGAGCACGTTATCATCATTTTTTGCCAAAAGATTTAACGATATAACTGGCATGTTGCGCATGGTGAGTACAGTGTGTGCATTACTATTTTTGACCTGCTATATCGCCGCAAATTTGGCTGCCCTAGGACACTTGTTTGAGTCCGTTTTTAGTTTGCCCTATACGCTTGGTATCAGCTTGGGCACTCTAGTTGTGTTTTATATTTTATTTGGTGGCTATACCTCTATTGCCTGGATCGACTGCTTTCAGGGTGCATTCTTACTAGGTGCCATTATTATTGTACCTGTTGTTGCGATTGCTTCACTGGGTGGCTGGGCTGTCGTTGAAGCAGCGGCGTCAAATAAAAATGTTTTTAATTTTTGGCCAACATCAGTTGACTCATTCATTGAATGTTTCTTTTTAGCCGTTGGCTGGGGGCTTGGTTATTTTGGTCAGCCACACATTATTACCAAATTCATGGGTATTGATGACGCCAAAAATATTAAAAAAGCTCAGTATGTCGGCATTACGTGGCAGTCCATTACGCTTGCTGCTGCTGTGCTTATTGGTTTTACCGGCATCGCCTTCTTCCCCAATGGGATAGCAAATACAGAATTTATTTTTATTGAGATGACAAAAACGCTCTTCCATCCGTTTATTACAGGCTTGATGCTGTGTGCTATTGTTGCATCATCGATTAATGTGATTGGTGCTCAGGTTCTTGCTCTTGCGTCAGTGATTACCGAAGATATCGTAAAATTTTTCTTTCACACACGTACTAATCGTGGACCTGTCATTGCCCGTTTGAGTGTGCTTGGGATGTGCTTGATTGCCATGACTGTAGCGTATTTGAATCAGCATCGTGCGATCTATGATCTTGTTCTTTATGCGTGGGGTGGCCTTGGTTGCTCATTTGGTCCATTAGTGTTGGTTGCACTGCATACCAAACTGAAAAACACTAAGGCGGCGATTTTTAGCGTTGTTATTGGTGCGCTTATCGGCTGTCTATGGCCGCTGCTTAATACTATTGTCCCCGCTGTTATTGTTGGCTTTCCTATAAGCCTGTTGATTCTCTGGTTTGGATCGTTGGCTGATAAAAAAGTATAAAAATATTCAAGAGGGGGGCGCATATTCCCCCTCTTTTAATAAAACAATCTACACTCCCATCCGTCTGCGGGCCCTATTTTTTTTGGTGACTTGTATGAGCAACAAAGTATTAATTTCTAGTAGCAGCTCCGGATACTTTTCTCGTAGCCCTATCAATAATTGATACTCTAACTCGCATCGATCCTCTTCTGGTACTTTCGTGCAAATATCACTTACGGCTTTGCTTATCTCAGTGGTTGTTGTTTGTTGGTCAATGAAGCTACTAAGCGTACTGGTTGATCCTTCAGCTCCTGCCTGCATGAGGTCTTCTAGGGCAAGCATGAGGAGCTGCTGTCTTTTCATGGTCTCGGCAGGGACAGTTGGCTGATATTGCCTGCTTGCGTGCTCTTGTAATATTACTGCTGACGCCCGAGGCTCAGCTTGCATATCATCAAGTGAGTCTAGATAACCAGCAAATACAACAGTGGCAGGTCTGGCTACGTATCGGGTCAAAGCCGCAACTATGCGACGCCCTGTTGCTTCTATTGGTGTGATGATTAATACGACAGAAAAGAGTAAAAATAGTTGTTTTATGGCCATGGATTCCCCCCCCCAGCGGCACTAATAGCTTATGACTCCCTGCTCATAGATTAAGCAATTCTTGAGGTTCTTTTAAAGCAATCTGATTTTCATTGCTTTTCCATCCAGTGAAGGCGGGGGTTAAAAAACGCTTGACCCTCTCGTTGCGTGAGGCCGTATACTCCCTTTCAGTAAGGTCAAAATAACCTCAAGCAAACGAAAGGTGGCTGATGTGGCCTATACCGTCAAAGAGTTAGCCCAGATGTCTGGTGTAAGTGTGCGCACGCTTCATTTTTATGACGAAATAGGGCTGCTTAAGCCTGCGTACTGTGGGGACAATGGTTATCGTTATTACGAAGAGGAGCAGCTGCTACAGTTGCAACAAATCTTGTTTTATCGAGAGCTAGGCTTTGAATTGAAGCAAATTCATGAGCTGCTAGCGCGTAGTGATTTTGATAAAGTTGAAGCCCTGAAAAACCACAAAAAGCAGTTGTTGCAAAACAAAAACCGTATGCTTGAGCTATTAAAGACCATTGATAAAACAATTAATAAGTTAACGCAAAGGAATGCTATGCACGATCAAGAACTATTTGCAGGGTTTAGCGAAAAACAGCAAGCGGACTATGACAAGCATGTTACCAGTCGCTATGGTGATGATGCCAAACAGGCTATTGAAGAGCGTAATGCTACGATGAGCAGGTTGTCTGCTACAGAACTTGCTCAATATAATAAAGCGTATGATGAGCTTATGCAGGAATTTGTACAGGCAATGCAAAAACGTCTTGCAACGTCATCAGCCGCTGTGCAGGAGCTAGTGCGCAAGCATTATGAATGGGAAAAGCTTTTCTGGGTGCCGGATTGTGATTCTTATAAAGCCCAAGCAAAGATGACCATAGAGTACGTATATTTGCGGGAGTATTTTGACAAGATAAATCCAGGACTCGCACAATTTTTGGCTGAAGCGATGGCAGTTTTTGCTGATCATGAATTAAAATAGCGAAGAGAGATGGCGCTGAAATAACACCCTTTTTTAGGTAGCTGAGAGACCAGGGAATTAGCTAAATAACCTTAGTCAATTCCCTGGTCAAAAATATACCACCGACACATTATGTGAAATCAAAATAATAGCAAAAAATTATTTTGAGTAAGATTCAGCTATAGCATCAATTGAAGCAAGTGCCTCTTTCAGGCAAGCCAAAATGTCAGGTTGGTCTTTTGCTAGCCCGTGTATTTTCTTACTTTATGGTTGTGTCCCCAAACTAAATTTTGCTTTATGACGATTGAGAAGTCCCTGCAGTCATTAACGATTTTATGATAGGAGCAAACTCAGCTAGAATCTCAGATGGCGTTTTGTCTTTTGTAAAAAAATAGGGCAAAGATGCTAGAAGTATTTTTGTGAGCTGCTCTTCTGTGATCTCCCTATTTGCAATGCTGTATGCAAAGTCGCCTCCGACTAAACAGGTTCTGCTGATAATCCGAAGTAGTTGTGGCTGCGTTAAGTAAATAGAGCCTTCTGATCGAGATGTATTCCGACGAGATGCTATTGTTTCTTGTTGGCGATACATACGTGAGTCCCAGGGTATTTTGCAAAGAGATTGACCTTTTTGGTCGAGACTCAAAACGGTTTTGTGCTCATGATTGCTAGCTTCGGCGGCCCCGTGTACATTGCACATGTTCATTGAATATGTTAGAGCGGCAACAGCGGCTGGTAGTGATCGGCGAAAACTTCCTGCAGCAGAGAGTTTTCCTGTTAGAAGTATGAGCAAAAGTAGTGCTAGTCGCTTAGTGATGGTACGAATGAGTGGCATAAAAATCTTTCAGAATTCGAGGAAAATATTTTTTATTGTTGCGATAAGAGTACTATAAATAATGCTGAAATCTAGCAGAATTCGCATAAATAGAAATATTTTTCAAAGTATCTAATGCGTCGCGTCAAAACGAATTTTTTGAGTCAAATGGCAGCTACATGCATTCACCGTAATGTGTCAGCGGTAAGTTTCTGAGTCAGTTACCGCATCTATTAAAGCAAATATATCTGCTAGTTCTATTAAAATGTCTTTGCGGTCTTTTGCTAGAGCCCCTAAAATATTTTTTTTATATCTAGTATTCCATTTCATTTCGACCATGGAAGCAGCCATTGCAGAACGTGCAGGTTTTAATACATAAGCAATATAATCATCAAGCGATCGTTCAAGCGCCATGATAAGATCTTGTGCGGATAGTGGCGAGTTAGACAAATATTCTGTGACATTGCTGTTGTCAATGAATTCAGGATCTGTTATGACAGCACGAATGTGCGCTTCTGTTAATATGACGGTTTTTACCGTAGAGAAATCACTATCTGATGCTGAAGGTCTAAGGGCCAAGAGGCGGGGTCTGTGTCGACTAGGAGCAGAAGCATCAGTTAACAAAATTGTTCCATAGCAAAGAGTTACCAGAAGAAGCAATGTGGTTGCTCGTTTATTCATTGACGGCCTTTGGGGTAAAAAATAGAAAGTATTGATCTGCGAAATAATACTAAAAATTGATGGGCTTGGTCGAGTATTTATCGATCTTCAGGAAATAGCTCTAAGAGCTCATAAACATTCTTAAACGCTGTAAGTGTACAGGTAGTTTTTACCTGTTGCTGCTGGGCAACAAAGACTCGGTCAAGGCCAAATTTTTCTACCTCTTTGATGCAGATGCTAATGTGATTAATTGCTTTGAGTTGCCCCGTCAGGCTGAGCTCTCCAATAGCAACTGATCGTGTGGGGAGCGATTTTTGAAAATAGCTTGAGAGCAGTGCAACAGCAATGCCCAAATCAGCAGAGGATTCTTTGATTTTAAAGCCACCACTGACTTTGAAAAATATATCGTGAGCGCTAAATCTGATATGCAGATATTTTTCTAAAATAGCAGCGATGAGCACGATGCGCTTGGGGTCAATGCCCGTAACGACGCGTTGCGGCATTCCAAACTTTGATTCGACGACCAACGCCTGTACTTCCAGAAGAAGAGGGCGGGTCCCTTCAAGGCTGCATACGAGCGCAGAGCCTGCAGCGCTAGAAACTTCGCTTAAAAGTTGCTGGTTGATATTTGCTATTTCAACTAACCCTTCTTCTTGCATCTGAAAAAAACCAACTTCATTAATGGCTCCAAAGCGGTTTTTAACAGAGCGTAAAATGCGGGTGTGCCAGCGATCTTCTGCTTGCAGGTAGAAAGCTGCATCAACCATGTGTTCCAGTACTTTTGGGCCAGCCATTTCGCCATCTTTGGTGATGTGACCGGTAACCAATACTGCAATATTATTTTCTTTGGCAAAGCGCATGAGGTGAAACGCTGCTTCGCGTAGCTGGGCAATGGTTCCAGGAATAACGTTTGACTGTAGCGATAGATGGCAATTTTGAATTGAGTCAAGAATGACCATTGCAGGCTTAGCATGTGCGGCAGTGGCCAAAATAGTTTCTAAATTTGCTTCATCTGAAAAACGTAATCGCTTACTACTAACACCAAGCCGTTGAGCGCGTCCCTTCACTTGTTCTAGTGATTCTTCGGATGAAAAATAGAGCACATCAACATAATTGGCGATATTATTTGCGACTTGGAGTAACAGCGTAGATTTACCAATGCCGGGATCGCCAGTTAAAATAATAAATGATCCTGGCAAAACACCACCACCAAGCACGCGGTCCCACTCTTTGATATCGGAAAGCATACGCTCTTGTTTGTTTGTTGGGATCTCATCAAGCGACATCAGGCGAGCAACCGTGCCGCGTGATACGCTTACTTTTGCAGTATTGAGAGCTTGGGGTGGAATAAAATCAGAAAAACTATTCCATTCTTGGCAGCTAGGGCAGCATCCTGACCATTTCGCACTTTGATAGGAGCAGTTAGTACAAGAAAACGCTATTTTTGATTTTGACATATGCGTTATAGTGCGTGTTCGCGTAGAGCAAATGGCGCAGAGACAGCTAATGAGATTTCTGTTGACTCAGGCTTACGGATTTTAAAGCATTGACGGCAACGAGCTTCATAGAAATCTGAAGCACCGACAAGAACGATTGGATCGTTATACGAAGCAGGTTGGCCATTAACTAATCGTTGCGTGTGGTGGGCTTCATCGCCACAGCAGACACAAATAGCTTTTAGCTTGGTGACTTCATCAGCAATAGCAAGTAGATGAGGGAGTATGCCAAAAGGTTCACCACGGAAATCAAGGTCAAGGCCCGCAACAATAACGCGCTTACCTTGATCAATCAGCTGTTCAACAACACGAACCATATGGGGCCCAAAAAAATGAATCTCATCAATGCCAACGATGTCTGTGTTATGCGTTGCAAGCTCGAGAATTTTATCAATACCTGAAGTTGTATCGTTAATGATAAAGGCAAAACGCTCTTTACCTTCATGCGAAACAATGCACGTTGGCGCTTTATTATAGCGCATGTCAATATGATGCTTGATCGTTAATACGCGTTGTTTCGCGTATTCTGCACGACGTAATCGCCGCATAAGCTCTTCGGTTTTACCTGAGAACATAGAGCCACAAACAACTTCAAGACGACCCTTCATGCATATTCCTCTCAGCAACGAAAAACTATTCTTTGTATCAGCCGCAAGTATAGCAGGCTTTTACCAGCGGCCAAATAAAAAATCACGAATTATCAAGTCCATCTGCCATAGAGATTTCTCCAGCTGCTTGGCGGATGATTTTGGCCAGGAGGGGGTGGCGGTAGAGGAGAAGGGCTTAGTGTTGGTGCGTGAATTATGTTATCTATCGCGTTGTTACCCGCGATCTCTGGCACTGATACAGAGATCGCGGCTGCAGGAGGCTGGGGTACGGGTAGTGGATTCAATGGTGCTAGTGGCGCTGTGGCAGGCGTTATTGCGGGAGCTGGCTGTGCCGGTGCCCCACGATACCATCTTTGTGCTACGCGAGCACCCGTTACAGCGGCATTGCCTGCTGCTCGCGCTGCGGCCATTGGAAGAGTTACAGGTAATAATAACAATGTCCCCTGTGCGAAATCTTTACCCGCTTGCTCGAGTGTGCCATTGGCTTTAAGTGTTTGATCTACGCCTTCACCTATGCCAGCACCAATACCTTGGCCGGTGATTATTGCTCGTGTTGCTTGGCCATTTGCCGCCATTGCAGCTACTGCTTGTGGGTCAGGGATAAACACTGGTTCATGATTAATTCTATCCATCGCTGCTGGGATCGCGCTAGCCACTGCTTCGGTGGTAACGCTGACAAATCCAGCCTTGATGGTCTCTTTATTTGCATCAATGTGCTTCATCATACCCTTTGCAGCTCCCTCACCACCAGCTTCAGCAAGAGACATGAGTCCATCGCCAAAAGCAGCAATAAATCTGTTGATTGCTGCAAATGCTGGGTCATAGGCATGTTTCTTAAGGAAATCATGCTGCCAATATAAAATCAACCCAAAGGCAACAACAATCAGCGCTTTGATTGCGATCTCGTTGATGCGGTTTTGCTGAATAATAGGCTGTTTTGTTTCGCACACAGCGAGCAATGTTACAAAATCTTTTATGATTAATTCATCAATTTTTTGTTCACCTAGCTGGCGATTGATGTCCAATAGTTCGTGTTTGAGTTTGTTCATGTGCCAGAGCATGGTTTCTTTACGACTATTGAAGTGAGAATCGCCATCATTGACAATGGCAAGTACAATGAAAGTCTTAGTGAGTAGGGTTCGGAATGGTGCAGCGACGCCTGTAGGGGTTGCAACTTTATGGCTATAAATATCATCAAGGCAGCCGAGCATGCGAACTGATTGCTCTTGTCGTAAGTCATTTTCAGAAAGCAAGCGATGCATCTTGAGAGCGAAAAACTTATTCAGTCGCTGTAAAAGCAATAAAGCACTTTTATCATTGCGTTTGTTCATGGCGTCAATGAGTTGCAGTAAAATAATGCCTTTGTGCTGTATATCTGCACTGAGGTTAATATCGCCAAGCACTAGTTCATTATTGTACGATGCATCAAAATAGTTATTTGCTACGAGCTGGTAGTAATACTCTTTTAGCGTGCTTTCTGCAGTATTGAGGCCCTGTGAGAGAGGCTGAGTAAATTCAGATGGCTCATCAAAAGCATTATTCATTGCTAATAAGAAGCATGGCTGTATCAAAATAATGAGCGCACAATAGATAGCTCTTGGGATAATTATCATAGCAAAACCTTTTTAAGGAGAGGGTTTCTCGTGTATTACCCAGAAGTACTTCTCGGTAATATTTCTAGGGGCTTTGAAGTTTAGCCAAGCCTCCCTTATTGTCAATTTTGAGAGCCCAAAAGCCTTATTGTCGCGATAACAGAAGGCAATGATTACAAATTGGCTTTGTTTTTAAGCTCTGTGAAGTGAAGCTCTGCTTTGGCAAGATCGCCTGGTGTGTCTATACCAAAAACTTCATAATCTGTTTTGTGTACAGTTATAGAGACACCGTAATCGAGTAGCTTAAGCATTTCAAGCTTTTCAACATCTTCAAGCTGGCTTGCACCAAATGTAGACATTGTCTGCAGAAGATCTTTCGTATAAGCGTACAGGCCGATGTGTTTGTAATATAGGTCCTGGAAAACAAGTTCCTCAAGATTGGTGTTGTCACGTACACAAGGAATTGGAGATCGAGAGAAATAGAGAGCTTGTTCTTGTTTGTTAGTTACTACTTTTGCAATGTTGCGTGCGGTAATATCTGCAGCATGTGTGATGCGTTTTTTTAATGTCCATGCGCTTTGTTCTTCATGATCAATGCTCTGTAATAAATCAAGAATCATTGCGGGTTGAATAAATGGCTCATCTCCTTGCCAATTTACGATGATGTCTGCGTCAATTTTATCATGCCTGATAAGTTCGACAAGGCGTTCGGTACCTGATTGGCATGTGACGGATGTGAGGATAGCCTTGCCGCCAAAACTATGCACACAATCTATTAATCGTTGGTCATCAACAGCAAAAAGTACATCATCAAAAAGCGATACCTTTGTGGCAGCATCCCAAACCCAAGAAAGCAGAGGACGTCCAGCAAGGGTTGATAACATTTTTTCGGGGAAGCGAAAGGAGGCTAATCGTGCAGGAATAACGCAAACGATTTTTTTATTTTTGAACATAGATACGTTCTTTCATTAACAAAATTTTGCTTGCAAAATGGTTCATTAAACCCTGGTTTAATGATATGATGCGCAGTCTACTATATTTTTTTTAAAGGTCCATACACTTCCATTTTTTATAAAGGCTTGGGATATGATAGGTCAGCATTTATTGGTAAAAAAATCAGGTCCATTGTATGGCACAGCACATCTATACGGTGCTAAAAATGCTATTTTGGTAATTATGACGTCGCTTATTCTGACTGAGGGCACTTCAGTTCTTGAGAATGTACCAAACAATGCTGATGTTCGCTTGATGATTGTGTTGCTTGAGCAGCTTGGTGCTTCTGTATCTTTTGATACGGAGGTAAAGAGGCTGATTGTCGATACTACATATATTAATAAATCTGAAGTTCATCCTGAGATTATGAATAAAATACGGGCATCAATTTTAGTGATGGGCCCATTATTAGGTAGGTTTGGTACTGCAAGCGTTGCTATGCCTGGAGGTGATTTAATTGGTATGCGTCCAATCAATTATCATCTTGAAGGATTTAAAAAATTGGGGGCTGTGGTGCAATTACAACCACCGTTTGCCTCTGCGCGTATGAGCTTGCGTGTATTGCCTTTGTCAACACGTATTGTTTTAGAATACCCAAGTGTTGGTGCTACTGAAAATATTATGATGTTGGCTAGTGTAAGCAATACAGAAACAACCATCATAAATGCTGCTTTGGAGCCAGAAGTATACGACCTTATTGATGTACTCAGAAAAATGGGTGCGGATATTACGGTAGCGCCTGCTGCGATTATTATTAAAGGGGTTGCGAAATTGTACCCTATTATTCATACAATTATTCCTGACAGACTTGAAGCCGGTACTTTGCTCTTGGCTGCTGCAATTACAGGTGGAGACATCTCTATTCCTAATGCTAGGGCAGATCATTTAGATATTTTTATAGAAAAATTACGTGCTATGGGGCATACCATAACAACTGGTTTTGATATGCCAGAGAATACTCCTGTTGGAATTAGGATACAGGCGACAAAAACGCCTTGTGCTGTGAATATTAAAACAGCTCCTTATCCAGGTTTTCCGACAGACTTGCAGCCATTAATGATGGCGGCATTGTGTACGGCTCAGGGTATTAGCACCATTGAAGAAACTGTGTATGAAAACAGAATGATGCATACTAAAGAGTTGAGTAAGATGGGAGCGCAAATTACGGTTGAGGGATCCACTGCTATTATTCGCGGCATTGATACGCTATATGGCAGTAATGTTATTGCTGCAGATATACGTGCATCATGCACCCTGGTACTTGCAGGCTTAATCGCCGAAGGAGAGACAAAAATTGCGGGGGTTCATCATTGGTTGCGTGGCTACGATAGTCTCGATAGCAAGCTGAACAATATGGGTGCGCTTATTAGTTTGGCTGATGATAGCATTATCGCTGTGGACGACCAGAAACAAATTCAAATATCTCTTTAGTGATTAAGGCCTGTCGCATCTTATTAAACTGTAAAATCAAAGGCTCGAGATATTTTTCAGCGTTGTTCGTTGAATTGTCCATTGCCAAGAATCGTGCTGCTTGTTCTGATCGCATTGAATCGAACAAGATTTTCATAATTGCATTGTGCAGATAGCGCATTGCTAAGCGATCTAAGACGGTTCCTGCTTGTTGCTCCCAGATTAAATCAGGTTCAGCGTCTGGGTCAAAGTTATCATTGTAGGCATCTTTAAGTCTGGCAACTGATAAGGGTAGGAGCGTTGTTTTCATTGGTTTCTGTGCAAAGAAAGATCGTGTTTCATTAGAGAAAAATGATACAGAAGAATATTGTTTATCACTAAATAGTATCTTTGCAATGAGCTCTTGCGTTAGTGCAAATAAGTTGCTTGAGTTTACTTCAGGATAGACTGATACGATATTGGATAGCTTGCGGCCTTTTATATACGCAATTCCCTTGGTTCCAATAACTATAAATGATGGTTGCTGGTGGGGTTCCACAAAAAAGGACTGTTCAAAATAGCGAAATAAATTGATATTAAGGCCACCACAAAGGCCTTTTGATGTAGAAACAATAATGAATAAAGGTCGCTGGTCTAGTAAGTCATAGGGCAAAAAAGTTTCATTAGTCCAGGTTTTTGCGTGAAGTAAGAGCTGGCCAAAAAGGGAAACTAGTGTCGTGCTATAAAGATTGAGCGGTTGGTAATTTTTTTCCATTCTATTATAAAACGACATGGAAATAAGTCGCACCGCATGCGTAATCTTTTTTGTTGTTTCAATTGAGTGTATTTTTTGGCGTAAATGAGCAAGTTGCGACACGATGTCCTTTTAGAATGCTTAGGTGTTGCCTGTACGGCTTCTTATCGGTCATACTTGTTAAAATAACGAAAACAAATAGTTTTTACAATCTTAAAGAGCAGTTATGATAATTCTTATTGATGGCTACAATCTTCTTCACCATATTTTTCCTGGCAAGAAGCATGCGCTTGATAAACACAAACAGCTGCTCATTAAGCATCTTGGGTTGTATAAGCACTGCAAGACATCGATTAATGAGGTTATTCTTGTTTTCGATGGAGGATTAAGTAATCATGCCATGCGTACAGTGAAAGAAGGGATTGTGATTCTTGAGGCAGGAACAAAAAGTAGTGCTGATGACTGGATTATAGGATTTTCTATGCGGAACAAGGGCAAAGAAATTCTACTGGTTACGCTTGACCGGGCATTGAGAGAAAGCGTTGAAAAATTAGGTGCTGACTGGCTTAGTGTCTTTGATTTTTATAAGCTCATGCAATCGGTAATTGCTGGCATGGATAATCAGCAGGTAGTTGCAATTGAGAGTGATATTATTGTTTATAAGCATGATAGTCTAGGTGATGACATGGAATCATTGGGGATTAATAAGCACGTTCTTGATATGCTTATGGAGCAAGCAAGTGTAGCTATACAGAACAAGCTTGATAGAGATACAAGCGTAGTACGCAAGGGAAAAGGCTACACTCCATCAAAAATTGAAAAACGTATTGCCGCTAAAATTAAAAAGTTGGGATGATAATATGTATACGTCGTATAGGATTGATAGCCTTGCTTCTATGGTAAAAGAGTATGTGTTGCCACTTGTTAATACGTTCCAGATTGTTACGCTTAAGGGATCGGTAGGGGCAGGGAAAACTACTTTAGCAAAAGAGCTTTTACGGCAGGCAGGGGTTCTAGGTCTTGTAACAAGTCCTACATTTGCTTATGTAAATAGCTATAAAGCGGAAAATGGTAGGGTTTTTCACCATTTTGATCTTTATAGGATTGAGTCATTAGATAGTTTTCTTATGAATGGATTTGATGAATATTTGCATGATTCATCAAGTGTTTGCATAGTTGAATGGCCAGAAGTTATTGACGGCTTATTGCAAGCGGGATTGTTGAAGCAACGGACCTGCCATCTTACAATAAGTTATGATCTGGTCGATTCTGATAGGCGGCACATACAAGGCGATATTTAATACAGGCTGAGTATAAACCAGTATGAGATAGAGATAAGAACCCTCTTTTTGTTGTGATGCGCATGATTTTATATGAAAAATAACACTTTCATGCATGATTCTGTTAAAAATCATTGAAATCTTTGGCAAAATATCTATCCTTGTTGTACTTGCATATTGAGAAATATAATTTTGGGGAGGTTCCCGAGCGGTCAAAGGGGACGGACTGTAAATCCGTTGGCTCAGCCTTCACAGGTTCGAATCCTGTTCTCCCCACCATTTATTTGAATATGCGAGGAGGCAATCAGCTCATCTGATAGCGATAAGCATTGGTAGAGTGTGTAGCCGTAGACATGCACGATTTATAGCGGGAATAGCTCAATTGGTAGAGCGTCAGCCTTCCAAGCTGAAGGTTGCGGGTTCGAGACCCGTTTCCCGCTCCATGGATGCTGGCGTAGCTCAGTTGGTAGAGCAGCTGATTTGTAATCAGCAGGTCGCTGGTTCGAGTCCAGTTGCCAGCTCCATTAAAATAATCTATACTATGCTCGCATAGCATTAGTATGCGTACTGCTGATTAGGACACATTGTGTCTGTAAATCTCTTGGCAGTCATGCTTTTTGTGCAATTTACGACTCACATTTTACAGTACTTAAGAAATGAAAAGTAGGCGCCCACGTAGCTCAGTTGGTAGAGCACCACCTTGGTAAGGTGGAGGTCACCGGTTCAAACCCGGTCGCGGGCTCCATGAAAAGCGAATGTTGCGAAAGTTACACAATGGCAAAAAACAGAATTATAGTTCATCTTGAGTGCGGGGGTTGTGGCCTTAGAAACTACAGTAAGCGTGTTTCTAAGAAGCGTGATTTTGGCAAGCTTAACCTAAGCAAGTATTGCTCTAAGTGCCGTAAGCATTCAGCACATAAAGAAACTAAGTAATAAAAAAGGGTCAGTAGCTCGAACTGGTAGAGCGGCGGACTCCAAATCCGCGGGTTGGGGGTTCGAATCCCTCCTGGCCTGCCATTTTTTGTCTTGGTTCATGGAGATGTAGCGATGAATAAATTAGTTTCCTTTTTGGTTGAAGTAAAAACAGAGCTTTCAAAGGTTAGTTGGCCGAGCCGAGATGAGTTAGTTGGCTCAACGATTATCGTTTGTATTTTAGTTTCTGTTTTTGCAGTAATTTTAAGCGGCATGGATGCCGGATTCAGTGCTTTTATTAAGAGCCTGGGTCAGTAATTGATCTCTATAGATAATGTGGTTGCACAATGAAACGTTGGTACGTGGTACAAGTTTATACAGGTTTTGAAGATATCGTTAAAATCGATATTGAAAAGCGTGCGCAAGAGGAAAGCTTACAAGATTTACTTGGCCAAGTGCTCATTCCTGCTGGCGAAATGACCTCTTTTTTCTCTGTTGAGAGCAAGAATAAGAAGGAGAAAATTTTTCCTGGTTACTTGCTTGTGCAGATGGATATGAGCGGTGATATGTACCGCATGGTTGCTTCTACGCCACGCGTAACACGTTTTCTTGGTGGTGAAAGCCCTGTACCTCTCTCTGAAAAAGAAGTGGATCGCATTTTTGCTCAAATATCGGGCAAGTTGCTTGTTCCTCATGAAAAAACAGCCTTTGTTGTTGGTAGCGAAGTTCACATTGCTAGCGGACCATTCTCCGGGTTTGTTGGTATCATCGATAAAGTTGATGATGAACGAGAAAAGATTACTGTCATGGTAAGTATTTTTGGTCGGCACACACCGGTTGAATTAGGTTTTGATCAAGTTAAAAAGTAATTGTTAATGTCTTAAAGGTAGGCAGACCATGTCAAAGAAAATAAAAGCAAAAGTTAAACTTCAATTACAAGGCAGCGCAGCTAATCCAGCACCCCCAGTTGGTTCTATGCTTGGTCAGCATCAAGTCAACTTGATGGATTTTTGCAAGAAATTTAATGCTGCTACGGCTAGTCGCAAGGGCGAGACAGTGCCTGTTTTGGTAACTGTTTATTCAGATAAGTCTTTTGACTTTGTCTTGAAGACGCCTCCAGTAACTGAATTGCTTCGCAAAAAAGCAAATATTCAGGCTGGTTCAAAAACCCCTGGAAAAGTTTCCGCTGGTAATGTTTCATGGAAGATTATCGAAGAAATCGCGAAGATCAAGATGCCCGATCTTAATGCTATCGATCTTGAAGGGGCTAAAAAAATTGTCGCAGGAAGTGCTCGTAGCATGGGCCTTTCCGTTATTGATTAATGTTTCTACTACCACGTTGAACTGGAAGCGCTATGAGTAAGCAAGGTAAAAAATATTCAAAAATTAGAGAAAAATTGGCTCTTGCCAATATCACCAACTGGAAAAGTGCTCTTGAATTTGTTTGCAAAAACAATCCTGCAAAATTCGATGAGTCGGTTGATGTTGATGTAATACTTGGTATTGATGCAGCAAAAGGTGAGCAGACTGTTCGTGGTTCTGTTTTGTTGCCACATGGTACCGGTAAAACGATGCGTGTCGTTGTGTTTGCTAAGGGTGAGCATGAAGAGATCGCAAAAAAAGCCGGCGCTGATTATGTTGGGCTTGAAGACTTGATTACAAAAATAGAAGGCGGCTGGGCTGATTTTGATGCCGCGGTTGCTACCCCAGATTTGATGGGTGCTGTTGGCCGTGTTGCGAAATTTCTTGGTCCTCGTGGTCTTTTGCCAAATAAAAAAGTTGGTACGGTTACTTTTGATATTGCAAGCATTGTGTCTGATCTGAAAAAGGGTCGCGTTTCTTTTAGAAATGATAAAACAGGCGTATTGCATGCACCATTTGGCAGAGTTTCTTTTGGTTCAGATAAGTTGATTGAGAACTTGTCTTCTCTTGTTAAAGCGGTTAAATCAAGCAAGCCGGCTACTTCTAAGGGCAAATTTATTAGAAAAATCACGATTTCGTCCACCATGGGAGTTGGTATTTCTATCAATCCTGATGAACTTGTAGCTGAATAATCGGGACGGGGATTTATTATGAATAAACAAACTAAAATAGCACTCGTATCTGATTTAAAAGTATTGATGGGTGCTGCCCATGCAACTTTTTTAATCAATTACAAAGGTCTTAATGTTGCTGCATTGCAGGGACTACGTAAAACAGTGCGTGGTGAGGGTGGATCCATTAAGGTCACCAAGGCATCATTGATGCGTATTGCAGCTCAGGACATCCCAGGATCTGATGTTTTTGCAGAAAACTTCAAGGAACAGGTTGGTCTTGTTTTTGCTAATAATGATGTATCAGCTGTTGCTAAAGAGTTGGTTAATTTTTCGAAAAAACATACAACACTTAAAGTTGTTGCTGGTTTTTTCGAATCACGATTATTAAGCTCAGCAGAACTACAGTTTCTAGCAACATTGCCTTCTAAGGAAGTTCTTGTAGGGCATTTTGCGGCTACGCTTCAAGCACCAATTAGCGGTCTTGCACGTGTGCTTCAAGCACATATTGCACAGCTTGCTTATGTACTTAAGGCTGTGGAAGAAAAACAGCAAAACTCGTAGTAAAGTAGCATATTTTATGATACAGTGTGCGTGGTCTTTCCAAAAAAGTTTGGGATTTGATGCAAAGGTTGCGTGCATTGCTTAGTTAAACGGTATATAGCGGTTGTAGGTTTTTAAGGAGTCTGTCACATGTCATCAAGAATTGAAATACTGGACGCAATCAAGAAAATGAACGTAATGGAGCTTGCTCTGCTTATTAAAGATATCGAAAATGAATTCGGTGTCTCAGCAGCGGCGCCTGTTGCAGCTGTAGCGGCTATGCCTGCTGCTGGCGCAGCGGCCCCAGCTGAAGAAAAGCTTGAGTATAAAGTTACATTGAAGGATGCTGGCGCTAATAAAATTAACGTTATCAAGGCTCTTCGGTCAGTAACTACTCTTTCTCTTGGCGATGCTAAAAATGGCGCTGAAAATGTTCCATTTGTTATCGCAGAAGCTGCATCAAAAGATGACGCTCACAAGATTAAGAAGGCTCTTGAAGAAGTTGGCGCAAAAGTTGAGCTCTCTTAATTTTGTACCCCTTCAAAGCTAGTGACTAATGTCACGAATTTTTTGTGGATACCGTTCTAATGGCTATTAGAACGGTATCCATTTTGTTTCTTTCAACATAAATATCAATGCGTTTTGGCTACAGGAGCGGTTGAATGTCTGGATTTGGTCGAGGTAAAGGGATCTTAAGGAAGTCGTTTGGCAAAATAAAAGAGGTTGTTTCGTTACCTAATCTGATTGAAGTACAATCAAAATCGTTTAATGATTTTGTCCAACTTGACTGTATTCCATCAGAGCGAAAACACATCGGCCTTGAAAAGGTTTTGCGCGATACGTTTCCAGTTGAACAAAATGAGCGTATTTCGCTTGAGTACGTCAGCTACGAATTAGGGGACTGGGCATGTATTTGCGGTCAAGTTACCGGCATTATCAATCGTTATAAATGGACGTGTTCTTCCTGTAAAAAAAGTGGAAGCAGCAAGCTTACTGGTAGTAAGACATGTCTTATGTGCAAAAAAGATACAGCACAGTACGCGCATTGCAAAAAATGTTTCTCACGGGTATCCATTAAAGTTCCAGCAATGGTTGATGAGTGTCGCTACAGTGGCAAAACATTCTCCCTGCCGCTAAAAGTAAAAATGCAGCTGATAAGTTGGGATGTAGACCCAGTAACAGCTGAAAAAATTGTTCGCGATATTAAAGAGCAAGATGTGTTTTTCTGTGATCTTCCTGTAATGGTTGATTTATATGAGGACCATGATGGAGTCTATCATTTAGGCAGCCAAGGGACATTTTTGATCAATGGTGTTGATCGTGTGGTCGTAAGCCAGATTCATCGTGCTCCTGGCGTGATGTTTACCTTGAGCAAAAAATCTAAAGACTATCGTGGGCAGCCTTATCATGTTGCTCGTCTTATTCCAAGCCGCGGCTCGTGGCTTGATTTTGAATTTGATCACAATGATCTAGTCTATGTTCGCATCGATAAAAAGAAAAAAATTCTGGCGACAACCTTTCTACAAGCAATTGGTATCGAAAAAAATAAGATACTTTCAACATTTTATAACTTCGATACTATTGAAGCAAAAAATGGCAATTTTTATCGGAAGCTTGATAGTAATCTTATTGGACAACGCTTAGAAGCAGGGGCGCTACCAAAAGAGTTTGAAGGTAAGTTTGCTGTTGGTCAGCGACTGACGAAGACACACATTGAAAAATTGCAAAAAGAGGGTCTGGATCGTCTTATTGTCCGCAAAAATAGTTTAATGAGTCGCATTATTGCTGAAGATGTTATTGTTCCAAAAACGGGCGAAGTTATTGCGGCGCTAGGAACAGAACTTACTGAAGAGCTCATTGAAATTATTGCTTCTGTTGGAACTATTTCTCTTAAAATTATTCAATCATCTGGCTATGTTATTCAACCAACATTAGCGCTTACTTTTGCTCAAGATCAAACTACTACTCGCGAAGAAGCATTGAAAGAAGTTTATACCAAGCTTAAGCCTGGCGATATTCCTTCAGTGAAGATTATGGAAGAGTATGTTACTAACTTATTCTATAATCCGCGTTTTTACGATTTAACTGTTGTTGGACGTATTCGTACTAACCGTAAACTGGATCTTAACATTGATAAAAATGTTACCTGTTTAACAAAAGAAGATATTATTGCGACCTTCAACTATCTGATTGGCCTTAAAGAGCGCGGAGAAGGCGAGCTAGATGATATCGATCACCTAGGTAATCGATGTGTTCGTCTTGTTGGGGAATTA
This sequence comes from candidate division TM6 bacterium UASB124, assembly GCA_945897315.1. Taxonomy (GTDB): domain Bacteria; phylum Babelota; class Babeliae; order Babelales; family RVW-14; genus CAIKAH01. The sequence goes on from CAMDFF010000003.1 coordinate 46,753, forward strand.
CTCCAAAGCCAATTATATATCGGATTTGCGCGTATTGAGCGTATTGTTAAAGAGCGTTTTAGACTTCAAGATAACTATGCATCATTAATGCCCTATGACTTTTTAAATGTTAAGCCATTAGCAGCTGTGTTGCGTGAGTTTTTTGGTACCGGGCAACTTTCACAATTTATGGACCAGACGAATCCACTTGCAGAAATGGCACACAAAAGGCGATTGTCAGCACTTGGGCCCGGTGGTATCACTCGTGAACGGGCAACGTTTGAAGTGCGTGACGTGCATACATCTCATTACGGCCGTATATGCCCTATTGAAACGCCAGAAGGTCAAAATATTGGTTTGATTTCTTCACTTTCAACCTATGCTCGTGCTAATGCTTTAGGTTTTATTGAAACACCTTATCGCCCCGTTAAAGATGGTGTTGTTGCAGATAACGTTGTTTATCTTGATGCTTTCCAAGAAATTGGTGAACGCATAGCACAGGCAAGCGTGAAGGTTTCTAAGGTAAATAAAATTGCAGGAGAGCGTGTTCTTGTAAGAAGAGATGGCGACTATATTCTGGAGCTACCAGAGAACATATCTTACGTTGATGCCTCGCCAAAGCAAATATTCTCCGTGCCAACTGCGCTGATACCGTTTCTTGAACATGACGATGCAAACCGTGCGCTCATGGGATCTAACATGCAACGCCAAGCTGTACCTCTCATCAATTGTCAAACACCACTTGTTGGTACTGGTATTGAGTGTGAGTTAGGTTCGCTTGAGGGTGCGGTTGTGAATGCTCGCACTGTAGGCATTGTTGAGTATGTATCCTCAGAAAAAATAATTGTTCGCTTGCATGCTGATGACATTGGTGAAGCAGAGTGGCTTTCTCGTCCTATTGATATTTATTACCTAAAGAAATTTGCTCGTTCAAGTCATAATACCTGGATTCACTTTAATCCTATTGTAGAAGTGGGCGATGCTGTTAAAAAAGGTGATATTATCGCTACTGGTGCGGCAACACAAAATGGTGAATTAGCCCTTGGTAGTAACGTTCTTGTCGCTTTCATGCCATGGCAAGGGTACAACTATGAGGATGCTATTGTTGTCAGCAAACGACTTGTTGGTGATGAAGTCTTCTCATCTGTTCACGTTGAAGAATTTGTTGTTGAAGCACGTGAAACAAAGCTTGGAGCAGAAGAAATCACTAGAGATATTCCAAATGTACCAGAAAAAGACCTTGCAGCCCTTGATGAGGATGGCATTGTAAAAATTGGTACACGGATTAAATCAGGTGACATTTTAGTTGGTAAGGTAACACTTAAAGGTGACGTTCAAGTTTCACCTGAAGAAAAGTTATTACGAGCTATCTTCGGTGAAAAGTCTCGTGAAGTGCGCGATACCTCTTTGCGTGTTCCACCTGGTGTAGAAGCAACCGTTGTTGATGTCAAAGTATTTTCTAGAAGTGGTATTCGCAAAGACAAGCGTTATAAAGAGATTGTTGTTAAAGAGACGCAAAAAATTGAAGAAAATTTTGCTTATCATTTGCATATTCTTGAAAAAGGCATTAAGGCTAATGTCGTTGGATTGTTGAACGGTAAAACAAGCAAAGCGACCACTGTTAAAGAGTTGCTTGTTAAAGGCATGTTTACTGAAGAGCGATTGCAATTGGTTGAGCTTGATCGCTTGTTGACTATAGTTACCAGCGATAAAGACATTGATGCAAAAATAAAAAACTACAATGATATTTTGACTAATCAAATTCATGTTTTGACAGCACTTAAAGAAGATCGTATTAATCAATTACGCAAAGGTGACGATCTCCCTTCTGGCGTTATTAAAATGATTAAAGTCTATGTTGCTACAAAGCGACGTCTTTCTGTCGGAGATAAAATGGCGGGTCGCCACGGAAACAAGGGTGTGGTATCACGCATTGTTAATGTGGAAGACATGCCATACATGGAAGACGGCACTGCTGTTGACATAGTTCTGAATCCACTTGGGGTGCCAGGTCGTATGAACGTTGGGCAGATTCTTGAGACGATGTTGGGTATGGCTGGTAAGGTAGCTGCAGATAAATTTGCAGCACAATTAGAAGCTATGTCTCATCAAGAAGTTAAGAGCAAAATGGCTCATTATTATGGCGTCGAAATTATTAATGACATTGAAGAGCAATACGGTAAAGAAGAAATTATTAATCTTGCTCGTAAGACTGTCGCTAATGGTGTTGCATTTAAAACACCAGTATTTGATGGCGCTGACTATGAAAAAGAGATTCAGCCGTTCTTGCTTGAACAAGGGTTGCCTGCTAATGGGACATACCCATTATTTGACGGTCGTACTGGTGAACAATTTGATCAGCCTGTGACTGTGGGTTTCATTTACATTATGAAACTTAATCACCTTGCAGATGACAAATTGCATGCTCGTTCTGTTGGTCCCTATTCGCTTATTACACAACAGCCACTTGGCGGTAAAGCGCAATTTGGTGGACAACGTCTTGGTGAGATGGAAGTGTGGGCATTGTATGCATATGGTGCAGCGTATACATTGCAAGAAATGCTTACCATTAAGTCTGACGATGTCAATGGTCGTATTAAAGCCTATGAGGCTATTGTGCGGGGTGAAGAAGTACCAGAGGCTGGTATTCCAGAGTCTTTCAACGTATTGGTCAAAGAACTACAGAGCTTAGGGTTGCAAGTGGATTTATTCAAGACAAGTAAGGAGCACGTAGGTGAATAACAAGATGCTTGAAAGATTTCGTGAGTATATCAGTGGTACCCAATTTAATGCGTTCCGTCTTGGTATAGCATCCCCTGATAAAATCCGCTCGTTATCGTATGGCGAAGTAAAAAAAATAGAAACAATCAACTACCGCACGCTCAAGCCTGAGCGTGACGGTTTGTTTTGCGCACGCATTTTCGGTCCTGTAAAAGACTGGGAATGTAATTGTGGCAAGTACAAACGCATGAAGCACCGCGGTGTTACCTGTGAAAAATGTGGTGTTGAGGTTATTCAAGCACGTGTACGTCGCGAGCGCATGGGGCATATTAACTTGGTCTCTTCAGTCTGCCATATTTGGTTCTTGAAGGGAATTCCAAGTTATTTAAGCTTGATCATGAACATGACTGTGCGTGATCTTGAACGAGTGATCTATTTTGATAGTTACATTGTAATACATCAAGGCAGTTCGCCGTTTGCTCAAAAAATACTCATTTCAAGTCAAGAATATGATAGCTATGTACAGGCTAATCCTGAGGATACCCTGTTTAAGGCTGGTATGGGCGCAGAAGCCGTTCGTATTTTGCTAGCATTGATAGATCTTAGCTTTGAAGTTAGAAAAATCGAAGAAGAATACACGCAAACAACATCTGTAGCAGTTAAGCATCGTATTGCAAAACGCTACAAGGTTCTTGCGGGCATGGCTCAAGCAGGTATTCGTCCAGAATGGGTTATTCTGGATGTTCTTCCAGTTCTGCCTCCAGATTTGCGCCCATTAGTACCTCTTGAAGGAGGGCGCTTTGCGAGCTCAGATCTTAATGATTTATATCGTCGAGTTCTTAACCGTAACATTCGACTTAAGCGTTTGATTGAGCTCGAGGCTCCTGATGTTATTATTAAAAACGAAAAACGCATGCTTCAGGAATCTGTTGATGCATTAATTGACAATGGGCGTCGTGGACAACCAGTTCGTGGTACGAATAAGCGGCCTCTGAAGTCACTCAGCGAAATGTTGCGTGGTAAGCAGGGTCGTTTCCGTCAGAACTTGCTTGGAAAGCGTGTAGATTATTCAGGTCGTTCGGTTATTGTAGTAGATCCAGAATTGAAAATGAATCAATGTGGACTGCCAAAAATGATGGCACTTGAGTTGTTTAAGCCGTATGTTTATGTTGAACTTCAACAACGTGAGCTTGCACCTAATTTGCGCGTTGCTAAACGCATGGTTGAAGATATGACTCCCGAAGTGTGGGAAGCACTAGAGGAAGTTGTTCGCGGTAGGCCAGTACTCCTGAACCGTGCGCCGACATTGCATCGCTTGAGTATTCAGGCATTCTTTCCTCTGTTGGTAGAGGGTAAGGCTATTAAGATCCATCCATTGGTTTGTTCTGCATTTAACGCGGACTTTGATGGTGACCAAATGGCAGTGCACGTGTTACTTAGTAAGGTAGCCCGTACTGAAGCAATACGGTTAATGCTTTCTACTCGTAATATTTTGACTCCTGCTAATGGTCGTCCATTATCTGTTCCATCGCAGGATATGGTTCTTGGCTTGTATTATTTGACCAAAGGACGAAAAAACGTTCTTGGGGAAAGCTTAGTATTTAGTAATCTTGAAGAAGTAATTTACGCGTATCAGCATAAGCGTGTTAGTGCACAAGCACCAATTAAGTTGCGCTTAGCTGATGGTAAGATTATAGAAACAACTGTTGGGCGTGTTATTCTATACGAATCACTGCCTGCTGGTAGTAATTTTAACTGGATTAATAAAGCAGTTAAGAAAAAAGACTTAGCAAATATGGTTGGCAAGGTTTACAAGGCTTTTGGGGCTGAAGCAACAGTTGATGCTCTAGATAAAATCAAAAAACTTGGTTTTTCTTATGCTACAACTGGCGGTATTTCCCTTTCTATGGATAATCTAGTGATTCCTAGTACCAAGCCAGAAGTTATTAGCAAAGCAACAGCTGAAGTTAATAAAGCAGAAAAGCTCTACTTAGATGGAGCGATCACTAATGGTGAGCGTTACAGCAAAGTTATTCAAATTTGGTTCCGTGCAACCGAAGAGCTTACCAATGACATGGTACAGTTGCTTGAAAATGATGATCGCAAGATTGCAGCGAACCAATCTAAGTCAAATGAGCCCTTTAATCCGGTCTTTATGATGCTTGACTCTGGAGCGCGTGGCTCTCGACAACAAATTCGTCAGCTTGCTGCTATGAGAGGGTTGATGTCGAATCCATCTGGTGAAGTTATGGAAACGCCCGTACTTGCAAACTTTAAAGAGGGTCTCAGTGTTTTCGAATACTTTGTTTCTACTCACGGGGCGCGAAAAGGGCTAGCAGATACCGCACTTAAAACGGCAGATTCAGGCTATCTGACACGTCGTTTAGTTGACGTTGCTCAAGATGTTGTTATTTCTACGCTAAACTGTCAAACATTCGGTTCTGTAACAATTATCGATTTAAAAGAGTATGGCGAAATTATTCAGCCTTTAGCTGATCGTGTTTATGGTCGTATTACCGCTGAGCCAATTAAAGATCCAGTTTCAGGAAAAATTATTGCTGAGCGTGATATTACGATTACTGATGCTATTATCGAACAATTACGCGATTCAGCAGTGATTGCAATCGCTGTTCGATCCGTGCTTACTTGCCAAGCTAAGCGTGGGGTATGTGCCCAGTGCTATGGAATGGACCTTTCAACGCTTTCGTTGGTAGATATTGGTACAGCCGTGGGCGTTATTGCTGCGCAATCAATTGGTGAACCTGGAACGCAGCTGACGATGAGAACCTTCCACGTTGGGGGTACTGCTAGCGGCCTTGGTGAAGCGAGCACCTTTAAGTCACGGTTTAGCGGTAAAGTCTCTTTCAGGAATGTTCATACTGTCAAAAATCGTTTAGGTCAAACGGTTATCATGAACAGAAAGTCCAAGATTGTAATTGTTGCGGATGATGGACGTGAGCTTGAAGAATTTACGCTGGAATATGGCTCTACGATTTTTGTTGAACATGATATGCTTGTTCAGCAAAATCAAAAGATTGCTGAATGGGATGCCTTTAAGGTTATCATGACTGAAAAGGCTGGAACTGTTCAGTATGTTGATTTAATTGAAAACGTTACTTATCAAGAGCAGTTTGATGAAGGCTCTACTCAAGCAAACAAGGTTATTCTTGAGCGTCGTGAAGAAAAACGCCAAGCGTATATTATTATTTCGAGTGGTACTGAATCAGAAGATTTACGTTATTATGTACCAACTGGAGCCATTTTAATCGTTGAAGACGGTCAAGATGTTCTTCCTGGTGATGTGATTGCTAAGTTGCCACGCGATGAAAAACGTACCAAGGATATAACTGGTGGCTTGCCACGGGTTGCAGAGTTGTTTGAAGCACGTATTCCAAAAGATACAGCTATTCTTTCTGATGCTGATGGCATCATTAGGTTTGGTGGGTTACATCGTGGTCAACGTAGAATTACGGTTACTACTGATGAAGGCGAGGTCTTTGAATATAGCGTACCTCGTAGCCGACACTTAAACGTCGAAGATGGAGAGCGTGTAAAAGCGGGAGATGCTTTGACCTCTGGTGTGCCTAATGTGCATGATATCTTGCGAATTCTTGGACCTGATGAAGTACAAAAATATTTGGTTCGTGAAATTCAAGAAATTTATACACTGCAAGGCGTTGATATCAATGATAAACACATTGAATTGATTGTTCGCCAGATGCTCCATAAAGTACGTATAATTGATCCAGGCGAAACAAAATTTGTTGCTGGTGATCGTGTAAATCGTTTCTTATTCCAGTCTGTCAACAAGCTTGTTGTTCAAGAGGGTAAGAAAGCTGCGACCGCAAAGCCGATTTTGATGGGTATTACTAAAGCGTCTCTTGGTACAGAGAGCTTTCTTTCAGCTGCTTCATTCCAAGAAACAACACGAGTTCTTACTGAAGCATCATTAGTTGGTCAAGTTGACTATCTCTATGGGTTGAAAGAAAACGTTGTAATTGGTAAACTGATCCCAGCTGGTACCGGTATCGCTAGTTTTAAAGCGAAATACATTGGTGAAGAGATATCAGAACTTGAACAGTTAGCACGGGCAGAAGAACAACTTGAAATTGGATTAGACGCTGTATCTTTAACAAAATAGTCCCTAAAAAGGCGCGTAGCTCAGTTGGCAGAGCATCACTTTGACGTAGTGAGGGTCAGCGGTTCGAATCCGCTCGCGCCTACCATAAACCAAAACGTAAGGTATTACATGATTCGTAATGATGTAAAACAAAAATTGATCAAAGCATTTGGAAAATCACCAAATGATGTTGGTTCTTGTGAAGTACAAATAGCAGTGCTCTCTGAGCGTATTAAGCAAATATCAAACCATCTGAAGGAAGCTAAAAAAGATTATTCTTCACAACGTGGTTTGATGATCTTAATTGGTAAAAGACGTACGTTCTTTAAGTACCTGAAAAAAAATGATGAAGTTAGTTACACTAATGTGATGCAATCGCTCAAATCACACGGATTGATCTAATATGCACAAAGTATTTCGTTTTGCAGACCAGGACATCGAGGTAGAAGTTGGCCGGTATGCTCGCCAGGCTGATGGTGCAGTGTGGATAAAAGCTGGTGATAATGTTGTGTTGTGTAGCGCTGTAGCAACAAAAGAGGTGAAGGCTATTCAAGGCTTTTTCCCACTTACTGTTGAATACCGTGAACGGACTTCTGCAGCTGGTAGAATTCCTGGCGGCTATTTTAAACGAGAAGGGAAGCTCAGTGATTTTGAAGTTTTAACTTCTCGTGTAATTGATCGGCCGTTAAGACCTCTGTTTCCTTCGACGTATTTTAACGAAGTACAAGTATTAGCAACAGTCTATTCAGCAGATGGCAAATTTCCAACTAGTGTCCTTGCGCTTATCGGTGCATCTTTGGCATTAACTATTTCTCCGTTGCCATTCATGGGTCCTATCGGTGCTGTACAAGCGGCTCTTGTTGATGGTGTATGGAAATTTAACCCTACATTTGAAGAAGTTGCCGCATCAGATTCTGATATCATGATTGCAGGTACCAAAAATGGTATTTGCATGGTAGAAGGTCACTGTAACAATATTAGTGAGCAGACGCTTATTGAGCTTCTATTCAGTGCTCATGAAGAAGTGAAAAAACAAGTTGAGTGGCAGGAGTCGATCGCTCGTGAGCTAGGTGTTGTTAAACATACACCAGCGACAACGATTGATTGGACTGATTGGAAAACACGCGTTAAATCTGTATTGCCAGGTGATTTCGCAGAGAAAATTTTTGCCGCAAGTAAGTCAGAACGCGGTGACGGTTTTGATGCTATCAAGAAAGATATCCTTGGTAAGTTTGAGCAAGAAGTTGCGAAAGCAGAGATTACTAATCCGATTTTGGGCTTTATTTTTGATTCAATTATCAAAGAAACATTGCCTGATGTTCTTGCAGCCAAAAAAATACGCGTTGATGGTCGTGCTTTTAATCAGGTTCGTCCAATTACTATTGATATAGCACCCCTTCCATGTTCTCATGGTTCCGCAGTTTTTCAACGTGGAGAAACGCAAGTCCTTACGAGTGTTACACTTGGAACAGGACAGGATGCACAAAAAATAGATTCTCTGATTGCTGGGCAGCAAGAACGTGAATTCATGCTTCATTATAACTTCCTCCCATTTTCAACGGGTGAAGTTAAGCCATTGCGCGGGGCTGGTCGTCGTGAAATTGGCCATGGTTATTTGGCTGAAAGCTCATTTATTAATATATTGCCAAAAAGTGACGCATTTCCTTATGTCATTCGCTCCCTTTGTGATGTTCTTGAATCAAATGGTTCATCATCAATGGCAAGCGTCTGTGCAACGACACTTGCTCTTATGGATGCTGGTGTGCCTATCACGGAAATGGTTGGCGGTATTGCCATGGGCTTAGTGCGCGATTCTCAAAGCAACTTACATATTCTCACTGATATTCTTGGTATGGAAGATGCATTTGGTTTGATGGACTTTAAGGTAATTGGTTCAGAGCGTGGTATTGTTGCGTTTCAGCTTGATATTAAAGATAAAGTTGGACTTTCTCGTGAGCTTTTTGTTGAAGCTCTTGAGCAAGCACGTATAGCTCGTTTGCATATTCTTGGTGAAATGAAAAAGGCGCTCTCTGCTCCTCGTACTGAGTTGTCAAGCCGTGCTCCACGTGTTAACTCATTTAAGATTCCATCAGATAAAATTGGTTTGATTATCGGTCCTGGTGGAAAAAATATTAAAGAAATTATTGCTAAGACTGGTACGCAAATTGACATCGAAGACGATGGTACCGTTAAGATTTACTCTAAGACAGGTGATGCAGCGTCTGAAGCTGAAAACTGGATTAGAACTCTTTGCGGTGATATCGAAATCGGTACCGTTTTCAATGGTACTGTTAAGCGTATTGCTGATTTTGGTTTGATTGTTGAGCTTGTAATGGGCAAAGAGGGAATGGTACACATTTCCACGATTGCTCGTAATAAGCAAAATGATCTTAACAGACTTGTTAAGATGAATGACCGTATTATTGTTAAAGTTGTTGCTCAGGACAGAGAAACAGGCCGCTTGAAGCTTGTTGCTCCTGAACTTGAGAAACCATAAGGGTATTGTGTCATTCAAAAGAATTGATGGTCGTGAAGCAACAGAAGTACGCCCTATTCGTGTGACACTTGATGCATACGGGTATGCGCAGGCTTCTGTGCTTTATGAGCAAGGCAATACAAAAGTATTATGTGGTGTTACGCTCCAACCGGGCGTACCACCCTTTCTTAAAGGCCAGCGTGTTGGTTGGTTGACGGCGGAGTATGCAATGCTACCTGCTGCAACACATCAACGAACACAGCGTGATGGTACTCAGCCTCAGCGTAATCCTCGCAGTGTTGAAATTTCACGCCTTATTGGTAGGTGTTTACGGCCTAGTATTGATCTCTCTGTTATTGGGGAACGTACAATTATTATTGATTGTGATGTTTTACAAGCAGATGGCAGTACGCGTGTTGCTTGTATTACAGCTGCAAGTATCGCACTGCAACTCGCGGCAAAGCGCTGGCTTCAGCGAAAAATTTTTAATAAAAATATTGTTACCATGCAGGTAGCAGCTGTGTCAGTAGGTGTTGTGAATGGCGTTGTATGTGCTGATCTTTCATATGAAGAGGATGTTCGTGGTGACGCTGATTTCAATATTGTTCTCACAGAACATGACGATATCCTAGAAATTCAAGGTACTGCAGAAAATGCTCCTCTGAGCTGGAATCAGTTTGACGAGGTCAAAACTATCGCACAGTCGGCGGTCAAGACAATTTTGTCTGCTGTTGTTCTTCAGATTCCACAGGACATAGCATTTACCAACCCAAATCTAAAGCCTGTGCATTATCATGCTGACAAGGAAGAAAAACAGCAGATTTTTAGCCTTGCAAATCGTATTATTAAGTAGTTAATGCTTATGCGTGCAGAACGGTTTTTGCTGAGCTGTCTTATTTTGTTGCTTTTTACTAGTTGTTCTCGGCAGCAAATAGTATCTGTCGCTACGCCTTTATTTATTAAATTTCCAGTTAATACCCATGTTTTTGATAACATAGCTCCAGGGCTCTACGAATCAGTGCATAAGCAGCTTATTCATGGAGGGTTTTCTATTGCTGATCAGCCACAACATGCATATCACTTAATAATTACGATTAAGTCTCTCGATCCATGCCAAAAAAACATATCTCCTGATATTGTGTTGCAGTCTTATATCGTGCGGATGGAGTACAATATAAAAGTTTTTAATTATACACAGCAAGAAGTATTTAATCGGAATGATTCCTGTGCGATCTTGATTTCTAAACCAAGAAACCCTATGCTCAATGATACCTTTATATATCATATGTACCAGATGCTTGCCAATCGTGCTGCACGGCTCATACAACAGCAGTTAATAACAAACATTAAGCAAATATTTGGTCCTTGATCATAAGAAATAACATATGGATTTAAAAACTTTTCTCATAATGGCTAAAAATAATGATTTTTGGCAGCAACGACAAACGCTTTGTTTCACAAGTAGTGAATACCCTGCAGCATTCTGCACTGCCTTCTTTAACTTTATTCGTAAAGATAAAGCACTGACCAATGAGTTTCAGCGTGTAGATATTGTTGGACGTGAGAAGCGTGAATTATATGGATTGCTTGGCCAGGCAGGCTTTGGCAGCTCATTATTCTTTTGGCTGGGTAATATAAGCGATGAGCGAGAATCAAAAAGTGCAGCTGTGTTCAAGCAGTATTTGTGTTCTTATCAGGGTCCGCATAGCGCGGCATTTTTTATTGCCACATCAGATATTCCTACGCAATTGCAGGCTACTATTATTCAGTTGCCGACTATGCTTGATATGCAAGAATTTATAATGCTAGCACATTGGTTTGGTAACTTTGATATCAATAAAAAAATTCCGTTATTTGAATCATTATTCTATAATCGCAAGCAGTCGTTGCAAGAGTGTGTTTTATTGATGGATTATGTTGCCCTTGCTAGTCTTAAGTACAAAAATACTTTTAGTGCTTATTTGCAAGCGTTATATGCGCCAGAAAAAAGTTTGCAACAGTTGGCAGAATGTTTTTTTGAAAAAAAAGAAAAAGATTTTTTTATTTTGTGGGGCAAGATTGAGCAAGAATACCCGCCTATTTTTTGGGTGATGTTTTGGACAGAGCAGGTGTGGCGCGCATTTCATGTTTCTCAATTTATGAATAAAAAGCAGTTTATTCTGGCTAAGAAAATGAGTTTTCGGTTGCCATACAGCTTTATTAGTAAAGGTTGGCAACGAGTGCAGATGATTGAGCTGCTGCAATGTTATGAATTTTTATATCAAATTGACTACGCTGTTAAAACAGGATCTACCTTTTGTAGCCAGGATTTATTTTTCGCACATTACTTTGCAGGAGTGTTTGCAAAAGAAAGCGTCATATGACACTGCATGAACTATTAAATCGTGAAATTAAGCGTATGGCTGCTGGTATTGGTTACCATAACAAAGGCAATATCCATCCATTGATTATGAATGAGATAGAAAAATATATTATAGAAATTGTGCTTAAAGAGACACACTATAATTATCTGGCAGCATCGAAAATGCTTGGTATTGGGCGCAGTACACTGTATCGTAAAATTGAATCTCTTGGCATTCTGCCGTCTCGGAATAAATCAGATCTAGCGCCTACACATTTGTTATAAAGATGGCATGCTTATATGCTATTCGCTTACTCTGGTGTGCAGTATAACATTGACACAAAGCACTTTTTTCTTTTTTACATGGAGAATTGATAATGCATTACCTTGATACATCCCCTGAATATATTGATACGTATAAAGAAATTGCTGTTACCTATGATGATAGCCTGCCATCAGTTTTTAACGACTTAATGCCGGCAGAACGTATTTTTGTATATTATCTTTTCCGTGCAAGCTTGCCCGGAAATCGTGTGTGCACTGATCAAATGCATAAAGATGGCCTTGCTGTACAGCACATTTTTCAGACTATTTTTGATCAAGAGGCCGTCCTGATTGCACGAGCAAAGCAAAAAGACCTCGGCTTAGAAAAACTTAATATGCCTAAATTTATGCAAGAGGTTAAGACGTTTTTGGTGTACCTCTGGTCAAATCATGGGCAGTATTTTCAACGGGAACACGCTGATGAAAAGCGTACGCCCCAACGGCTTGGTTTGAACCAACTGACAAAAGAAAACGTAGTTAAGATACTGACGGCCATTGATGAACACGCTTTAGCTGGTAATGTGTGTGAGCTTGAATCGGTTATTTTTGATCGGACCTATCAGCCAACGGGTACTGTGCCTAACAGTATCGAACAAAGTGCGCGTAATTTTTATGCCCCTGGATTCACAGAGGATGATTATTTGTCACTCTCATGTGATGTTCGCTCAAGTTTGAATACATATTGCTCGCTAGAGGCAAATAGTGATGGCGTGATTGCCCCTGTCGCCTTACCCTATGCTGTCAGTGGCAAGTACAGCCAAGAGCTTACGGTTGCTGTATTTTGGCTCAAAAAAGCCCATAATCAAGCACAGCTAGCCCCAGATATTTTTGATGAGCATCTTATTAAAAGTCTTGAGTATCTGATTGTGTATCTGGAAAACGGAGATGAAGAGTTTTTCAAAAAACATTCCATTGAATGGCTGCACTCTAAGAGCCGTATAGATTATTGCTTCGGGTTTATTGAAACCTATGATGATCCTAAAAATCAACGAGGTTCGTTTCAAGCAGAAGCAACCATACGCACCATCACACTGGGTGATTTGAGTGCTATTTTACCAGCAATTGAAAAGCAGCTACCGGTAGATGAAGCTTTCAAGCGAGACCTTTCAGGTAAAGAGCTTGCGTTACCAAATGCATCAATAAATACAAAAATATTTGGTGCGGGGCATCTTGGGCCCATGAAAGTTACCGCTGCTTATTGCTTGCCAAATTACGAAGAAATTCGTGCAACATATGGCTCAAAACAAATTATTTATCCATCAGGTAAAGGGCTTGGTGCGCTTATTAATCCCTACTTGAGCAGGCGTCTGTTTTTTAGCAAAAGCAACGCAGACTGGCTGGATGAATATGATGCAGATGGCACCTTTATGAATGATTTATGGGATGTGCACTGTATTTTGCATGAAACGCTTGGGCACGGCAGCGGCAAGCTTGCCATGCATACGTGCAGTGCTGAAGAGTTACTGGTTCGCAAGGATACAGCACATCAAGCTGGTGATATTATTCCTGTGACATCAGATAATTTGGCAGATTTATTAGCTGGGTATGACGCAACAATAGAAGAATTGCGTGCAGAAATTGTCGCTCTTTATGTTAGCATTATGCATCTTGATGAGCTGGCAGAGGAAGGATTGTTGACGCAGTGGTACCATAGCATAGGGTCTACAATGCTACAAAAATGGCTTATGTTCCATATGCTTGAAACAGGGCTTACACGATTGTTGCAACAGCCAGATTCTGCCACAGAAATTACAGGTGATCATGCGCGAGCGAATGCGACGATTACTAATTATATTATTGAAGCTGGTGGCGCCAAAATTGTTGAGCAGCTATTTGAAAATGAAGGCAAAGAGCATATAGTTATCGCACTTGAAGTAACTGACATGAAAAAAGCCATGAAGGCAACGGAAGAGCTTCTCGCCGAGGTGCAACGGATCAAATCAACAGGTGATGGCGTAGCGGCTAAAAAATTGATTGATGCTTATGGCATTCCCATCAAGAACCTTTCTCAGTTTAAACAGCTGCGCGAGAACAACAAGGCTGTTGTGGGCGAATTGAAATGCAAAGTAGACATCTATCCGCACCTAGATCCTGTTTTGGATGCAGCGGGCGATATTGTTGATATTAGTGCTACCTGGCCAAAGAATATTTTCGAGCAATGGAAAGATTTTACGCGCTTGGCATTATCGATAAGCTAGCTATCTTTTGACGTGGTAACTGTGCTGACCTTTTGCTAGCATACAAGCCTGATGCACTGGTGCATGAAGCCGGAGATTTGATTCTGGCCATACAAAAACATATCTAAAATTGACATATAAAGGACGACCATGGCGAAAATAATACTTCAGCACATTAAGGGCAATAGTTATTTTTTTAGTGGTCGTCTTTCTATTGGCGCCTATATCAATAACGGCGTTGTGGTCTTGATTGACAGTGGTATTGATCGTGAAAGTGCCAAAGCAGTTGATAAAGCAATTCGTGAAGCGGGGTATACCGTTGGTGCTATTATTAACACGCATCATCATCCAGATCATTGCGGTGGTAATGCATATTTCCAGCAACAATATCCAGGTTGTCGTGTGTACGCTACGCATTTTGAAAGCCTGTTTATTGGTACCCCATATCTGCAACCCGTGTGTTTTTGTGGGGGCGCTATGCCCTTTACAGGGATTAGGAATAAATTTTTAGAAGCGGCAGAGGCTTCAGTCGTTACTGATGTGATTACTGCCTATCAGGATCAGACAATTAATATTTATGGCAGTGATTTTTCTATTATTACTCTTCCAGGCCATACCCATGGTTCTATTGGCGTGATCTCTACCGACAGCGTTTTTTATACAGGGGATTCGTTCTTTGGTGAAGAGACATTCAATAAACACGGTGCGCTCTACTACACCAATATTACCGATACGCTGTTGTCTTTTGACAAGTTAGCAACGCTTACCCCTGACGCTACGGTATTTTATCATGGTGGCGAGCTGCAAGGGCCTATACCGCCTGTTATTCAGCAGCATCAAAAACGCATACTTGATACCATGGACGATGTGCTGAGATTAATTCGTGAAGTTCCAACAGGGCTAGCTATTGATCAATTGACGCAAAAAATTATGCAGACGTACGAGATTCCTGCAAATCATGTTTCATGGATGCTGACGCGTACCAATGTGAATGCCATGTTGGCGCATCTAGAAAATACCAAGCAGTTAACTATGAAAACAGATGGCGCATTATTGCGCGTGGTTATTTGAAGGAGTGCATAGATGAAATTTTACCAGCAAATTATTATTTTTACTGTCGTGTTGGGGTACTGCATACAATTTGCATGTGCTAATAATGTATGTACACGTTTTGGGCCGGATTATCTCAAGGACGAATTAGCGTATGATTTTACCCTTGTTGATGCAGATGGCAAAGAGCATACGCTTAGTAATTATCGTGGTAAAAAAATTATTCTTTGTTTTTTTGATCATTCGCCAGAAAAAGAAGGTTATACAACTGCTCCCATGGAGCAACTCTATGCGCTACAAGACACCTATGAAATATTGAAAAAATACAATTTTGAAGTAATTGCTGTTACTATAGCACCTCTGCAAGTCATTAATGAGCTACGGACCAGCCATAAGCTTTCGTTTATCATTTTACATGACAACAAATCGATCATTTCTCGTTATGGGGCTACAGAATTTTGTTATGTTATCCCATCAACATTAGTTATCGATGAACAAGGCATAGTAGTTGATACGGCCCTTGGCCATGAAATTTCTAGGCATCTTATAATTATATTTCTTTACGCATTGCAGCAATCAATTATGCCCATACAATTGTTACAAGCAGGAAAGATAAGTACATGAAAAAATTGCCAGTAAGTGCGCAGTCGTTCATAAAAATAATAACTGGTAACTATACCTACATAGATAAAACAGAGCATATTTATCGATTGATTGAAAATGACTGCTGTTTTTTTGCTCGTCCACGGCGCTTTGGAAAATCGCTGCTCTGCTCTACTTTAAAATCACTATTTCTGGGACAAAAAGAGTTGTTTAAAGGGCTTTGGATTGAGCGTGAATCAGACTATACGTGGCCTTTTCATCCAGTAGTGCATATAGATTTTTTGAATATTCCGCACAAGACGCCAGAGGAACTTGACGTAGCGCTTACTCGTTATCTAGCTAAAGTAGCTCTATCGTATGATTTGCCATCATTAGCAATAACAACTCCTAACGAAATGTTAGGATCCTTGATAGAGCAATTGAAGCGAAAATACGCAACAACGGTAGTTATCATTATTGATGAATATGACAAACCAATCCTGACCCATCTGCACAATATGCCAGTCGCCAAGCAAATTAGAGAAGTGTTGAAGAGCTTTTATGAAGTCATCAAGGGGCTTGATGAGTACTTACGTTTTGTATTTATTACAGGCGTGAGCCGGTTTTCGCAAACCAGTATTTTTTCTGGCCTTAACCAGCTACTTGATATATCAATGAATCCTGATTTTGCTCATTTAGTAGGGTGTACAGAGGAAGAGCTTAAGCATGTGTTTGTAGAACACCTTGCAACTATTGCCCAGGGGAAAGAAATTTCGACATCTGTGCTTATTGATAAAATGCGGCTTATGTACAATGGCTATCGATTTTGGAAAAATGTACCATTGCGACGGGTAGATGCTTTTGGTGACACAACTGTGAAGGTTTTTAACCCTTTTTCAATTGTGAATGCTTTGCATGCTAAATCGTTAGAGAATTTCTGGTTTCTTTCAGGAACGCCTACGTTTCTTATTAATCTTTTACAGGAGCGCCAATATCCTGTCATTATGCTAGAAAATGTAAAAGCTGATCAAAGTGAATTGGGTACGTTTGATATAGAGCATTTACCGCTTACTACACTACTTTTTCAAACAGGCTATCTTACTATTAAGTCATATGATGAAGAGACTAAGAATTTTACTTTGGGCTATCCAAATAATGAAGTCCAAGAAGCTTTTTTGAATAACATATTGAAATGGATGGCGAATGTTGAGCACAGTAAGATCAATGCATTCACCACTAAATTGCTTAGTGATTTGACGGTTCAGAATACTGCTGGATTTATGCAAGCGCTTAAAGAATTTTATGCGCATATTCCATATGATTTGCATATCGCAAAAGAAAAATATTACCAGACGGTGTTTTTTACGGTATTAAAACTTATTGGTGCCGTCATTGATGTTGAAATTACCACCAATATTGGGCGTATTGATGCAGTTGTTGAAACAAAATATTATCTATACATTATTGAGTTTAAAATAAATAAAAAAGCTTCGGTTGCTCTTGAGCAAATTAGAGAAAAGCAATATTTTGAGCGGTATTTGAGCGATCAACGACAGATTGTTTTAATGGGGATCTCTTTCGATACTGCCCTTAAAAATATTGGTGATTTTTTAGTTGAAGTGTTATGAGCAGGAGGTTTTTTCAATGATCAAATATTTTGTATTAGCCGTTGTAGCCGCTGTTGTGCCAAATATTAATTTGCAATCAGCAGAGCTTGAACAGCGTTGTGCAGGTTCTTTAATTGGCTGCCAAATGAGAGACTATAGTCTGCTTGATACTAATGAAAAAGTGCACCAGCTCATTCCTGGTAATGGTAGGCAAGCAATTATGCATTTTTTTAATCATGAAACACCTTGGAAATATCGACTGTTTAATTGTTTGAATCAGGCCTATGCGAGCCTACAGGCTCGTAATATTGATTTTGTTTTAATCAGTACAGCATCACCATTATTTTTACGAGAACTTGTGCAGTATTATAAGCCACCGTTTCCAGTGTTGCATGATATTCATCAGCAAGTATCTTTGTTTTCTAAGGCAAAGACATTTGACGGTCCCCTACAACAAACGACACTCTTTCTAGATGAACGTGGCTATGTGCACAAAACAGTTGTAAGCCTGGATATTAACGATCATTTGGCGCAGATACTGCTCTATGCATTCAAGCAGCCGGTAATCGGCTAGGAGTCTAACTAAGTTGTCCAGGAAGTTCCCAGATAGCATAGCCCAATGATTCAGCAAATGTTTTAGCATCTTGCGGAGTGACTAGTGTAGTCTTATCATTGCGTAGTGGGTGTAGCCCTATTCTTTCTTGGGCAAAAATAGCGTTATCCAAAATCACTTGTACCACATGATTTTTGTCATTGAGCAACGCAAACAGGGTAACGCTGCCTGGCTTAACACCTAAAATAGTTTCAAGCTCATCAGGGCGAGCAAAGCGCAGTTCTGGGGCTTCCCATGTTTTTGCTAACATCTTGAGTTCAATTTTGGTGTCATACAGAGCACTAAGCAGGTAATACCGTTTTTTCTTATCTTTTAAAAACAGATTTTTAATACCACCGTGTGCGGGCATATTTTTTTTGATATCTCCCATCTGGTCACAGGTAAATGCGGGTGCATGTTCATGCGTCTCAAACGGGATTTTTAATTTTTTGAGGTAAGCGTAGAGTGCTTCTTCCATGACGAATATCTTTCTTTGAACTAGAAAATGATAAGTGCCAAAATCCTAGCACGCGTCATAGTTTATGCAAGATCTATCTATGTGTATGCGAGGCTGCCTTACCCCTTTTTCACATAAAACGCATTGAACTTGCTGCTCAGCCATGATTCAATAACTGCAACGCCAATATTATCGAGTATGCGTACGCGTTTATCGCTGCTCTTGAGTTTTGCATCTTTCATAAGGTGTTCTCGCTGTACGGCAACCAGAAATGGATCCCATGACAGAACCCAACCATGAAAATCAAAACAGATCCAGTCTGTTCGTTCTGGATGCGCTACTTTGAGCTCAGTTAAAATTTCGTTCCAAACGCTTACAAATGAAGCCGTGATAGGATCTTGATGTGGTAGTGCGATAACAACATTTTTTTGTGCAAGATCAAGATAGCGATTGTGATTGAAATCCAGATTAAAGATATGACGAATCATACATCGACTTAATGCATTTTCTATTTCTGGCGCTCCTGCTTCGTAAAATGCTTTTTCGCCTAATGCCGCATATGAAAGATTTCTGATTTGAGAAAGAACGCATGCAGCTAGTGCTTGCTCTTCGCCGGGGATAAAGTACTTTGCTTGGTCATAATTGATAGGGCTCAAGCGTTTACCATTCTTAATCCGGTGTGCTCTATGACGATATAAGAGCCCCGCTCGCATGTCTTGCATAAAATCATGATAAGCGGACCATGCTTTAAAGTTGCCAATATCGACAGTGGCCATAGCTTTTTGTTTCAAGATAAGATTTTCCCTGAATAGTTCAGCTATCTGGTAATTGAGGTATTTGTCAGAGGAAAAATGATCATCACTCCACCAGCAATCAGCGGCCTGTTCGCCTTCTTGTTGTTGGCTACGTGCTGTTAAATCTTGACTGGCCCGCCAGGCTAACCGTTCGGTTTCGTCTGGGGCATTTTCCAGTAATGGCTGGTTATTATAATTAATGCCAAGCCGCAGATAGGTAAGCTTGCCAAGGCCATGCATGTACGTACTGTATCGCTTTTGCGAATATAGAGGGTATTCACATGAGCCTGTACCTGAGATAGAGGCAACCTCTTTAATACCTAAGACGTGATCCCATTTCTCTGTCCCTCCCCATGACAGAGCATAGGGCCTCGTGAGTGGCTGTAGCCAGGCAAAGCCTTGATGCGCTTGGACAGCACCATGAAGGTAGCGGCCATCGGCTAATGTCTTGTCGCAGGGTGATGGGAAAATAGGATATTGCTCTTGCAGTAAAGCAATCAAATCATCTTTAGTTGCCAGATTGCTTTGTTCTGCGCGCTTGATTTGTTCTTTTACTTTATGTGCCATTGCTGTAGGTGTTGGTGTTCCTAGGGGCTCATAGGCTTCTGTGATTGTTGAAAAAGCTTTCAATTTGCTGCCTATGACGCCAAGTGGCAGAGCAACGGAACTTAAAGATTCAATGTGTTCAACAGCACGAGCAAGTTCATTGCTTTGTGCCGCCTGAGTATCGATTAAAAAATAAGGGCTATAGACGAATTTTAAGTATGATTGGGCATTGGCAAGTTTATCTCCCACACGCTTTTTGCGATAAGGTATGTAATCACTTCCATCTGCACGGTAAAAATGTGGCATGACAGGTCCGTATTCAATACCCCTACGGAGAAATTGGTAGAATGGTGTTGCCTCTGGATCATTGATTCGGTCAGTTGAAAGCAGTTCATAAAATTTCATGGTGCCTGCATGTGCACGGCCAAAACAGGTACGCTTGGTAGCATATTCAGCGGCAGGAATGTGTTCATGAAATAATGTTCGTGGTGATTTTGTTCGTTGTGCTTCTGTAAGTTCGCGACCAAATGCTTGTTGGTAAGTGGCTTTTAAATATTCTAAGCGCTTTAAATTAGCCATTGGAGCGATCATGCAAATGTCATTTGTCTGCTCCAAGAAAAGATATTTACTTGCTGTATCACCAGCGCTGATCAAACAACATTGGCTAGTGATTAAAAATAATAAAATAATGCGCGTGATACTTACCATCCCCATCTCCCTCTAAACACTGTTCTCTTTGGCCGCCAAATTTAATGTTATTGTTTATGGCAAGTAGTTGTAAACAATATGTCGTAAATAAGTAGTCATGAAAAAAGCCCCTAGAAATTTCTAGGGGCTTTAAACTTTTTCTCGAAAAAGAATTGATTATTAGCTAATCAACACTTCTGCGCGACGGTTTGGCGAAAGAGCCTTGATTAACTCACCGCGTTTTTGTGCATTGGAAGCAACTAGCGGACGCTCATAACCAAGTCCCATGGTTTTGATGGATTCGTTAGGAATGCCATTTTCAACCATTTCATGTCTTACTGACTCAGCGCGGCGCTGTGACAACGCAAGGTTGTACGCTGCTGAACCGATTTGACAGGTATGCCCTTCAATAACCACTTCTTTGCCATCGTTAACAGCTGTTTGAGCTAGTTGCACATCTTGCGCAACTACAGCTTGTTGGTCTGGGCGGATATTGTTTTTGTTAAAGCTGAAATGTACGGTTTTGAAAGCATAGTTTGCTTCGCGCTCAGCATCTTGTTGTGCGATGTCGCCACCGTCAACTTCTAGGTTGTTGCTTGCAACGAGTTTATCTTTTTCAAAACCAAGCTCATCATCAACAAAAGCAAGTTCTGAAATATTGTCATCAAAGAGTGCTTCGGTCTCATTGATAATTGGAATTTCAGTTACAGCAGCCATATGTTTATTTTTTGGCTTAGCGCATTTTTTGCCGCAACCAGCAACAAAAATCATAGCTACAGCGAGCAACAGGGACAGCTTATTTGTTGTTTTCACAGGGATCTCCTTAACTATATTGGGGAATTTTCTACCTATTGCAAAAATCTTTAGGTATACTAGGGTGGTGTTTTATAAACATCTTACTTATTTTTTTTGAAAAATCTACCCAAAGCTCCTGAAAATTATTAAAAATTGTAACAAGGCACGCATTGTGAAAAGAATATTGATCAACAAAGATTCATGGCAAACGCGCGTTGCTGTACTGAATAATGATCGCCTGCAAGATATATATTTCGATACGCACAATAAAGAAGATCTTGATCGATGCTTTTTTAAAGGACGCGTTTCCAAGGTGCTGCCAGGTATTCAGACAGCTTTCGTTGATATTGGTCAGCAAAAAGCAGGCTTTTTGCACATTACTGAAATTGACCGTGCTTTGGCCATGGAAAAAGTTACTGAGCATATGCAATCTGAAGATAATCGTGAAGAGCTACCTGAGCGCACGATTAAAAGCAATCTTGACGTAGGGAAAATTTTTAGTGAAGGCGAAGAGATTTTGGTGCAAGTCATCAAAGAGCCGATTCATGAAAAAGGGGCAAAACTTTCAACCTGCTTTACGCTTCCTGGTAAGTTTTTAGTCCTTATGCCAAATATTCCACACCTTGGGGTTTCAAAAAAAATTGAAAACCGCGAAGTGCGCACGCAGCTACGTGAACTTATGCAAGCATCATTGCCACCTGGAATGGGTGCTATTGTCCGAACTACCGCTGAAGGACGCGATATTCAAGATATCGTTAAAGACTTGGCATTTTTGATTTCCACCTGGAAATCGATCCAGAAAAAATTTAAAAAAGCAGTTGCCGGCGAAAAAATTCATGAAGATCTTCCAGTTTCTCTCCGAGCTGTTCGTGATCACCTAGACGAAGAAGTCGATGTGGTGATTTGCGATGACCAAGAAGAGTTACGTTCTATTCATAAGTTTATTAAATATATTACGCCTGAGCATCTGGGTAAGTTGCGTTATTACAGTGGGCCTCCGACGCTGTATGACCGCTATGATATTGATAATCAACTTGATAAGGCGCTGCAAAAGAAAGTTCAGTTGAAATCAGGTGGCTCTATCATCATAGAAAGCACTGAAGCGATGACGGTTATTGACGTCAACACTGGCAAATTCACTGGAACGGGGTCGCTAGAAGAGACAATATTAAAAACTAACTTGGAAGCTGCAGACGAATTGGTAACACAGTTACGGTTACGCAACATTGGTGGTCTGATAGTTATCGATTTTATTGATATGTCGAGTGGATCAAATCGTCAGAAATTATCACGCAATTTGGAACGTTGTCTAAAAGAAAAAGATAAATTCCAATCGGTAACATTAAAAATTTCTGAGTTTGGGCTCGTGCAAATGACGCGTAAGCGTTCGGGCAAGACTCTTTTACAGCAGCTAACGAATGTGTGTGTATCGTGCAGTGGTTGTGGCTTTTTAAAATCGGTTCCAAGTATGAGTTTTCAGATTTTGCGTACGATTAAAGAAGAAATTCGTAGCAAAGGGCTTACTGAAACTTTAACTCTTACCGTTTCTCAAAAAGTTTTTGACTACTTGATTCATCAGGAATATCAATCTATTCTTCATCTGGAAAAAGCACTTAATTGTAAGATTATGGTTGAATCGTCTGAAAATTTTGATGACTCTCAGCACTCAATTAAAAAAATGTAATGTAAGGACATATCCCTATGTCGCACGAGATAACAACGGTCTTAGACCGCTATCCTGCATATGAAGCTGTTATTGGTATAGAAGTTCATGTGCAGCTCAAGACGCAATCGAAAATTTTCTGTTCTTGTCCCAATCAATTTGGTTGCGATCCTAATACTAATATTTGTCCTGTTTGCACGGGGCAACCCGGGGCGTTACCTGTCCTGAATAAAAAAGTAGTAGAATTTGCGATGATGGCTGGTGTGGCCGCTGATAGTGATATTACGCGTACAAATACATTTGCGCGCAAGCACTATATGTATCCTGACCTTCCCAAAAACTATCAGATTACTCAGGGTGAAGTGGCCATCTGCATGAATGGCGCAATTCCTATCAAGACTATTGATGGTCAGGATAAAAGAGTCAGATTAATTCGCATGCATATGGAAGAAGATGCCGGTAAAAATACGCATGGCACTGGTGGTATTAGTTGGGTCGATTTGAACCGTGCTGGTACGCCATTGCTTGAAATTGTTACCGAGCCAGATATGGCAAACTCAGTAGAAGCAAAAAACTATTTAATGCGACTGCACACCATTATTCGTTATTTGGGCATCAGTGATGCAAATATGGACGAAGGCTCATTTCGTGCTGATATTAATATTTCCGTTATGCCAAAGGGGTCAAAAACCTATGGCACACGGGTTGAGCTAAAAAATATTAACTCATTTCGTTTTATTGTTAATGCTATTGAGTATGAAATTGAACGCCAAATCCAGGCCAATGAGTCGGGTGAAAAGATTTCCCAAGAAACGCGTCTATGGGACAATAAGAATCAGCGTACCGTTTTTATGCGTTCAAAAGAAGATGCGCAAGATTACCGATATTTTACAGAGCCAGATTTGCCGCCGGTTCATATTGATGACGCATGGCTTGCAGAAATTAAAACACGGCTTCCTGAGTTGCCTCATTATAAAACAGCGCGTTTTCAGCAACAGTATGGCATTTCTGCTTACGATGCCGATTTGCTGACAGAAGAGCTTGATAGGGCGATCTTTTTTGAAGAGGCTGCAAAGATATGTGGTAATGCAAAGGGCGTTTGTAACTGGATGCTGCGTGATTTGCTTGGCTATCTGAAAGAGCATAAGCGTGAACTGCAAGAAATTCAGTTGACGCCACATGGACTCGGTGAGTTGGTTGCAGCACTTGATAGTGGCATGATCAATAGTAAAGTAGCGCAAGATATTTTTATTGAGATGGTAGAAACTGGTAAGTCAGTTGCCGTTATTGTTGACGAAAAAGATCTGAAGCAGATTGGGTCAAGCGATGAGCTTGAAGCTATTGTTGTCGCAGTACTTGCTGCAAATCCTGACAACGTTGCAAAATATAAAGCTGGTAATGAGCGCCTATTCCCTTACTTTGTTGGTCAAGCAATGAAAGAAACTAAGGGCAAGGGCAATCCTGTTATTATGCAAGAGCTGCTTAAAAAGCACTTATCATAGTTTTTTCAGAAGGAGATGCGATACTCGCATCTCCTTTTTGATTTTCACACTGGTTTTCAAATATCTGGCACAACAGTGATGGTTTGTATGAATAACGTGCGATTAATGCTCGTTCATCCTGTAAAACACGTGGTACCTCAAGTACTAACAAGCGTTGGTTTTCTGTCATAATCGTTATAAATTTCTTTTTAGTTTTTGCTATGCGGGCAAAGGCAGCTTGTACATCGCTCATAGTACGCACAGGCATCCCATCAATAGTATCAAGCACATCTCCTGGCTTAATGCATCGCGCTCCATGAGCTTGTGATGTTGGGAAAAAGTGTGTTACTAGTACTCGTGGCTCATACTGGGCTTGTTGCTGTTCGTACTTATACAGATTTTTTGCGAGACTGGAATCGATTTTTTGTAGCTTTTCTAGGTGGTTAAGCGACAGCGGCATGATGACCATCCCCGCAAATACTTCATAGGGGATCGGCTCAAAGCCAGGGTACATGCGGCGAATAGCTAGTGGTGGTGTGTTGTCAAAGGTAACCGTTGTTTCTATGCGCGTACCACGTCGGTACGCAATAAGCTGTATGGATTGGCCAAGCTGAAAACGATTGAGCAAGGCATCGACAGAGACTTTATCATCGCTCCATGGGACTATCGTTTCGCCATAGGTATCTATGCGATGATCATTAATACTGTAAATCATGTCGCCATCAATCAACCCAGCTTTTTCAAGAAGAGATCCGCTGTGTATGCGGGCTAAGTAGAGACCTCCTGGTTGAGGATTACCCAAATAATCAGTAATTTGCTCAGTAGCTAAATTATGCTCACAGCCAAGAGTAGGGGTGCGTAATAATCGTTCTTTTTGTAAACTAGTAATTAAGCTTTTGATATCGTTAATCGGAATAATATATCCAATGCTCTGGGCCGTTTTGATCCGAGAAGTATTTATACCAATTACTTCACCATTAAAGTTGAGGGTTGGCCCACCAGAGTTGCCTGGGTTCAGTGCAGCAGCAATTTGAATGTATGGGCTATCCAAGACCATCTCCCGACCACTTACTGTGCCCTGGGTGCTTTTAAGCTTCTCTTGACCAAGAGGGTAGCCCAGGAGCAATATCTCCTGCGTACGGACGACTTGATCGGAGTCGCCAAGCTTTAAGCATGGGATCTGTGTAATGTGCTTGCGCAGCTTGGCAAGCGATGACGAGGTAAGTTGTAGAAGCGCTATGTCTCGATTAGGGCAGACCCCAATGACATCAACATCGAATTGTTCTTTGCCGCATGATGGTACCTGTATTTTTACACCGCAAGACTGTTCCACTACGTGGAAGTTAGTTATTAAATACCCATCAGGATCGATAAAAAAACCAGTTCCGTAGCTTTTTTTATGATCAGATAGCTTAAATGGTTGTAGCCAATTAAATGGTGCTTGCTCAGCAAAAACTTGAACTACCGTATTTTTTGCTGCTTGCTGAACCAGATGCCACGGTGATGGCCTCAGCTCTGACGGCATAACAGCAGCGCGCGCAGGAAACACAAACAAAAACCCAACAATAAATATAAAATGCAATATTTGATTCATCATAAACTCCTCCATTCTCAACTTCTAGCTTACATGAGGGAGTTTAAAATTTACAGATATGAAATATATTGACTGTTTTTGCGCCTACTTAACCATCTTTAGGAAGATGCGTGATATCGGATAAGTGTATTTTTCTGATAACTCTTGCTCTTGCTGAATGACATTGGCCAGCGAGAGAACAACTGTAAGGCCTTCAATGTCCTCAAAAACAATATAGCCTGTGTCCAAGCTTTTTTGCATTGCTGAGCAGTAGTCATTAATCGTTCTGACGGGTTCCCCATTTACTTTTTCAAGCAGGTTAATAGCCCCCTGAAAAATATGATTTTTTGCGAGTGAAGATTCTGGGAAAACATAGGTTACGATGAGTCGTGGCTCTTGGCGATTTTCAGGGGTAATAAGTTTTGTAAACGTTGCTAAGTCAGAAGAGCCAGCAGTAAGGTATCGCTTAAGGTAGGGCAGAGCTAAAAAATAATGGTTCATTGTCATTTCCATGACTACGCAACCGGCAAAAATTTCGTAAGCAGGTTCTGCATCAAAGGGTAAGTATTTTCTTTTGATTTGGTACGGGTTGCCAAGCTTTTTAGTAACGGCAAGTGTTATTTTTTTCCCATTGCGCCAGCATTCAATAAAGAATGTATCGCCGTAATGAATACGGCCTAAAACGTCATAAAATTCCATTTTATATGAAGACCAAGGCACCGTAACGTAGCCAAAGCGGTCAATAGGCATGCGCTTGCCGGTAACGATGAATGTGCTAATGACATCATTTTTTTGAAGTCCCGCAGCACCGAATAAAGAATTTTTTTCTACATGGGTTACCAATAACCCACCATCGCCAGGCACCTTGAGGTACGCAAAAGTATCAGGGGTGGTTGCCGACCCGCTCAGCCCCCAAAATGGCCACTCTAATACTTTGCCATCTTTAAGTTCATCGAGCACGACTTTTTCACGAGTAATAGGAAGCACATAGTTCAATCCTTGCTGATTTTCACCTGCTACCAAAATACCAACCACCTTACCGTGTTGATTAACGCAGGCACCGCCAGAATTGCCAGGAAATGATGCAGCTGTTGTGGTAAAACATTCCCCACAATTACTAATAGATTCGTGGCCCGAAATAGTTCCCGTTGCGTGTTTTATGTGTTCTGCTCCAAGAGGGTATCCCACGAGCATCACATTTTCGCCTTGCCTGATGAGGTCAGAATCGCCAAGTTCAAGCGTTTTGATTTGTTTATTACCCATTTTTTGTTCAAGCAGTGCCCGCTGGCCAGGCTTAAATTGTAGTCGAGCAACATCAAACTCTGGACTGCCTCCAACAAATTCAAGTTCAATCAGCTCTTTCCAGGCGTTAGGGTGCTGCATATAAATAACATCAGCCTTATCAATCACATGATAGTTGGTAATAATTGCTAGCTCTCCCTTTAATAGTACAAAAAAACCACTACCAGAGCTATTTTGCTGGGGATCTTTTTGATAGGGGGTGTGAAAATTAAACGGTGATTTACACGCAAAAATTTGTACCGTAGATTCTTTAACTTCATCAAAAATATCAGGCCATGAAGGGTTGAGTGAGGTTATATTTTTGACTGGCGCTACGGTTTTTTTTAATGCTGCTTTTGCAATTACGGGCGTACTGTAGATAGTTAACAAACTATATAACAAGACTAATTTTTTATTGATCATACGATATCCTCTTGCATTTTATACTAAACAGACCCTATCTTAACGGCATGACAAGCAAAATACAAATTCGGGTAATTACCAAGGTTTTCTACGCATGATTGATCAATTACAGGGAACTATTAGCGCTATTAAAGAAAAAATGCTTACGCTTACTGTGCATGGCGTTGGCTTTGGGTTACACGTTTCACAGCCAGCGCAGTACGTGTGTAATCAGGAGCAGCTGTTTTATACCTATCTCCATTGGCACCCAGATAATGGGCCGAGTTTGTATGGTTTTGCGACAGAGCTTGAGCGAAGAGTTTTTTTGTTGATTATTGATTGTCCAAAAATTGGCCCTAGTATTGCTAACAATATTTTGTCGCAGCTATCGGCCGGCCATTTCTTAGAGCTAATTGCCACTGCAAATCAAGATGGTCTTTCTTCATTGCATGGTATTGGCAGCAAAAAAGCAGAACAGTTAATTGTTGAGCTTAAGCAAAAAGTGCAAAAATTGCTCAAGTCCGGCGACGTTGTTGTTGAGCAGCAGCAAAGCTTTGTGCAATGGCAACAGTTGCAGGATGTTCTGACTTCTCTTAATTATAGCAGGCAAGAGATTTCAAAAACGACACAATACTTGGCAGATAAATATGCCCAAGAGCCTCAACCCCTTGACCATCTGATTAGGGCAGCCCTTGCTTTCTTATCACAAAAACAAGCTTGAAAGATGTGGCTTTACGCTGATTGAATTACTGCTGGTAGTAAGTATTTTACTTGTGCTGGCAGCGATAGCTGTGCCACGCCTCCTTAAGCGTTCGGCTACTGCAGATCTGATTGCAACATTGAAAGAGCTTGAGATGCTGTGTTTATGTGCACAGCAAAATGCGTATGCAGGTAATAAAGAGCACGTTATTACAATTGATGTTGATGCTCAGCGGTGCACGCTGACAACACAGCAACATACGTGGTTGGTTGAGCTACCAAAAACATGCCAGTTCGGGATTTTGCAAAATGCGTTTGGGCCTCCGGGTGATCCCTTCAAGAAGATTACACAGAAAATAACATTTCCAATGGAAAATAAAAAACATATAATACGCTTTCAGTCAACGGGGTCTGTCTCCCCAGGAACTGCTTATATAATTGACAAACAGGAATCACGGCTAGGCGCTTTAACCTGCGGTGTTTCTCAGGTATCCTATATAAGAAAGTATGTGTATAACAATGGTTCTTGGCTGTTGCTAACAAAGTAAGCCTGAAAGCGTTTTTAATGTTGCGACTCATGTTGCGTATCATGACCGCTTTTGCCGTCAGTCTTGTACTTGCTCTCTGGGTTGTCCAGAATAGTACTGCGCTACAAGATGCTGTCGGCGCCCGTATTATCCAGCTCGTCGAAAAAGAGTGGTCTGCGCATGTGAATTCATGCAAGCCGCGTATCAACTTTTTTACTTTTTCGCTGTACCTGGAAAAAGGGATAGTCACGCCTACTGATGACAAACAGTTTTCGTGGTCATTTGATGCATGCCATGTCCGTGTATCACCTCTTGCATTGCTTGTGGAGCATGCAGCCCACTTGTACATTACGTTTAATAATATTACAGCTACGACGAGGGCAACTGATAGCCAAATTGATTTATTAGCACATATTCAATCCATCTTTGCCCCAACAAGCCTTGATATTGCTATTGAGCCAAAAGCGCTGACCATTAATAATATTGATCTTACTCTTACGTATAACAATAGGGTTCTCTCCTGTAAGGCCCCTGGAAAGTTTTATATAGCAAATGATCAAGACTATATGCGCTTTAACGAGCAAACGTGGCACGGGTCGCTTGAGGTAGAGCATGCAATGCTAAGCTTGCAGGATGCAGTCTATGCGCATCAAGCAAAGGGGCGTCTGAACTTTTATCGTAACAATCGTGATGGGAGCTGGCTTTTTTCTTCGCAATTACATACTAAATTGCCTGTGCTTGATCCAGCTATGGATTATGCGATTGAGGGTAGTTGGGATGTGAAGGGTGGCGGTGTTTTACTGACCGACAGCCAAGCAAAAACCCGTGTTGCTACTACGTTTTCATACCCATGGACCATAGGAGTGAAGGGGGTGTTTCCAGCTAATCATATCAAAACGGCTGTTACATTACTTGCTAGCAATACGCAGAATATAAGCCCTGTCGATGGGACCTGTGCTGTTGATCTTGTGCTACTGCCAGATGAACAAGCAATTAGAAGCAGTGGCACCGTTGATTTTAATGCAGTGAAAATTGGTGATCTTGTCTTCCAGCACATTGGTATTAATCTTTATCCAACAGCTGATCAGCTCAGTGCTAATATCGCATTGCAGCAATCTGCTGCCTACGGCATGGCAGGAACGCTTGCGTGGGATTGGCAGAAGCAACACGGCAGCTTAACGCTAACCAATACGGAGTCATTGCAGCCACCGGGTATTGCAGGCGCGCAAGGGCATTATGTTATTCAACCAAGAGGCTGCTGCGTACGGCTTACGTGTGATACAGATGGGCTTTGTAAGGGGGTGTACGATTGCAGTATCACCAGTGCTATGTATGATAAAACGATTAATCACCATGGACTCTTAGCAATCAAGAACAAAAAGATTGCGATTAAGGGCCGTGACGATAGTGGCACCTATGCTGCAAAAGCTTCATGTGACCCTCATTTTTATTTTACCAGTGTACGTTATGCGGCGCATGATATTCCAATACTTGCTTGCAAGGCAAGTAAACAAAATCCGTTTTTATTGAAAGGATCAGTCAGTTGGCAGTTTGTGAGAAAGTTTTTAGACCAACAGACTCGCCGTATGATTTTTGGAAATAAAAGCTCGTTTAAATTTGCGCTCAACCAACAAAATCTCCAGGCGATCAAGGCTGATGTGGCATTAGAACATGGCTCATTTTATATGCCTGAGTATCATAACTTATTGCAGGCATGCAAAGCGTCGATTACCGTGCAGCCGAAAGAAAAGCGCTTTGAAATTGATAATTGCTCAATTGGTATGAGCAAGGGCGTTATTACCTGTCCGCATGCTGTTGTGCAGCTAGATGAGAATAATAATATTAAGCACCTGATGGCTCCTCTGTGTATTGATAACTTATTTGTTAATTGGAAAAAAGATTTTTTAGGGTTTGTTTGTGGAACCCTTACCCTGGATCAAACTGATCAAGAGCCAGCAATGCTTTCAGGTACTCTTGTGCTTAAAAAGTCCCTCTTGAGAGACGCTTTTTTACGAGGTGAATCGCCCCAAAATCTTTATGGATCGACAGGGTCATTGACTCCTCAGTTGCCATTTCCGCTTGGTTTTGATGTACGCCTTGTAACCGAAAAACCGATTAAAGCAAACACCGGCTCATTCAATGCTCAGGCGAATGTTGATTTAAGGTTTGTCAGTGCCCCGCAAAGAGAGTTTTTTGCGGCTCCTATTGTTACCGGCAGTATTGATTTAGAAAAAGGCGCATTGAGGATTCTTAATCAGTCGCTGAATATTCAGTATGGTAAAATTCAGTTTATTCATAATAATTTTAGCGATCCGCTTGTTGATTTGGTGGCTCGTAACCGCATAGGTAAATACTTAGTTACGCTGCAAGCGACGGGCTCTCTCCAAAAACCAACTATTTTATTAGAGTCAATGCCAGCTCTCAGCGAGGAGCAAATTATTAGCTTATTGCTCACGGGCGCGGAGCAATCAACACTGCAAGCAGATCTGCCAGCTATGTTGTTGCAGAATCTTGATGTGCTTGTTTTTAGTAATAGAAAAGAGACTAAGGGGCAGGTTTTAATGGATACGCTCACAAAGACATTTAAGTACGTTCAGATTACGCCTAATCTTGATGCGAGTAAGAGTGGGCGAGGTGCGCTAAGGGGTTCGATTTCAGTTAATGTAACTGATCAGCTACGCGCAAAAATCGATAAAGACCTTGATACGCAAAGCAATTTTTCAGCACAAATTGAGTATTTGCTTTCTGATAATCTTAATTTAAAACTTGTTCAAGAGCAGCGCGGTGAGCGTGGCATAGAGCTTGAGTTTCAAGTTAAAATCTAAGTTTTGGTGAGCCGTTAAGCTTTATTAATTTCTTCAGCAGGGCTGAGCTCATTTTTTATGGACGAACTTGCCATCACGTGATCACGCTGTTTTTCCAGTGCGAGCAAGCGTTGTTGTTGCTCGTTGCACTGTTTTAATAGATCAGTTTTTTCTTGGTCAAAGCTCTTTTTGACTGACGCGAGCTGGCTTCTTGTCTCATGCTGGCCATCGGATAATTTTTTTTTCAGCTCACGGCACTCAGTTGATGATGTTTTTGCTATTTTATATAATTTTGCGACCTGGTCGAGTAAGGCGTATATTTTTGGCTGAATGATCGGAAACTGCTTGCGAATGCCAATTAAGCCATCGGTAATTTTACCGTAAGCCTCAGAAGCTATATCCCCATTTGCTAATCCGCTGCTAGAGAGTAGTAGCAAAGTAAAAAGAAAAATACCAATCATCGGAACACCTTCTCTATCATTCAATGACTATTGCTTTATAACCATAAGCTCACCTAGCGGTCTTTTTCAATGAATTATCAAAAATGGTCAGTTAGATAGCCTGGACCAATAAAAATGACTATGGGAAAGCTTAAATTCTAGAATGAAGTGCAACACCTCCCCAGGTATACTGGGATTTGTAACCAAACAAAAAAAGGTGTTGCATGGAAAATTATACGCATTTCACCCAGGAAGAGCGAGAACGAATTTATCAATTACAACAAGATAAAATGGGGCCTACGGCGATTGCCCTAGATATTGGCAGAGA
>CAMDFF010000004.1 GCA_945897315.1 candidate division TM6 bacterium UASB124
CCCTCAAGAAATATCAATCAGGCGAGGCAACAAGGTAAAAATACATGAGCATTTTGATAAAACCGTGGATGTTTTAATTGGCAATAAGCGTGTGCAATTTAAACGGATTACAGAGCGAAAAGCTACTAAAGGTGTTGTTGGAAATATCACAAGTACGTGCGAACGAAATGGGCTGGTCGAACAAAGTGAACATTGCCCGTTACGTCCCTAGGTACTTGCCGGGGTAAAACCGGACATTTCTACTGAGTCAAAAAGCGGACATTTCTAAAGGGTCGCAACAGTGTTTGCGTATTGAATAGTCGTAATGACTAGCAAATATTCTATGCCCTGGCTTTCCCTCATAGTCCAGCGGGGCGGTGTTCTCTCTCTCCTATCTGGAAGGTGTTTGTAGAGTATTGCGATCGTGAGTTTTCTGGGTGTTGGCCAGAGGACAAAAAAAGGGGCCCTTTGAGAAGAGCCCCCAGTGTGTGCGTGTTAATAATTATTACTGAATAGTGCAGCGAAAACAACCAACATCCCGGTCTTATTCTCTGATGCGTGCTCTGTTATCAGCTACCAGATCCTCTAGGTATTTTCTCTCCCCTAACCATAGGCGGGGTGTGTTTTCCAGGGTGACATCAGTTAGTCTTTTGTTGCTGTTATCCACCTTAAGACGGTCAAGATTAGTGCAATTGGAAAGATCTAACGTAGTTAGCCAAGGGTTGCCACAGGCTTTAAGATTATAAAGCTGCGAGCAATTAGAAAGATCTAAAACTGTTAGCCGAGGGTTGTCACTGACATCAACACATGCAAGCTGCGAGCACATGGAAAGATCGAGCGTGGCAACAGGTGGGGCATAAAGTGTTTTAAGTAGTGTGCAATTGGAAAGGTCTAGTGCAGTAAGCCCAGGGTTCCTGCTGGCATAAAGTATTTCAAGCAGTGGGCAATTGGAAAGGTCTAATGCAGTAAGCAAAGGGCACCTGTGGCAATAGAGGCTCTGAAGCTGCGGGAAACAAGAAAGATCTAAAGTAGTAAGCCAAGGGTTGCTGCCGATACAAAGCTCCTTAAGCTGCGAGCAATTAGAAAGACCTAAGACAGTTAGCAGAGGGCAGGCGTCGAAGTGGAGCTTCTCAAGCTGTGGGCAGGGAGAAACGTCTAACGCAGTCAGTAAAGGGTTGTTGCCGGTAGAAAGCTTCTGAAGCCGTGGGCAATTGGAAAAGTCTAATGCCGTTAGCAGAGGGCAGTAGTCGCAATCGAGCGTCTTAAGCTGCGGGCAATTAGAAACGTTTAAAGCCTTTAGCTGATGGTTCCTAAAGATTATAAGGTATCTCAGCTCGTATGAAATAATAGTTACGGCACCACATGATTCATCAATGGTCAACTTAGTTGGTTTTATAACGCTAAGCACAAAGTCAATAATTAATTGGGTAATTGCTTCGCAACGAGGGAGTGCCTTGATGCTAGCAAAATTGAGTGTGTACTCATCAAAAAAACGCTCTTTAGTGATTATTTGATTAAGCCTAATATCGGTATCCATGTTGCATGTATGAGGGAAACGGTGGTACCAAGCAAAGGAGAGCGCTATGCGATTTAATAAATCACCTTTATCGATTGTAGCGAGTAAGTCTGTGGCCTTAGTTAGGAAGTATTGTGTGGGAGCGATTATTTCAAGCGCAGTCTTAGCATTGTCGAATGCTATAAGATATTGTGCATGATGCTGATCAATCAATGCGTCTACTAGTGGTTTCAGAATAGCTATTTTAGCAGCATCATTGGCTATAATTGCGTTGGTGAGTAGCTTCATGGCAATGGGCAGAGGAATGCCGTAAAAACCTTCCGTTGAAAGAGAGATGTTATAAAAACCTTCCGTGTCAGGTTGCTGGCTGGTCTTAATAATAGGTTGAGCACAAAGCATTCTTTCATCATCAGTTAACTCAATACCACGAGAAATTCGAATTTTGGAAGCAATAGAACCAATGTTTTGCTGGAATGATTCTCCCCACTGTCTGCTTGTTTGCGCAAGTGCCAGCTGATCTGCTGCTGGTAAAAAGTGAGAAATTAAACAGCGTGCTTGATTGGGGAGTCTTTGTTCTGGAGATAGACGAATTCTAAGGTTTCGAGCCTTATTGTATGCAGCTATGACTTGTTTTAGCTCCATGGCATCATCGCTGGTATCAGTTAAAAAAACGCTTCGCATTGCTAAAGTAATATTGTCTGCTAATACATCACAAGCATGCAGTCGTGCTTGACTAGCTATCTTGAGTACTTTCCCTGCACCATTTAATGCTTCAAGTTGTGCAGGAGTAATGAGTAATGGCTCACTTGGTATAGCATCAGCAGTAAGTACAGGAAATTGCTCGAGTAAGCTTTGTTGTGCTTTCTTGCAACGTAAAAAAATATCCTCGACTTTTGCCTGCGCTGGAGTTGTAGAAGGTGTAGAGCGTCTTGCACTGACAGGGGGGGCAGCAGAATATTCTCCTCCAGCACCGCCACATGCGGGTGCTTCTCCTGCGCTATGCAATGGCGCAAGCAAGCTAAGAGTAAGAAGCAAAACCGTTTGTGTTGCGACTGTTGTAAATCTGATCAAAAAATTCCCCTTGGGTAAAATGCATAAAAGTAGGTTTCAGTAGTATGGTATTTCAGAGCCGATACATTACAATATGCTTAGTTGAATTACAAGCAATAATGCAAGAAAGATAACAGCCTGCTTTTTACCTAGTTTTATGCCCCGTGTAAAAGTAATTATTCAAAAACACATAGACCCTCTGGGAGTGTCGATTCAGAGGTCGATTTGAGTGTGTCCGGGGAAGGCGATTTCAGGGCGTTCTCAGCTGCCCGGAATGCTCTCCTGAGCGGTGTTTGCAGGGGGTAAAAGTTGTAAGTTTTTTTGGGAGATGTGGGATGCAATTGTTTTTGTTTGACTGATTCTGGGTAAAGGGGGATTGCCTGAGTAAGCGCTGGCTGGATAAGCTATTATACAATTAAAAAGAGAGCCCCGGCACTTCTTGGCTCGAAGCGGCGGGGCTCTCTTTTTACATTACATCAAACGCGAGTACTTACGTAAGCGACATAACCTTTTTAATTGTTTGCGCCTTGTCGATAAGATCCATTGCGGATTGGCCGTCTTTGCCTTTGAGATGAGCATCTGAACCGGCTTCCATGAGCAGACGGAATGCTGCGACCATGTCACAATGTGCAGGATCAATCGTTGAAAAACGATGTGCCGCACACATCAAAGCGGTGTGGCCATGTTCGTTTTGTGTGTCAACACGTGCTCCAGCAGTAAGAAGAAGAGAAGTAAGCTTTTCAGGTCTAGTGTCTAAATGGTACTTATTTGATTGATAAGCAGTGTAGACAGTCATTAGGGGTGTATTGCCATGCTTATTTGCAATGTTGGCGTCAGCGTTAGCATCAAGCAACAGGTGTATGATATCTGGCGCATAATTTGCTGTTGCAATGTTTAATGGTGTATCTCCATTGCTGTTAGTTGCGTTAACGTTAGCTCCTGCTTTCACAAGTGCTGAGATGATCTCAATGGGAGAATTTTTTTTTGCAGCATAGGTCAACAAGGTCTCTGCACCATTGGACGTAGTTTGGTTAACGTCAGCACCAGCAGCAAGTAATGCTTGAAATGTTTTATTCCACATAACTAGAAAATCAGGATTATTAGTTTCATAACAAGAAAGATCGCCACAGAGCTCTTCTAGTGCTGAGTAGTCATTACTATTCTTTAGGTTACCATTAGCACCTGCAGCAAGTAGCAACATAGCCGTTTCGTGTCGATTATATCGACAATTATAGATCAGCGCTGTATCTCCATAGTCGTTTTGATTATCAATATGTGCACCAGCATCAAGCAAAATTTGAACAATTTCGTTCTCGCTTACAACGCTAGCATAATATGATTGAGCCATGAGTATTAATGCAGTATTTCCCTCACAGGTTGCATTAACATCTGCCCCAGCTTCAATCAATACTTGTACGATTTTTTTATGCCCATTGCACGCAGCAGCAGACAATGAATTGTGAGTTATCGAATAGCCGTGCCTTCTATAATGAGCATTTGGATTAGCACCAAGCGCTAAATACATGCGTACTTGATTTACATGACCATCTGTTGCTGCAATCACTAATAGATCGCCAAGAGTGTCAGCAAGCATAGTGATTTTCGCTTGAAGAGGCACCAAGAAAACACTGAATACTAAACTAATAATCAGACTGGTTTTGAAACCACATTTTGTCATGAGGCAAGTTCTCCTAAAAACGGATGAATGAGAATATAACAGCTCAATCATTGTAAACGTTTTAAGAGGCCATCACAAAGGGGTTTGCGGTTATGCAGCTAGAAAGAAATTATGCGAATAAAATGCTGTTTGAAATCAATGATTTGATCTTAGCGTGGTAATTCCTGGTGTCTATTTTCCAGGGGGTGAAAATCGGTTTTGCCATCTGACTCAGCCTGTGCCTATGGACTAACCTAAAAAAGGGGCTCGAAATGTGTGTGTATTAATTATCATTACCGACATTGCCCTGCTGGGCTAATATTTTTTTAATGTGCATGAGCATATCGCTTGGTGTGAATGCTGCCATACAGTTGACGCCATCATCCCCGTGCTCTTTTTTATAGGTATGGGGGCAAGAGATTTGAAGTGCTTGCTTCACGTTGTCGCCATCGAGAAAGGGGCCGTGCTGTTTTTTTGATGTTGGGCCAAAAATACCAATTGTTTTAATGCCTAAATAATCGCACAAGTGCAACAGACCAGTGTCTGGTGCAACGACCAACCGTGCGTGGGTGAGGGCGTAGCCAGTCATAGCCAAATGCCACGATGGCATGAGGTGGAAAGGGATATTGCGCATCGTGAGTTCTGTTACTAAATCTCGTGCGGCTTGCCCAAATGCGCTGCCAACAATAACAAGCGGGTTTTGTACTGCAAGATCTTGTGCAAGGGCAACCCAGTGCTCAAGAGGCCAATGTTTTGAGATCCATGTTGTGTTTGGGCAGAGTGCAATGAACGATGCAATTTTTTCATGTGCAAGCCACACCTGAACAGTTTTTTTTTCTTTTTCTTGCATCGCAAGCTGGAAGTCAGATTGCAATGTATGGACGGCAGGGCATGCCTGATAGGGTGCTAAATCGTACGCTGCGCAAGCAGCAAGAGCTAAGTTTTTTTGTACGATGTTATTAAATTCTGGGGTAACCTGTTCGTCTGTGAACCAAGTGCTGAGTGGCCAGCGTGCATTTTTTTTATCAAAGCCATACTTTTTACCGCTTAAAAAAGCGAGCAGCATACTTGTTTTGGTGAGCCCTTGAAAATCAAGAATGCCGTCCCAATGCACAGCACGTAGCTCTTTCATGATATGCAGCGTTGTACCAATGTTTTTTGGGTACAAGAAATTATCTGGCAGCACGTATACGCGTTCAAGAAACGGTTGGTTGACCAGCAAGCTGGCAGCTTTTTGCTGCACAATCCAGCTGATGCGGGCGGATGGCAGAAGCTGCTTTAATAAAAATATGCATGGCAATGTATGAATAACATCACCAATAGCAGAAACTCTCATGATCAGAATATTTAACATGCTTTTTGCTGAATTTTTGGGATAGAATAGAGGCTCTTGTTAACATCGTTACGGTTATTTGTAACATATTTACGACTATTTGTCACAACCTGAGGGATAGAGTTATGGATTTATTGAATGCAAAAATAAAGATTGTGCTGCTCTTGATTGCTTCTTGTAGCCTGCTCATGGCGGCATACTGGATGTATACGAAGCAAAAAAAACCAACACTTAAGGCAACGGAGGCGCTGTTTGAAGTGCCGAAAGATAAGATTACCAAGCGTGTGCTACCAAATGGAATGCATGCAATTGTGTATCAAAATGATGCTATTCCAAAAGTGCTTGTGCAAATGGCATATGATGTTGGGTCATACGTCGAAGAAACTGGGGAGCGTGGGCTAGCTCACTTAGTAGAACATATGATTTTTAAAGGTACTGATACGCTCTCAGAGACGGATATTGATACTATTGCTCGTAAGTATGGCGCAAGCTACAATGCATTTACATCACTTGATGTGACAAGTTATTATTTTGAATCAAATAAGAACAACTGGAAGCCATTTTTAGAGATTCTTGCAGATTGCATGCACAATGTGCGGTTTGATGAGCAACATCTTGCGTCAGAAGTTAAAGCAGTTGTACAAGAGCTTAAGATGAATAAAGATAGCTACTGGAAAGTTTTGTATCTCAAGGCTTTAGAGCTGGCATTCCCACCAAATCATCCCTATCATATGCCGACAATAGGTTTTAAAGATGACCTACTGACATTGAAGGCAGATCAAATAAAATCTTTTTATAAAAAATATTATCGTCCTGATCGTGCAACGCTTTTTATTGTTGGCGATGTTAACCCAGAAGATGCTTTACATGAAGTAGAGCGGTTATTTAATACATCTGCTCCTGCTGCACAACCGCTTGTTACCTCTTTTCCTGCCATGCAATCAGAGCTTGCGATGCACAATACTCGGTTTTATGAAGACGTGCAAAGTGAGCATGTTGCGTTGTATTGGACAATTCCTGGTCTTAAGGATGAGCAAGAGCAAGTTGTATCAGTGATCGAATCACTTCTAGGTGAAGGGCATGCTGGTCGTTTGCATCGTGCACTTGTTGATGAGCATAAAGTTGCTGCGTCTGTTTCAGTGTTCGCTTCAAAAATGATGGAAGCAGGACTTTTCTTTGTTTTGCTTGAGCCGCTACCAGGTAAAAAAGAAGCTTGTGTCCACCTCGTTAAAGAAGAGCTGGCAAAGTTGGCGCTTAAGGGTGTTAGTGATGTTGATTTAGCGCGTGTTGCAAAGACAAAGAAAGTAGACTTTTTCGAGAAGACTTTGCATTTTAATGGCTTGGTCTACGATTGGTTGCAATCATATTTTGCTACGCGTGATGAGATGGCTTTGTTTAATCGTGTCAATCGCTATAACGATATTACGAGTCAAGACGTACAAGCATTTGCAGCATCGTATATTGACCCATTTTTAATGAACCAAGCTGAAATTTTGCCACTGCCTGCAGACAAGAAAATTATTCGTGAGCACATGAAGCAGCAATCAGATGAGCTTGATCAGAAAATTTTAGCGCGTCATGCGCGGACAGCGCCGATTGAAGAGCCTCGTGCTGCTGCACATTTTCCAGCTCCTTGCCCGTTAACGTTTAATTTTCCTAAGCCAACAAAGACAATTATATTGCCCAATGGCCTTACTGTTTTGCTAGCACAGCAGTATCATTTACCGATGATCAGTGCCGTATGTAGCTTTAAGGATGCATCATTTTTCTCAGCAGCACGTGAAGGTGCAATGCTGGGCCTCATGATGAGCATGTTGCTTGAAGGAACCAAAGGAAGTAGTAAACAAGAGACGGTTGATTTCTTTGAACAGCGCGGAGCATCGTACAGCTTTGATGCAGGAGGAGCTTCTCTCTCGTGCCTGGCGGCAGATTTTGCAGAGATCGTTGAGCGCTTTATGCTTGTTTTGCAACGGCCAATATTTGCTAAAGATGCGCTTGAAAAGATTAAGAAAATTGAAATCGATTCGCTGCGTCGCTCTAAAGATGATGCGAAAGACATGGCCGGCAGACTTCTTAAAAACTCGCTCTACAAAGGGCAGCCATATGCGTGGACCTTTGATGATGTCGTTAATGATGTGACACAAGCGTCGCATAGTTCGTTGCGTGCGCTGCATAAGCAGTATGTGACAGCAGAAAATATGATTGTTTCTGTTGTTGGAGATTTTGATGTTGATGAAATGGAGCATCTGGTGCGCTGCTATTTTGGGCAGCTTGAGACGGGTACACGTGTTGTTGTGCCTCCTCTTGTTCCGCTCGTACATAGCCCTGAAAACATAGATTTTACGATGACCCGTGACCAAGTAATGTTGATGTACGGCAAGCCATCAGCCGTGACGGTGTATGACCAAGATTATGTGCCTCTGAGATTGTTGAACTATATCTGCTTTAAATCGCTTGGCTCTCGCCTGTTCAAAATACGTGAACGTACAGGCCTCTTTTATAGGGCCTTTGGGGAATTTGCAGCACGTGCTTCAAAAAATCCTGGTTACGATTGTGTTGGCGCGATCATTAGTCCTGAAAATGTTGCAGTAGCCGAAAAAGAAATTCTGAAGTGTTTGGCAGAAATTGCCTCAGAGGGTGTTACGGCTGCAGAGCTCAATGCTGCTAAAAACTCATATGAAAATGATATGATTGATTTGATCACGAATAATGGTTTGATTGCACGTTTACTCAGCAGCGTTAATACATTGGAATTGCCTGAAGATCATTATGATAAAATATTAGATCGTGTGCATAATTTGACGGTGGATGAGGCGAATGCTTTGCTGGCGCGCTATGTTTCAGCAGATAATTTTACTTGTGTTCGCGTAGGGCGCGTTTAAATTTATACCAACGAATAATGCCATTGATTGGGTTGCAGCTAAGAAGCCGTAGCAGAATTAATGGCACACTAATCCAGAATGGTTTTGCTTCTAGTTGGCGTAGGGCATAGCGACCACAGCTTTCTGGATAGATGCAAACGGTGAGGCCCAAAAAAGGGCGTAGAGTTTGATACATAAAAGCTAAAGGGCTCATGCGTGGGCCCTTTAGCTTTTAGAACAAATATGCTTGAGTAAAAATGCTTTGAGTGCATCAAACGAGCCTTCGGTCGCACGCTTGTTGACAAGCATAATAAATATCGCAGGCTTGTCGTGCACTGCTAGCTCATAGAAAATTGCTTTGGCCCGGCGACGAATTAAATTACGGTCGTGTGCTTTGCCACTTGCTCGGGGAGTTACCACGAGGAGCTTGCTGTAGGGGGTGATTGTTGGTGCTTTTATAAGCTTAACCCCTTGGCCATAGCCAAGTTTCACTGCTACCGCAAATGCTTGCTTAACTTCAGCTGGTTGAAACGAAAATAAATCTCTGAAGTTAATAGGCATGCGATTCTCAGTTATCTCATTAATTAATTAAATCGAGTCTTGGTATTTTTAAATAGATCGTCAGCTGATATAAGTTGTATATTTTTTGCAGGATGAATTCTAAAGTGCAGTATAGGTTCATCAGAATATTCTGTTTCTGCCAGAAAAGCATCTACTTTATCAACCGCTTTCTCATGGTACTTTTTCCCAACAAAGGGATTATGCATCATTGCATGATAAAGTACAAATGGATCGTTGCTATCGCTTGTACTTTCTGGAGGATACCCAAAAGTGAGTTTGATTTCGCTATGATCAGAAATCCATTCATCGATGATGTCATCATTGCTAGTGCAGACAACAGGGGCAATGATCACGAGCAGCTCTTTGTTAGAAGTGTTATCGCGTTGCATAAAGCATTTGCCATACAGAATAGCATGTACGATCATTTCCATTGATAATGCATGGATAAGGCGATCTTTATTGAGCATAGAAGCATTATAGCTTTTCTTGGATCGCGCTGTTGCTACGTCGCTTATTAATTCTTCTGAGAGTTTTTCGATTACACGGTTGTTGATCAGCAACACCCCTTGTTGTTTAATCTTGGCATTAATATTCTTGCGCCGTGCACGAACTGAATCAAGAAGAGCAGTTGCTGCTGTTTGTGTAATTCTAACACGGGTTTCGCGTGGTTGTTTTGTGAGCGAAGCCTCAATTAGACGTCTCTCTGGGGTGATTTTATTTTTCAAAGCCAGGTTTCGTCTAGGGGTGCCAGCCAAGGGGCTTTTTGCGGATATTTTTGATTCTCTACGAGGAGGGGTTACCTGAATTTTTACTGTGGCAGGATTTTCTATTAAAGGAGTAGGGTTTTCTATTTCTTCTTCGCTGTCAGAATCACTTTCATCATCTTCGGAAGAAGAGTAGTCAACAAGGCCCATATAGGCTGCTTGCAGCGGTGTCGTGATGATAATTCCGCATAGAATAAGAATTAAGAATCGATTGATAAAATGTGTATGCATTGTCATCTCGCTTCTCATAATTAGACTATTGCGGGCATACGGAAGCGTAGTACCTGGCGTCCGTCTGGAAATACTGTGTCATCGATATATGCTTCTACGCCTTGAATAGGCTTCAGCTCAGGTTTTCTATTGTCTTTGCGATCACCCATGGCATGAAAAAGTAAAAAAGGATCAGTGTCTTCATCAGAATCTTTGGGGTATCCAAATGTCAGATGAATTTCGTTAACCCCCGTTAGCCATTTTGCGATTACAGGATCTTCGCTTAATAGGGATGCTTCAATAATGATTTCTAAAAATAGCTTGTCACCGTTATGAAATCCAAAGGTATGGCCCATTTGGATGATATTGATAATGGTTTGTAGTGGAACAACATGCTTGAATTCATTTTTTTGGCGACTAACAAGTGACGCTGTATTACCACCAAAAGCATTTACATCACCATCTATGTGAGTAGGGTCACGGTGCTTCTGAATACGACTGCGTAAATTATACGGATAATTATGAGCAACGCGTTGTTCGCTCAGTAACACACCATTGTGATGTAGTCGACCATCAACAGTTGCTACTTGAGCAACTGCTACGTTAAGTGCTGCCACAATATCATCAGATATGATGACACGATTTGTGCGTGGTGCTTTTGTCACTCTATTAATTAAGTGGCGTCTACCGCCTGGGGTTACAGGGGTGCGGTGAACTCTACTGACTGAAAGGGTTCCTGGTGCAGCAGCTGCAGCAGCTGCTCTTGGCGGAGTGCGCAGGACTGGCCCAGCCCCAGCGCCGCCTCTGGCAGGTGAAGCAGTTATATTCTGGCATAGGGCTAAAGCAGTAATACATACTATGAGTGATCGATAGTTCATGTGTAGTTCCAGGTGTAATTGTTACATAGAGGTAATGTATGAGGATGGTGAGTGTACTCATCGTGCGAGGAAAGGCAATTAGGTTATAAAAAGCTAGATTTTCTTCTGATTTTTGTGGCTGTGGTAAGTGTTTCTGCCTGGTCCTATTATAGTGGTATGCTTGGGAATCTGGACAGAGCAGCACTTTTTAGCGTTCTAGGGAAAGGGTGGGGGATAATAAAAAAGCCACCTATTTTTCTCATTTGAATGAAAAAGATAAGCGGCTCGAAACCAAGCAACGCGTTTTAATGCGTCATGCCTGCTGTCTTAGATCTTGTCAGCGTCATCGTCATCAGCATCAAAGCTAAAAACATGTTCAGAGGATGGATCGTATGCAACGAGTTCATTTTCGTCTTGATCATCATCTTCTTCATCGATAGCAGGGGTATCATCATCTTCTGGTTCTGCGTGTGAAGCATTTTCGATGGTAACGTCATAGTTGTTGGCGAGCATAGATGTCGGTGTGCCTCCTGTAGCAAGGCATGTTACCAATAGTACGAGTAAAATGTTAAAAAGCATGACATCTCTCCTAGTCAGGTTTATATATAATTTTATCACAGACTGTAGTAACATCGATCAGTCTTGAGTCAAAATGTTCGATTGTCAATCAAATTAATTGAGCAATGAAATTTGTAGGTATTCAAGCGAAAAGGGCATGACATGCAAAAAGCAGTATTTCTATACGTGACGTTTGGTTCGTACGAGCAAGCAATGAGTGCAATTGACCGGTTGATGGAGCAGCGTTTGGTTGCCTGTGCTAATCTATTTCCTACAAGCAAAGCATTGCCCGCGGCAGATTCTATGAAACGTGATAGTGAGGTAGTGGTTCTTTTTAAGACGCTGCATGAGCGTGCAGGTGAAACGGTGAATTTTTTGCAAGATGTGCACCTGTACGACATTCAGTGCATTTCTCAAGCGAATGTTGAAGTAACAGATTCTTTTGGCGAGTGGCTCACGAGAGAGTGTGCCTAGCAACAAGTTTAACAGGGGTGCCGAGGGC
Source organism: candidate division TM6 bacterium UASB124 (assembly GCA_945897315.1). Lineage (GTDB taxonomy): Bacteria > Babelota > Babeliae > Babelales > RVW-14 > CAIKAH01. The sequence continues at coordinate 11,849 of CAMDFF010000004.1, forward strand.
ATTGCTCAAAGCATCGTTTTTTAAGAGGTATAAATAGCATGAAACGTTTTTTTCTGTTGGTTGTGGCCTGCTGTGTTCTTGCGCCAGGCGTGATGGCGGTTGATACACACGTGTTTTATCGCGCGGGGCTGATGCCAGATATGCCGCGACATTATAGTGGTAGCACAAAAAACGATGATAAAACGCAGCCCATACAGGTTGTACTGCGCGTAGCAAGCGGTAGCACCCGTGATGCTTTTGATGGGCACGAGAAAAAAACGGCTTTGTTTAATGCTCACGGCGCGTTTGATGTGCTGAGGTTGGGGAATAATCTGCAAGATTTAACGGGAAAACAAGAGACATCAAGCCTGTGGAATCCTACAACAGGCACCTGGCGTGCTAACGAGCTTACAGCGTTATCTGCTAGTGATGGCAAGATAGTGTACAGTGGCCGATTTAGCACAACTGATGTTTCGCTGATCGGGCAGGTACCATTGTTCTCTGGTTTATATGCTCAGGCGTGTGTGCCTTTTAGCAAACTAACGGTTGATTCTATCGCGTTTAAAAATCAGGGTGCTTCAACCGTAAAAAACATAAACATCGATACTTTTATGAAAACTACGTTGCCCCTTGTTTTGGCTGAGAATGGTATAAATCCCATAGGCGATATTCGTCGCGATCTGAGTATTGGTGACCCCGTGCTTTCGGTTGGCTGGGAAGGCTACTCGGCGCGGCTAGCACCGCTGGTGACAGAAGTTGCTGGGTACATGCAGCTTGGTGTGAGCTTGCCAGTAGCAGATAGCGCGAAGCAAAGCGTTGTTTTTGACCTGCCTCATGGGTACAATGGACACCTTGGGTGCATTGGTCGTGGGGCGATTGAAGCAAATTTCTTTGATTGGGTAACGCTTGGAGTGCAGGCTGGCAGTAGCATATTTTTCCCTGACCGTCGTGATGTGCCTCTTAAAACAGACAAGGCACAAAATGGCTGGATCGTTCTAGAAAAAGTACGCGTCAAAGAAGACTTTGGTTCGCAGTGGGACGTTGGTGGCTATCTGTGCATCACTAAGATTGTTAAAGGTCTGCGCGCATTAGTTGGTTACACCTTTACTCGCCAAGAAGCAACGACGTATGTGGTAAAAGATGGAAATTATTTAAAAGATTATAGGGCTGCGCAATTGGCACTTCCAGATGGCGCAGTTTTTGTCTCACAAGACGATTATGCTAATAGTGATACGCGTTTGCAGGGCTGGGAAAGCCAGGTACTGCGTACAGCATTGCAGGTAAACACGGCAGAGATGTTTGGCTCATCGCTGGGTGCTCTGGCAGGTATTGAATACAATATTCCTATCTTGGGTAAATATAGCTGGGCTACTGATATGACCGCAGGATCGCTCGGGTGCTCATTTGTGTTGAATTTTTAGTTGGGTTGTTGAGTCTTTTCAAGTCGTTGATATCTTGGTAGAATGGCGATCTGATAAGCATATTAAAAATATTTAGTTCTTGAAAAGTTGTAAAATATGAATCTGTTGACGACAATTAGAAATTTTATCATCACTGAAGCAAAGCGTAAGTATGTGCTGACGGATGCTGATTTTAAGCATCTTTCGTTTACGATTAATACTGGCGCAGAGGCAAAATTTGGCGATTTGAGTACCAATATTGCTATGATTTTGACCAAAGAAGTTGGCCTTAACCCGCGTGTGATTGCTGGCGACATGCAAGAAGCCCTGACAACAACGCATGAGATGCGGTTCTATATTGAGCAGGTACATATTGCTGGTCCTGGGTTTCTTAATCTGACGCTTTCTAAGGCTGCAACAGAACAACTTATTTTTGATCTGATAACACAAAAAGAAGACTTTTTTAAGCTTGGCAATGAAGAGACAAAGAAAAAAGTTCTTATTGAATTTGTGAGCGCTAACCCAACGGGACCTCTGCATCTTGGGCATGGCCGTGGAGGCATTATTGGTGATACGCTTGCGCGTGTCATGGGGTTTTTGGGCCACCAGGTTGATAAAGAATTTTATATTAATGATGCTGGCAACCAGATCAATAAATTAGGTCTTTCGCTGCAGGCACGTTGTTTGCAAGAGCTGGGCATTGCTCAAGAGCTTCCTGAAGAGGGTTATGCTGGCGAGTACTTGATTGATATTGCAAAAGATTGTGTGCTGGCGCATGGAGAAGCTTTAAAAGAAAAGCCTCTGGTGTTTTTCGAGCTCTATGCTAAAGAGAATTTATTGCAGTTGATTCAGGCTGATCTGACCTCATATCGCATTCATTTTGATCGTTGGTTCTCAGAAAAAACATTGCATGATGATAGCTCGGTAGAGCGTGCGTTGGATTTGCTGAAAGCTAAAGATCTTGCGTATGAAAAAGACGGGGCCCTGTGGTTTAAGTCTACAGAGTTTGGTGATGACAAAGACCGTGTGGTGCGTAAAAGCACCGGTGAATTGACCTATATTGCTGCCGATATTGCCTATCACAAAAATAAATTTGATCGTGGTTATGATCTGCTTATTGATATTTTGGGGCATGATCACCATGGCTATGTCAAACGCCTTAAAGCAACGATGGAAGCACTTGGCTTTAATCCTCATCAGCTGGAAGTTCTTCTGTATCAGTTGGTGAACATAAAAGAAAATGATGTTGCTGTCAGAATGTCAAAACGTGCTGGTAATTTTACCAAGCTTAGTGATGTTATTGATGAAGTTGGTACTGATGTAGCGCGCTTTTTCTACCTGAACCGCAAAGCAGAAATGACGCTTGATTTTGATTTGGCAACAGCGCTCAAGAAGACTGATGAAAATCCTGTTTACTATATTCAATATGCTTATGTACGCATTAGCAGCTTGCTTGATCGTGCAGATGCTGAAGGCTTTAATGAGTGGGTTGAGCAGGTTAGGCAAGGAACTGTGTCTCGCGAGCAGCTGGTAGCATTGATGCCTCATGTGACTGAAGACGAACGCGACCTTCTTAAAAAAATGTGTCTACTGCAAGATATTTTACGGACGATTGCTCATGGCTACCAATCTCATGTGCTCTCATATTTTGCTCTTGAGTTGGCGCAACATTTGCACAGCTACTACACTAGAAATAAAGTTATTGATAAACATCAAATTCCTGTTTCACAACTGCGTATGCTGATGGTATTTTCTGTTCAACAAGTACTCAGCTTATGCTTAGACTTGTTGGGTATTTCCAAACCAGAACGCATGTAATTGAAAGATTCTTGATTCCATGAATATAAGCACCATTGCTAATTTTAATCTCAAAGATTTTGATTCATCTCGTATTCGCAATTTTTCGATTATTGCGCATATTGACCACGGAAAGTCGACGCTTGCTGATCGCTTGCTTGAAAAAGCAGAGACCATTTCAATGCGCGAAAAAGCTACCCAGTTTTTAGATAAGCTGCAAGTTGAGCGTGAACGTGGGATCACTGTGAAAGCACAAACAGCGTCGCTTTTTTACGAGCACAAGGGCAAGATTTATTTACTAAATTTGATTGATACTCCCGGGCACGTTGATTTTACGTATGAAGTGTCACGTTCACTCTACGCATGCCAAGGGGCTTTGCTATTGGTTGATGCTGTGCAGGGTGTACAGGCGCAAACAATGGCAAATTTTTACTTGGCGTTTGAGCAAAATTTAACTATTGTACCGGTCATTAATAAAATCGATATGATGAATGCTGATCCTGAGCGCATTGGCCGCGAAATGGAAAAAGTTTTTGATACGCAGCAAGAAGAAATTTTACTGATTTCTGCGAAAGTCGGCATTGGCATTGATGAGTTAATCGTACAGGTTATTGAACGTATTCCAGCGCCAACAGGCGATTTGAATAAAGCGCTCAAAGCACTGTTGTTCGATTCATGGTACGACGAGTATCGTGGCGTTATCTGTCTGATCGAAGTTATTGATGGGTCGCTGAAAAAGGGCGATATCATTATGGCGGCACACACGGGCCAAGAGTATGAAGTGCTTGAGCTCGGATTAATGTACCCTGAGCCGCTGATGCAGCCAGCACTTTATACGGGGCAGGTTGGGTACATCATTACAGGTATGAAGACGGTAAAAGAAGCGCGCGTTGGTGATACGCTGTGCCATGCTAAAAATCCCGTCCCTGCACTGCCTGGTTTTAAGCCAGCAAAGTCGATGGTATTTGCCGGTATTTATCCGCTTGATACGACTGAATTTGAGTTAGTGCGTGATGCGATTGAAAAATTAACATTGAATGACCCAAGCGTGCACATTGAAAAAGAGACGTCTGTTGCGCTTGGCTTAGGGTTTCGTTGTGGCTTCTTGGGCCTGCTCCACATGGATGTGTTTAAGCAGCGCCTTGAACAAGAATACAACGTTAATATTATCGTTACATCCCCTACCGTTCTGTACAAAGTACGGTTGACGAGCGGGGAAGAAGAGGTTATTGAAAACCCATCAAAATTCCCTGATGTCACCAAAATTGAGACGGTGTTTGAGCCAGTGGTGCTTGCAACGCTCATTATGCCAAAAGAGTACTTGGGCAATATTATGGGGCTGTGCCAAGAGCGTCGTGGGGTGCAGCAAGAAATGACATTTCTGGATGAAGAGCGTATTATTTTGCGCTATAAATTGCCACTGAATGAGATCATTACAGATTTTTATGACAAATTAAAATCTATCAGTGCTGGCTATGCAAGCTTTGATTATGAGCAAGCCGGTTATCAGGAATCAGACTTGGTCAAAATGAATATCTTGCTTAACGGAAAAGCTGTTGATGCGCTCTCAATGATTGTGCATGCAGATAAGGCATTTGCTATTGGTCGTCAGTTGACAGAGAAACTGAAAGACGTTATTCATAGACAGATGTTTGAAGTTGCTATTCAGGCTGCAATTGGGGCAAAAGTTATTGCGCGTGAGACGGTGTCTGCTATGCGTAAAAACGTTATTGCCAAGTGCTATGGCGGCGACATAAGCCGTAAGCGCAAGCTGCTTGAAAAGCAAAAAGAGGGCAAGAAAAAGATGAAGCAAGTGGGCAATGTTGAGTTGCCACACGATGCGTTTTTGACCATTCTTAAGCATGATTAAGGCCAAGGAGCTGCTATGAGAAAGAGGAAGGGTTTTTACTCGATATCTGTTGTCGCTAAAATGTTTTCTGTGCACCAGCAGACAATTCGGATGTACGAAAAACAAGGGCTGATATCGCCTAAGCGCTCAGAAGGTAATACTCGTCTGTTCTCTGAAGAGGATGTTGACAGCCTTGAGGAAGTTATTTATTTAACGCACAAGCTTGGTGTTAATCTAGCTGGCGTTGAGATGGTTTTGAAGCTGCAGAAAAAAATCAAGCGCATGCAGGATGAAATGAACAAAGTGTTCAAAGAGGCTGAAGGCGAATTTGAAGAAGAAAAGCAAATTTTGCGTGAAGATATGGTTCGTCAGGCACAGCAGCTTGTGACCATACGCAAAGAGAATATGGGCGCGAAATTACCATCAAAAAAACAGCAGCTTTTGTTGGCAAGCGAGCCAGGCAAAAAAGCTGTGACTAAAAAGCATGTTTATGATGATGTTGAGCCTGATATAGCAATTGATGACTTTGAAGTTGAGTACGACAAAGATTAATATTTGTTTGTTGGTCTAAAAATTGTCAATAAAGCCCGAGTACGTTTGTAATGTACTCGGGCTTTATTCGTGAAAACTAAATAATGTTTTTTATGAGCGTTGACTTACTCAGGCGAAAGATAATAAGCCATGCCAGCAGCTGCGAGTGCGCAGGCGCCAGCCAAGATTTTACCCTTGTGTTGGAGAAGCCGTAGCTTAATTATTTGTAGCTTTTCTCGTGCGGTGGTGGTTGCGCCATGAGCAAGGAGTGCGTCAATGTTCTCAAGCTTGTGCGCTTCTATTGCGTGAGTAACTGCTGATTTTCCAGCATCGTTACGGTGATTGATATCAGTGGCAGGGGTTACAATTGTGTTAATAACTTCAGGTGTACATCTACGGGCAGCTGCCATTAAAAATGTAGAATTCGTTTGGTTTAACTCGTTTTCTTCAATTCTGCTGTCGCCGATCTCAATGCGTGGTGTTAACCCATCATTAGGATGAAAGTTAAAGTGTGTTACTCGTCCCTGTGGGAGAGCCTCTAAGCGCATAATATCAAGCGTTATGAATTGATTAACATCGAATCCAGGAGTGTTAATTGCTGCTTGAATAGCAACAGGATTATTGAAAACTAGGCCAAACCATAGAGCCATTTCTGGTTCGCGGGGTGGTAAAGCAGCTATTGCAGGTGCTGCTGCGGGAGCTATTGGAGCAAGGCCAAGGGCAGTGCGTTGATCTTCAGTAATTTTTCCACGGCAAGCTGGGCAGCTATAGGTTGCACCGCCAACCCCTGTTGTTTGTTGGTGTCTAAACCACGCAGTAATGCATGCTCTGTGATAAGTGTGGCATAGGTGAGGGGTTTCTAATTGAATGTGATCAACGCTTGGATCTTCGCCTAAGCAGACACCACAGTCATCGTCGCTCCATGCAGCTACAGGTGCTGTAGCAGGAACGCCAGATTCCATAGAAAAACCTGTTGCTGGGACTAATAAGGCCAGTCCGAGTAGGGTAGCTTGTACGATATTTTTCATGATAACCTCCGAAAGGGCTTTTAGCCCGTGTGTTTAGTAAGATTTTTAACATCATGAATTAATCATACCAGTCATTATTGATAATTCAAATTGAATTAAAAATATGCGTAAAAACGTTAAAAATGGTGATTGAAGGGTTAGCTTTTAATGATGAGTAGCCCTCAGGCCACAGGACTGTCGATGAAAATTATGATTAGATTTATTTTTAGAGCATGCCGACTGAAGGCCTGTTTTAGGACGTTTCAGTGTGAGTGGATTATTGATTTGGTCGACGTTTGCAGTGAGAAACAAAAGAGACATTCTATATGTTTGTATGGGCAGATTAGTCAGGGAAGAGATATTTTTTTGCAGGTCTGGTTTGCCTGTAAGAGGCTGTTTCACGACTCTGGAATAATTGTCCCATTTGTATTATTTGAAATACTGATCTATAATTACACATATTTAATATTTTAATCGTTTGTAATGGAGTTTGTTATGTGTATTCTTAACCAAAAAATCATTTCTTTGTTGATGGTGTCTTTGTCGATAGCGTTTGTTGCTGAGGCAGCGGCAGCAAGAAGGGGACCGGTTTCTGGCCCTGTAAAGTGTTTTTCTATCCCGACGCCAGCGCCTCAGTCAGCGCCAGGAAGATTTATGCCGCTAGCTGTTGCCACTAGTGCAGCCGCTACAAAGCCACCCGTAGCAGGTATGGTGGTTGCTTCTGGGGGAACGAAATTTACTCCTGACCAGGAAGATCTAAAGCGTGAGGAGATACGATTAGAGCTTGTTAGATGTTTTGAATTAGAATGTAGTGAGCCGCCTGCACCATTTATTATTGAAGGTCCTTGCAGCGGGGAAGCACTTATTATGGCAAATCAACCGCTTAAGGGGTTTGATTATCATGATGAGGAGAGAAGTTGCTATTATCAATTTAACTATGCAGAACGTGAAAAGAGATTGCTTTGGTTGATTAGCTGTGGGGCCAATCCGGAGGTAAAAGGCTTTGATGGGTTTTCTGTGTTGGACGACACAGACAATGATGAAGATTTAGCTGCCTCTGTTCCATCATATGAAGAAGATGACTGCCTAACTGGCGAAGGCGTACTTAAAGCTATGGAACAATCTTTATTTGGCTTTTATCCCAGCGATTGTCCTACTCTGGCAGATACTTTAAGAGCAGCTTATACCCGTGCATCTGAGGCTAAGACTGTAGAGATAGAAAGAATCGTGGCTAATATTGCAGCAGAGCAGAGAGTATTGGCCGCATGCTTACCAGTAGGTCTTATGGACTAATAGTTTGAGCTTCTTTCATCATGTGGTGAAAAATCAAACTATCGTGTAGTTTTTAAAAGAGATGAAGGGCTATCGCATTGTTTACGCGGTAGCCCTTCATCTCTTTTTAGTTTATGAAAATATGTGATGATTTATACTAAGAAATCTTAATCATCATCACCGCCGGCTCCAGCTCCTCCTCCAGCTTCTGCTGGTAGGCCTTCTAAGGACATCTTTTCATGCATAATTATGTCCTCAGCTAAATACAATAAAGCCTCTTGAATAAGGCCTGTTGCTAGCTCATCAGGCGTAACAGTCGCTACAATATAACGAAAAGCAAGCTCAGGATTGCAGACAAGTCTCATATCTTCTCTGCTCTCTTCATCAGAATGATACCCGTGGTTTGTGTTGAAACAAGGTCTTATTTTAGCCCGTAATGGATCAAGCGCGTGATCTATAGCGGGGTCTCCAGCGCGATACTTTCCATCAAGGGCGCGCAAAAATGCGAGCTTGTTCCGATTAAAAATAGCAGCACTTTCTGGATGCATCGATAGTCCGTTATAGTCGCTTTTTTTTGTAATCAGTAATTCCTGTGCTTCCGGTGATATTATGTAGCTGGCTAGTGTATCTACTACATTGTCTTCCATTGCATTGTCTTCAGCCTCTGGTGCTGGTGCCGCGGCGTGCACTGATAGTGGTCCGCTAATTAATCCAAGCGCAAACACCAATGCGCATTGCCGTAAAAACGGCTGTTTTTTCTCGATAGGCATATTTTGCTCCTTGTCTAATGATGACCCTTTTTGAATATTCTATTTGAATTATGATCGATAGGTGGATTGCAAGTCAATGATTTATGTTTTAATCCATTTTGCAACATTTAGACAAGTGTAGGTTTTTTTGCTATGTTTTCGCCAGTTAGAATAACTTTAGGGGACTTCTTTGTTTTCGCTAGGATTTGGTTATGTTTGGTCTACATTTTGATATGAGTTTTTTGCCGTCTGCTGAAATAATGACAGGGTATTTTATTGACGGTGTGGCATTGGTAGGAGTGACAGCTCTTTGTTTGGTGATAACTGAGTATCTTCTTCCGTTGCGTGGGATACGCTTGAAGCCAATGGCTGCTTATGGTCCACTCATGGTTCTTCTTGCAGTAGGGCAATATTGCTGTACGACGTATTCGTATCTTCAGTGGGGTGTAATCTTGCAGCTATTGTTTTTAGTGATGCGTGTTATTCAGCTCCCTATAATTGCTGCTGCTCATCAAGAAAATCTGTGTATTTATGCCGGTGCGCTTGCCAATTTTATTCTGTATCTGTGGTACGTTTGGCTTGGTTTCACCAACTTTTTTGTTGTGATGCCTGGTGCTGTTTGTTTATACCTTGTATTATTATTTATGATCACAAAGAGACTAGCTAAGAAAGTGATCTAAAATCCCCCATTGTTTTGGAGTTAAAGATGCAATTTAATCGAATTAAAACTGTTTTTTTGCTTGCTCTGATGAGCAGCCTATTTTTTCTTGTAGGCCATCTTATTGGTGGGACTAATGGTTTGGCAATTGCTCTTGTGATGGCATGCCTTTTCAATTTTGTTACCTACTATTTTTCAGATAAAATGGTGCTGGCGATGTATCGCGCTCAGCCGCTGGACAAAAATAAGTACGCTTGGATTTACGAAATAGTCGAAGAGCTTTGTTTTCAGGCAGGGTTGCCAATGCCAAAATTATGGCTTGTCCCAGGCAGCACTGCAAATGCATTTGCAACAGGTAGAAATCCTGCCCATGCATCAGTTGCGGTGACAGAGGGTATTCTTGAAATTCTTGATGCTAACGAATTGCGTGGGGTGCTTGCACATGAAATGTCGCATATTAAAAATCGCGATATTCTTGTTTGTACCGTTGCAGCAACATTGGCGGCTGCTATTAGTTATGTGGCACAAATGATGCAGTGGGCAATGATTTTTGGTGGCTCATCGCGTGATCGTGAAAATCGTGGTGGTGGATTGCTTCCAGCACTGGCTATTATCATTATTACCCCGCTGGCGGCGACGCTTTTACAGTTGGCTATTTCTCGATCAAGAGAATATTTGGCAGATGAGACGGGCGCAAAAACGTGTCACGATCCGCTTGCATTGGCTTCAGCGCTTGAAAAGCTTCATGGCAGTGCTCAGCGCTCTCATCGTGAAGCAGCATCTCCGGCAGAAGCAGCAACAGCAAGTTTGTGCATTGTGAATCCCTTTTCAATGAAGGGTGTTATGCATCTTTTGTCGACTCATCCACCTATGGAAGAGCGCGTAAAAAGATTGCGTGCGATGGCACGGGGCAAATAAATCACATAAATAATAAAAAAGGGCTGCTATGCAAGCAGCCCTTTTTTACGAGAAATATATTTTTAATTTACAGACTGCCTGCACCACCAGCTGCTGCTACAACGGGGTGGGCTTGCGCTCTACGAGGTACACGCTCATAGAAGAGCATGGTGGCATCAGCTTGTCCTGGAATAGGCATAAAGCAACCGGTTGTCACGTCTTCGCGTACCGGGAAGCTTTCTGGGGTATTAAAAAGGTGTGCATCATTGCAATAAATCCAGGTGCCTGTATTGGTAAATGTTCTAGCTGTTGGATCGTATTCAGTCTCTTGCCTTAATGTTGTCCAATGACCGCTATGCATGGTTTCACCACCATGAAAAAGAATCGCGGTAAGCATAAAGCGCGTGCCGTTAATTGTTAAAAACTTTTCTATGGCAAGGGGTGTTTTAATTTTCCCCTCGCGTTGTTCTAGAATTTGACCTGGTAGTGGTCCCATGAGATCATTTCTCACTGCACGCTTTACGTTCACCACTAAAACTTTTTGAGGGGTTATGGTGGCTTGAATTTCTTCGCCACTATCCAGACGTTCTGCTGTTTCGTAATCTTTCATTAATTGAGTGACTGAGGTGGCGTGGGCTCCTGCAGGAAGAGTGCCAGGTATTGGGACGTTGACTATAAATTGGTCCTCTGAGGGCAAAATGTCATACTGTCTGAGTGCATTGAGTCGTGTTGTAGCAATGCTTGTTTTGCTTATAGTTTGATCATACGCAAACATGCTATTCATTAAACCTGTATAAAATTCATCAGCGGTTTGATTGCGTCTTCGTACGCCAGGTGCTGGAGCTGGAGCTCCTGTGCATAATTCATATGCTCTGTCAGCAAGTGCAGTATACGTTGGATCATTCGGTATAACGTAATGTGTGGTTGGCAGAAAATAGGTATCCCTAAAGGCTAGGAATACATTTAATAAAGCTGCATCAGTTGGGAAAGTCCGAGCAATTTCGGCTGGTAGTCGCATGATGTTTGCACGGTTGAAATTGTGTACATAGGTGCATAGCGTTGGGCTTGCAAACATGCCTTGCAGTGTTGCATTCATGAAACACATAATATCTGGATTGTTAATGCCTCTGATCATACCGCTAGGGGCTACGCTTCCAGGAGTCGGCAGTAGTGGGTGATATGGTTTAACAAGAGCAGGTTGTTGTGGCTTCATAGATACTAATTCTCTTGTGACTGGAGCACTTGTGAAGAGTGTAGTAAGTTTTGCAGCAAGAATGCCGGCTAGAGCGGTAGCTTTTTGAAAGATTGTGCTTCTTGGAATTGGTATCGGTGCTTGAGGGTGTGTAGTGCATGGATTGGTAGTTGTTTGTTCAGTTGTAGGGCTTACACTGAGTGTTTGTGGTACCGCAGGAGGTATCGCTGGTGTTATGGTAGGTGCTGGGATGGGAGGCGTAGTCGATGTGTTAATCAGTGGGCGAGTCTTTTTAAGAGCAGCTTGCTGGATTTCTCCTGAAGGTTCATCGTCGTCACTGCTTAAAACTATTGCCTGAGTTTCTATTTCAGCATGTTTTTTTGTTGCTGAGCGTGTTATGCGTTTTGCTGGATGACGATGACTCGTACAGGACAGATTACTGTCTGCAAAAAACAGTGTAAATAGCGTAAAAATAGTATAAAAAATCATGATAACCTTCCTGTGTTAGATATTTTCAAGTAATTTCAGTTGTAATATTATTTGTCAGTGTATCACGATTTTGTTACTTTAAAAAACGGCACAATTGACACTATTTGATTGAAGGAAGAAGCTTTTTCGTAAGAATAATGAAAAAAAGCTTAAAAAGTGGTTGCTAAGGTAAAACCTTTGTGGTACATTTTGTGCGTCTTTTACTCGTATTGACAAGTACATGATGTGCCGAGGTGGCGAAATTGGTAGACGCACTGCTTTAAGGGGGCAGCGGGGTAAAACCCATGAAAGTTCGAGTCTTTTCCTCGGCACCATTCTACGCTCTTCACCTTGAAGAGTTTGTAGCTACGAATAGCAGGCCGTTGGCCGTGGCTCTGTGGGCTACGGTGTGATGACTTGTCCAAGAGAGAATCTAAAAAAGAATCGATAATGTTGGAGTCTGAAGGAGAATTCAGGATGCAAACACAATCTAAATTAGGCCGAGCGCTCGTTTCACCACTGATGTTGTGGGTTGGCGTTATTGTTGCCGGTAGTTATTTTATGCTGTCGCTTGATCAAAAAGCACTGAAGCAGCCTCGCCAGTCAGGTTTTCTTGGAACTGTGCAACATTATTATAATGCACTCAAATTTAGTCATATTAAAAAAGGCATCGATCTTGAGGGTGGTACCTATTTGGTTCTTACCGTTGAAATTGAAAAAGCACTTGAAATCAAGTTGTTTGGCGAAGGCCGCAGTTTTGATAATGCGTTAAAGGCAAAAGGCCTTGCTCTTCCTGCTAAAAAAGAAGTTGCCGATACCGGTCTGAATATGATTTTTCTAAATGATGTTGAAGCAAAAGCGGCTTATGCAGCACTGAAAGAATCAAAAACAAATTCGCTGCGCTTAAAAGTAAGTGACAACGTACTTCGTGCAACATTTGCACCAGACGTTGAACAAGCGGTTCGCACAGGGGTTGTTGAACAGGGTGTGAACGTGCTGACCAATCGTCTTGGTGGCTATGGAGTTGAAGGTATTATTGTACAGCAGCATGGCGACCATCAAATAGTCGTTCAGCTTCCTGGAATTGATGATCCTGAACATGTAAAGTCTGTTATTACAAAAACAGCATTGCTTGAATTTAAAATTGTAGAAAAAATGGCTAGCTCCCGTGAGTCATTGCTTGATGAGTATGACGGCGAGTTGCCATCAGACAAAATGATTGTGCCTGGTCGTCGCGGTAGCGATGAAGAAGGTCATGGACAGTTCTTTTTGGTGTCAGCGTTCCCTGATCTTACCGGCGACCATTTGATTGGCGCAACGGTTGATCATGATGAGTATAACAAGCCAATGGTAAGCTTTAAGCTTGATAGTGAAGGCGGTCGTGAATTTGGCGAACTAACTTCAAATAATATTAAGCGCAATCTGGGTATTATTATTGACGATGTTATGTATACCTATCCACAGATTCAGACAGCTATTACTGGCGGTTCTGGTATTATTAATCATATTGCGAGCGTACAAGAAGCACTGGATCTTTCAATTATTCTTAAGTCTGGTTCGCTCCAGGCACCGCTTAAAATTGAGCAAGAAAACCGCGTTGGCGCATCACTTGGGCAAGATTCAATTTATAAAGGTGTTTTGGCTTGCGTAGTTGCTCTTGCGATGTTGTTTTTCTTTAGCTTGGCGTACTATAAAATTCCAGGGCTCTTTGCGATTATTGCGCTGCTGGTAAACATTTTTTTAACGTTATTATTTTTATCATACTTCAAAGCGACCTTGACATTGCCTGGTATTGCGGGTATCGTACTGACCATCGGCATGGCAATTGACGCTTCAATATTGATTTATGAACGCGTTAAAGATGAGCTGAAAATCGGTGTTCCTTTCAAAAAGGCAATGCTTGATGGCTTCTCTGACGCAATGCCCGTGATCTTAGACTCAAATATTACAACGTTTCTGACAGGCTTAGTGCTTTTCTGGTACGGTGGACCGGCAATCAAGGGATTTGCTGTTACATTGATGGCTGGTATTGTTGCAACACTTTTGTCAGGCGTGCTGTTTCTTAAGGCTATGTACAAGTTTTGTTTTGATTGTACAAATATTAAACAGTTTAAAATATAGTAATTCTGTAGCGGCGACGTAGCTCAGTTGGTTAGAGCGACGGAATCATAATCCGTAGGTCCTGAGTTCGAATCTCAGCGTCGCTACCAAAAAATTAGGTACCCTGTGTTTATAGCGTTCCTGTTCCTTACTTTAGGGTATGTGATAGGCGCGATTTCCACAGGGTACTTTTTTTGTCGCTACTTTTTCAAAGTAGATATTACTGAGCATGGATCAGGCAATAGCGGAGCTTCTAACGTAGCTCGGGTTCTTGGTAAAAAATATTTTATTATTATTGCTTTGTTTGATGTGTTTAAAGCGTATGCTTTACTTGCTCTTGGTCAATTCACCATCGGGCTGTATTATCTGCCTGCGTTGTTTTTGTATGCAATGATGGCTGGCCTGTTGATTGGTAATGCCTACTCGATGTTTCTTAGCTTTCGAGGGGGCAAGGGAGTTGCTACGGCACTGGGCATTATGTTTTTTGTATTGGTATGGCATATATGTGGTCTCTTTATGACCTCATGGCTTTTGCTGGTGACGGTTACAAGAGAGCCATTTATTGCTTCTCTTGTGTCTATTAGTGTGGTACTTGGTGTGCTACTAGCATATGGCAATCCAGAACAAGCATTGTTGATTGGTACTATTGCTCTGTGGCTTTTATTTCGTCATCAGGCTAATATTATTGCCTGGATTAAAAAATATAAAAATACGCCCATCGTGAAGTAAGGGCTTCTAACTATTATCGTGTGATTTATATGAAGTTTTCTTATGTTGCAGAAATATTTAATCGTGTTGAGCAAGAGAGTGCACGTACCTCGATTACCGTAATATTGGCAGAGCTTTTTAGCAAGGCAGATGCTCATGAAGCAAGTGTCATTGCTTATTTTTCTCTTGGCTCGCTCAAGCCACCATATCTTGGTGCACAATTTAACCTAGCAGAAAAAAGTTTAATCAATATTATCGCACAGCTTTTGAATGTTGCTGTTGATATTGTAAAAAAAGAGCTTAAATTAGTCGGTGATTTAGGGTCTATTGTTGCTCAGTACTCATGGGGCATAGAGTCATCTGTTCTTTCATTGGTTGACGTAGAACGCAGTTTGCAACAGGTTCTTCTGATGAGCGGAACTGGTTCACAAGATATTCGTGAGCAAGCAGTGCTAAAACTATTACAAGCTCTAGATCCAGTCTCAGCAAAATATGTTTTACGTATTATCGAAGGTAACTTGCGCCTTGGATTTTCTGATATGACCTTGCTTGATGCGTTTTCTTGGATGCAGACTGGCGATAAATCATTGCGAGCAGATTTAGAGCAATCATACAATGTTTCTGCTGATATTGGCCTAATTATTGGAACACTCAAGACAGATGGCGTTGCAGGTATTCGTGCGATGGCCATTACTCCTGGTATTCCTATTCGCCCATCTGCAGCAGAACGTTTACCAGATGCTGCTGCGATTATTAAAAAATTAGGGACGTGTGTTGCGCAGCCAAAGCTTGATGGGTTTCGCTTGCAGGTTCATCTGGATAATAGATCGCAAGAAAAAATTGTCCGTTTTTTCTCACGCAATTTACTCGACATGTCAGCGATGTTTCCTGACTTAATTGCATCCTTGCATGAGCTGCAGGTTGATCAACTGATTGTTGAAGGAGAGGCGATTTGTATTGATCCGCAGACAGGTAATTTTTTACCATTTCAAGAAACAGTAAAGCGTAAACGTAAGCATAATATTGCCCAAGTAGCAGAAGATTTTCCTCTTAAATTATATTTATTTGATGTGCTATTTTTAGATGGGCAGTCACTACTGACAAAAACCCATGAAGAGCGCCGTTCTATAATGCTTCAGTTGTGTGCTAATAAAGCGTTGCAGGAGCATGGCATTATCAAAGTGATTGATGAACACGTTATGCATGATGCAGAAACGCTTTATAACTACTTTGAAGAGACGGTGACAATGGGGCTTGAGGGCCTGGTAGTTAAACGTCCTGACGCTGTGTATCAGCCTGGTAAGCGTAATTTTAACTGGATTAAATTGAAGCGAGAAGAGACAGGATCACTTGATGATACGCTCGACTGCGTTGTTTTGGGATACTACGCTGGTCAAGGTAAGCGTGCACAATTTGGTATTGGCGCATTGCTTGTTGGTGTGTATCACCCGGGGAATGACGAATTTCAGACTGTTGCAAAAATTGGTACAGGGTTTACTGATGCAGAATGGCGTGAAGTAAAAATAACCTGTGATGCGCTTAAAGTAATGCATCAACCGCATAATGTGGTGTGCAAAAAAGAGCTTTATCCTGATGTGTGGGTTGATCCGTCAGTTGTCTGTATGATTCGTGCAGATGAAATTACGCTGTCGCCATCGCATACTGCTCATGCAACAACAGAAAAACTTGGCTATGCTTTGCGGTTTCCACGGTTTATGGGCTATCGTCCTGATAAATCAGCAACAGCTGCTACGACATCACTGGAAGTTCAGAGTCTCTACCACCTGCAATTTGAGAAAAAGTCTAAAAAATAATATGACATTATGCATGCCACTGTATGGCGCCTGGGATGTATTATCTAGAGAGGTTAATCATCTTGTTGTAGCCAACTAAGGGGTTGTTTTTGCTGCTGGTTTTGCGGTGCTTCCAGCAGAAGCAACACCAGGACCTGCCGCGGCATATTTAATTCTTGCTGTTGTAATTTCTTTGGTAATCGACTCTATGTCAGCTTGGGCTTTGGCTGCTTGTTTCTTAGCATTGGATGCCTCTTGTTTTTCAGCATCAGTATTGGCTGCTTTTGTCATACCATCGCTGGCGCTAGCAATAGCAGTCTCACTCGATATAATTCCTGCTGTTTGTTCTGTAATGAGGCTTCCAAGTGTTGTGTTCACACTTCCTATTTTTGCTTCGCATAAGCTGACGGTATCAGTTGCTTTCTTAAGACTGTTTTGTGCATCTGTAAGCTGTTGCTGGAAAATTTGGATCTGCTCCATATATTTTTTAATATTAGAGGTAGCGGTATTTTTTTCTGTGGTAATTACATCATATTGATTTTTTACTTCAGAAGATGATGATTTTAGAGAATCAGTAATTTTAGCGAGCGTTGCAATATGTGCCGTGAAGGTTGTTTTGTAAATTTCATATTGTGACATTGCAGATGCTAAATTATCTGTTGATGGGTTGAGTGTGGGAGTAAGTATTAAGCAAAAAATAAAAAATACTGTACGTTTCATACCAGGTCCTTTATGTACTATATCATGTGTACTGGGTTATCGAATCAAGGCACGAAATGATTGTGCCGCTCGTAGCGGGCTTTCGGCTCGCGTAACCGGTGATCCAATCATGATGCCTTGAGGTTTGAGCGATACAACTTGTTCAAAATTTGAAATATCGACTTTGCCGGTTACAAAGATTGGAAGGCTCGTATTGTCACGCACATTGTGCCATACAGAGTCGATATCGCTTGCTTCTTCCATGTGCGGTGCGTGGTGCAAGATGAGCATGTCAGCACCCATGGTTGTTGCATCCATAGCTGCCTGACCTAGTGATTGAGCATCCAGCAGATCAATGGCTATTTTTATATCAAAGCGATGGGCAGTCGCAATAGCTTTTTTAATGCTGGTGTTAAATGTTCCAGCTAAAACAGAAACATATGATGCTCCTGCTTGTGCCATCAAAATAATTGACTCTTCTGTTTTGTCTACCAATTTTGTCTCAGCAAAAATTTCTTTGTTGGGAAATGCGCTCTTAAAAACTTTGATAGCGTTAGCTCCTTCTTTCAGTAAAAGTAGCGATCCGACACCGATAATGTCGGCGCACTCTGCTGTTTGCTCCGCGATTTTGATAGCTTGAGCAAGATCTGCAATATTATAGGTAAAATGCAGCTTTATCACTTATTCTCCTTTTGCTAAAATTGCAAAATGCAGTATGTTAATTTCTGCTTTTTCTCAGTCCATAATTCGCCCGTATCACCTTACGTAAAATCTTGTGGTGCAGCAACAGTTTAACGAAAGCAAGCTTGTTATGAAACAGTTAATTACCCGATTGAAACAGAGTTGCCAAAAACACGTTCTTGTTATTGGCGACGTCATGATTGATGAATATTTCTTTGGTAATGTCAATCGTATTTCACCAGAAGCGCCTGTACCCATTTTACTTGAAGAAGGTAAAGAGTGGAGTCTTGGTGGCGCAGCTAATGTTGCTGCCAATTGTAAGCACATTGGTCTTGACGTGTCACTAATTGGCATAATTAATGATAAAGATCATGAGGGGCAGCGTTTTTTAGCACAACTAGAGAGCAATAAAATAGCAGTTGCAGGAGTTGTCTATTCTAGTGAGCGACAGACAACGTGTAAGCGTCGATTTCTTTCAAAAAATCATCAGATGTTTCGCCTCGATACTGAAACAACTCATCCTTTAACCGCAGAAGAATTTGCTGTCGTTAAAGCGCGCATTGTCTCAATGCTCAAGCCAGGAGCAATTATTTTGGTGTCTGATTACGCAAAAGGCATGGTAACTAAAGAGTTAATGGATTTTCTTCGGCAGCAGGCAGAAATATTTCAATGTCGTATTTTAGTTGATCCAAAAGGCCCAGATTTTGAAAAATATTACGGTGTCGATATCATTAAGCCGAACTTGCGTGAGTACCAGCAAATGGTTGCTTATTTTAACCTCCCAGTGGAAAATTCTATTGAAGCGAATGGTCGATTACTCTGTGATGTGCTAGGGCTCCAAGGGATTATCGTTACGCTTGGTGAAAAGGGGATGGTTTACATTACTCAAGACGTATGTTTGACATCACCAGCGTATAAGCGTGAGGTATATGATTTGACTGGCGCTGGAGATACGGTTGTTTCATTTTTAGCGCTTGGGTTTGCACATTTATTACCGATAGAGGATTGCCTGCGGTTGGCAAATAATGCTGCCTCATTGGCTGTATCGCATATTAAAACGTATGCCGTAAGCTTGGAAGAATTAATTAGTAGAGCAGACGAGATGGAAGAAAAAGTATTTTTTGATTGGGCATTGCTTAAGATCGAGCTTGATTGGTTGCGTATTGAAGGTAAACGAGTAATTTTTACCAATGGCTGTTTTGATATTATGCATCCAGGGCATATTCATGTTCTTAAAGAGGCAAAGCGTTTGGGTGATATTTTAGTTGTTGGGCTTAATGGTGATGAATCGATACGTCGCCTCAAGGGGGCTTCGCGCCCTGTTAATAACGTTTCTTCTCGTGCTACGATGCTCGCTGCTTTGGGAATGGTTGATTTTATCGTACCATTTGATGACGATACACCAGCAGCTCTCCTTGAATACATTAGGCCAGATGTCCTTGTAAAGGGTGGGGATTATAAGCGAGAGTCTGTTGTTGGGTATGAGCTTTTGAGGTCATACGGTGGGGAAGTGCATATAATTGATTTTCTACAGGGGCATTCGACTACAAATATTATTAAAGCAGTCACTCAAGCAGTGAAATAAGTTATTTTTTGAGAGGGGAGCTTGTGTACAAGCTAGGGATTATTGGTTTTGGTGTTGTTGGTAAGTCTGTATTGTCATTTTTACGCAATACTAAAAATCATGTGTCGAATACTGGTGATGCTACGAGCAATGTTGCTCGCATTGTGCGTGAATGTGAAACGATTGAAGTATGGGACAAGCGTGCACTTAATGACGAAGAGCTTCTGTTGCTAGAGCAAGCACGGGCGGTGTTTGTTAATGGTACGGATGTTGGGCTTGATTCTTTTTTTCAGCATAATGACTTTGTTGTTGCAAGCCCAGGGATTGATCTTTCAGCCTATAAGCAATGGCGACATAAAATAGTCTGTGAGCTTGATTTTTTTAGTGCCTTTTTCAGTAAGCCTGTGGTGGCTATTACTGGCTCAGTTGGCAAAACAACCATCACGCGCTTGTTGGGAGTTTTAGCAAATAAATTGCCTGTGAGTGTCGCGTCTCCGTGGCCTATTAATAGTGAAGATCGCACGCATGTGCGGGCAGCAATTGGTGGTAATATTGGCATTGGGATGTTGGACTTGGTTGGTCACCAACAAGATATTGATACAGCGATTGTTGAATTATCAAGTTTTCAGCTGGAATTCAGCACACATTTTGTCCCAGCAGTAGCAATTTATACGAATATCTATCCGAATCATCTTGATCGGCATGGAACCATTAAAAGCTACTGTGCGGCAAAGACAACGATGCTTCACAAGCAAGAAGCAGGGAACATAGCAATTTTTTCACATGAATTATTGACGGGTCCGTCAGCACGGTTTATGGCTGACGAGCTTGAACAAATTCGGAGTCAAATAGTAGTAACGTCGCCGCATAAGCTTAAGCGGGCAGCGATTACAGCTATTCCTGTTTCGTGTTTCCATCTTGTGTATCTCGATGGCAAGCAAATAATATTGGCATCGTATGAAAATTATAAAAGTGCAGCTTCGATCATACTGGTAGATAATGTGGAGCTCCCTGATATTACTTTTACAAGCAATTGGGTACAGGTTATCGCAGGGCTTTATCTGATGGGACTTGCGGTTGATAAGCTCCCTATGCTGCTCAAAAAAACTACGACAGAAGACTTATTGCCTGGTCTTGGGCATCGTGTACATCTGTGTGCAACAGTTAAGGGCGTTGATTTCTATGACGATTCCAAGTCGACTATTACCCAGGCAACGCTCGCTGCCGTAGAACGTCTTGCAGAGCAAAAACGGCCTATCATAGTCATTCTTGGTGGTCTGAGTAAGGGTATTGATCGTTCGTGGTTAATGACGGCATTAGGAAAAATCAGCTATATTAAGCGGGTTTTTTGCTTTGGTCCTGAGAGCAGCCAGTTTGAAGGGGCAGAAGAATATGAAACGTTAGAAGCCCTTATGCAGGCTGTTGGATCGATTATGACAACGGGTGATATTGTTCTGTTTTCTCCTAGTGGTACTAGTTTTGATTTTTTCAAGAACTATGAGCATCGTGGGCAGGTGTTTGAGCAGCTTGTGCAAAATCTTGCCTAGCGAGGACCAAGCCTTTTAATGTTTAACACGTAAATATTCCGCTCTTTCATTGAGGAAGAGCGGGGACCACTAATCAGAGGGTTGCTATGGCATTACCGGTAAGTCGTTTGCGTGCTGATGTACAAACATTAATGGGTGTCGTGACGCTCTTAACCCTGGTTGGGCTTGTGTTCGTGTACTCATCTAGCTCTATTTTTGCCTTAGAAAAATGTGGTAGTGATACCTATTTTTTGAAGAAGCAGGCTATGTATACACTGTTGGCAGTGATTGGATTTTTTGCCTTTGCATTGGTGCCGCATGAGTTGTTAAAAAAATATGCACCAGGTCTCTTTGTCTGCTCTTTAGGGTTGATGCTGCTAACTTTTGTTCCTGGTCTTGGGCTGAAAATGCATGGAGCTAATCGGTGGCTAAACCTCGGGTTTATAAGCTTACAGCCGAGTGAGCTTCTGAAGATTTTTCTTATTTTGTACATGGGTTATTTTTTAGAAAAGAAGCAGTATCGCATTAAATCGTTTCTTTATACCTACTTACCATTTCTTTTGGTTCTTGGGGTTTCATTTGCTATTCTACTCAAACAGCCTGACTTTGGCTCAGTAATTACGCTTTTTTCAACAGCGCTAGTTCTCTTTTTTGTTGCTGAGTGCAATATGCGCTATCTGCTTACAACTGCTTTATTAGCATGTCCGGCTATTGTGTACCTGATTTTTTCTAAATCATATCGCCTCAGTCGTATTTTAATTTTTCTAAATCCATGGGCAGATCCCCAGGGTAAGGGATTTCAGATTATTCAGTCGCTAATCGCTATTGGTAATGGGAAGCTATGGGGCGTTGGGATAGCTAACTCAAAACAAAAATTCTTTTACTTGCCGATGCAACATACCGATTTTATTTTTCCTATTATTGCAGAAGAGATAGGTTTTATTGGTTCGCTTGGGCTTATTACGTTATACGCAGCATTGTTATTTTTTGGTATGCGTATCGTGTTACTTTTTCGTGAAGGCTTTAGCTTTTTTACATCACTTGGCTTTATTGTATTATTGACCATTCAGGCACTTATTAATCTGATGGTGTCTTGTGGGCTGTTGCCAACCAAGGGGCTTGGGCTACCATTTATTAGCTACGGGGGGACTGCTCTTATTGCTGGGTGGTGCATGATTGGCTTTATCGTTAACTGTGCCAAACATGAGAGAATAAGTGCAGACAGGAATTAATATATCTGCTCTCTTGGTGTCTGGTTATTTCTATTCTATTTTAATTGACAGCCGTGTAGGCCTTGCCATACTAGTTCTTTGAATTGGGTGGAGCTTATTATTATACCTTCTATTACACGGTGTTTTTTTATGACTATGAAACAACTTCGACGTGCATTTTCAAAATCATTCTTTTTCTGTGGTTTGGTAGTCTCTTTAGCTGCTACAGAAACAACGCAAGCAACAAAAGAGCTGGAATTATTTAAAGATTTTGATCAAGCGGCTACTAGTTTACATGGCGGATCGGGAGCAAGGCAGTATCCTGGTGGTTTGAGCAACGACACTGATATGGAAGCGATCATTCAGGCCTTACTGGCAGACGTCATGCGTCACCAGCAAGAAATTGGTCAGCAGCATCTTCGATCGTTGCCGGAAGATACCCGTGCTCTTGTTAATCAGGTTTTAGACGATAAAAATACTCTCACAAGCACATTGCGATTACAAAATACTGTAGGGAATTTGACCGAAGTAATTCGTGCGCAAACGGTACAATCTGAGAAGCTGAAGCAGGCTTTAGCTTCGCTTAATATTGCATTATATGATGGTACATTTTTCTCACTCTTTTTTACCAATATCAGCAATAATCCTGATGATAAAAAGCACCCTGTTGTAGCAGCTGTATGGGGCAAACCTGAAGCTGAAGCATTGCTTGGTTTGTTACAGCAAGCGCCTGGTAGTGAAGCAGCAGTATTGTGCGATGTTATACAAAAATTAACTGTTACCAATTATAGCGGTGCCGCTCGTGCTTGCTATGAAATCAATGTTCCAGCAATCGATGCGCTTGAGTTGCAATTGAAAAAAGTGAGCGCCGTTCTGATGCAGCAGGCAGCGATGGTAGCCCCTGGAGACGTGGTCTTACGCAATGCATTTGTGCATTGGACAAAGCAGATTAATAAGCATTTGCATACAATCATCAATGTTAAAAAAGCTGCGGCAAAGGCAACTATTGACTTGAGTTGGTTACTGTACGCGGTTTCTCATTTGTACGATATTGTGGCTCCATATTATGAGCTCAATGCTCAGCCCTCTGCGGGCTTTAGTACAGCATTGGTACAAGATGTATTTATTCGATCAGGGATAGCATTAGCAAGCCTGGCTCAAAAGAATTTTGATGCTGCTGGTCGTGATATTACTCATTGTATTATGAGCGATTCTTCGTTAGTTCAATTTGTTGATCCGCTAAGCGAAGGCATAGGCTTAGCAGGCTTGCTTGCGATTTCAACTAATGTACAAAAATATGGTACGTATCTGTTTGCTGCAGGGCAAGCAGCTTCTAATCCTGCAATGTATGCGTCAAAAATGTCACCCTTGGTACGCT
This sequence comes from candidate division TM6 bacterium UASB124, assembly GCA_945897315.1. Classification (GTDB taxonomy): domain Bacteria; phylum Babelota; class Babeliae; order Babelales; family RVW-14; genus CAIKAH01. The sequence goes on from CAMDFF010000004.1 coordinate 35,308, forward strand.
TTGGGATTCGTTTTAGCTGTGCATTTGCTTGGTATAATCTAGGTAATTTCAAAAATTTGGTTACTAGTTATGGAGCAGACAACCAAGCTCTTAGTAATCCCGTTTACTGTGCCATTTTACGTATGGGTATTTTTCAGTTAGAAGGCTATGTTAGTGGGGTTATACAAAAAACTATTTACGAGCATGTTGGTGCTGATCGTGTGTACGCGATTGAAAATGCAACAATGGGGATTGTGAGCCCGCATCTTCTGACAGAGCTCATGGATGTATGCGTGACAAATTTTTTAATGGATCGCCATCCCGGTATTGAAAATTATATAGCGAAGTTTAGTGATTCTGATGTGTATCGTTACAATAGCCCTTGGTATCTGAATCATATGGCTAATGCGTATACAGAAAATAATCCGCGTGGTGATAACGCTGGGTTTTCTCAGTTTTTGCGCTCAAATAAAAAGCTCTATGTTGAGTATAGCGCATTGTATTACCTTTGTGGTTCCATGGGGCGTTATTGGGCTCGTAAGGGCGCAGAGGCAAATATTGATGCATTAGCTTCAGGCCTAGGCAAAGTTAGCTTAAAAGCATTATCGCTTGTTTATGCTGAGGAAGACCTCATGATGCTGAGCCATAGTAAAGAAATTATTGTCAGCATGCTGCAGGCTATGGTTCAAGATATTATGCATACTCCAGGTAGTCAGCAGCGCCGATCATTTATTGAGTCTATGCGGTGGCTTGGTATGTTGCCAGCGCACGTGCAAGATGATAAAATAATCAATGACGTGGTGGTTGCTGCATTCATTGATATTTGCTTGTTTAAGGGCATTTTTGATTATAAGCAAGCGACTGTCTGCCACGAAGAATATAAAAAACAGCAAGATAATTTGGTAGAATACGTACCATTCCTTGTTGATAAAATTGGAGATGGTATACTTATCACCCTGAGTGGTGTGGCAGGGCGTTATGTTGGTCACAGGGTTGCTGAGCTCTTTTTTAGGAAGCCAGTTTCCCCACCTTCACCAGATGGTTCAGGTGCAGCCGCTGTGATGCTAGCTACCGCCTAGACTCTTCTTTCTGTTGTAAGTAATTATAAAGTAAATGAAGCGAAGCCCCTCGTGTATTTTCACAGGGGCTTTTTTTATCTCATAGAAAAAATGTAGGAATAATGCATGCTGATAGCGCAAGGTTTAGAGCTGATTTTTGGTCAGCAAGAAGTTTTCAAAGATGTATCATTTACTATCCAACTTGGACAAAAAGTTGGACTTGTTGGTCGCAATGGTGCAGGCAAAAGTACGCTCCTCAAAGTCATTGCAGGTCGTCAGCCGCTAGACAAGGGTGCCATTAGCCTTGAGCGTGAGCGTAAAATCGCTTACTTGCCACAAGAAGTAGTGTTGCTTTCTTCTCGCTCAGTGCTGGAAGAAACGTGCTCAGTATTTGATGAAGCACAGGCGTTGCAAAAAACAGTTGTTGATCTAGAAGCTATTTTAGCTACCGGTGAGGCTACCGATGAGCAGTTTGAAGAGTACACAACGGTAATTACTAAACTTGCTGATTTTGACTTGCCAGCCTTGATAGTTGAAGCAAAACAAGTACTACAAGGCCTTGGTCTTGGTATTGAGCGCTGGGAAACACCTGTTGATCAACTGAGCGTTGGTTGGAAGATGCGCGTTGTTCTTGCGAAATTATTGCTACAAAAAGCTGATTTATATCTGTTTGATGAACCAACTAACCACTTGGACATTGTTGCACAAACCTGGTTTTTGGATTTCTTGAGAAGCGCTCGCTTTGGCTTCTTATTGGTATCGCATGATCGGTATTTCTTGGATCACGTTTGTAACAATATTTTTGAAGTTGAGATGGGTAATGGTACCATGTACACGGGTAACTACACACGCTACCTTGATCAAAAACAGCAAGCAGAAGAGCTGAAGCAGAAGCAGTATGACGCTCAGCAACGTGATATTAAAAAAAGAATGGAAATTATCAATAAATTTAGAGCAAGTGCTGCGCGTGCAAGTACTGCTCAGAGCATGCTTAAATCTCTTGACAAAATGGATAAAATTGAGATTCACGCAGGTCCATCAACAATGCGCATATCAATGCCACCGGCAAAACGCTCTGGTGATATTGTGATGAAAGTTGAAGGTATTGCTAAGCAGTTTGATGGCAAAAAGCTTTTTCAAGATGTTGAGTTTAATATTATTCGTGGCGAAAAAGTGGCACTTGTTGCTGCAAACGGCGTTGGTAAAACCACCTTGCTTAGTATTCTGATGGGTAAAGTCGAACAAGATGCTGGTACGTATACTCTTGGGTATAATGTTGAACCGGTACTGTTTGAACAGGACCAGGAGCGTTCACTTGATGGTGATAAAACCGTTCTGCAAGAAGCGGAAGCGTCAGCTAAGACATTAACGGCTCACGGTCGGCTTCGTCCACTCCTCGGATCATTTTTGTTCTCTGGTGATGATGTTGCTAAGCGTATTCGTGTTCTTAGTGGTGGTGAGAAAAACCGCGTAGCGATGGTAAAAGTACTTTTAGCAGAAGGCAACTTCTTGCTTCTTGATGAACCTACTAACCACTTGGATTTGCAGTCTAAAGATATTTTAGGCCAAGCGCTTAAGCAGTTTGAAGGTACGATTCTTTTTGTATCGCATGATAGAACTTTCTTGGATGAGCTAGCAACACGTATCTTGGAGCTAACACCAATGGGTGTGCGTAGTTATCAAGGTAATTTTGAGTCATACCAATATGCTAAGCATGTTGAAGCGCGTCTTGAACTTGAAAAACAAGCTGCGGCTACTCCTGCCAAAGGCCCACAAAAGCGTTCAGAAAAATCAAATGTACCAGATGCTTCTACAGCAAAAGGCGCTGCTCGACCTGAAGACCAGCAAAAGAAAATCAAGAATCTTGAAAGTTCTATAGCTAAACTCGAGCGTGAAAACGAGGCACTTACTCTTAAGTTTGCCGACGTGACCTGGGGTACAGAAGAATATAAAAAGCTTGAAATAAAGCATGCTCACCTGAAAAAGCAGCTTGAAGATGCTTATGAGCAGTGGGAAAAACTGACAGCATAATCTGTGTGGGGTGCTTTGTACAAAGCACCCCTTTTCTATACCATTTTGATCAGTGCTTTTAATAATCTTATTCGTCAGAATGAGGACTCTTTTTTTTAGTCGGGGCATAGAACTTTGTGAAAAGCTCGGGAATATTTTGCCACGAAATAAAGTGTGGTCCGGTAGGTGAAATAGCATCCGGTCCCGTGTAAATCACATAGCTTTGATCTAGGGGGTGTCCTGTTAGATCATGCCAAAATGAGATCACATCGGTCATATTGTTTCTAGCAACGTTGGCTGATTTAATTTCTAGGGGGACCAGTGTTCCTGCCAGGTCAACAATCAAATCAATCTCATGCTTTTGTTCATCGCACCAAAAATACAGAGCGGGCCTTGTCGAGCTGCTCGTGTAGTACCATTTTGATGACTCTGTGATAACAAAATTTTCAAACAAGGCACCACGTATTTTATGGTTTGCTAATGCTTCTGGTGAGTTTATACCCAATAGACTACAGATAATACCTGTATCAGTGAAATACAACTTGGGGCTTTTTGTAAGCTGTTTATTAAAGTTTTCATAATGTGGTGATAGCGTATAAATGATGTAGCAACTGGAAAGTAATGAAAGCCACTGGTTTGCTGTTTTAACATCAATTTTTGCGTCTGCAGCGAGTGTGTTTACATTAAGAACTTGTCCGCAGCGACCAGCGCATAGCTTTAAAAACTTAAGAAATTGTGCTTCGTCTGGTAATTTTTGAAGCGTTTTGATGTCTCGTTGGATGTAGGTATCAATATAATCCAGATAAAACTGTTCTGTTGATAAATTTGTATCGGCATGCAAGCGCGGAAAACTGCCCTTAAACATGAGTTCGTCAATATTGTCTGGTAGTATCTTTGATTGTTTTAGTTCATTGATTGACGGGGGTAAAATGGTAAAAAGCACTACCCGGCCAGCGAGTGATTCTGTTACATTTGCCATCATCAAATAATTTTGCGAACCCGTTAAAATAATCTGCCCCTGGCTTCCTGTCTCATCAACATAAATTTTAATAGCAGGTAGTATTCTTGGGCATAATTGAAACTCATCAATGATGATACCCGGAGCGGTGGCAAGATTGTCTGCTATAAATGCTTCGGGGTCAGCATTAATACTGTTTGCGGTTGCTTCCCTATCACATAAAAAATATTTATACGTTGGAAAACACTGTTTTGCTAGTGTTGTTTTTCCTGCTTGTCGTGGGCCACGAATACAGGTTACTGGCATGAGAGGTGCGTATGATTTTATAAATTCAGTTTTGTCGCGATTAATGAACACAATGATCTCTTTCAACTATTGCCACTGGTTGTTTTGGGAGGGTTTATTTTTGCAGAATTACGCTTAAAACGCAAACGTCTGGAAAATCTAGACTGCTACCAGCACGATCTCAAGCTCTTGGGCACGTGCAATAAAATTGTCTTTGTCTGCGATAAGCGTATGCGATGCAAGCCATGCAATGGCAGCAATATCGCCCGGCTGAAAATCCTGGAGTGACCGTGGTCCAAGCGTAGGCAAATCATATGATTTGTTTTGATGCTGGTGTGCTGCTTTGCAGATTACAATATTATTGTTACCCAAAGCGAGCCCGCGTTGAATGCACGCGTCAGTCCCTTCAATCGCTTCTACCGCTAAAATCATAGCATCTTTTACAACGACTGTTTGGCCGATGTCTGCCTGTGAAATAATAAGTGCTGCCTTAATGCCTAACGCAATACTTGCTTCAAGTTCAGGGGTAAGCGTACCGCATAAAATACCGGGTTTTACGAGTAGCCCATCGAGCACTTCATCTTGCCGTATGGTTGTGATTCCATGGCTGGCGAGCTCTGCGAGAAGGGCATCCATAATATCTTTGTCGCCACGGGTTACGAGCGACCCCATGAACTTAATCGCAAGCCAGTCGAGCTTGATTTGCTTGAGAAGATTTGTTTTATCTACTTTGCCAATGAACAAAACATGAGTCGTATTTTTTTCTTGCAGCGTTCGTAAAATTGCTCCTGCTTTAAAGCAATTTTGCGCAATAATTTCTATGCCGTTACCACCTATTGCTTTGAGCTGCACGAGGTTTTCTTCAGGGAATAAACAGACAATAAAAAACTGTTTTTTTTGGCTTAAAAGTTTCTTACAAGCCTCAATCGGCAAAGAGCCAGTCCCGGCAATGACAGCAATCATTTTTACTTCGCTCTTTCTTGGCCTCGTGGGCCAGCGTCCTTCGACAGGCTCAGGAGGAGCGATGAGAAGGGAATAATATCAAAAATATAGACAGACAGCATGTTTAAGTAGAGCTTTCTGCGTTGTTGTTTTCGCTCACCCTGAGCTTGTCGAATGATCGAAATCCGTCAGCATGAGAAAGAGCGAGTGTTTCTCGCAGTTGCACGCTAAGCTGCCGTTCAATTTCAACAATAATATCAAGCGCTTGAATATCTTGGCTCGCGTTGCGCATGTCATTTTTTGTTTCAATGGCACGCATAAAATGCATTATTTCTTGTTTGAGCGGATTATCTTTATGAACAAAAACATGCTCAACGAGAGACTCTTGGCGATAGCTAAGTTGGTCGAGGCCAACCTGAACGCTTGAGCTTGTTTGGCGGTGAATCACTAAATCTTGTGTCGTAAAATCTAAATGAAAAAATGCATCTTTTTCGTGTACTGCCATGGTGCGTTTTTTAATTTGTGATGCACGGCTTGAAATGATTGATGCAATGCAACCGCTTGGAAACGTCAACTGTACGCTGGCAATGTCACACAGGGGTGAATGGACGCTGCTGCCGTGTGTCGTAATGCTCACCGGTTTTTCGTTCACTAAGCTGAGTACTAAATCAACATCATGAATCATCAGGTCAAGCACAACGCTATCTTTTGCTGCACGTGGCACAAACGGGCCCATGCGGTGGCATTCGATAAACAGGGGGCGGGTGACAATTTTTTTGAGCTCTTGGATAGCACCATTAAAACGTTCAACATGGCCAACATGTAACGCAAGATTGTTCTTTTCAGCAAGAGCAAAAAGTTCTGTTGCTTCAGCGCTTGTTTTGGTTAGTGGTTTTTCCACGAGCACATGTTTGCCGCGCTCCAGGCACTCTTTAGCAACGGCATAATGTTTGCCGGTTTGTACCGCAATAATAACCGCGTCAACGTGATCAAGCCATGCTGAAAAATCATTGTTTTTAATGACCGCAAGGTCTGGAATCTTATCGAGGTTTGATTGGTGTGGATCGGCAACGGCGACCAGCTGTACATTTCCTAACGTTGCTGCAATTGAGGCGTGGTAGCCACCCATTTTGCCAAGGCCGACGATGCCGAGTTTGATCATAATAATTCTGTTTCTGTGTCTTTACCGCAGCGACGCGAGACGCCTCGTGCGCTGTTGGTTATAAAAGTTAAAAAATGTTGTACGTGGTGATCACTGCCCCAGCTAGGCTCTGCTGCGCTTGCTTCAACTATGTTTTGCAGCGGTAATTTTTCTTGATAAAAGAGTTTGGCGATGTGCTTAAGCGCATTAATACTTTCGCGCGAAACACTGTTGCGCTTGAGTCCAATGAGATTAAGGCCAAAAAACGCTGCAGGCTTACCGCTAAAAATACAGTAGGGTGGCAAGTCTTGGCGTATGCCGCTGAACGGTGCTAGCGCGGTTAAGGTGCCAACGTGTGCAAATTGGTGTGTTGCACTGCCTGTCATAATCACAGCACGGTCTTCAATGACGGTATGCCCACCAAGGTTGACGTTGGGGTTGATGACGACGTTGTTGCCGACGACGACATCGTGTGCGATGTGTGCATAATGCATCACGTAGCAATTGTTGCCAATGCGTGTTGATCCTTCGCTGGTACGCGCTGCGTGGACAGTAACAAACTCACGAATTTCGCAGTTGCTGCCAATCACAATTGTTCCAAGGCTTTGCACAACACCGACTACTTGGCCAGGAAAGCCAATCGTGACATGTGGGTGTAGGCGGGTGTTTTCACCGATAGTAGTAGTGCCAATGACGGTACAAAAAGGACCGATCTTGACGCCTTTACCAAGAATGACATTGTCACCGACAACAGCAGTTGGATGGATGTATGTTTCTGTAGAATGAAAGAAGGCTTCCTCAAATGAGGAAGCCTTAGAAATTTTTTCGGAATTGTGAAAATTGCTCACAGAAGATATTTCCTTAAGCTGGCTGGGGCGGAAGGATTCGAACCTCCGAATGGCAGGACCAAAACCTGCTGCCTTACCACTTGGCGACGCCCCAATCAATTTCATTATCGATGGCACATATACTATACTAATTATGCGGTTTCGCCAACTATTTTTTTATATTCTTCGATAACTTTATTTTCAATCTCTTGACGAGTCTCTATATTCAACGGATGAACGATGTCTTTGAATGATCCGTCTTTCTTGCGTCGTGATGGCATAGAAACAAAATATCCTTCATCGCTTTGGATAATTTTCATGTCCCGCACGATAAAGGCGTTGTCAAATACCATTGTTGCATAACCCTTGAGTCTTCCCTCGTTTGCTGGAAAAACTTTTACTTCTGTGATCTCCATGAATATCTCCGACTTTTTACGTCTTTTGGTTGCATAGCGACTTTTTGTAAACGTCCTGCCACCGCGCTCATCATACATATAACTGCGACGATCTGGCATCAATCTAAAGCCGACCTGCCTTTTTGTCAACTATTTTTAGGGGAGACAAGTTGAAAAATTGAGTAGAAGGGGCCAGTATTGACCCCTCGATTATCTAGTGCCTACGAGCCTAGAGGGATCTCTTCCAAACTTGGAATAATAGCTGCTGAAAGTAAGCGAGTTCTGCAGGTTGCATCAGCTACGCTTACCCTTGATGGATCTCTACCAGCTGGTCCTTGTTCAGTGGATTTATTTTCTTTTGTTTTTTTAATCCGTGCATTAAGGGGGAGTGTTTTTTTACACTGAAGGGGCAATTGTGTATGAACCGTAAATAGTAATGAAGCGTTATAGGTTGCAGAATGGGTGTTTCTATGAAAACATTTTTTATTTTAGTTGTTCTGATCGCGGGGCTTACAGCATCGAGCGTTGGCTTATTGGCCAGTGCGCGGCGTGCTCCAGTGGCTGCCGTTTCTGCTGCTGACCTTGAGGTACAGTTGCGTTCTTGTCGGAGTGCAGCAGATGCTCGCGCAATTTTAGTTGATGCTAACAAAATTGTGAGTGCAGGAGGAGCGGATTATGCAGTGGCAAAAAAGGTTTCTCAGTCTGCGAGCGCGGCAATTGTACGGTTTGAAGCAGAAGAGCGCGAAGCAAAGATAAGGGCTGAGCAGCAAGTTGCTCGAGCACGAGAAGAAGTTGTTCGAGCACGAGAAGAAGCAGCGGCAGCGCAAGAAGCACGGCGTGCGGGTGAAGCCAAGATTGCGGCGGCGGGAGGTACGGTGGAAGCGCTTAGTGCTGAAGTTGCTCGATTAACGGCTGATCTTCAAGCAGGAGCGGTTGTTAATATGAGATTGCAAGCGCATTGTGAGCAGCTGCGTGCTGATGCGGTTCGTGAAGCGGCAGCAAAAGCTACAGAGCTTGCTGCGCAGGTAGCCAAAAATTCTGGTTTGGCAGAACAAATTCGTGCTGTGCAAAATGAATTACAGCAAGTGCGGTTTCTCATGGCTCAGAAAGAACAACAAGGTGCAGCGCTCCTTCAGAAAAACCAACAGCAGCGCGATGTGAATGCGCGGCTTCAACGAGAAATAGCTCAGGTTAGTGCTCAAAATGAAGCAGCAGAGGCTCGCGTCACAGCGGCAGAAGCAGAAAAAAATCAAGAATGTGCTCGCGTGCAAGCGGAAAAAGATGAAGCAGTGCAGGAAGCAGCGAGACTAGGTTCAGTTGCTGAAGCGCGGATTGCAGCTATACAGCAAGCCGTAGCTGCAGTGACTGTGAATTTACAAGCGTCACAGGCAGCCCTTGCTGAGCAGGCTGCGAGCAAAGCTGTGATTGAACGTGAAAATGCTAGAGTCAAAGCCGATCTTACTCGTGTGCGTGGAGCTCAAGATGAAATTGCTGCAGAAGCAGAGGCTACTGTTATAGCTGCACAAAGAGAAAAAGATGAAGAATGTGCTCGAGCACGAGAAGAAGCAGCGTTATCACAAGCAGCACTGCGTGCGGGTGAAGCCAGGCTTGCGGAGGCAGGAGGTACCGTGGAAGCGCTTCGTGCTGAGGTTTCCGCGCAGGTAGCACAAAATTCTCGCTTGGCTGCTGAGATTCAGGCTGTGCAAAATAAATTACAGCAAGTGGAGCGTCAAATGGCTCAGAAAGAACAGCAACGTGCAGTGCTGCTTCAGGAAAACCAACAGCAGTGCGATGTGAATGCGCGGCTTCAACAAGAAATAGGTCAGGTTCAGGCCGAAAATGCAGCAGCGATTGCTCGTGCTCAAGCAGAAAAAGAGAGAGCGCAGCAGGAGGCAGAGGCTCGTGTTGCAGCGGCAGAAGAAGAACAAGTTCGAGAATGTGCTGCTTTACGAACTGAAAAAGAAAGTGTGACAAGGCAAGCACAGGCTGATGTTGCTGTTGCTCAGGCACGGGCGCTCCAATTGGAAGAAGGGAACGCTACAGGTCGCCGGAAATTTGAGGACGAGAATCGTATATTGCAGCAGCAAGTTGATGCTCACAATACAGAATTGCAAGCACTGAGAGGTCAGCTTGCTGCTGAACAGGCACAACAAGCCCAAATTGCTGCAGAAGCAGAGGCTAGTGTTATAGCTGCACAAAGAGAAAAAGATGAAGAAGTTGTTCGAGCACGAGAAGAAGCAGCGGCAGCGCAAGAAGCACTGCGTGCGGGTGACGCCAGGGTTGCGGCGGGGGTAGATGCAGCGGGAGCGCTTAGTGCTGAAGTTACTCGATTAACGGCTGATCTTCAAGCAGGAGCGGCTGTGAATGTGAGATTGCAAAAATCTTGTGAGTCGCAGCGTGCTGATGCGGTTCGTGAAGCGGCAGTAAAAGCTACAGAGCTTGCTGCGCAGGTAGCCCAAAATTCTGGTTTGGCTACTCAGATTCAGGATGTGCAAAATGAATTACAGCAGATGCAGCGTTACATGGCTGAGAAAGAGAGAGAGCAGCAGGAAGCAGAGCGTCAGGCTGCCACAATCAAAACGCAACATGAGCAAGCAGTTGCGGTAGTGACTGCCGAGTTGGAAGCATCACAGGCGGCGCTTGCTCAGCAGGCTGCGAGCAAAGCTGTGATTGAAGGTGAAATTGCTAGCGTCAACGCAGAGCTTGATCGTGTGCGTGCAGCTCAAGATGAAATTACTGTACAAACAGAGGCTCGTGTGCGTGCAGTAGAAGCAGAAAAATCTCAAGAATCTGCTCGCCTTCAACGAGAAATAGCTCAGGTTCGTGCCGAAAATGCAGCAGCGATTGTTGCTGCTCAAGCGGAAAAAGAGCTAGCAGCGCAGGAAGCAGCGAGTCACATTGCAGAGGTGCAAGCACGATGTGAAGAAGCAGTGAGCGCGGTTAGAGCCGAGCTAGAAGCATCACGGGCGGCGCTTGCTGCGCAGCGTCAGAAAAATGGCGAAATTTCTGCACAATTAGAAAGTCGAGAGCAGGATATTCAGCGTGCTATGTTCACAATTCAATCACTTGTACATTCACCTCATACAGAAGATCCTGAAAGAACTTGGGATTTTGGTCAGCTGCAGAAACAAAATACAGAGTTAAAGGCAGAAAATACAGTGCTAAAGCATGCGAAATGTAAAGTGTGTGAGCAGGCAGCTCAGGAAACAGACGGAGAATGGGAGCGCTTGATGGCAACTAGTCTTGATGATGTAGCGGGCGGTCCCGCGTGTAGTTCTGCTGCTGCGGGGGGAATGTCTTCAATAACTGAAACTGTGCTTGCGATAGAGCGAGAGAAGGACGATTTAGTACTTCGTTGTGAGGCTTTACGTGAAGATAACCAACGATTAAGACAAGCGTATGAAGAAATGCAAGTGCGCAATAGTGCCTTAGAGCAACAATATCTACGTTTGGCAGAAGAGTGTTATAAAATTTCTCAGGAATTAACGATTCTAGATCGTGTGGCAGATGAGGCGGTAAAACCAGAAGCATTGTTAGCAAAGAAAAGCACATTTGGAGCGTTGCTCGCTAGAGTGCGAGCATTAGGACAAGCGTTTCCTAAGCCGTAAGTAGTACAACGATTTTATTATAACAAGGCTATCGATGAAGACAAAAAATATAGTTTTTATCTTATTCGCGTGTAGCGCAGCAACACTTGCTGCAGGGAGCGCAACAGGCCGATCATTTTTCCAGCCACGGTTGCTATGGGCTGAGCAGATGCTGACATTGCATAATGGCACGGAATACGATTGTATGCCTCCAGCGAGCAGCGGCTTTAGCTTTAATGCTGCTGCGGGCTTTCAAGCGTCAACGCATGACAGCAAATTTGCTAGCTACTTCTTGCCGAATGGCAAAAATGATTTAGTTGTGAAAGGGGCTAATGCTCCGGGTCCGCGTGATATCTCTGCGATGTGGTTGCAAATTGTTGGTGACAACACTGTTGCTCAGCCTGCAGCGCTTTTTGTGCCAAGTCCAGATAAAATTTTTGATTATGAGCGGGCTGCAATGCAATGGATCAATGAATACTCCAGCGTTATTAGCTTGCGACCACGCTTTGAATCATCCGGGGTGCTGACACACTTATCGTACTGTGCAAAGATCAATCGCATGCCGTGCCAGCTGACAGTTGGAGTGCCTGTGCTGCACGTGCGTAATAATATGCAGCTTTGTGAAACTGATGTGCAAAATGGTTTTACCAAGAGAAGTGATGTTAGTTCATTGCTAATTGAGCCCACAAGCATAGAGCTATTACAAGAAGTTCAACCTCAGTATTCACTGTCTGCTATCGAAGCTTTTAATAATCCTAACAAGCGCTTTGCCAAGATCAGCCAGGGAGCTCTTGAAAAACGTGGCCTGGGCGATGTGAGCCTTGACCTTGCTGTTCGTCCTGTCTCGTCTGTAACCATAGGGCTGCGTGGTGAGTTGCCAACGGCATCTAAGGGGACCGCAGAATATCTTTTTGAGCCGCTGCTGGGTAGCAATGGTCACGGGACACTGGGAGCCTATGCACAGATGCGAGAAGCGTTGTGGTCTTGTGATCAAGGCACACTGTTTTTGAAAGCACAGCTGCAGTACCAAGCACAGTTTGCTGGCAACCAGTTGCGTACGTTTGACCTTACTGCTGCTGGCCAGTGGAGCAGATATCTTTTATTAATTGATGCAGCCAATAACCCAAAAAATGCTGACTCTGGTGTGAATTTTTTAACGCAATCGGCACACGTGAGCGCTCGGCAAGAGGGACTCGGTGGTCTTAGCCTAGAGCTGGAACACAAAGGCTTTTTGGCATCAGCCGGATACTCATTGTTTGCGCGAGAAAAAGAACGTGTCTCTGTGCGTACGCAGTTGCCGCAAAATCTTTTTATTGTGGGGCAGCTGGCATCAAATAACAGCGGAAAAAGAAATATTTCTGCTGGTGAAAAAAACAGCTCGATTGGTAATCATATTCCTGTTGGGCACAGTGCGTTTGTTGATCCCTTAGCCCAAGCTAACGCAGGCCTTGCATTGACCACAGCCGACCTTGATGTGCAGTCTGCAAGCATGCCAAAATATTTTTCGCATACCGTTCACGCGTCGCTTGGCTACGCTGGCCGAGTGCGCCAGCAAGAGGTGCATTGTAATCTGGGTGGCCGCTATGAAATGTTGCGCTATGGGCATAACTACAATGTGTACAGTCTCTTTGCGGGGTTAGAAATTAAGATTTAGCAAATTTAAATGTGCATGCAAATACCGAGGTAGAAGTTATTTACAACTACTACCTCGGTATTTTTTATTCGTAGGGAGAAGCAAGTCGAGAGAGCAACGTGCAGGGAGACTCAGTCGATATTATCAGGGGTAGAAAAGCATTTTTTTATGGTTTGTGACCACCCCCAAAACAAGAAAGTACCACAATGTATAGGCAAAAAAAATGGGGACGGCGCGAGCGCCATCCCCAGAATGTGTGGTGGTGTGAGAAGTCCTGCTTACTTATTATTCATCGCTTTGATTTGCTCGCGTAGTGCAGCAAGCTCTTGCTCAAGTGAGCCAACGCGTTTGTCTTGACGTTGATACTCATTCAAGAGTAAAGCAGGGAGCAAGTGGTAGCGAACGGTTTCAGCTTGATGCTCTTTGTTAACAATAACTAGATTTGGCATGATCTCTTGTACTTCTTCTGCAATCAAACCGTATTGCGTAACGTGTGAGTCATCGCCTTTATAAACAAAGCTTACGGGACGTAGCTTGAGCAGATCGGCAGATATGTTGCCAAGGTCTTTAATGTCGTCTTTGTAACGAGCAGATGATGCAAGGGTGCCAAGGTTGCCGTTAGAGTCAATTAATACTGCTGAAGCAGTTTCAACATCGGATGTTGTTTTGTTGTAGATACCGGCAATATAACATGCTGCTTGTGAAGTACCAATACGCGTTGTGCTGCTTTCACTGCTGGTTGCTGCGTTGCTATTGATGTAAATATTGCTCGACCCTGAGGTAAGGGTACCACCGGCGCCATATCCAAGGCAAATGTTGCTGTTGCCTGATCTGAGCGATGGCCCTGCTTCTGCGCCAAGAATGACGTTGTTATCGCCAGAGGTAATTGCATCGCCAGCATTGAGTCCAACCAGTGTGTTATCATTTGCGCTGCCATTAAAATTGGCGCCTGCGCCTTTACCAAAGACAACGTTACTGTTGACATCAGCAGCGAGAACTCTTCCTGTAACTGAAACATCAGCAGAAAAATTTCCGCCACCAGGTACGAGTATGCGGCCTAAGGTAGAAGTACCAGTAACGTTGAGATCGCCATTGATATATGCATCATCATTCATGGTTGTTACGCCAGCGATGTAGGCTGTACCTGCAATAGACAAGTTACCATCGAGTTCACCATAGGCATGGGTTGCAATATCGGCATAAACATTGAGGTCAGATTCCATCGTTGTTTCACCAGAGATGAGCACAACGCCTGATGAGTGCAAGCTGCCAACATTGGTTGTGCCTGTGATGGTAGTATCGCCTGTAATGTTTGTGTCACCGTTAATATTTGCGTGGCCAGCAATTTGTGCGCCACCAGCTGTGACGGTGATGCCTGCTCCAAAGGTACTGCTGCCGGTAACGCAGAGGTTGCCACCAATATTTGTATCATTTATTACGGTAAGGCCTGTTCCTGCGCCAGAGAGTGTTGCGTCGCCAGAAATATTCATGACGCCTGATGAGTGCAAGCTGCCAACATTGGTTGTGCCTGTAATATTTGTATCGCCGGTAATATTTGCATGGCCAGCAATGTGTGCACCACCGGTAGTAATTGTGATGCCGTTACCAAATGTGGCAGATTGTGAAACGTCTAAGTTTCCTGTGATAGAAGCATTGTCATCGATGGTTGTGTACCCAGCGATGTAGGCTGTGCCAGCAATGGATAAGTTGCCATTGAGTTCGCCGTGAGCATAGGTAGCAATGTTGCCATACACATCAAGGTCGTTGTCCATGGTTGTTACGCCAGAAATAAGCACAACGCCTGATGAGTGCAAGCTGCCAACATGGACGGTACCTGTGGTGCTAAAGTCACCAGTAACTGATGAATCACCAGTGATATGTGCCCCGCCGGTAGTCACCGTTAAGCCACCATCACCACCGATTAAAGCAGATCCTGTTGTGGTGAAATTTCCATTAAGTTGCTGGTTGCCATTGATTGTTGTATTGCCATTGATGGTTGTTTCGCCCGTGAGCGTAGGAGAGCCGAGTAGGTTTCCTGTAACGTTTCCGATGAGATCTGCTGTGATGATGTGTGCTGCAAAGTCGCCATTAAGGTCGCGTCTAACAATGAGCCCAGGAGAATTTGTTGGAACACCACTGATCGCAGTGAGTGCTGAAGCTGTAAGATTGCCAACACCAACGGTATTTGCGGCAATTTTATCGCCAGTGACAGATCCTGCGGCGATTTTTACGTTAGTTACTGCTCCGTCTGCAAGGCGTATTGTATCGATTGCTTGAGCAATAACATTGTAACGACGAATAGCATCAACGCCGATAAGTGTGTTGACGAGTGGAAGTAAGGTACGTGTTGTTTCGTCTACAGCATCAATAAATTCGCTTGCAGGGATATCACGATGCTTATTATAAATGCGTTCGAGTACGTTTCTAAATGCTTCAGGCAAGGCGATGTTGTGGTTGTGAATAAGCTGTGCAACTTCAATGAGCGTTACAGCGTCAGCATCGCTGAGTCTATGCGTGTCTTCTGCCCGTTGTTCTCTAGCTTCAGGCGTAAGCTGTAGGGCTGTAGGTAGAACTTGATGCGCCGAAAGCGAGAGCATCAACGTAAGTTTTAATAAGTGGTTTATACTCGTAGACATTTTGTCTCCTTTTTATAACAACGATCGTTTTTGTTTATTGTGTGATAACGCGTCAATTTTAAAAATTTGCTTGGTAGAAATGCAAGTGCTGTAAAAAAAAACCGGGGATGGTAAGTCCCCGGTAAGTAATCTATGAATTAAGCGGTTGGCTCTGGTGCAATACCCAAAGCAGCTTCGATTTTATCTAGTCGGCTTAGAATCGAATCAAATGTTGTTGCTTGTTGTTCGACCATACAAAGACGCTTCTCTTGGGCAAGAACTTCATTGATGAGCAACGGTGTAAACAGCTCATAGCGAATTGCATCTGGTCTGTTTTCTTTGTCAAAAACAACAGTGTGAGGTAGAAGATCAGCTACTTCTTCAGCAACAAGGCCAAATTGTAAACGTTTTTGAGGATCTTGTTTGTACGTAAATGTAACAGGGCGTAACTGTTTAAATGCATCAGCTTGGCTGCCTACATCTTTAATATCGTCTTTATAGCGACGGGATGATGCAAAACCACTGACGGTGCCTAATTCGCCTCCAGGAGTAATTGCGACGTTTGCGAAATCTATACCTAAAAAATGTCCAAAACCACCAATCATGTTTCCTGCAACTCCTGAAAAATTAACGCTACCAGGGACAGAAAGATTTGCGATATGCAAAGTGCCATCAACAGTTAGATCATTGCGAAATGTAGAATTACCGTAAATATCCGATGATCCAACGGGTAGATATAAATTACCTGTTGGTAGGGTTAGGTTGCCAGCAATGTAGCATGCTGTGTGGGTACCCGTGGTGCCTAGGCGAGTTGTTTGTGATTCTTGGTGAGCGCCAACGTTGCCAATATAAATAGTATTGTTTTCGCTACCTGCCAGTGACGATCCTGACTGGCACCCGAGGGCAATATTGCTTGCACCGGTGCGAAGATTTTGTAGCGCTCGTGACCCAACAGCTGTATTGTCATAACCCGTTGTTCTAATGAGCGCTTGGAATCCTACAGCGGCATTGTTGTTGCCAGTAAGATTGGCAGCAAGAGAGCCTTGGCCAATGGCGGTATTTTGTTGTCCTGCGGTGTTGCCACTGAGTGCAGTTGTGCCAATAGCTGTATTGTTTATCCCCGTGGTATTGCTGAACATCGATTTGTAACCAATAGCGGTATTATTGCTGCCTGAACTATTGGAGTAAAGATTTTTAAACCCGATAGCAACGTTGCTGACCCCACTGTTGTTGTTGTACATTGCTGCGTAGCCAAGAGCCGTATTCTCATGGCCAGTATTGTTGTTGTACATTGTTGTGTAGCCGACAGCAGTATTATTGTTACCTGTCGAGGTGCTGGCCATTGCTTGTGAGCCAAAAGCGGTATTGCTGTCTCCAGCATTGTTAGCAAGAGCACTGTGTCCCATCGCAGTATTGTCGTTGCCTGAGGTATTGTTTAAGAGTGCTTGGTATCCGGTAGCGCTGTTGCGATCGCCAGATGTATTGCTACTGAGTGCTTGTACGCCAGAAGCCGTATTTTCGTCTCCAATGGTATTGCTGTTGAGTGCCTGATAGCCAAGCCCCGTATTTGCTTTGCCAATAGTAGTAGATTGCCCTGTGCTAGCGCCAATAAAGGTATTGTTTGCCGCGCTTGGCAGGAATGATTCAGCCGTATATTCATTGCCAAAAGCAGCATTGTTATTATTGTCAACAAACTCATTTACCGTTAAGGAATACTTGAATTTTTGTTGGGCTGGTACATGGTACAAACTCAAAGCTTGCAGGGATTTGACAAGCGCACTTTTTTGCTCGCTGTCTGGCAATGGTGCAATGATACCGTGCGCATCTTTAACGCCTGCTACTAAATCTTCTGCCCTGATTGTTCGGTGTTCAATAAGCGCTTCAAATATGTGTTTAAGAGGTGGTGGTAACTCCATCTGTTTGGCATCACAAATGTGTGCCACTGCCATGAGTGTTGCAATATCGGCATCGTCTAAAACAGCCGATGATTCATCACGTGTTTGCATTGCATCTGGTGTGGCACTTATGGGGACGCATGCAAAAAGCATGGTGACAAATAAATAATATAGTGTTGGAAACATAACGCTCCTGGTTTTAGAAATTTAAACATGGTTTAAGCAGTGGCTCAATTATAGAAAGGGGGGCTTGAGCAACACAAGATTTCATCAAAAGTAAAAAATATGACTTTCTTTGTGTACTTGGGAATGGTTATTTGCAGGGCGTATTGCATGAATATGGCTATGATATCGATCTGGTAAGTGAATGCCGCTAGCGGGCTGAGAATGGGTATTGTTGAAGAAGAGTGGGCACCCGTTGGTACCCCCTCGGTAAAAAAGCATATAAAAGTTATTTGCTTGCCAGCGCTTTAATATGTGCACGCATATCAGCAAGCTCTTGTTGAAATGCATTCATACGACTGCTCATTGCTTCAAGAGTATCTGCTTTTGTTTCAACCATGCAAAGACGCTTCTCTTGGGCAAGTACTTCATTGATAAGCAAGGGTGTAAACAGCTCATAGCGAATTGCATCTGGTCTTTTTTCTTTGTCAAAAACAACGGTGTGAGGTAGAAGATCAGCTACTTCTTCAGCAACAAGGCCAAATTGTAAACGTTTTTGAGGATCTTGTTTGTACGTAAATGTAACAGGGCGTAACTGTTTAAATGCGTCAGCTTGGCTGCCTACATCTTTAATATCGTCTTTATAACGACGGGATGATGGTAGGAAGCCACTGACGGTGCCTAATTCGCCTCCAGGAGTAATTGCGACGTTTGCGAAATCTATCCCTAAAACATGTCCAAAGTCACCAATTGTGTTCCCTGCAACTCCTGAAAAATTAACGCTACCAGGGACAGAAAGATTTGCGATATTCAAAGTTCCATCAACAGTTAGATCATTGCGAAATGTAGAATTACCGTAAATATCCGATGATCCAACGGGTAGATATAAATTACCTGTTGGTAGGGTGAGGTTGCCAGCAATGTAGCATGCTGTGTGGGTACCCGTGGTGCCTAGGCGAGTTGTCTTATTTTCGCCATGCGCACCTAAATTTCCAATGTAAATATTATTTGATTCGCTCTTTGCCAGTGATGTGCCGGCGTTGTAACCAAGTGCAATATTGTTTGACCCGCTGCCCAGGTTTTGTAGCGACTGTGAACCATGAGCGGTATTATATTCTCCCGTATTGTGGTAAAGCGCGTTGTGTCCAACAGCAGTGTTTGCTCCGCCGGTATTATTATAAAGTGCGCTATCACCAACGGCAACGTTATTGGATCCGCTATTATTTGAATATAATGCCTGGTAGCCGAGAGCGGTATTGGGTTTTCCTGAGGTATTATTGTATAGAGCTTGCGATCCTACGCCGGTATTATTGTCTGCAGTATTGTTGTAGAGCGCTTCATATCCGACGCCAGTATTGTCTGATGCTGATGGATTGATGAAGAGGGCGTTAGTTCCAATAGCAACGTTTTGAGAAGCGCTGCCACTTTCACCCTCTGCATTACTGTTATAAAGAGCATAGTTGCCAATTGCAATGTTGTCAGATCCTGCTGTGTTGGAGTAAAGGGCTTGATATCCCAGAGCATTATTGTTGTAGCCGGTAGTGTTACTCATGAGCGCTTGGCTGCCAACAGCAGTGTTGTCATCTGATTCATTGACGAGGAGTGCATAAAATCCAAGAGCGGTATTGTTGCTGCCAGAGGCATTATCACGTAATGCTTGGTTGCCAAGCGCGGTGTTGTTTTCTCCTGTGGTATGATGCCCTGCCCAGAAGCCAATAGCAGTATTAGCGGTACCGGTTTGGTTGGCTGAAAGAGCTTGGTACCCTACAGCAACGCCGCTACCAGCTGTTGTATTGCTGTAAAGGGTGCTTGAGCCAATCGCAATGTTTTGTGATCCTGCTGGTCCACCTTCTGTGCGATTCTTTGATTTAGGGCTCATGAAGTAAGAGCTATTTGAATAGAGTGCACTATTTCCGATGGCAATGTTGTCAGAGCCAGTGTCATTATTAAATAGAGCTTTGTAGCCAAGGGCATTATTTGCTGATCCAGTGGTATTTCCTTCTAGCGCTTGGTACCCAACAGCAACGTTAGGGCCGCCAGAGGTGTTATTATAGAGGGCATGGCTACCAATCGCCGTATTTTGCGAAATGGCATTGTTATAGAGCGCGTTGTCTCCAATAGCGACGTTAAAATTACCAGGGTTTGTTCCGCCTGCAAGGGCATTGTCACCGATAGCTGTGTTGCTGGTGCCCATTGTTGCGCTGTTCATACTTGCAGTTCCAACAGCAGTATTGTCTGAACAGTTACCTTCTTCATCTGCCCCGAGATTTTGAAGAGAATAATAACCGACGGCAACGTTGCCAGTAGCATCTGCATTTGTAAGTGCTTTATGGCCAAGGGCAATGTTTTGCTTGCCCGATCTGTTTATATTAAGGGTCTCTATGCCAATCGCAATGTTGTGTTCACCATCTGTTACATTGAGCAAGGCATTGTCGCCGATCGCAATATTTTCGCTGGTGGTGGCGCCTAATCCAATCGCGTTGTTTCCGATAGCAATATTTTTGCTGCCAAAGGTGTTTGCGTTAAGAGCTTGGTAGCCAACAGCAACGTTATGTTCACCGCTTGTGTTTTTTTGAAGAGCTCGTGCACCTGTTGCTGTATTGTATGGAGCTGTATTTGTTTCAAGCGCGCGGTAGCCAACAGCAGTATTTTCTGGCGAGCGGCGGTTGGTGCCAAGGGCATTGAATCCAACAGCAGTATTGTGCGTACCGGTTGAGTTGTAGCTGAGAGCAGCGGCACCAACGGCTGTGTTTTCATGGCTGGTAGTTCTGATGAGCGCTTGAAATCCGATTGCTGCGTTGTTACTGCCGGTAAGGTTAGCTGCAAGAGAACCTTGACCGATAGCAGTATTTTGTTTGCCTGAGGTGTTGCCACTTAAAGCAGTTGTGCCAATTGCAGTATTGTTGATACCGGAGGTGTTGCTGAACATCGATTTGTAACCAATAGCGGTATTATTACTGCCTGAACTATTGGAGTAAAGATTTTTATACCCGATAGCAACGTTGCTGGCCCCGCTGTCATTGCTGTACAGTGCAGCATAGCCAACGGCAGTGTTTTCATGGCCAGTATTGTTGTTGCACATCGTTGTGTAGCCGACAGCAGTATTATTGTTACCTGCCGAGGTACTGGCCATTGCTTGTGAGCCAAAAGCGGTATTGCTGTCTCCCGCATTGTTAGCAAGAGCACTGTGTCCCATGGCGGTATTGTCATTGCCAGAGATATTTGCAAACAGTGCTTGATACCCCACAGCACTGTTGCGATCACCAGATGTATTGCTGCAGAGGGCTTGTACGCCAAGAGCACTATTTTCATCGCCAATAGTATTGTAAAAGCTGGCTTCGCTACCAAGAGCAACGTTGCGACCCCCAGTAGCGTTGTTATTTAGCGTGTGATAACCGACGGCAGTATTATCGTTTCCGATAGTGTCGTATTTACCAGCGCTAACGCCAATAAAAGTATTGTGTACAGCGCTTGGTAGTAGTGCTGCAGCGGTCGTCTCGTCACCAAAAACAGTATTGCCATTATCGTCAACAAACGCTGTAAGAATAGGATCTCCTCCTCTGCTATCGACTAAATTTTTCGGTTTGCAGAGTTTGATCTGTTCTTCGAGAGATGTGATAAGTATGTTTTTTTCTTGGCATTCAGGCAGCAGTGTAACGATTTTTTGTGCGTCCTTTAATCCATTTTCAAGGTCTTTGATTGCAATTGTTCGATGTTCAAAAATATCGGCTAGAATGTTTTTTAGTCTGTCTGGTAAGTCAATGTTCTGAGTATCACAAATGTTTGCTACTGTCATAAGTGGTGCAATATCGATTGCGTCAGCAAGTAGCTCTTCCTGGTTTTTTACTTGTGCGTTGTGCGTTGATGCGATAAGCAGTGTAAACAATAAGTAAAATTGTATACGAGTCATGTTATTCCCAATTTATTAGAAATGTATGGTTGATTTCATTCAGTGGGGTGATTATAGAAAGTGGAGTTTGGGCAATACAAGATTTTAGAAAACGAGCAAGAAATAATAATTTTACGGCTATTTGACAACATCGATCTGTAGTGCTCATCTCATCAGGGCGGATGAATTCACGTGTGGAATGGAAGTGTTGGTACAAAAAAATCCCCTGCAAAATTTGCAGGGGATTCAGGTAGAAAGTCGTTGTGATGTGAGATCGACTTATTTATTATTCTGGTGTTGCTGCGGGTGCTGCAACGGCTGCTAATTCTACTGCTGCAGCTTCAAGTGCTGCGATTATTGGATCGTACACGGGAGGATTGGTAGCTCGTTTGTTTTGAGCGATAGCTATGGCCGTTCTTCCCTCGTTATTTGTTAGAGTGATAATAGCAGCTTTAGAGAGAAGGTGCTGGGTGATAGCTAATTTGCCGTTTGCGGCAGCAAGCATAAGGGCAGTGTTTCCTAGTTGAGTTTGTGCATTAATATCGATGCCAGGAACTTGGGTAAGGTGCTGGACGATAGGTAAGTAGCCTTTTACAGCAGCAATCATAAGGGTAGTGCTTCCTCGCGCATCTTGTGCATTAATATCGACGCCAGGAACTTGGGTAAGGTGCTGGATGATAGGTAAGTAGCCTTTTACAGCAGCAATCATAAGGGCAGTGAATCCTCGTGCTTCTTTTGCGTTAAGATTGACGCCAGGAACTTGGGAAAGGTGCTGGACGATAAGTAAGTACCCTTTGAGAGCAGCAATCATAACGGCAGTATTTTTTTCTATGTTTTCAAAATTAACACAACATCCTTTTGAGATAAGATACTTTGTCATAGGTATATTTTGATTACGTGCAGCGATCATTAAGGCTGTCTCTTTTAGATCATTACTTTGATGATTAATATATGCCCCAGCATCAATTGCAGCTTGAACAGCAGGGAAATTGTTAGTATTTGCAGCCGCTATTAAAGCATCATTCGCGCTAGCTAATTTAGCTGGCGATAACACCAGGGGTGCACGCATCCGTCTGCCAGCACTATCATCAAGGCCTAATTCATATCGTCTGCAGTTTAGGCATGCAACTGTATGAGAGCGTATGGCATTATCCTCGAAACAAGGGGGGCATAAAACTCGTTTGCAGCATGAGGTGAAACTGAGAGGCTCTGTCTGTTTCTCAAAACAAATAATGCACTCAGTTGCCACATCTGCGGCTGCCGCTGGTTCTACAGAAGCAACGACAACAGGTCCTGTCATTGTCAGAACACTGCTGCTTGCTGCAGCGGCAGCAGCAGGAACAGTACGGGCTTTTTTTAGTTGAGCAGGCTGTTTAGCTTCATCTTCAGAATCTGAATCAGCGCCTCCTGCCCCACTACGAGGGAGCTGCTCTGAAGCAGCAAGGCTTGGTGTAAGCAAACACACGACTAGGACTAAGCCAAGGGCTAATAATTTTTTGATGCTATTTTTCATAATAATCTCCATTGGAATGGTAAGACGTCTATTTATTTTCTGGCTTTAACATACCATCATCTAATTCAAGAATTCTATCAGCAAATGGTATGATGCGAGGATCATGAGATACAATAATGAGCGTGGCCCCAGAGCTTTTTTTATAATTTTGTAAGAGTTGCATAACTTGAATGCCTCGAGCATGATCTAAAAAGCTTGTTGGTTCATCACATAAAATTATTTTTGGTTTGTGGAGGCAAGCGCGAGCAAGCGCGATACGTTGTTGCTCCCCACCAGAAAGGTTTTGCGGCGTTTCATATCGTTGTTGATCAAGATCAAGATTTGCCAGAAAATGTGCAGCTTGCTCTAGAGCATCTTTGCGTTTGACTTCAGCAACTAGAAGCGAAATTGCAACATTTTCAATAGCGTTAAGTGTTGGGACCAGATTAAATGACTGAAACATGAAGCCAATATTTTGTCCTCGAAATACTGTTTTTTGCTGCTCTGGTAGTTGGTTAATATCTTGCCCAAGCACATTGCAGCTGCCTGTTGTTTGGTTTAATAACCCTCCAATGATTGAAATTAGTGTTGTTTTGCCAGATCCAGACGGTCCCATTAAAAGAACAAGTTCACCTTCATGTGCGGTGAAGCTAACATCTTTTAGAGGGGTTACTTCATGGGGGCCACTTCCAAAAACTTTAGAGATGCTTTTACAGACTATAGTTGGTGTGCTCATTGTTTAAACAAAGACCCCAATTCGATAGTGAAAATTTTTCTTAAACTGATGAGTAATGATGCGGAGCATATCAAAAAAATAGTTACGCAGGATCCAATGAAAATGTACCAAGCGTAGAAAAAAGAAAGTTCTGTTTGGTGTGACAGAATGCCAATCAGTCCAACAACGCCACTTCCCATACCCCAGCCTAGAAAAGCAACAAATGCTGCTTGCAAGATGGCCATGCGAGCTAGTAAGTAGCGAGAAGCTCCCATTGCAGAGAAAACACCAAAATATTTTAAATTACTCATGATGAAGTTATAGAAAAACTGTCCTGCAATAAGAGCACCTATCAATAATCCCAGTAGGACAGCTAGTCCAAAGCTAACTGGAATGCCAGTATTTTTAATATAGTACCAAACAGTTTTTGCTTTGAATCCATGTTGCGTGTATGCGGCTAGTCCGGTGTTTTTTGTAATGCGGATACATAGATCTTCCGGAGAAATAGTTCCATCGCTTTTTACTAAAATAAATGTGAGCTGCTTACGTTGGAATGGGGCATATGCTAACGCACGTTTATATGTTGTGTAAATAACGGGTTGTGATTGAAATGTTCTTGTGATATCGCATATACCGACGACGCGTGCTCGTAAATCATTAATTTCAAAAACATCTCCTGTGTGCATTGGCTCTCGAGGTTTAGTTGGGTTTCTGCTAAATGCCATTTTTGTTTCTGCTCCGACTTTATTCATAATGATTCCGTCGACAGAGCGTAAATCTCTTATATCTCCATTAAGCATAGTCATAGGGGAGCCAATGAATGTTTCTTCATCAATGCCAATAATTACGCATGATTGCGTTTGACCATTAGGCAATGTTGCTGAAACTAGCCCTTTAAAGAGTGGGACTGCCCACAATACTCCTTGTACTGATCGTACTCGAAATAGCTCGGTGCCACGCATGCCAATGATATCATCAATCAACTTAACGCTTTTATTCATTACCCAAATATCTGGCTGAGGAGTGTCAGTAATTGCGCCATATGTTCTATGCATGAGGCCAACAAAAATAGCTGATTGCTGAGACATGATAATGGTGGCAAAGGCTAAACTTAAAACAATGCCACTGAAGCGCATTTTATCTTCGACAAGCATTTTGAGTGCTATCCAATACATAGTTACCACTCCCCGCCAAGTGATTTGTACACAGCAATGAGCGCAGTACTTTCTGCTTGTTGTGCTGAGATTATCTTTGCTGCTTGAGCGAGAGTTATTTTCTGTGCTTGTTTGAGATCAAGTGCACTAGCAAGTCCTGCATGTTGCTGGGAGCGAGTGAGCATTTCTATGTCTTGCAATCCGCGATGTTGCGCTATTTCTAAGGCGGTTGTTTTTTGTGCGTCATAGTAGGCAATCAGTTTTTGCTCAACATCCCCCAATGCGTTAATGATAGTTTGTGTATAGCTTAAAAGGGCTTGTCTTTGTTCTGATTTTTTTCCACGGATTTGTGCTTTGATGCGACCAAAGGTGATAATCGGCCAGCGTACGGATGGACCGAGTTGCCAAGCAATGCTTTGTGAGGATAAAAAATTTGCTGCTTTGTTTGATTCAAGATGGATGTCTCCAAGAAGTGAAAACTGAGGGAAGAGGTCAGCGTATGCAACAGCAACTAAATCAGCTGACGCATCAAGTAGGCGCTCTGATTGTCGTATGTCTGGTCTTCGGCGTAAAAGTTCAGATGGTAGACCGGTTGTTAATATTTTTTTTGACATGGGTACGATATGGGGGGCGCTTGGTAAAACAAAATTTTCTGGCTGGACACCAAGTAAAAGTGCCAGTTGGATAACGGATTGTTTATAAGCAGTGTGCGCGCTTAAAGCCTCAGCACGTGATGCTTCAAGCGCAGTCGCTTGGTGGGCCACAGCAATCGCATTTATCAGCCCTGCGTGGTGTAAATCTTTCTGGAGTTTCATTAAAGAGGCATCAAGCTCAACAATTTTATCACGTTGCGATGCTTGCGCTTGGTAGCCGCGACATAAAATATACGTGCGTGCCACTTCGCTTAAAACTAGTAATAAGATGTCACGGGCTGCCTCTATCTGAGCTTCATAGTGCTTGAAAGAAGCGTTTTTTTGGTTGTATAGGCGCTCCCAGATATCGAGTTCCCAGGATCCGTCAAACCCTGCTTGAAAATATGGTAATGTTGTCCTTAGTATCACGCCGCCACGATCAAACCCCTTGCTAAGATGCTGTTTTGAGGCTGTGCCAGTAGCATTAATGTGGGGAAATTGGGCAGCGGTCTGAATGGAATATAGTTCGCGTGCTTGGATGATTTTTTCTAAGGCAATTTGTAAGGTATAGTTTTGCTTTGTAGCTTGTGTGATTAACTCAGACAGTGTTTCATCGTTAAAATGGTGCCACCAGCTGACAAGGTTTGCAGATGCTTGTTTTTGTGAGTACATAAAGCTTTCAGGTAGTTGTAATGAAGGCTTAATGTATTTTGGCCGCAATCCACAGTGCGGTAAGATAATAAGCAGGGCTATGATTAAAAAGAAGTGTGCTATCATGGCTGTTCCTGATACGGCTTTGCTTGCAGATAAACATCAAGCAACTCTCCTGGATGTACGGGGTAATCTTTTTGTGTAAAGCGATAAACAAGTTGTTTGACCCGAGTGTCAACACGATCAAGCGTAGAGCCTAAAAGTGATTTTTTAGGGATGACAAAAGGTTCTGCGTAAACAAATTCAAGCGGAATGCTAATGGTGCTATTGCCTCGAACAAAAGCAGTTCCGGGGGCTTTATTGATAATACGCCATGCATCTTCTTCATCAATTTCAATGCGTACATGATATATAGTTGTGCTTCCAAATAGTATTAATGGCATATCTCCACGGCCTGATGTTGCTGATTCTCCAGTATTGATATTAATTTGCAGCACGGTTCCATCGCATGGGGCGAGTGCCGTGGAGCGTTGAATATCAACTTCTGTGCGGTTGATGTTTGCTTGTGTGATTTTTAACCGTGCTATTGCAAGACGCATAGCGTATTGAGCATCACTGTATGCCTGTTTGCTTGTTGCGGCTTTATTAAATAAATTTTTATAAAACATAAAAGTTGTTTTTTTATTTTCATAATCAAGCTGGTCGTAATGTAATTGCTGTCTGGTTTCGTTTACTTGAGCGTCCAAGTGTTTTGTTTGAAGTTTAAAGAGGGGAGTTTTTGCTGTGACTGCTTGGCCAGGGACGACATAAATATCTGTAATTATTTCGTTAAAGGTTGCACCAATGGCAATATTTTTTGAAGCTGATTCAATCATTCCTTGAGCTGCAATGAAATGTGCATATGGTGATCGTGCTGGCTGAAATATAACTGCGGCAGCAGGTTTTTCACGAGCATTTGATGCAATTACAAAAACCGCAGTAACGATCCCTGCAGTTGCAAGCGTGATAAAAAGTATGCTTCGTATGGCCGCCATGAGAACCCCTTTTTCAGAATAGTTGTAAGGAGATTAAACTAGCAAAGAGGCAACAATATTTTCAAGCAATATTGATTTGCTACCTTAGCGCATCATGGGAGCTTGAAGTATTTATAGATTCAAGGGCGTTCCCGTGCAGCTGAAACGTTAATCTGTATGATGTTTCCATAGGGTGGAAAATGGGTTTTTGGTTGTAAGATTACAACTTTAATAACGCGTTTAGCTCGGTAATCGATAAGCGGGTAATCTTTGCCATATCAGCGGGGACGGCGATTGCCATCCCCAAAAAATTATCTATTATCTCGATGTCTTTTCGCTTACTTATCTTCTATTGCACTGATATGTGCACGTAGGGCTGCAAGCTCTTCTTCAAGCAGGCTCATGCGATTTGCTTGAGATTTTATGTGTGTTTCTTGTAATGCAAGGCGGTTGTGTTGATGAATTATTTCATTAAGAAGCAGGGGGGGTAGAGCGTGGTAAGCAACTGATTCAGGTGTGTTATCTTCATTGTAAATGACCAGCTCTGGCATTGTTTTTTCTACTTCTTCTGCGATCAGGCCAAACTGCGTGCGTTTTTCATTGTCTGTTTTGTACGTAAATTTGACAGGGCGCAGCTGCAATAACGCTGCAGAGGTATCGCCCATATTTTCGATATCATTTTTGTAGCGGCGAGAAGACGTTGAGGTACAAATTTTTCCAGCCTTGGTGATTAAGAGAGGGGTTGTTCCTGATGATGCTTTATTCAGATTTGAAAAAAGAATAGGGCCATTGAGTGTTGCTCCCCCTAGGGCTTCCAAACTGCCAATAATACTTGCAGGTCCCCTGTTTGTAAGGTTTCCGAGCACTGTTGTATTGCCAGCAATGTAGCAAGCGGTATGGGTAGAGGTATTGCCAAGGCGAATGGTATTATTCTCGTTCCCTGCTCCTTGGTTGCCAATGTAAATATTGTATGATTCATTGTTGTTGAGGTTCCAACCAGCATAGCGTCCTATCCCAATGTTATCAGTGCCGCTCGTAAGATTACCAAGGCTTCTGCTGCCAACAGCTGTGTGATTAAATCCGTTTTCTGTTGCGAGAGAGCCGAATCCCACGGCTGTGTTCTCTTGCCCAACTGTGTTTGCATAAAGAGATGAAGCACCAACTGCGGTGTTGTAATATCCTGTGGTGTTAGATTGCATAGCGACGCTTCCGACTGCTACGTTTTCGCCACCTAAAATATTATCTTGCATTGCTTGAGCCCCAACAGCACTGTTGTTAAAGCCGCTGGTGTTATTTTGTAGCGCAGCAAAGCCAAATGCACAGTCGTGAAAACCATCGGTACGGTTGGCAAAAGCATCATATCCGCCAACAGTGTTTGCTCCATCATCACTCAGGAGATAGTGTGCATAGACTGCTGCGCCGACGGTGTCTGTTATTGAGAAGCTCATGCCATCATTAATGAGTTGTGCAACAGTAAGTTCGTTGCTGATAGCGGTATTGTCTTCAATAATTGTAACGATATTATCGATACCAGCTTTCAATTCATCTTCGGTAAGATGGTTTTTTTCTTGTGCTAGTGCTCGTTCTAAGATGGCCAATACTTCATCGCTAAAGTGTATGCTTGATGAAAAACAGGGCTGCGTACTAAGTATCGTGAGTAAGGTAAGAGTCGTGAGCATTTTTTTGCTTGTCATGAAATCTCCTTAAATATTAATAAAACTGTGTAACTAGCCAGGTACCCCTCTGAAATCTTATGGTTTAAATTTTATGTCTTAATGTCCCGCTCATCCTGAGCTTGTCGAAGGATGCCCCTTAGGGGTGGAAGAGCAGTCCTGACTTTTCTATCATAAAAAAGTATTCTGAATGAGAACAAGAATCCACAAAAAAAGGGGACGGCAATCGCCGTCCCCAGAAAAACTATCTGTTCGTTAAACGCTTGTGTATGAATCATTTACAAAATTTCATACACAAGTTCAGTAATCTTACGATTTTCACTGCTGATTGAAAGACCAATACCATAAACTTTTTTTTGCGTGAGCTTGAATTTACGAGGGTACTCTGTGTCTTTAATTTGTTGGATGGCATCAGTAGCAGGTCTATTCATCTTTAATTCAAATAAATAAACTATATCAGGCAGCTCGACTGTGATGTCTATACGGCCTTCATTTGTCGTATCTTCCATGACAGTACGAAAGTTTGCAGTAATGAATAGGCAATGAAAAGCGATTTGATACAAGTTTTCTTTTGGCTCTGAATCGTAAGGCCTACAAAAAACTTCGTAGGTAGCGGTAGAGAGTAGATCATTGAGGACGTTTTGTAACTTTTCAATCTTTTGCGCTCTGAAAATATCTTTGATGCGCACAGCAAGTTGACTGATTTGATCAGCACTTTTGTGCAGCAGCTCAGGTAATAAATTTTTAGCAAAAGCATCGCGAACTTCAGACGAAGGGAAATCGAGTTTAATGATGGCAATAGGCTCTTCTCCGTCCTTGTCAACGTAGCAATCGTGCATGGTCATATAGCCAGCATAGTACAACATGCTTATTGGCGTTATATCCGCAGGGCTACATGATGTGTTTAGTGTGTTAAATTCCACATGTAAACGTTTAGCATCAAAGCCACTAAATCCTTCAGTGCTGAGCTGTTTAAGCATTGCTGTTGGTGACCCGGAAGCAAACCATTTTGCAAGCAGTTGTTGCTCTGTAAAAACATAGTTAAGTGCGTATGGGTTGTAGACCCCTGGTGATAGTTTGTTGATGCCAATATCAATACCAAATCTGTAACCATTGTACTTCTTGCGCAAAGTGCTCATCATCTCTTCAACGGGCAGTTCGTGTTTTATTGCAAGAGCGTTGAGATGTTCAGCAAAAAAAGTTTTTATTTCTTGCTCTGTGTAGCCGAGTAATTCTCCTGCCTTAGGGCTAAACGTGATATCGTTTAAATTATTGAGCCCTGAAAAAATTGATGTTTGGGTAAACTTAAAGACCCCTGTGATCAGTACGCAACGGAGATTATCTTCAGCTGGCTTGAGCTGGCTATAAAAATCGCTTAATTCTTTGTGAATTTCAGCATTTTGTGATGGGTTGTCAATGACGTCGAGGAGTGGTTTATCGTATTCATCAATCGTGACAACAACTTTGTTACCAGTAGTTTTGTGAGCTTTTTTTATCAATTGTTCAAACATAAGCGATGGCGTATTTTTTTCAAGATCAGTGATGCCATGTTTCTCAGCATTATTAATGAGCATATTAATAATCCCCTGCCGTACTGTTTCCACAGTACCTGTTTTGGCTGCGGCTTTACTCATGTCAAGTCGAATGACCGGATGTTTTGTCCATTTCCAGTCGCTGTTATCGATCCATAGTCCTTTGAATAGTTCACGATTACCTTCAAATAATTCTGCCAACGTTGTGCACAGCAGTGACTTACCAAAGCGACGGGGACGAGCGAGAAAAAAGTAGGTGCCGCCACCAAAAATATCATAAATATATTGTGTCTTATCGACGTACACCCCGCCCTGTTCACGAATTGACTTGAATTCTTTTAAATCTACGCAAATTCTTTGCATCGCCTTGCTCCCTTGATAAGCCCGTCTCTTTGATTATCTGAGCCGTCATTCTAGCATTCACCATCGCCTTTTGCTACCTATCCTGCCGTAGTCATTCGAGCGGAGGCTGATTGCACTCACAAAAAAAGGGGACGGCGATTGCCGTCCCCAGAAAACTATCTGTTGTTACAGATGCTTATTTTTGATTACTTACCTCCCAGTGCGCTGATTTGTGCACGAATATCAGCAAGCTCTTGTTCAACAGCGCTCATACGGTTGTCTTGTCCGTTTAAGCGGTTGTTTTGACGAATTGCTTCATTCAACAAGAGTGATGGCAATATGTGGTAAGCAACTGATTGAACTTCGTTGTCTTTGTTGTGAATAACCAACTCAGGCATCACTTCTGCTACTTCTTCTGCAATCAAACCAAACTGTGTGGTTTTCGTAGCATCTGATTTATAGCTAAAGCTTACTGGTCGCAATTGCATTAAGGCTTCTGAGTAGTTACCCATGTCTTTGATGTCATCTTTGTAGCGACGAGATGAAGTCAATGTGCCTAGTCTTCCATCAGCTCTAACAAGAACAGCATTTCCTGAAATAGTTCCGTTTGAGTAAACAGAAGGTGCTGTTATGTTACCCGTGATCCATGCACTACCGGTCATGGTCATGTTGCCACTGAGAACCCCAAGGTCTCCTGAAGTGATGGTTGCACCACCAGCAGAGACCGTGAGGCCAGTACCGATAGTAGCAGTTGTGCTTACGGTTGCAGCACCTGTTACGGCAGTTGTACCAGTGATGTTTGCACCACCAGCAGAGACTGTTAAGCCGCCTGCAGTAACAGTTGCGCCACCAGCAGAGAC
>CAMDFF010000005.1 GCA_945897315.1 candidate division TM6 bacterium UASB124
CCCTCAAGAAATATCAATCAGGCGAGGCAACAAGGTAAAAATACATGAGCATTTTGATAAAACCGTGGATGTTTTAATTGGCAATAAGCGTGTGCAATTTAAACGGATTACAGAGCGAAAAGCTACTAAAGGTGTTGTTGGAAATATCATAAGTACGTGCGAACGAAATGGGCTGGTCGAACAAAGTGAACATTACCCGTTACGTCCCTAGGTACTTGCCGGGGTAAAACCGGACATTTCTACTGAGTCAAAAAGCGGACATTTCTAAAGAGTCGCAACAAATTCAACACAAGCCCTTGACAATGTCAATTTGTTTCTATTAGTATAAAGTCAGACATGTAGTCTATAGTAAAAACTAATCTAGAAAGGATTATGGTGAGAAAATTATATGTTTTAACCGCGTTACTCGCGCTCAGCGCCCTTGTGCCGTCGATGGTACAAGCGAATAGAAGTAAAATGACTCAAGCTGCAGCGGCGACAGCTGCTCCCGCACCTGTGCCAGTTCCTGTGCCAGCAGTATCAATTGCTGCGGCAGGAGGAGCAGGCGGAGGAGTTGCTGCTGCCGGTAGAGCTGCAGCAGGAGGTGCAGCTGCACGAACGCCCACACACACCACAGATCTGGCAACGGCTACAGATACTCTAGCCAGATTTATGAAAGCATACGACGAAGCTGAATTCAATGACGAGAACATCATGGCCTGGAACAAGATAGAATTAAACACAAAGATGGAACTGCTAAAGCAGGTCACAACCGCTTGCAATAATTACATATATCAGCTGAGAACCGCGGCCTTCAAGGAACAATTAAATCATGATCGCACAAGCACACATGCACTCTTCTATCAAACAGAGGCAGAAAAATATACCCAAAAGATACTGAATAGATTGGCCACCGATGAAGCACTTGACACAGAGGCAGAGAAATTAGCAGCACTTACAAGAACAGTCCGAGAAGCCCAACACGCAGCCCGCGGGCAACATCATGCCCCTGTCCATGCGACAGAACCAGCGCATCATCACCGCCCACGGGCAGGCGGATCCGGAACAGGCAGAATGGATATGGGCGGACTTGCAGATGCACTAGCAGCAAAAGCGGGTGCACTCAAGCCGGTTGCTAAGCCACTACCTACTAAGACAAATGAAAAACCAGCTCGAACTGGAATACACGTGTTCGATAACCTGGAGAGTGATTCTGATGAAGAGAATGATGATTGGGTAGAAACAGCTCCAGCTCGAGCACCTGTTCCGCGGCCTCATCATGCTCAAGCAACAGCTCCGGTACCAATGCCACCACCTGCACCAGCTCGGGCACCTGTAGCGGTAAGCGGAACAATGGCAAGCATCATGCCTGGTGGTTGGACAGCACGCGCAACAACTGAACTACCTGCTGCAGAAGCAAGCACGGTACTGAGCCAGAGTTATCGAAACTCTATTATTCAAAGATGGATCACAATAATTAAGATGGCTACAACTGGAATAGCATGTGAAACGGCTGTAACACATGCAGCGAGGACTATGCCTCATGATTTTAACAGCAGTCATAGCTTGTGCAATATTCTAACGGAAGGCGAGAAAATAGACTTCATAAATAGTATTCCAGCAAACGCTCAGCGAACGCTGCACGGCATTCTTTTTCCTGGATTAAATAACCCTTATGCTGCCGTTGGTACGAGCGTAGCATTTGAGGCACGCGCTGTAGAATTATCAGCTGAACGAAAAGCCGAGATTGATAGCATAGTCTCTAGAGCCTCAGGAGACCCAACCCGCGTTAAAATAATGACCATGCTAAGAAATCTCAATATTTCCAACAGTAGCTCACGACAAGAAAAAGAGTATTTGCTACAAGCCCTCCCTGAAGCATGGAAGACTGAGGCCAGAGGAAAATTGTTTCCAGACTAAACAACGCAATATTCCGTCCGCGCACTAGTTAATTGTGGGGATGGGTGAACGAAATAATTTCGTTCACCCATCCCCTTTTTTTTGCCAAAAATCACCTTTTCCACTTCCTGCAAACATTAACTCTCCTCGCTATATTCACCCCTCGGCAGCAACCGACCTTTCTTTGTTTGTATTTAAAAAATAATTTAACACAAGCTCTTGACAATATTAATTTGTTTCTATTAGAATAAAATCAGACATGTAGTCTATAGTAAAAACTAATCTAGAAAGGATTATGATGAGAAAATTATATGTTTTAACCGCGTTACTCGCGCTCAGCGCCCTCGTGCCATCGATGGTACAAGCGAATAGAAGTAAAATGCCTCCTCAATCACAAGCAACTGTTCAAGCAGCTGCAGCAGCAAGAGTAGCAGCAGGAGCAAGCGGAGAAGTTGCAGCACGTGTTCCAGCCCCAAGACCGGCCCCAGCTGCCGGAGGTGCAGGTGCTGGCGCAGGCGCAGGAGTAGGCGTAGGCGCATTAGCCGCGGTTGTGGATGAATATGGTACTATCGTATTTCCAAGAGTCTCGCCAGGACTTCATAACGGTGGAAACAACTGTTTTATAAACACCGCACTGCAATGTGCTTTTGCCAGCCCTACCATAGTCGCTTATTTGCAGACCCTGTTAACCACTGCAAATCTAGCCGTCTCTGGCGATGTCGTTGCAACATTGAAACCAATTTTCGATGCTTATTTTAGTGGCAGATATAATGCTAGCGGAAACCCAATTCCAACCGACATCATGAGCCCCTTTCATACGGCACTGCGCCAATTATTTACTCACGGTGATGATGCAAACATTAAATCAGGCCGTGATCAAGGCGATGCAGGTGAAGCATTCACTAAATTATTTACCACCTTGGAAAGAGTACAATCTTGTAATGATAGGCCTGTAACGTATAAAACAAAGCAAAAAACATGTACTAATCAAGCCTGCTCTAGCGGCGGAAATGCATACATCGTAACGACAGGCTCATCTGATCTTAACTGTACTATACTAAACAATGCTATTGAGCTTTCTGTCCCAAAGCTAAGCGCTACTCAGGCAACAATAAGCTCAATGATTTCTGCGTACGAAGCCGGCGAAGAAACAGACGCTTTGGTCAGCTGTGATAGATGCAGCAATCAAGCGACAGCACGCCAAACCTATTATACAAAAATTTTACCAACCTCCCGCTACCTTGCCTTCAGCTTAAACCGCGTTGACAATCTGACAGGCCTGAAAAGAACAACTCGCGTTTCTCCTGATAACGAAATTATAATCAGCGGACAAGACGACGACATGCCTGCAGCGCGCTATCGCCTCATTGCCATTGGTGATCACACCGGAAGTGCACGCGGTGGTCACTGGTTTACACGTAAATTCAACTACATCACAAATGCATGGGAAGGTATTAGCGACACAAGCACAATTGCCTCGAGTAAACCTTCAGCCCCAAGCGCGCTCATTGCTCTCGCAATTTACGAAAGAATTGGTGACGTACCCGGAGCAGTTGCACCAGCTGCCGCTGCAGCTCATGGTCCAATCGGTGCTGGCGGTCCAGCCGTAGAGGAAGAGGATGTACTTATTGATCCAGCCCCGGTCGCAGTCCGTGTACCTGGTAGTGCAGCCCATACTGTCGCCCCTCGTGGTCCAAGTGGTGCTGGTAGTGCACACGCTGCCGCTGGTGGCGCTGGTAGTGGCCCAGTAGCTGCTGATGAGCTCGCTGTAGAACGCGCAGGTCTCGCGCAAATGGCTGCAGAAGCTGCTGAAACGCCTGAGAGCATCGCAACGGCATTGGCATCGAAATTACATTCGGTGACGTCTACTCTAACAATCTATTCCGACGCTAAAAACACTACTTATGAAAATGAACCCAATCTCGAAGCAGCAAATCTTACCGACCTTGCACGCTATATAACTACCTTGCAGGATTACACGAGGAATTGGTTAGATTTTACGGGATTAGTAGCGCAAGCAAAAGAACTAAAAGTTGACACAAGCGGCTATGATGCGACAGTGACTGAGATCGATAAACAGTTAGTTTTTGTAGCCAAGAATCTAACCGCGATCCTCATGCGCTACCAAGGAAAACATGCCGAGGCAGAAACATCTCAAGGGATGTCTGAGAGTTTACTTGCTGCCTCGATCAAAAAAACGAAAGACGCTGATGCTAGTTTTAAATTGTGGAAAATAAAGCATGAGATGCGCGCTGAGATAGCGGCATTGAATGAGGACGGGCTTAGACGCGCAATGCATAACCAAATAGATCTTCTAAGCGATACTAAAAGGAGCTTCTTAGAAATCGCTAAAATAGAAGAAAGAAAAAGCAAGCGTATAACTTTAGTAAGCTTCATCAACCAATTTATATTGGCTGGCGATCGATTCTTCATGCTCTTCAACCGAATGCAAACAATACCTGCCCTCGCTAACAACGCTACATTAATTGAGTGGAGAAACTATATTACAAGCACCATGATTCCTGAACTAAGAACTAGGTTAGATAATCTAGCTAGCATGGAGGATTTACCAACAGGTAAATAACAACTCAGTTAAAATAATAATAGGCAGGAGTTGAGCACCACACCACGGTACGCATCCCCTGCCTATTATTATTTTTAGTTACCAGAACAGCAGGCAGCTTAAAAAAGCACCCTGCACCCGAAATATTTTACATACCCCAGACGTGAATTGTTTTGTTGCCAACAACCTCATCGCGTTGATAAATTTTCTCTTCCCATACTACGCCCTCGCTTTGCTCTTGGCTTCCCCGAAAACTTCGCCCCATCAGAACACCATCAAATCATTACCCTGGCTACGTGGGAGACACGCACGTGTCAGAGCTAATCGATCTTGGCACAAAAAAAGGCAGGGACAGATCTTTCAATCTATCCCTGCCTTTTTTCTTATTTTAAAACACGGTATTTTTATCCAACAGCAACCAACTCATCAACATTTTGATAGTCGATCATGCCACAATTAAGATTAATGCTTGCACCAGCATTCATCCGCACCGCAAGGTCATCTGAGGCGGTACCATTACCAAAGGTAATGCCATTAGCAAGTACACTATGGTAGCTGTTGCTAAACGTCACTTTGTTGTCAAGAAGCAGTGTGCCGTTCGTCAGCGAAACTCCTGCAAAGCCGCCCTCACCCGGAGCACAGAATGTTGATCCATTCAAGCGCAAAATTGAGCTGCTATCGGCAAATGTTAAGCGAGTACGAGAGAAATCTTGTGGCGCAAATAAGAACGTTGTGTTGTTGTCAAATGAAAGCATGCTGTTTTGATTTATTGCTAATGGCGCAGCAGAGCCGAAAACAAATGTGCCGCCACCACGGACAACAACATCGTCAGCTATGGTAATCCCGACATTACCCCATGATGCCGTCCAGGTGACATCAGACGTTGGCAAGTTGACAACGCAGTTTTGGAGCTTAAGCGTTCCAGGACCTTTGATTTGGTGTGAGCTGGATAACCCATTAATGACCATATTACGCAGTGTTAGCGTTGATCCAGGAGCAATGCGCATAGTGGAAGATTCATCATTGAATCGATAAGAATAGCCGCCACCATCAATAGTTAGTTCAGGGGAGTTAACAAAAATAGTGCGGGACCCAGGATGTGTAAAATCGCCACCGAGGTGAATAGCAACTGCTTGTGATGATGCTAGTGTTGCACCGCTGCTACCAACGCTGAGGGAAGCGCTTGAGGTGAGAAAAAGATCTGACTCTAGGTTAAGCGTGCTGCTATTACCAAGGCTTATTTGTCCAGAAAGCGGCTGAAATAAATCAAGATAGACATTTGCACTTGCAGCAACACTGAGACCATTTGCTGCCCGTACAAAGCCACGCAGGCGTCCTTCATTTGTCATTGCCCACTGGTTTGGCAGATACACGGGCGAGGATGTTGCGGTGTAGACTGAAGCGTCTAACCGACGATAATACGCATTAATACTACTTGCTGCTGCATCTAATTCTGGCATCACACATGCCGTTATTGCCAGGCCAACCAACAGGCCTTTACCGAATACTCGCTGAGCGAGCGTATTGTTCATCTTCATAATTTTTACTCTCCTTGTTATAAAATAGTTTCATTTACATTGATTACATACAATTTTCTGCATCATTAAGCGAGCGAAGCACTTCAACACGGTCGGTAGGAAATACATAGTTGCCGTCTAACACAAAGCGCACATTATTCAGTGAAAAGGTGCATGTGTTATCGATCGTATTAATTTTTGTGCCGTGCACGCCGGTAATCACCATGTTTTCAAGCAAGAGCGATGAGCCACTCTCACCAAGCATCAGGCCGCCATGAGCACCCAGGCTAAGCGTATGGTTGTTACCATTGATCGAGCACTGGCCCTTAAAGGTCATGGTCATGCTGAGATCGTGATCACTGGCTAATGCCATAGCCGTCGCATCGCCAAACACGAGAGACGCAGCAGCACCAATGCTGAGATAGGATGGTGAAAAATATTCTAGTCGGGTATTTTTGATGACTGCATTTTTACCAGCGGCAACAGTCACGAGGGGCACTGACGCTTGAGAAAATACAAGCGGAAGCGTAGCGCCATCAAGTGTTGCAGACTCATCAAAGATCAGAGTGCGGTTTGGGTGCACCACGGTAATGGCGTCAAGGGCCGTATCGGTAGTAATGCGCACACTGCCCTGCGTCGGTGCATTGACCTGACGAATGACCCCGTTGCGCAGTGCAATAACATGCTTATTGTTGCGGTCAGCACCGATGACTGGCGTGATGTTGTGCTGATCAGGAAATGACAGAGTATCGTACTGCAGCGAAACATGGTCAACCGTCATAGACCCTGCTTGGGACAGTGTTAAAATTTTATCAGCGGTAACAATCATGGTCGGGCCATCGATGTACAAACCACCGGTCGTAACGGTGTAGTTGTCGCTCAGCTCAATAACCATGTTTGAAAATCGCACTTCTGATGTTGTGTCGAAGAGTACAATACTTCCACTCTCTACCCCACGCAGTACAAAATTATGCAACGAAAGCGAGGTGTATGGATGCACGGCGAGTACGCCGCCACCAGAGAGATCGAGAATGCCACCATTGCCGGTCAATGTTCCATCGCCATCAAACGTCCAGGTGCTATTGAGGTTGATATTGTTGTTAATATTCATGTCATGAGCATCAATCAACAGCGTGTCAGAATCTGGCGCGATACTCAGAGGGCCATTGAGCGTTAAAGACTGGCCATGTAAATCGATCGACCCATTGTAGGGATACACGCCCACGCTAAAAGAAAGAGGCGCAGCTAATGTCGACGTCTGGCCATCTAAGTCAATAAAAGTATTAATATTGCCACTGATTGGCTGACCTAAAATTGTATCAGAATCTATCGCTTTAACGGTCATAATCGAGGCAAAAATACCTGCGAAGGTACCCGTGCCCTCTTTTGTTGCTAGTTTAGTTGACTTAGCTTTTGGCACTACTTTCTTGGCAGGAGCGCGAAGCGTCTTGCCCAGATAAACAATGTCATCGCCCATGAAAAGCGTGCCACCACCCAGGTCCAAAGCCATATCAGGATTTACGGTACGCAGGTTGCCACCGGTAGAAATTTGTAGTGTTGACGTTGATGAGCCGGCAATGAATTTTGCGTGCACGTGATGACTGCAGGTTAGCATCAGCACACAAACAATAATTTTTTTGATTCCGCTTTTCCACCACGGTGTGGCGTTGCCCCTGAGGGGAGAAAGAGCGGCCCGCGTATTTTTAATTTTCATAGCCAACTTCCATCGTAACGCCTCACAAAAGAGCTGCGCCCGTTTTATACAAACGAGCGCAGCTCACTAACTCATTATTAACAAGGCCTAGAAGGCATAGTTAAAACTGCCAGCAATATCAAATGTCTTTGGTACGTTCATACCAGCAAAGGTGTAACGCGTTCCCAAACGAAGACGTGCTTGTGAATCATATTGGTAGCTGTAATCAAAGCCTAAGCGGTGCTCGAGCTGGTTGGAGTGGCTACGCACAGAGCCAACATCGTATTGGTCTGCGGCCAGATCGCTGACCATGTCTTTCATCTTTGCTCTAAAATCATAGAACACATCCATGAAGCCGCGTGATGAGACGAAGCGTTCGATAATGTTGCCCAAGCGCATTTTGACTTCTGCACCGCGGGTGATTTTTACGCGGGAGACGGTGTCGCCGAAGTTGGGGATGAGGGAGTCGAAGCCAGAGAATGACTGATCAGCAACCATTTGAAGCTGATCACCAAACGCAAGCTCTTGATTTAATGTGCTGACAATGGGAGTTCCGTTGGTAGGATTCGTTACCGTAAACTTCTTGGGTACACGACGGTCAACATGAGCAGGCAAGCTGCAGCCGGCACTGAGCGAAACGTGTGGGTTAACGCATTTCTTATACGAAACAGCAGCGTTACCAAACATAGACAGCTCGGTGAAGCCGCCATTGCCTAGGTCGGGTGACCAGAGCTTGCTCATCGATTGCTTTTTGCCGGTTGGCATTTGCCAGCGAACACCAGCAACTAATTTGTCAAACTTTGAAGAGTTGATCTGGCTACTGATGAACATCGAGACATCGCCAAGGCCGGCGGCTGAGCCACCAACTTCGTTAATGCCTTTGGCTCGGAGAATTTCTTTTATAAGCGCAGGGACTATATAAAAGCTCTCTAAGTCATGAGTGCTTTGGTCCGTATCAATGTGTAATCTGTTATGTTTATAAACAACGGGCACATCAAGTCCAACACTGACATTATTTGAAAAAACATACCGTGAAAGCGCCAGATTAACGCCATAGCTTTCTGCTTTGCCAATCAGCGTTAATGGATTATTAACATTGGGCGTTTCTAATGGGGAACCGAAAATAACGCTCACCGCTGGATTCCCCTCAGCAAGCAACCGGTTTGCAAGCAAAATATCTTGCACCCGAATTGGCTGCTCGCCAAAAGCCAAGCGCGTTACGTTGCTCTTTGAACCGCTGCCCGACGAACCGTAGCTGTCAGCTGCATAGCTGTAATCAGCCGCTACCGTCATCTGCCATTTTTTATTATAAAATAACGATTCAACGCCCCAGGCTGGTGACTTGAACCGATCTGCATAGCCGCCACCCGCAACTGCAGCATGCCCCTGCTGCTCATGACGCATGTGTTTTTTTTCTACCTTGTGGTGCTTGGCATGTCCACCCAGCACTGCGCCCCCGGCGCTGAGGGTCATCAGCGCCGCGAGAAGCATTACTATTTTTTTATTCATTGTTTTCATCCTTTTCTCACTTAATTAAGCATCACGCTTGGTGCTGCAATAAATTCTGAAACCGCTGCTGCAGGACCATTAACTATTTTTCCAGCAAGCATATCAAGCGTACATTGCGTGCCGTTGAAGCTGCCACTGACGGTGTCACCAACAACAACGCCTCTGCTCTCAGTTACCGACTCACTCACAAGAGTTGTGTCAGCAGCAAGCACAGCTGTCATTAAACCATTTGCGCTACGCACTTTGGTAAGACCATCGCTCGCAACATAAACAGTATTGCCTGTAATTCCTGACACGCGTTGCAATGCTGGCAAGACCAATTGATCAGCTGTATCAATAAAATCGACACTTGTGAAGTTTTCTGGGAACTGAGCAATCAGACCATTGAGTGATCGATTATAGCCGCCATCAACATCAACACATTGCATTTTACCGGTACCATCAGCACTGAATAC
Source organism: candidate division TM6 bacterium UASB124 (assembly GCA_945897315.1). GTDB lineage: Bacteria > Babelota > Babeliae > Babelales > RVW-14 > CAIKAH01. The sequence continues at coordinate 9,616 of CAMDFF010000005.1, forward strand.
AGCGTTGTGACCATCCCAGCCCATAGGAAGGAAATCAGCAGTCGGCGGCCCATATGAAAGGTCACGAACAAATTCGTTTTGGCCAATAACCAAGGTGCCACTGCTGCGAACATTAATCTTGCCGCCACGAGAAAGATCAACCAATACTACACGACCAGGAGTTGCTTGAACATCTTCACCATCGTCAGATGCGCCCATAGCGTTCAGTGCAAAGATACCGCCAGCGATATCAATCAGACCACGAAGATCGATATAAAATGTGCCATAACGGAAACTCACGGTACCTGTATGAGCAAAACCAGGAGTAAGAAAGATAGACGAGTTGTTTTGTATTTCAAATAAAATATCGGTCAGATCAATATCTGTAGCGCTATCGCCACCAAAGATCATTGTGTTGTCACTCAGACTAAGTTCAACATTTTGACCGACTACAAATCGACCAACGCCGAAGAAACGAACACCATTGCCGTAAAAAGAATTTGCTCGTGCGTTGATACCATTCAATAGTTCAAACGATGAGCGATTGCTCTTATTAGCTGCCGCCATCAGTTCACAGGTGAAGCCATCTGCAAAAATGCACTGAGCATAAGGGTTTTGATTGTTTTCACCTTCAATAACCAGCCTACAACCTTCTGGCAATACAAGGTCACCAGTCAGCGTTAAGCTACCATCACCAACAAGCTGAACAACCAGCTCAGTATTCTTGGCAAAGCCCCAACCACTAAGACTATCAGCTGTACAATTGACAGTTACGTTGCTTGATATCGCGACAAAATTGTCGGTACCAGCAAAGTTGAATCGTCTATCAGCATCGAATGTCATGTCTTGAATGATATTCATGCTGGTATTGGCGCACAGACCATTGAATAGCTTGCCAGACTGAACAGAGAATCCTGTCTCTTGGCTGACATCTACGCTATAGCCCCCAATTTTGTAATTAAGGAAACGACAGTTATCGACGTAACCGCTGCTCGTCTGCTCTTGGCCATTATTTTTGGTTGTTCCAAACAAAGCTGGAAGAGCAAATGCTGGCTGGCTTGCATCAATGACAACCCCACCATCAGCTCGTGTTGCGCGCGTCATCATCTCGTCTGCTAACTCATCATCATGTAATTCTAGTAGCTCATCAAGGCCTCTGTGATGTGTTTTACGCATACGTTTTGCTTTAGGAGCTACCTTGGCTTTAGGAGCTGCCTTCGCTTTCACTGTGGATTTTGGCGCATGAGTAGCTGATGCTTGCTTAGCAGGGCGTACTTTATTAACAAAACCACTAGCATGTGCCACCGCAGCTGCAGCTGCACGCTTCACTTGTAACGCATTACGAGGAGCAGAGCGTCTCACGTTACCGGGAAACCTGCTAAATGAGGCATCAATGCCTGCGTTGGTAAGCGTATTGCCTTGCACAAGGAAATCACTTGCTTGCTGCTTAATCGGGAAGTTTTGGATAAACAGGTTGTTGTATTTCAAATTAGCATGTGAATCAATAATAAATGCATTACTATTTGCTAAGTTGAGGATGACGTTTTGATCGGCAAACTCAAGAGATGCAATGCCACTCACAGAGGTCAATGAGATACCAGGATCGTTGTTAATCGTAAGCATTGCTTGGGTTGTTGCTGTGCTGCTAAAGCTTACGGTCAGATGATTAACCGGATAATCACCAAACGTAATATTGCTCGCTAGCTCAAATTCGGTGTACACAGGATTGCCACTTGAATCGGGTAGTGCATTACGAATGCTGAGATAGTTGTTATCATTTTCTACAAATAAATTGATCGTATTGCTCTGAACGTCTTGATCAACAGTAGCATTGCCTGAAAGAGCAATGACGGGAACTACGGCAGCAGCTTGTGCAAGCACATGGCCAAGACCACGGAATACGATGTTCTCGAGCTGCAATGTATTTTGACCAAGCGCAAATGATAATGCGTGATCAAGCGATGTGCCACCAAATGGATCAAGCAATGGTGCAACATAGAAAGTCTTTGGTACTGTTTTGCTGCACATGACAAACACATTGTGCCCTTCATTGCCGTCCAGTACTTCAATAGTACCATTCGTAAACGTTAGGTCCTGATCAAGCTCCCACTTCACATTCTGGTCAATCAGAATACGTGCACTGCTGAAAGGAAACTCTGTGCTGTCTCTGATAGCACGCGCAATGTCTGTCCCTGTAGCCCGAAGATCCAATGAGTTAGTCTTCATATTACGGAATTCAATATTTTTAAGCGTCAAATGACTGCCTGGCTGCATCACCAACTGGGGGAAATTTGGATCCATAAATTCGATATATGATCCATTACCATCAATAGATACATTGCCATTCACTACCATACGTTGGCCTGGCTCAAGAATTACTGATGAATCAAGGACAATATTACCAGCAAGCTGATTGGTTAGAATAGAAAGAGAAGAGATCCCTTTGCTATCTACTGCTTGAATGGTGCCACCATTAAGGTAGGTAATTCTACCAAGGCCATTTTGTGGAACATACACCGTTCCTGGATTTGATTTGGAATCAAGCGGATCAAGCCACAGTGTTGTGCCATCGACTACTAAGTTTCCTGAATCGCTAATAATTATATTATTGCGACCAAGAGCTAATGTCGTTGGACCGGAGATATAAAGGGTTCCGGTAAGGGTATAATTGCTATCAAACTGTAGAGTTGTCCCTGACGTTTTGATGACGCCATCAGTGCTAAAAAACGCTAACTTGCCATTGTCATCAGCATCGCCAATGCCCTTGATAACAATACTATTCAACTGAAGCGTTGAGGCAAAGCCGGCCCATACTTGTCCACCGCTAGAAAGATCAAGCACTGAGCTATTGCCATTCACGACGTTAGCGCCAAAAAAGCCCCATACTCCGGATAAATTCACGGAGCCATTCAAGGTCAAATCAAGAGCATCATAAAATGTTAGGGCGCTTCTCCATGGGCTGGTATACGTACTACCAAGATCAAGACGGCGTTTATTTAACTGGATGGCACCAGTACCAGCAAGCTGTGCATTATCGGCAAGCATCAGATTGTCAGCTAACGCTAGAGCACCACCGTTGAGCTGAATGTCTTGATCAATACCACCTTGAATAGAAAGCGTGAGGACTGTGTTCTCATCAGCGAGAACAAGAGGGGAAGAAAAAGAAGGCTGCCCTGAAATAATATTGCCCACTCCACTGACATTAACAGATTGAATAATGGTGCCAGGTTGGACATTGAAACGACCATTACCTGAAAGATTAATGGTATCGGTACCTGTTGGATTAAAAGACCCTGTCAGTGTTGCATCAAGTCCATCTGATGATAACACCCCATTATTGAATGCTATGAAAGCACCAGCATCCCTCGAACTAATCATTGCACCAGACGCAACCTCAAGCGTCCCATCGATACTCATATTATTTGTGTTGACGTGTAATGTGCCACCAGACGCAATGCTGATTTTGGAATCTTTGCTGCCAAAATCAAGACTTGCTTTGAGCCCGCTGCCAGCCGTGCATAACACTAGGCTTGCGAGCAGGAGCGCGCTATGAACTCTCTTCATTCTTCTCCTCCTTCAGGACTTCCTTTTGATACTGTAAACTTTTTCTTTAGAACAATGACAGAGTCTAAAGAGCGACCTTTTAGTTTGTAAAGAGTTGAAAAAAAAATTTATCAACCCGCTATTTTTTACAAAAATGACTGAGCACAATCAATCGCTTCTGCAATTTTTTTTGCAGCCTGTTGAAATAAAAGATGTTCAGCATGATCTAGCACTAAGGGCAGCTGCTGGCAGGTACCACTTTTACGAATAATTGTTGGAACGCTCATACAAATATTTTTCTCAGGAATCAATGTTGACACGCAAAAAATACGAGCCTGATTGTGAACAATCGCTCGTATAATTTTAGCAATCACTAAGCCAATGGCATAACTGGTAGAACCTTTTTTACGAATAATTTCCTCGGCCGCCTGCTTTGTCTTGGTAAAAAGCTGCGCCATAATGCGGTGATCATACGTTGGCATATCGCGCAGTGAAATACCGGCAATAGAAGCGCTACTCCAACATGCAAATGCATCCTCTCCATGCTCGCCCAGCACATTGAGCATCACATCTTTTGGGCTAACCATAAAATATTCTCCCACTAAAAAGCGTAGGCGTGCCGTATCGAGCACGGTGCCAGTGCCAAACACATGGCATGCATCTTTTCCTGAAAGCTCCAATGTTACATAGGTCATGACATCTAAAGGGTTGGTAACGACGAGTAAAATAGCATCTTTATTGTGCTTAATAATCTCGGGGACAAGCTGCTTGAATAACCCAACATTCGTCATCATGAGCTCATCACGACTTTGACCAGGTTTTTGTGCGATGCCCGCTGTCAGCACAATAACCGCAGCACCTTTCACTAAACTAAGATCATCACCCGCATCAATGACTGTCGCATCAGTAAACTGTCGACAATGCGCTAAATCAAGCGCTTCCCCTTCTGCTTTTTCTTTGTGTACATCGATCAGCACAATCTCTGATGCTACGCCACCAAGCATCAATGCGTAGGCCGCGCTGCTACCAACAGCACCGGCGCCAATAATTGCTACCTTTGAAGATGATGCGACTAACTGCATTCTTTCTCCTTTTCATATTAAAATTCATGTTACATGTGACCCGCTCTTGCCCAAGAAAACGTCTATCTTTGTTGGCCATCTTATGATAAAAAATATGCGTAAGTCTATTCTATTAAGGAGATTATTATGAGCATCAAAGCAGATAGCTGGATCAAACAGCAAGCCCTACAGAACAAGATGATAGAGCCGTTTGTTGACCGCCAAGTCCGCACCCCAGAGCAAACCAATGACAAAGTTATTAGCTTTGGCTTATCGAGCTATGGCTATGATATTCGTGTTGCAAACGAGTTTAAAGTATTCACCAACGTGTTTAATGCGATTGTTGACCCAAAAGATTTTAAAGAAAATTCTTTTGTTAAAATTGATACAGATGTGTGCATTGTGCCGCCAAACTCATTTGCACTGGCTCGCAGCGTTGAGTACTTTAGAATTCCTCGCAATGTGCTCACCGTTTGTCTTGGTAAATCAACCTATGCGCGCTGTGGCATAATCGTTAACGTCACTCCATTTGAACCTGAATGGGAGGGGTATGTCACACTAGAAATTTCGAACACCACTCCATTACCCGCAAAAATTTATGCCAATGAAGGGATTGCCCAAGTTCTATTTTTTGAAGCTGATACAGTCTGCGATGTTTCATATGCAGACCGTAAGGGCAAGTACATGAAGCAAGTAGGAATCACCCTGCCAATGATGTAAGCTCCCAGGAGAAGACCTATTTGATACAATGTGCTAGAATAGGTCTTCTTACAGATATTAACCATCCAACGATAGTAATTAAATCATGATCGATGTAAAAGCCAAACTTATATCCATTATTCATAAGCACCTACCTGGTTGTAAAATAATGCTCTTTGGTTCACGAGCCCGCGGCACCAACAGAGACGGCGCTGATTATGATATTGCTATCGACGCTGGCAGCAAAATACCCTGGACCATTGTTGGTGATATTGTAAGCGATATTGAAGACAGCGATATTCATGTCAATGTTGATGTAGTCGACATACAGAATGTCGATGCATCATTTCTTGAAGAAGTAAACAGGGACGCTATTGTATGGACGTAAAATTCACAAAAAAAAGAGCACAATTTCGTATGCTGCTCGCTAGGCTGGAAGAATCTATTGTAGATTACCAAGCAGAATGCAACAAAATTGACCTTCTTTCTGAACAAGGACTACGGGCCGCACGCACTTACAGGGACTCTGCCATCAAGCGTTTTGAATTGGCCACTGACCAGTTCTGGAAAATTTTGAAAGCTTACATGGAAGGAGCCGGCCTTCACGATGTTCAAGAATCAAGCCCAAAAGCAGTAACCCGCACTGCTGCTCTATGCCATATCATTAGCGAAGTTGAATCTTCTCAGCTTATCGAGATGATCAAATCTCGCAACCAAACCAGCCATATTTATCAAGAAGAAATAGCGGATGAGCTCATCAAGCACACGCCCTCAGCGCTCGCATTGATGAAAACCATTCTTGATCGCTTAGATAAAAAAATTGATGGGCTGCAATAAACGGCTCTTTGCTTCGTGCATAGCACATACTCCACATCGCTTACCCAGCTGCTTTATCCAGCTATCTGGGGAAAAGAAACCACAGAGCATTCCTCCAGCACGTGGAACACTCATCCAGACAGTGTCCCCAGAGGGTAAAAAAGAAGTTTTTGTAACAAGTTTTAGGCTTTTCGTAGCAATGCCGGCAGCTGCATCAATGCTTCAAATAATGGGCGAACCGTAATTGCACCGTGATACTCAGGCTGTTTGCCCATGAAGAGTACGTGCAAAGTAGCTTCTGGATACTCTTCGGCGAAGACATGTAACCCTTTGAGCGATTTACTGGTTACGACAGCTGAACGTTTAATTTCAAATGCATGCAACCCCTGTGGGCCATACAGCACAAAATCAACTTCTTGACCAGTACTTGTACGCCAAAAATAAATCGTATAACCAAGATCATAATAGTCATTGACAGCGCGCAACACTTGCAAGACCAACGTCTCAAGGCCAGCTCCTTCTGCTTCTTCAACACTATCAAGTGGCCCACGTGGACGCACGGTTCGATACACACCACAGTCGAAAAAATAGAACTTTTGGTGTGAAATCACTTTACGCTTGGCACGGATAGTAAAAGGCGAGATACGCACAGCAAGTAACAAGTCATCAAGAATATCAAAATACTGAGCAACCATCAGACGATTAAGACCAAGCTCGCGAGCAATCTCAGTCATATTTAGGATTTGTCCCTGTGAAAAACTTGCTGCTTCCAAGAATCGCGTAAAACTTCCCAGATTACGTGTCAGTCCTTCCTGAAGCACTTCTTCACGTAAATAAGTCTGTACATAACTTTCAAGGTATTTAGCCGGGTTGTGTTCTGAAAATATCATGGGAAGCAAGCCAAACTGTAACGCATGTTCGATGGAAAAAACATCGGCAAGCTCTTGTGGAATAAGAGGATGCATATGATACCGCAATGCCCTACCAGCAAGCAAATTCACACCAGTCCGCCGCAGGGTACGAGCACTAGAGCCCGTCAACAAAAAACGTATTTTACGTTGTTCAATCAAGCGGTGCACTTGATTAAGTAGTGCTGGAATCCGTTGTACTTCATCAATGACAACCCAGTCTGTCCAGGTAGGCGGAATCAGCTGCTCTAATTTGCTTGGATTTGCAGATAATGAGCTGTACAGGTTAAAATCAAGCAGATCAAAACACAATGCAGTTGGCATATGCTGCTTTATCCAAGAGGTTTTACCTGTCCCCCGAGGGCCAAAAAGAAACAAACTGCTCGTGCCTGCCAGTGGTAAAGCTAAAGCTCTCTTGAACATACAACGCCCCTTATTTATAATTTATGATGGTGCAATCATCATAAATTATATTTTTTTGATGATGGTGGCAACGTTTTTCTGGTTTTTAGTTATTTTACTCAATGCATTGAGTAAAATAACTAAGTCTATTGAGTAAATTCGCTCTACACCTGAGAATTCACTGTTTTCATAACAAATTTTAGCCACTAAAAAGCCCCAAGATTTTTTAAGTCTTGGGGCTTTTATATTTTTTACGCTATCAACATACTCTTTGCAGAGCTGTCGATTCACGCATCACTGATGAATGGGACTAGACCCACTCAAGTCGTGCAATAGGCGCAGTATCGCTGGTACGGCGACCAAGAGGGATCATACGTGTGTAACCACCTGGGCGGCCAACATACTTAGGAGCGATCTCTTTGATCAATTTCACTACCGCTGCTGTATCGTAAGGCAACATAGCCTTGATACGACGAATGGTATTGAAATCATAACCAACACGAGCAATAGTAACAATGCGCTCAGTCAAACGTTGTACTTCTTTCAAACGAGGTTTTGTTGTTTGCAAAACACCATTCTTAATGAAGTGAATAACCTGGTTGCGCAACGTCGCTTTACGATGCGCTGATTTCATATTTAGCTTTTTACGGCCATTTTGATGCATCATTATTAATAATCCTTATTAGGCAGCTTTCTTTTCTTGGTCCTTAATTGCTTTTTTGAGGTCAAGCTCTTTGATATTCATACCAAGGTGCAAACCGAAAGCAGACAGAATTTCTTTCACTTCACGGAGTGATTTGCGACCGAAATTCTTAATCTTAAGGATATCTTCTTCATTCATATTGACAAGGTCAATAACGCGTTTAATACCGGCACCAATTAAACAATTGTGTGCACGAACTGAAAACTCAAGCTCATCAATTGGCTTAAGGAACAGATCAACAGGCAATCCACGTGTTGGGTTATCCCCTTCCACTTTGAATTCTCGTTCACCTTTTTGTTCAGATGTTGACGAAATTTCATTGAATGGAAGCTCTTGAGCAAGTAAGAAATGCTCAAGCTGGGTACGCAACACTGAGGTAGCGTAATGAACCATGTCTTGCGGTGAAACAGCACCATTGGTAAACATGCTCATGATTAGCTTATCACAGTCAAAACGATCGCCAACACGCGCTTGTTCAACACGATACTCAATCCGTTTTACAGGCGAGAACATAGCATCAAGGTAGATGCGTCCATCAGCTTGCAAAGAATCACCTTGCGGCCATTGCGATTGCTGATAGCCACGTCCAGGCTCAACGAAGAACTCAATATCAAGTTCCCCATCAGCAGCCAATGTCGCTAGAAAATACTCTGTATTAACAACAGACAAATGCGGATCGCAGGTAATATCACCAACGCAAACAGGGCCTGGTGTGTTTTTCACAAGACGCATTTTACCAGCTTGGCCTGTGCTATTCTTAATCACAATGCCTTTGAAGTTCAAAAGAACATGCAAAGTATCTTCGACCACACCCTTAAGTGTTGAAAATTCGTTATTCACACCTTTAATGATCACCGAGGTTACAGCTGAGCCCTCAACTGCCGACAACATGACGCGTCGTAGCGCATTCCCCAAAGTAATACCAAAACCAGGTTCTAGTGGCTGAACGATCAATTCTCCGAAGGTGTCTGTACTTACCTTTGTTTCCCATTGTACTTTGGGAAGGATCAAGGGCCTATAATTCATATTCTGTATCCATCCTTAAAAATGATCACAACTACTTGGAATACAATTCAACAATTAAGTGCTCTGCAATCGGAGCGGCAATATCTGCACGAATAGGCAAACGCAAAACAACGCCACGGCGATCTTTCTTTTGAAGATCAAGCCAATCAGGCACTTTGATGCTTGTATTCAAGCGTTTATCAACAACATTTTCAACGAATACGTTATTGCCCATGGTAACAGCTGAAAGGCCGATAACATGACCAGCTCGAACCAAGAAAGATGGTTTATCTACTTTTTGACCATTCACAGTAACATGACCATGAACAATCATTTGGCGAGCTTGAATACGAGAAACTGAAAGTTTCAAGCGAAACACTACGTTGTCTAAACGACACTCTAAAATGCTCAACAAGTTCTCACCAGTAATACCATGCTCTTTTGATGCGAGATTAAATGTGCGGCGGAATTGACGTTCCAATACACCGTACATTAATTTTACTTTTTGTTTTTCTTGCAACTGCTTACCGTATTCAGTAAGTTTTTTGGTACCAATACGTTTACCATGTTGGCCTGGAGCAGTTGCGCGTTTTTCTAAAGTACATTTTGGTGAGCGGCATTTAGCACCCTTAAGAAATAATTTCTCACCAGCCGAGCGGCACTTTGTGCAAATTGACATAAAATCCTCTATCCACTAACAGAATCAGAACTACACACGACGTTTTTTAGGAGCACGAACACCATTATGAGGAATTGGTGTAACGTCGCGAAGAACGCTGATACCAAGGCCTGATGATTGTAGAGCGCGAACCACAGAATCTCGGCCTGAACCAGGACCCTGCATGTTAACTTCAACAACACGAACACCAAGGCCAACCATGTCCTTAGCTAGCTTACCAGCAATTTGTGTTGCTGCATAAGGGGTACCTTTACGAGTACCTTTGTACCCCAACGCACCTGAGCTACAACGCATAAGCACGTCACCATCGGTGGTTGTGATAGTTACTAACGTATTATTGAATGATGATTTTACGTGAGCAACAACTGTTTCAACGTTTCTATGTATTCTTTTTTTACTTTTCTTGTAGGCCATTTCAACCCTCGTGCATTACTGCAAATTATTTCTTAGATACTATCTTTTTGTTGGCAACAACGTTACCAGACTTACGTGGACCCTTACGTGTACGCGCATTTGTCTTTGTACGTTGACCACGCACTGGCAAAGACTTTTTATGTCTTGCGCCACGATAGCAACCAATTTCTTGCAAGCGCTTGATATTGAGGGTAACTTCTTTACGCAGCTCACCTTCAACTTTAATTGAAGTGCTGATATATTTTTGTATCGCAGAAACTTGGTCACTGGATAAATCCTTAACCCGTGTATCTGCATGAATACCTGTCTTTACCAAAACTTCGCGTGAGCGAGTAAGCCCAACACCAAATATGTATGTAAGCCCATACTCTATGCGCTTTTCATTTGGTAAAACTACACCTTCTATACGTGCCATCAATGACCTCTCGGAATATATGCAATATGGCGTATGTAAAATTTAACTACGCAGCTTAACCTTGACGTTGCTTATGTTTTGGACTCTTATCACAAATAACACGCACAACCCCTGCTCGACGAATCACTTTACAGCCATCACAAATAGGCTTAACCGACGTTCTAACTTTCATAATCGCTCACTAAAACGTAATAAACAAACTTAGTTTTTATAACGTGATGTAATCCTACCCTTGGTCAAATCATACGGAGAGAGCTCCACAGCAACACGATCACCAGGCAACAACTTAATATAATGCATACGCATTTTGCCTGAAACGTGAGCCAATATTGTATGATTGCCATCCATTAATCGCACCTGAAACATAGCGTTTGGCAACGCTTTTTCAACAACGCCATCAACGGCAATTACATCTTCTTTTTTCTTCATAACAACTTTCACTATGCAACTTTCAGACTAGTCGAGTCAAAACTTCTACACCCGTCTTTGTCACAACAACAGTATCTTCAACATGAGCAGCGAGCCCACCATCAATGGTTTTGGCTGTCCAACCGTCAGGTAAAATGCGAACCTCAAAACTTTTTTCAGTGATCATAGGTTCGATAGCAAATGCCATACCTTCTCTTACCACAGGCCCTTTGCCAGGTTTACCATAGTTCGGAATGCTTGGTTCTTCATGAAAATGCTGCCCTATACCATGACCAGCAAAATCACGCACTACACCAAACCCCTCTTTTTCAACAATGTTTTGTACCAAAGAAGATATGTCAGAGAGCTTAATGCCTGGCTTGATGACAGCGATTGCACTATCAAGTGCAATTTGAGCCACCTCAGCTATACGGCGAACGGTAGCGGAGACTTCCCCCACAAAATAATATCTTGTCAGATCCGCACAATATGATTTATACGCTCCAACAACATCTATTTTAACAAAATCTCCAGATTTTAAAATAATTTCTTTTGAGGGGACACCATGAACAATACCATCATTCAAAGAAATACATGTTGCAAATTTATACGTACCATACCCCTTGCAAGGCGCTTGCAGCCCCTGGGCCGTCATGCGCGCCTCAATCATTGCATCAAGGTCGAACGTGCTCACACCTACAACAACATACTGACGCATGTCCTCTAAAATAGTAACCAGAATATGTCCAGCATGCCGCATTTTATCAATAGCAATATTATTTTTAATGATAATCACTGTAATATTGCTCCTACAAACCTATAGCTGTTAAAAAATGATTATATACAGCTTCAGGAGCAAGTCCTGCAATGTCCATGACTTCTACCAATTGTTGCACGGTGCGATAGTACTCAAGCAATACTTCCGCATACTGAGGAAATTGCACAAGTCGTTCACGTATAACATGCTCTTTATCATCATCGCGTTTAGTTAATTCACTGTTGCAAAATTTACAAACAGTAAGATTGTCGCTAGCCGTAAACGAAGATTGACAAGCTTTATTTGAACATACAATGCGCTGAGAAAGTCGCTGAACGATCTCCTCATCAGGAACAAGAAATGACACAACAGAAAAATGCAGCCCAGAGGTCTGTTTTATAAACGCTAAAAACAACTCTGCTTGCCCTTTGGTGCGTGGGAACCCATCAAGTATAATAGGATTGTCTGTTTCTGCTTGATGAGTAATCCAATCAATTACCATATCTGTAACAAGGGCATCAGGAATAAGATGCCCTTGTTTAACATATTCATCAAGCATCTTGCCAAACGCTGTTCCCTGCGCAACGTGCTGCCTACACAAGTTTCCTGTAGAAAGCATTTGAAAATTGTTACGAGTAACTAATTTTTGCGCAAGTGTACCCTTCCCGGAACCAGGTGGTCCAAAAAAAGAATAAATTGTGCGTGTAACCGGTTGTTGCATCATAGTATTAACGTGCGTAACGGCCTTTCATCCTACCAGAAGATAAAAATCCTTCATACCGGCGCTCAATAAGATGTGACTCTATCTGTGATGAAGTATCAAGAGCAACACCAACAGCAATCAATATGCTTGTACCACCAAACATCACTGGAAATGAAAAAACATTTTTCAGGATGACTGGTAAAATAGCCAAGGTTGCTAGATAAATCGCACCAGGAAAGCCTACACGAGTAAGTAGATAATTAAAATATTCAGCTGTTTTTTTGCCTGGTCGAATACCAGGAATAAAACCACCAGATTTTCTAATATTATCTGCCAACTCAGCCGGATTAAAAATAATAGCAGTATAAAAGAATGCAAAGAAAATAATCAACCCTGCGAGGAATACATTATACAAAAAAGGCTCATTATAAAGCCAGTTGTTTAATGAAGCACTCAGGGTCGGCCAACGAGCAGCAAGCAAACCAAATATCGTTGCAGGCATTGAAAGAACAGCCGAAGCAAAAATAACCGGCACAACGTTAGCAGGATTAAGCTTCAGCGGAATATAGGAGCTTTGCCCACCATATACACGCTGTCCAACAACACGTTTTGCATACTGTACAGGCACTTTGCGTTCACCACGCTCAAGAAAGACAATACACATAATAAAAGCTAAACAAACCAATGCTAGTAAAACTACCAACAACGGATCTGATTGCCCTAAACGCACATTCTCTATCAACTTGAAAATAGAGCTCGGAAGAGCTACTACAATACCCGCAAATACTATCATTGAGCTACCGTTGCCAAGACCATGCGCATTTACCTGCTCACCAAGCCACATCACAAAAAGCGAACCGATGGTTAGAATAAACACAGCAGAAAGTCTAAAACCCCAGCCAGGACTAACGACAACCCCTGGTGTATGCTCTATCATCATAGCAACACCAAAAGCTTGTAAAAAGCTTACGATGATCGTGAGATAGCGCGTATACTTATTAATGATACGACGCCCATACTCTCCTTCTTTAGATAATGATTCCAAACTTGGAATCATTAACGTCAAAAGCTGCATCATAATAGATGAAGTAATGTAAGGCCCCATTCCAAGAGCAAAAATAGCAAAGTTTCTAATCGCACCACCGGAAAAAAGATCTAGGTAGGAGAGAAATCCCCCACCCGAACCTGATGCGAAAAGATTATTGAGTGCTGCGACATCAATCCCTGGAATTGGAATATGCGCGCCAAAGCGAAACACTGCCAAAACCATGAATGTGAACGCTAGTTTTTTTCTTAGTTCTACAACCAAGAAAATATTTTTCAAATTATGAAATAATACCACCGCCTAATCTCCTAACTCAACTGAAACGAACCTCCAGCATTTTGAATAGCCTGCACAGCAGTGCCACTCATAGCATGAACATGAACAGTAAGCTTTTTGGTCAGCGTACCGTTACCGAGTATCTTGATTAAAGTAACACTCTTACCTTTAACCAACCCTTTTTCGCGTAATGTTGCCTCATTAACAACATCACCTGTTTCATAATGTATCTCTAAATCGCACAGATTAATAAGTGCAAATTCTTTTTTAAATACATTGGTAAAACCGCGACGAGGGATACGGCGAACCAATGGCATTTGTCCACCTTCAAAAGAAGCTGACAACTCACTGGTAGAACCCGTACGTGACTTTTGGCCCCCTTTGCCGCGACCACAGTGACGACCACGTTTACCACCGCGACCAACACGTTTTCTTGGCTCTGTAGTTTTTACAAGTTTATGCAGCAACATTTTCTGCTCCTACGATTTCTTTAACTGTCTTCCCTCTCAGCTGAGCAATATGCTTTGCTGAGCGCAACTTCATCAAGGCGTCCAATGTCGCCTTTACCGCGTTGTGTGGGTTTGATGAACCTGAAACTTTAGAAAGAACATCACGAACACCAAGTGCTTCCATGACCGAACGAACAGCACCACCAGCGATAACGCCAGTACCTTTTGCTGCAGAGCGAATGAGAACCTTGCTTGCTGAATGCTTACCTTCTACAGTAAACGGAATTGTTGTTTTGTATAGAGGGATTTCAATCATATGCTTACGTGCTTTGCGCAATCCTTTTGCGATTGCAGCAGCAACGTCTCGGCTTTTGCCAAGCGCTACGCCTACTTTACCTTTTTTATCCCCAACAACAACAAGTGCTGAGAATGAAAAACGTCTACCACCCTTTATAACCTTTGCAACACGACGCACACTTAAAACAGATTCCGCAAAATCTTCTACAGGCTGCTGTCCCTTACCTGCTGGACCGCCAAGCGGTCTTCTATTTCTATCTTCTGCCATTTTTATACTCAATCATTAGAGAAACAATAATCATTCAAAAACTAGAACGAAAGGCCCGCTTCACGCAATCCATCAGCCACTGCTTGTACACGACCATGATACAATGCGCCACCTCTATCAAAAAACACATTGCTTAGGTTTTTGCTTACCGCTATCTTACCAAGCGCAAGACCAACCTGCTTTGCTATTTCTGTTTTAGTGCCTTTTGTATCCACAAGTACTTTTGATGAACAGCTAGCAAGCGTATTGCCTTTGCTATCGTCAATTATTTGAGCATAAATATGGTTCAAACTTCTGTATACACTAATACGAAGTTTCTCACCTCTGCTTTGCTGCGCCGAACGCACACGAAGCGTTTTTCTTCTTTTTCGAGCTTTTAATCTCTTTAGCAAACTCACAATTTACCCTTTGTCCAGATCGTAGGTATCAATTAACTAGATTTTGTTTTACCAGCTTTGCGGAAAATCTTTTCGCCTTCTTTCATAATACCAGTACCCTTATAAGGCTCTGGTGGTCTAAAAGAGCGAACCGCATCGCATACGTTGCCTAATGAAAATTTATCTGCTGATCGAAACATCAGGTTTTGCCCTGTTTTATCGATTTCAACAGTCACGTCATCAGGCATTTCATAATCAATTTTATGTGTATAACCAAGGGTTAGTACAAGCTTTTTACCAGTGAGAACAGCCTTAAAGCCAAGCCCAACAATAATAAGTCTTTGCTCAAATCCTGTTTCAACACCTTTTATTTTGTTTGCAAGCAATGCACGATGCAAACCCCAAAGCATTTTTGATCTACGTGTCACGTGTTCAACCGTAACAAGCAACTCATTTCCTTCTAACCGAGCAAGTACGCCAACTGGCAACTCATGATTAAATGCTGCCTTTGCTCCTGCAATGGTCATCATTGAACCATCGATGGTTATTTTTGCAGATGCTACAGGAATAGGTCTTCTGCCAATTTTTGACATGTTGTTTCCTTCTTACCAAACGTGACAGATAACTTCACCAGCAACACGATTTTTAAGCGCATGTTTGTCGGTCATTACACCGCGACTCGTTGAAATAATCGCAATACCAAGGCCACCAATAACTGGTTTAATTTGATTAACACGCTCATAACAACGACGGCCAGGACGACTAATACGTTTAATTTCGTGAATAACAGCTTCACCATCAACGTATTTCAGTGTTACTGACAATGAAGCTTTCACTCCATCACGAGTAATAGCATAATCCTTAATGTAGCCTTCAGCTTTGAGTACATCAGCAATTTGCTGTTTTAATTTTGAACTCTCTACAACGACAGACCGTTTGCCTACCATCAGGCCGTTTCTGATCACTGTTAAAAAGTTACTTACCGTATCTACTGACATAAAAAATCCCCGCGAATTACCAGCTAGCTTTTCTTACGCCAGGAAGTAAACCTTCAAGCGCAAATTTTCTCACACACAATCTACACATCGCAAAAAACCTCATAAACGCACGAGGTCTACCACAAAGCTTGCAACGGTTTCTAATGCGCGTTGAAAATTTTGGTTTGCGATTTGCTTTTTCAATCATTGCTTTACGTGCCATAAATAACCCCTAGCCCCTTACATTCTTTTGAAAAGGCATCTTGAATTTTTTCAACAATTCTAAAGCATGCTTATCATCTCTAGTAGTTGTATGAATCGTGATATTCATGCCACGTGATTTATCAGTCTTATCATAATCAACTTCAGGAAAAACCATCCAGTCTTTAAGCCCAAGATTATAATTACCTTGTCCATCAAAGGTTGTTTTTACCCCTTGAAAGTCACGAACAGCAGGCAACACAACATTGATTAATTTATCAAGGAAGTGATACATTTTGTTACCGCGAAGCGTAACCATAACACCGATTGGCATGCCTTCACGCAGCTTAAAGCCCGCAATTGATTTTTTTGCCAATGTTTTTGCTGAATACTGACCAGCAATTTGATCGATAATTTCTTTAACCGTATTCACTGCTTTTGAATCTTGAACAGCTTCTTTGACGCCAACATTCAATACTATTTTTGAAATAGCAGGAACTTGCATAACATTCCCCACCCCAAGCTCTTTATGCAGCTCAGCGCGAAGAGTAGTTTTGAACAGTTCTTCCAAACGAGATTTCATTTTATTCATACCTACCACGCTTAGAACGTTTCTTTGCAACGACTACAGATGCGAACATTTTTACCCGTATCAAGTTTTTTCACCTGAATTCTGCATGGCTTCTTACAAGCTGAGCAAACTGGCATAACCTTTGCTAGGCAAACGGAACGTTCTTCTTTTATAATACCACCTTTTTGGCCTTGTCGTGTTGGTTTGACATGTTTGGTAACCATAGCAACGTCCTTCACTAACACTGCATCCTCTTTTGGATACACTGCAAGAACAACACTCTGTTTACCCTTGTCTTTACCTGAAAGCACAACAACCATATCATTTTTCTTAACTCGCGCTAGCATACACAATCCTCTGGCCTACAGCACTTCTGGTGCAAGTGAAATAATCTTAGAATGCCCAGCCAATTTCAATTCACGCGCGACAGGACCGAAAATACGTGAACCTACAGGCTGGCTTTCCTTATCCAACAAAACTGCTGCGTTATCATCAAAGCGTATGTAGCTGCCATCAGGACGGCGGCACTCTTTCCGTGTCCTTACTATAACAGCATTACAAACATCGCTCTTCTTTACAAGCCCGCCAGGGATTGCTCGCTTAACAGTAACTTTTACAATATCGCCTAAATACGCGTACCGTTTACCAGTACTACCATTTACACGAATTACTTGAACTTTTTTTGCGCCGGAATTATCAGCAACTTCAAGCATCGAACGTTCTTGTACCATTTTTCACTCCTTAGTTTTAGTGAGAAAGAACACGAACAAGCGTCATATGCTTGGTCTTTGACAATGGACGACATTCAGCAACCTCAATATGATCACCAATCTTAGCAATACCATTTTCGTCATGCACTTTGAATTTGCTATAACGACGAATGACCTTACCATAGACTGGATGCTTGAGGGTTCTTACAATTTTCACAACAACCGTTTTTTCCATTTTGTCAGAGACAACTTCCCCAACAAGAACACGACCACCAGTTTTGTCATTCTTAACAGCATTTTTTTCTGTAACCATTGTGCTACCTATTTAGTTTTTGAAGAGCCAACAACATCCTGTTTTGCCTTCAAAACAGTCAATGTTTGTGCAATAGCAACGCGCAGTTTTCCATAAAGAGAGGTGTCTTTGACTTGCCCGGTGAGCTTGCTGAACTTGAGGGTGAAAAGCTCACTTTTCAAGCTTTTTGCCTTTTGTTCAAGCATAGACACATCTAAATTATTCAATTCATTCATATTTACCATAACTGCACCTGTTTTAACTTACTGATGGATTTTCAGCAATGCTGGTTGCCTTATCAATAAATCTTGTTTTCATTGGCAATTTGTAAGCAGCCTGCTCCAAAATAACCTTTGCTTCCTCGCGAGAAACACCACCAACTTCTATAATAATGCGTCCACGCTTTACACGAGAAACCCAATACTCAGGATTTCCTTTTCCTTTACCCATACGCGTTTCAGCTGGCTTCTTGGTAACAGGAATATCAGGGAATATACGCAAAAACGATTCCCCAACCTTTTTGAGATGGCGATTTACCGCAACACGAATCGCTTCAATATGACGAGCACTGATACGAGCTGGCTCAACAGCCATAAGGCCATATTCACCAAACATTACCGTACGCGCACCTTTTGAACGACCGTTAATACGGCCTTTTTGCACTTTTCTATACTTGGTCTTTTTTGGCATCAACATGATGTTATCCTCTTACCGCTGTTATACCGGTAGGGTACTCACCCTTGCAAATCCACACCTTGATACCAATTAAACCATAGGTAGTCAAAGCTTCTGCATGCGCATAATCAATATTAGCACGCAATGTATGCAAAGGAACCGAACCTAGGCGTATCCATTCAATACGTGCAATTTCAGCGCCACCAATACGACCTGCTACACAGATCTTAATTCCTTTAGCGCCGCTTTTCATTGCTGCTTGACCAGCTTTTTTCATCAGCCGTTTAAAGCTAACGCGTTTTTCCAACTGATCAGCAATACTCTCTGCAACAAGACGCGCATTAGCCTCTGGGTTTTTAATTTCTTGAATAGAAATTTCCACAGTCTTTTTGAGCGACTTACCCAAATCATATTTTAATTGCTCGATACCTTGGCCTTTTTTGCCAATGATCATACCAGGACGAACTGCATGAATCGTCACACGAACATTACCGACAGCCTTATCGATAACAATACGCGCAATGTCTGAAACATTAAGTCTGTCTTTCAAAAATTTTCTAATCTTGAAATCTTCTAGGACTTCAAGACCATAGTTTTTTTTAGCAAACCAATGACCTTGCCAATCTTCGTAAATCCCAACTCTAAATCCCACAGGATGAACTTTTTGTCCCACAGTACCCTCAAAACGTTTTTGTTGCCTTTTATGACAGGCGTTTACCAACAATAACTGTAATGTGACTCATACGCTTACGCTGCGGAGCCGCACGACCCATTGCCGCTGGTTTAAAGTATTTCACAATAGGCCCCTGATCAATACGCACTTCTTTAACCGTTAATGTTGCCATTGAATCGATTTCAGGATGCTTGACCTGTGCATTAGCGTACGCTGACGCTAATGCCTTAAGCAGGGGCTCTGCTCTTTTTACCGCACAGGTCTTAAGCCATGCATACGCTTTATCTACAGAGCTACCTCTGATAACATCAGCATAGGGGCGTAACTTGTACGGGGATATTCTAATATATTTACTAATCGCTCTTGCTACCATGGTAAAAACCTGATTATTTGCTTTAAATTATACCAAAAAAACTACACTTCGTGTACTGAAAATATGTGTAATTTACTACTTATTTCGCTGCAGGAGCTTTGCTAGGGGCTTTACCAGGTGCTTTATCTGCTTTACGCTGACCGCTATGAGCTCTAAACGTCCTAGTAGGCGCAAATTCACCAAGTTTATGACCAACCATGTTTTCAGTTACAAAAACGGCTGCAAATTTACGTCCATCATGCACTGCAAAACTAAGCCCGACAAAGTCAGGAGTAATCATACTTGCTCGCTTGTAGGTTTTAATGACTTCGCGCTTGCCTAAAGTTTTTACTTTGACAATTTTATCCGCAAGCTTAGGGTCAACATAAGGACCTTTATTCAGAGATCGTGACATAATTATTCCTTAGTTACTTTCGGCGCTTCAAAATTGCAGTGCTCTTCTTACGGCGAGTACGTGTACCCTTACAACCCTTACCCCATGGCGAAACAGGATGTGACCCTGATTTAGAACGTCCTTCACCACCACCATGAGGGTGATCTACCGGATTCATAGCCATACCGCGAACCGTTGGTCTAATGCCAAGATTTCTGTTACGACCTGCTTTTCCAATGACAACGTTCTTAAAATCAGCATTCGACAATGCTCCAACAGTTGCCCAATTTGCATCGCTCACTGTTCTCAATTCGCCTGAAGGCATTTTAAGAATTGCAAGATTTTTTTCTTTGTTCACTAATTGAACAGAAGATCCTGCTGATCGAGCAAACTTACCGCCCTGCAAAGGATAAAGCTCAACATTATGAACAAAAAACCCTATTGGAATTAGTCGTAATGGCAAACAATTACCAATTTTTGCTTCAGCTTTTTCACTGGCTAAAACGGAATCACCAACTCGAAGGCCTTCTGCTTTAAGAATATAGCCCTTAGCACCAGTGATATAATTAATCAACGCAATTGGCACATTACGATTTGGATCGTACTCGAAAGCAACAATCTTACCCGTAACATCTTTATGCATACGCTTAAAGTCAATAATACGATATAGCTTTTTTGCACCACCACCACGATGTCGTGATGTAATGCGACCATATGCATTTCGACCACCAGTTTTTTTCAACGGTGCCGTAAGGCTTTTTTCAGGCGCTTTTTTAGTCAAGTCATCTTGAACTAAATATTGCTGAAACCGCAATGACGGATTACGCGGCTTTCTTGTAACAATTGTCGTCATTTAGTTACCCTCAGCTACTTGTTGTTCTTGAGACTGTTGTTGTTGCTGCGCAGTCATTGACTCAAACAACCCTGGGATCTCAATTTTATAACCTTTAACAAGCGTAATAATCGCCTTTTTCAGGTCAGACCCTTTATAAGGTCTTTTATTAAATGACTTCAGCTTCCCACCAAGCTTGATCATACGTACTTTTTCAACCTTAACATCCCACAATTTTTCAACTGCATCACGTACCATTGATTTATTTGCGTTAAGATGCACTTCAAATGTGTACTGCCCAAGCTTTTTATACAAATCAACTGTCTTAGTCGTGATAAGTGGGCGTTTAATAATATCAAATCTAGTTAATTCCATTGCGCCACCATCTGCTTCAGCGATTCAATATCTTTTTTCAAGAAAATCCAACAATCACTATTACTCAAATGATATGCATTAGGCTCATCAAAAAGCATGATGCTAACATTTGGCAAATTGCGGAACGATGCATATGCCATATCATCATGAAATGGCAAAAACAAAACAACTTTTTTGCTCTCAGCACCCATATTTTTTAGTGCTTGAAGCGCTGTTTTTGTGCTTGGCTTATTGATCGCTGAAAAATCTAAACAATTCAAAACGTTCTTATCAACCGCATTAAAGAAAAGATTATTAAAAACAAGCTTTCTTTGTCGAGCGTTAATACCCAGTTCACGTACACGTGGCTGAGGACCAAAGGTCACGCCACCTTTACGCCATATAGGAGAACGAATCGAACTAACACGAGCACGTCCTGTGCCTTTTTGACGCCATGGTTTCTTATTAGAAAAAGCTAACTGTCCACGTGTTTTACACGCAACAGTACCTTGTCGCCAATTTTGAAACAAAGCTCTAATAGCACGAGCAAAAGTAACCGGGCTTTGCTCTTTTTTGTCCATCTCAACATCAAGGTTTAACGTTTCTGCTTTACCTTGGTTGCCATACAATGAAATAGTAAACATACGTTAAACTCCCTGCTTTTTGATAGAGACAAAAGAGTTTTTCTTACCAGGAACCGCACCTTTAACAAACAAGTGACCTGACTCTTTATCGATACGTATAATCTTAAGACCACGTACCGTTAATTGAGCATCACCCGCATGACCAGGAAAACGTTTACCTTTAATAATTTCACCTTGTCGTCTCAAGTGACCACTAGACCCAGGTTTACGATGAAAGGTGGAACCATGACTCTTTGGTCCGCCTGCAAAACCCCATCGCTTCACAACGCCTTGAAAGCCAAGACCCTTGCTCGTACCGGTGATAGCAATAAAGTCACCTTCATTGAAAGCTAAATGCTCGGTAGTCACACTCTGTCCAACGGCGAACTCACCTGACACATTTGCTGGTATTTCTTTTAATTGCAAAAAATACTCATTTTTTGCTTTAAGCCATACAGGAGAAAATTCCTGCGCTTTGTATCTATCTCTCAATAGACCCAATTGCAACGCATCATAACCTTCTTTTGCTGTTGACTTAATCTGAGTTACAAAAAGGTTGTTAATATTAACAACCGTAACGGGAACAACATTTCCATTTTCATCAAAAAGTTGGGTCATCCCAACTTTTGTTCCAATGACACTGTTCAACATAGCAGCCTCGCTTGAAGTGCCAACTACTTAATCTCAACATCTACACCAGCTGAAATATTTAATTTCATTAGTGCATCCATTGTTTGTTCAGCAGGTGACACAATATCTAAAATTCGTTTGTGTGTAATGATTTCAAACTGCTCGCGTGATTTTTTATCGACATGAGGAGATCTCAATACGGTAAAGACACGCTTTCTGTTGGGAAGTGGAACAGGACCCACAACATGAGATCCTGTTCTTTTAACTGTCATAACAATTTGTCTAACGGCATTGTCTAATAGACGATGATCGTAAGATTTTAATGTCAGGCGTATTTTCTGTTTTTTCATAGCGACTTCTTGCCTTGAAAAACTATTCTATAATTTGTGTTACAACGCCTGCGCCGATGGTGCGGCCACCTTCACGGACAGCAAACTTCAGCTCTTTGTCCATAGCAATTTTACTTACTAGCTCGATCACTACTTCTACGTCATCGCCAGGCATAACCATTTCACGGCCTTGTGGCAATGTTACCGTACCAGTAACGTCAGTTGTTCGAAAGTAAAATTGTGGTCTATAACCAGTAAAGAACGGGCTATGACGGCCACCTTCCTCTTTTTTCAGAACAAGGATTTGTGCCTTGAACTTTTTATGAGGAGTGAGTGAACCAGGCTTTGCCAGAACTTGACCACGTTCGACATCTTCTTTTTTCGTACCACGAAGAAGAAGACCAACGTTATCACCAGCCATCGCTTCTTTCATTTCCTTATTGAACATTTCAACGCCAGTAACAGTAGTCTTGCAGGTATCTTTAAACCCAATCATTTCTACTTCATCACCAACCTTGACTATTCCTTGCTCAATACGACCAGTCACAACAGTACCGCGACCAGAAATAGAGAACACATCTTCAATAGGCATCAAGAATGGTTTTTCCACTTCACGTTTTGGCGTAACAATGAAAGTATCCACAGCTTCCATGAGCTTCATGATTGCTGGAATACCAATTTCACTTGTATCACCATTAAGTGCCTTTAACGCAGAACCACGAATAATCGGTGTTGTTGCGCCAGGAAATCCTTTTTGCGTCAACAGGTCACGAACTTCTTCTTCAACAAGCTCAACCATGCTGATATCATCAACCATGTCTACTTTGTTCAAGAAAACAACCAACCCTGGCACACCAATTTGATGCGCAAGGAGGATGTGCTCACGAGTCTGTGGCATAGGTCCATCTGGAGCAGAAACAACAAGAATTGCTCCGTCCATCTGTGCAGCGCCGGTGATCATGTTTTTAACATAATCCGCATGCCCAGGACAGTCTACGTGTGCATAGTGCCTGTTTGCTGTTTCATATTCAACGTGAGTAGCATTAATAGTAATACCACGTGCTCTTTCTTCTGGCGCTTTATCAATTTGATCATACGCTTTGAATTCAGCCATACCTTGAGATGCAAGCACTTTAGTAATCGCCGCTGTTAGTGTTGTTTTACCATGATCAACGTGACCAATAGTACCAACGTTTACGTGGGGCTTTTTACGCTCAAATACACCTTTTGCCATCGTAAATCCTTCTAAACTAAGTGTATTGTTTTGTTTATATTATTTTTTAACAACAACTGCATCTTGAACGTTCTTAGGAACTTCTCGATACGTTTCAAATTGCATAGAATAACCTGCACGACCCTTCGTTAGAGAACGAAGCTCCGTGGAATAACCAAACATTTCGGCAAGTGGAACTTCTGCTATAACGGCTTGAACACCTTTACGTGCTTCCATCCCCATAATTCTACCACGGCGTGAATTCAGGTCTCCCATCACATCACCCATGTTTTCTTCTGGTGTAAGAACTTCAACTTTCATGATTGGTTCTAGAAGAACTGGTGATGCTTTTGCCATTCCATCTTTGAACGCCATGGAAGCTGCAATTTTAAATGCAAGTTCAGAAGAGTCAACATCATGATAAGAACCGTCGAATACAGTTACTTTCATGTCAACTACCGGATAACCAGCAAGAATACCTGATGTCATTGCTTCTACAATACCTTTTTCGATACCAGGGATAAATTCACGAGGAATCGTACCACCGGTAATACCATTCTCAAACTCAAACCCTTGAGCACGCTCACGAGGTTCAAGCTTAAGCCAGCAATGTCCGTATTGACCATGACCACCAGACTGCCTAATAAACTTACCTTCAACTTCAACAGTGCGTTGAATTGTCTCTTTGTAAGCAACTTCAGCCTTACCTACGTTTGCTTCAACTTTATACTCACGTAGTAAACGATCTACAATTATTTCAAGATGCAACTCACCCATACCCGAAATAATTGTTTGGCTCGTTTCTGGATTATATGAAAATCTAAACGATGGATCTTCTTGCATCAACTTACGAAGCGCAAGAACCATTTTTTCATAATCAGCCTTACCCTTAGGCTCAATTGCAATATGAATTACTGGATCTGGAGCTGTGATTGTTTCAAGCAAAATTGGCTTATCTTCTTGTGCCAAGGTATCACCCGTGACAACATCTTTAATACCAACTACAGCCGCAATATCACCTGCTTCAACAGAGGTAACTTCTTCACGCTTATTCGCATGCAATTTTAGCAAACGACTTACACGCTCTTTTTTGCCACGAGTTGCATTATAAACGTACGAACCAGCCTCAAGACGACCCGAATAAACGCGAACAAAAGTGAGCGACCCAACAAATGGATCAATCATAATTTTGAAAGCTAAAGCACTAAACGGTCCCTCTGGATCTGGCAGTCTCGTTTCTTCAAGCCCTGTGTCTGGATTAATACCAGTAATCGGTGGAACATCTAGCGGTGATGGAAGATAATCAATAACCCCATCAAGCAATAATTGCACGCCACGATTCTTAAATGCTGACCCCGCAAAAACTGGCGTCACGGCTTGCGCCAAAACACCTTTACGTAAAGCATTTTTAATTTCTGCTACAGTGATTTCCTTACCATCAAGGTATTTCTCTGCAAGTGCATCATCAAAATCACCGGCTTTTTCTACGATAGCGTTATATTGCTCATCACATTGTAGTTCAAATTCAGCAGGAATATCATGCCACACAACGGTACCGCCCATTTCGCCTTCGAAAGTAGCCATCCGCCTAGTTAGTACATCAATAATAGCATTGAAATCTTCTGATTGACCTACTGGAATTTGCATTGCAACTGCATTGCCATGAAGCTTTTTGTTGATATCTTCAACAACAGCAAAATAATCCGCACCAATACGATCAAGCTTATTTACAAAAGCAACACGAGGAACATGATGCTTGTCAGCCTGGCGCCATACTGTCTCAGATTGAGGCTCAACACCTTCAACGCCAGCAAATACGGCAACAGCACCATCAAGCACACGCATTGATCGCTCTACTTCAATCGTAAAATCTACGTGCCCTGGAGTATCAATAATATTTACTTGATGATCAGCCCAACGACAGGTAGTTGCAGCAGCCGTAATAGTAATACCACGCTCACGCTCTTGTACCATCCAGTCCATTGTTGCTTCACCCTCGTGAACTTCACCAATTTTATGGGAAACACCGGTATAAAACAAAATACGCTCAGTCAACGTTGTTTTACCAGCGTCAATATGAGCAGCAATACCTATATTTCTAAATTTCTGAAGTTTACTCATGACAAACGCCCCTTATTCTTACCAAGCATAGTGAGAGAAGGCGCGATTTGCTTCGGCCATACGATGCACATCGGTCTTTTTCTTAACCGCATTACCATGACCATCAGACGCATCTAACAACTCTGAAGCAAGTCGCTTGCCCATTGTTTTGTCAGAACGAGATGCAGCCGAGTCAATTAACCAACGAAGAGAAAGCGACATCTGTCTGCCAGCTCTCACTTCAGTAGGAATTTGGTACACACCACCACCAACGCGACGTGACCGAACTTCTACATATGGCTTAATATTTTCCATTGCTTTTTCAAAAAGCATAAAAGCCTTCTTGTCATCGCCATTTAATTTTTGAGCGATACAATCAAATGCTTCATACACGATAGAACGAGCAATACTCTTTTTTCCTCGTTCCATCACAACGTTGATAAGCTTTTGAATGAGTAATGAACCAAACCGGTCATCAACACCAATATCTCGTCTCAATAAGACTTTTTTACGACGTGGCATTACTTGTCACCTTTCTTCTTACGCTTTGCACCATATAATGAGCGAGACTGCATACGCCCTGTAACTCCAGCACAGTCAAGCGTCCCACGCACGATATGATAGCGAACACCAGGCAAATCTTTTACTTTTCCACCACGAACAAGCACAACTGAGTGTTCCTGGAGATTATGTCCCTCGCCTGGGATATAAGCCGTAACTTCTTTGCCAGTCGTAAGCTTGACACGCGCAATTTTACGAAGCGCTGAGTTCGGTTTTTTTGGCGTCATGGTTGTCACACGTGTACAAACACCACGACGTTGTGGAGATGATACCAGAGCAGGAGACTTCGTCCTGTTCTTAGGTTTTGTGCGCCCAATGCGCACTAGCTGATTGATCGTTGGCATAGCTTATAATCCCATTAGAAACGTTGATTATGCCCATACTTATTTATTACTTTTTGTTTACCCTTATTGGTAATTCAGCTAGCTATCTATTGGTAACAAGTACCGATTAATAACAACACTGACAACCAGGTAGAATTCGCGGTGGCTCTTCTGGCGTACCAGAATTTACGCGAACAACAGCAACAATTCTATATTTTTTAGGGATTTTTTCAAGTACAAAATATTCAAAAGATATTTCTTCTCCATTAATACCATTTTTTTTCCAAAATCACCCCCGCACAACCAACACTAAGCCCTATTTGTAATTTCAAAAATGACTTTTACACAGAAGATAGCAAGCAGAGAATTTTTTTGTAATACTCTTGCCATACAATTTCGCTAATCAAGAAAAGGGTAATCATGTTTTTAAACGATATTTTTTTAATTGCCTCGCAAAAAATTGTTCCTATGTTTTACGCAATTATAGGATTCGGTGGCTTGATTGCCATCCATGAGGGGGGGCATTTCTTATTTTGCAAGCTTTTTGGCATTTACACGCCAACATTTTCTATTGGCTTTGGCCCAGAACTCTTCCGCAAACAAATAGGGTCGACTAATTTTAGACTGGCACTCATCCCTCTTGGTGGCTACGTTGAAATGGCAGGGAATGCCGAAGTTGGCCAAGGCGATCAGCAACACGCACAGATGACTGGCGACCTATCCTACGAAACCAAACCATATTGGCAAAAACTACTTGTCTCGCTAGGCGGCATCATATTTAATTTACTATTTGCATACCTTGTTTTCTGCGGCCTATTTCTTTGTGGCTCTTCAGGTAAACAGGCTGTTATGGTTGTCGACGTTGTTAAAGAGTCCGCAGCTGAAAAAGCTGGACTTAAAGCAGGCGACGCCATTTTGTCTGTTAAAGCAGAAAAATTAGCAGCAACCGACAATGGTATCAGTCATATGCAGGATCTCAATCTCGTTCACAATGATTCATTAATCTCAAACGCTCAACAGCAGCTATTGGGCCTTATTCAAGCAAACCCACACAAAGAGATTATCCTCCTTCTTGAACGTGGCAGCGACGAGATTAGCCTGCCTGTTACTCTTGGCTCTAAGCTTTCGCTAGACACCGTTATCGGATCGCTTGGAGCGAATTTCTTATTTCCACTCCCGAAGCTTCCATTTTTACAAGCTATCAAAGCCGGCTTTGATTATACCAATCAAAATATTGTTTTAATCGTTGAAAGCATCAAGCGATTGTTTTGCCAGCGTAGCCTAGAGGGCGCAGGTGGCCCCTTGATGATTATTTCAATGAGTGCTACCTCTGCTCAACATGGTGCAATACCACTCCTCATTTTCTTGGCACTTCTCAGCATTAATTTGGCTCTTATCAACCTTTTACCAATTGGGGCCCTTGACGGTGGACAATTGCTGTTTATAACGATAGAAGCAATAATACGGCGCAAACTCCCCAACATCTTGAAAAATACGATTGATATTGCTTCGTGGATACTTTTTCTAGGCTTATTTGCATTCTTAACCTACCGCGACATTGTATACCTATTTGGCACCAAATTAAGCTTGCTATACCATATGGTAATCAATTTTTTCTAAGTCAACGTAGTACCTGACAGACTTTTACAGCAATCTGGTAGGATTGGGTTCGCTTTTGGCTAGACCAGTCCTACCACAGAAGCATGCGTACTAGTGCATACAAAGACTCGCCATCCTGCCACAAGCACTACAGGTATGACTGCCCGAAAATAATTTTTTTGCACTCTGCAACCATCAGCGTACTAAAAACAACTAGTAGATCGACTTTATCAAGTATCTGTCGCATTTTATCAGAAAATCACGATGACTGTCGCATGGGCGATCATCAAACAACCAAAGCCCAATCTGCTGGATGTTCTTTATAGTGCTTAATCAATAACCGATTAAAGTCATGCCCGGTTTTAGTTGCTGAAACATGCGCAACTAAACCAACACCTAACAATGCCATATCACCAATCAAATCAAGCACCTTGTGACGCACGCATTCATCTTCTAACCGCACAGGATTAATCAAGCCCTCTCCAAGCACTAGCGTGTTACCCAGAGACGCTCCACGGGCTAAATTATGCTGACGCAACAATGGCAATTGCTCCAGAAAGCCAAATGTACGGGCTGGCGCAATTGCCTGCTCAAAAACTTCCTCTGTCAGCTTTATATTAAGAGAGCCGCTACCGGCAAGTGGATTTTTAAAATCCGCTGTATAAGCAATCGAAAGGCCCTTGATCGCTGGCTGCACCAACAGCACACGCCCTTTATCATCTTCAAGAATTATTTCACGTTTAGGTGTTATTCGCCGTGCAGCAACCCCTTGCATGACTACCCCAGTACGTCGAATTTCATGGCAAAATAACAACGCGCTACCATCAAGAATCGGAATCTCATTACCAGTTACAATAATTTCCACATTAGTAATACCAAATACCCATAATGCAGCCATGAGATGTTCTACCGTACTAACAGACCAACCATCAGATTTAATGACTGTAGCATGCATCGCTTGCTCAGGAACGACATCCCCTACGCGTATGCGCTGCGCATGGTTTTTGGCGTTAATAAATACAATTCCAGTGTTTTCATTTGCAGGATGCAGCGCAATCATTGAAGCAGTCCCTGTATGAACACCTATTCCCTGTATAGTAATCGGAGCTTGTATCGTTTTTTGAAACAGCATTGCAATCCTTACAAAAATACGTAAACGCAAAAAAGCGCAGAACGGCTGTTCTGCGCTTTTTAACTTTTTATTCCAGAGCACAACTATTTTGTAGGTGCGCCAAAGCCTTCGATTTGGCCTTTGTGTGGATGTTCCGGACCAGCATAAACCTTAAGCTTCTTAAGAATCTCACGGCTCAGTTTGTTTTTTGGTAACATACCCTTGACACCATGCCAGATCAAATAATCAGGCTTTTTTGTTAACATATCGCGCGCTGCAACAAGCTTCAAACCACTACGATACCCTGAAAAAGACTCGTACATTTTTTGTTTAAGCTTATCGCCAGTCAAATGAACTTTTTCACAATTGGTAATGACCACATAATCACCGCCATCAGTATGGGGGGTGTATCCTGGTTTATCCTTACCGCGCAAGATATCTGCTATTTCAGTGCACAAACGGCCAAGTACTTTTCCGTTAGCATCGATAACGTGCCAACGAGGCTTGCGGTCTTCTGTTCTGAGAAAAAAAGCGCTATTCATATCCATGAGTGAATTCCAAAAAGTTATATATCGAAAAAGAAATAATTTTGCTTAATTGTAGGTCATTTTAACAGTTTGGTCAAACAGAAATAGCTCTTGAAGCATAAAAACAATGTCTCCGCTTCTTATAATTTCAACTAGCAAAAACAAGGCCCATTTTTTTGCACATGATTGCCAGTAGGAACAACATTCAATGTAGCGAATACCTGATCATGGCGTATAGATGCAGCCTCAATAAATGCCCTAAATAGTGGGTTAACCTTCAGCGGGCTAGATGTAAATTCAGGATGAAATTGACTACCAACCATAAAGGGATGACCATTTATCTCAGTAATTTCTATCAATTCTAATTCCTTATTAATACCCGAAAAAACTACCCCCTCTGCAACCAAACGTTCACGATACATGTTATTTATTTCAAAACGATGCCTATGCCGTTCCACAACATGCATAGTATCATACGCCTGTTGCGCTTTACTCCCTGGCAATAACGTACATGAATAACTCCCTAATCGCATAGTACCCCCAAATGCAGCAACACCCTTCTGCTGCTCCATAAGCGTCACTACTGGGTCAGGTGTTAATTCATCAAATTCAAGGCTATTCGCTTGTGGCAAGCCAAGTAACGAACGTGCTGCTTCAATAACCATGACCTGCATACCTAAGCACAGCCCCAAGAACGGTACTTTATTCTCCCGTGCAAACTGAGCAGCAATGATTTTACCCTCTACTCCTCGCCTCCCAAACCCTCCTGGAACAACGATACCTGCTACAGACTGTAATTGACTCATAGCATAATCGTACAAAGGATTATCTACTGATTGTTCAAGATTTTCAGCCGCAATAACTACTAAATCAATCTTTCTACCTGCATGATAAGCCGCTGCTCGTAACGCATCAATGACACTTATATAAGGATCATCATTGCCAGCATACTTCACAATAAGCCCTACAGATAGAGGCACAGTACTTGTCTTAATAGTATGTACATATGCTTCCCATTCTGCCAAGTCTGGTAAACGTATCGACTTGATATCAAAATATTCTTGTATTTTAACGGTCAGTGACTGAGCAGCTAAATCAAAAAAAAGTTCATACATTGGGTCATGAGTTAAGACTTGAAAAATCATTTCTGCTGGCACTGAACATAAAACAGATAATTTCTGTAATTGCTGCACTGTTAGAGCCTTGTCCGCACGCAAAAATAAAGAATCTGGCACCAATCCGGCACGCTTAAGAGCAATAACACTGTGTTGTGTTGGTTTTGTTTTAACATCATCCGACCATGACAGACACGGCACATATGACAAGTGACCATGCATTACATGCTTGCAGCCAAGATCCATTCTCAACTGCCGTACAGCCTCTAGAAAGATATCTGCCTCTATGTCGCCAACCGTACCCCCTATTTCTATTAATACAAAGTCAACTTTTGCAGCTACTACAAACTTCAATAACCGCTCTTTAATAATATTTACTACATGAGGGATAACCTGGACATTTTGGCCGAGATATCGCCCTGCTCGTTCACCAGTCAACACCTCTTGATACACTTGACCAGCTGTCATTGAAGAGTCTCTCGTTAGAGTAATATCCAAGTGCCGCTCATAGTGCCCCAAATCTAAATCTGTCTCTGCTCCATCAGCGGTAATAAATACCTCACCATGCACCGTTGGAGACATTGTTCCAGGATCAACATTTAAGTATGGGTCCCACTTCATTACAGAAACACTATGTCCAGCATTTTTTAGTAGCACACCAATTGCGGTAATCAATACACCTTTGCCAATGGAAGAACACACCCCTCCCGTAACAAAAACAATCTTAGTGTCGGTCATTTTTATATGTTGTAAGTCTATTTGTATACGTGTCATCAAAAACCTACCTGCCTATAGCATTAATACAAGAAACCATTAAGATACTTCTTGCATTAATGCTTCAATTTCATCTACTTCTTTTGGTAATTCATAGCTCAAACAAGCAGCGCCATCTTCAGCCATCACATAGTCATCTTCAATACGAACACCTATGTCTTCCGTTGACAGATACAACCCCGGCTCAATAGTAAAAACATCCCCAACTCGTAACGGTGTTTCATAATCGCCAACATCATGCACATCAAGCCCCAAATAGTGACCTATGCCATGACAAAAGTACTGAGCATAGCCTCGCTGCTCTAAATATTTTACAGCTAAATGATGTAATGATTGATCGATATATTTACTATTTTTAAGATACATACCAGGCATTGCAATAGATTCAACATATAATTGTGTATCAAGAACCAACTGATAAATTTCACGCTGGCGAGGATTAAATACACCTGAAACGGGGTATGTTCGTGAAATATCAGCCGCATAATAACCATACTCAGCACCAATATCAACCACAACTAAATCATTAGTTTTCAACTCATTATTGTGCTGTGTATAGTGCAAAACTGTTGTATTTTTTCCTGTCGCAACAATCGATGGAAATGACGGAGTAGCACCAGCAAGCCCAGTAAAAATACTTTCAATAGCAGCTTTAACTTCATACTCAAACCGTCCAGACTTAATCGTCTCTGCTGCAGCACGATGCGCGACATTGGTGACTTGAACAGCCTTATAGATCAAATCTAATTCATATTCATCTTTTGTTCGCCGCAAGTCATACAAAATCTGCGAAGCATCAATATTTGCTCCTAATACAGGCATCCACTGTTGCAAGTTTTTATATAAAACTTGCTGCATAAATGTCCCTTCATTGTTTGCATCATGTAGAGTAAATAGCTTTATTCCTGGAACAATATATGTATCTAAATCAACAAGCAGGGTTTCATATTTTTCTGCTGTAAACACAGCTTTAAAAGAATACCCTGGACTATCTTTACCAAGAAATCTCACTTCTGCAACATCAATACTGTGAGCGTCTTCCGGACCAGCAACAGATACATTAACCCATTGAGAGCGCTCTGTTTTAAAACGGGGAATATACAAAATATCACGCCCATCAAGATACAAGCATAAGAATGCCGCAGGCTCTGACAAACCCGTTAAATAGTAGAAAGAGCTCTCTTGTCTAAAAGCATACCGCTCTGACTCAAACCCCGCAGCTATTAAAACAACGCCAGAAGAAATGCCATAATACTCTTTAATACGAGCAATAAGCTTTTGTCGTCTATTTTTAAAAATGCCAAATTTTGTTGGTGGATTAAAAACCATTAAAGTCCCTTTCAATCATTTTTTTAAGAAAATGCTTAGTCTGAATCTCTTATGAAGCTAATGAATTTACGAGTTGAGGATTTCTTTTAAATTTTTTCGCAAATGATCCCAAAGAATCAAGCCTTAGCGAAAATACCATAGCGCGCTCATTTCTACCAATACCACACTCTCTAAATCTTTTCTCTTCAAATCCAATAAAGCAACCCCAACAATGTCCATCATACTCAAATCGCACACGATGAATAAGCGGCTTAACCCCATCAATAAAAAAGAGCGATGAGCGCTGTTGAGCATAATACTGCGCCTCGTATACTAAGGTCGCATATTTAGTCAGCGGAACTCCAAAATGTACCTGTAAAAAATGTGGGATTGTTGATAAATAGACTCGTTTTTCTAAAAGCTCTCGCTTCTGAAAAAGATAACTAATATTAATACGAAGTTTACGCATCAAAATATTTAGCGATAACTCAGACTGTAACAATTGAAGGTCTGGCCAATCATATTCTTGAAAGAATCCACATGAAATATGAGCATTAGATAGCCTACACTCATACTGAAAGGGCGTAAGATTTTTTTGACGTAAAGAGCGTGTCAGGAAAAAACGTTGATCATTCGCAACAAAATCATATCCTTGCCGCAATGCCATATCAGCGCACCAATCATTTTTATTAAGAGTAAAATTCGCTTCAGCAAGAACATTATTAGTTGGATATGCTCGATCAAACCGATCAAGGTGATGCCAATTTTCTTGGTGTATCATCGGTACATACTGCCATGTCAGCATCGGCTGCACAAAAAACATCGCATTGCCCTGATCAAGATACCTATAAGTTAATGGAAACGCATATTCAGCCCCACCAGCAAGGTAGGATCGGTATCCTCCCTTAGCAAATAACGGACCACCTAGTTCGTTTTTTTGTTCATATACCAGTTTTTTTTGTATCCCAACAAGCTGTGCCCGTGGCTTACAAAAAGCACTCAAAACACCATACGGTACTGGAATATTACACTTTATGTGAGGCGCATATGAACACCGTACAAAATCTGCTGTTGTATACGGCAATGCTTCTTGTTGCTCTAAAAAAGTATTATCGACAAATATACGTTCAACTTTTTGCTGACTAGAAACAATATAATCCCAAAAAAAATCATGGCGATATTGAATGGGCAACCGAAAAATTGAACTAAACGTATTATTCCATTCAACGTGTGGCAAGTACCCAACATGTGCCCGATCTTCAATATCTTTTTTTATCACTGGCACAGGAGAATCACCTGGATTGTCAAATTGCGCAATAATTTCTTGCAGCTCATCACCTTTAATTGCACCAACCCGTGTTCTATATACCCGGTTCCAAGCCGCCTGTAACGATAATTGGCTATAATCACTAAGCGCACGTATATCAAGGGTATTTAAAAATGAATCATCAACATCATCAGTATCATTAAAAAAATGATACTCGGTGCGTTTGTCAGTACCATAATCTGTTCTCATCAAAACTGATGCATCATAACCAGGTACAGGATCTTTGTCCTGATGAAAGCTTTTTCCTTTCATCCAAAAACCCTGCGTCGTACATTTACGAATACGGTTATCCTGATAAACATAACGATCATTAACAATCACATAGTGAGACCGAACATGTGTATAGTCTTCTGCTGAGCGGTACCAGCGGAACTCATCAGCAAAAACTACTCCTTTTTTGTTTCGCCAATCAATACCAAATGTTGTATCTGAATAATCAGTCAGCGTTTTATAGTAATCTTGTTTAATGCCAATGCCATAGTCATAATCTATGAGAAACCGTGGCAACAGAAAGCCTGATTTAGATGTTTTTTTAGAACCAGTACCAAACTGTATTGGTATGATAAATTGAGGCGCAATGGGAATAGATGCTCTACCAATATTAAAACGCACATTATAGGTCCTAATAAAATAGCCCCGACGAAAAACTGCTCGACTCGCACGAATAGCCCAATCAGGATATGCACGATCGCAAGCTGTATATTCAATGTGCCGCATATCCCAATCTAATTCATTAATTTTACGTGCCTGACGCGCCTTTACAAAACCATCACGCATATGAAGGCGAATATTTTTTGCCACTCCAGTTTTTGTATCGATATTAATACAAAAACTATCTGCAAAAATAAGAATCCCATTATCTTCTACTACAACCGGTGCACCTGAAAAACTTTCAGCTAGCAGCTCTCTACTACTATGCAGAACAGTAATACGCTCAGCCCAGACGTGAAAATGCGAGCCAAGTTGCGCATCAACAAACCCTTCAAAGCGTGCATTTTTATTTTTAGTAAAAAGTTGTTTAATGCTTTGAATCGTTAACGTTCCTTCTTTGGTCCTCGCTTCTAGCTGAACCAAAGAGCATAAAGAAAAAAATAGAATTTTGATAAACACAACAATGCTTTTCTAATAAGGGCGACGGCCCTGCATTGCCTTGCCTATGGTAACACGATCCATAAACTCAAGAGTCGAACCAATTGGTACACCACTAGCTAAACGAGAACAGATCATCGTCTTAGTGGTGATCTTTGACCAGATATAACTTGCTGTAGCCTCTCCCTCAGGAGTTGGGTTGGTAGCAAAAATAAGCTCTTGAACATTGCCATCTAAGCGATTGATAAGCGCCACTATGGTCAATTGATCAGGCCCTACGCCTTCCAGAGGACAGAGGGCTCCACCCAATACATGATAGAGCCCATTAAACTCACCAACATTTTCTATCGCAATAAGTTCGTGCCATGTCTCAACAACACAAATCACCGTCTTATCACGCTTTACAGACAAGCAAATAGTGCAAAAATCTTGCTTTTCAGTCCAGTTAAAACAAGCTTGACAGCGATGAATCGCTGAGCGAGCCTCTATGATTGCATTGCACAATTGCTCAACAACCTTAGAATCGCTAGCCAATAAATGCCCAGCCACCTTAAAAACGTTTTTTGACGCTAAATAAGGCAAGCGCTGCAAGTGACGTACTAATTTTTGCAAGCTAGGCAATTGGGAAAGCATCGCACCTTCTTAGTTGTTAAAAAAGATCTTTCTGACATAGTCTTCAGCAATACCAAGTAAATTACTGGTTAGCTGATATAACACAAGACCCGCTGGAAATGTTGCAAAAACAGCTGCCACAACAAATGCCATAAACGTAGACATTACACGTTTTTTTTCATCCACAACAGCCATCAATGAATTAGCCCAAATCATCGCTAACCCGCTCAACAAAGGTAGAATATAGTATGGGTCACGAGCAGACAAATCCACTATCCAGCCAGCAAATGGTGCTTGGTATAAATCAATATAGTTATTCAAAACTCGAAACAAAGCAAACAAAATTGGCAACTGTATCAACTGTGGCAAACAACCAGCCATCTGATTAGCTGGTGATAAATTGTGCTCTTTATAAAAGCGCATAAGCTCTTGATATTCAGTTGCCTTGTCATGGCGATATTTCATTTTAATACGGGTAATTGACGGCTCAAATCGTGCAAAATGCTCTGTTTGCTTACGCGAGTAAATCATTAATGGCGAGAAGGGCACACGTAAGAGAATAGTCATAACAATAATCGCCAGGCCAAAATTGCCAAGCAGCCCATACAGATAATCCAGTAGTTTAAGCAAGAGCTTACAAATTGCAGTAAACCAACCAAATGAAAGCAATGGCGTTAACCGATCATCAACAGCTTGCAACGCACTAGGCTCTTTAGGCCCAAGATAAAAAGAGAGTTTCCACGATGTTTTTTGAGCTGTCTGTGGCCCCTCAAGAATACTCAAGATTGTTTTATCATCATAGCGTTTGATGTATCCACGCTGCGTAAAGCTGTTTGCATCATCAACAAGCAAATGTGCAAAAAATCTATCTTGCCCGCCAAAAATAGGTTTTTTATCCATCCAAAACCATGCTAATCCTTGACTAGCTGCTGGCTCATGCGTCTCAACTGACTGCTTATTCTCATCCCATGCACACAATGTAATTGTATCATCAACAATTTCGCGCACACAAGGCAGAGGAAAGAATAACCGTGGACTAGCTATTACACCAGCATGTTTTGGATCAATAGCAATTGACACATCACAACGATAGCTCTCATCATAAAAAACAAATGTCTTTTTAACCGTATATTGCTCATTATCCGCTACAAAAACAACCTCTACGCGGCCTGAAAGCTTATTCTTACTTTCTACAACATAATTAAATGGTGTTTTCTCACCAACTGAAAGGAGGAATGCCCCTTGCTGCCGCTGTACTTCGTCATGCATATTTTTAGCATACATTGTTTTAAGCGGTTTTTTGTCTTTACCTCGATGATTCTTAAATTCAAGCGAATCAATCACAGCACCATTAGTTGACAGATGTACAAGCAACTGCTTTGTTTCAACTACAACGTCCTGTGCTACCGCTGAAAAACGTGCATTGTCAAATGTCACGGTTGTTACTAGTGGTTTATACACCACTTCTGCTGTTGGAACTTGTACGGGCTTACCAGCAGCAAGCTCACGTACTGCACCAATATCAACAACCCCACCTTGAGCCGCTACAGGAGACTTGCGCATTACATAATAGTTAAACAGCCATACCGAGCCAAGTGCTAACGCAACTGACAATATAAATTTCTTATCCATTCAAAATACCCTTTGTCATAAATTGTGCTATAAAATAAGCGTTTTAATTAAAACGACATTGTAACAAAGATGCATCTTTCTTGCTAGGAGTCATTTTTCGCTCCTGTTATTTACAAAGCCCCACCTGCTGTGTAGGATAGAATGGTTCTATTATAAAATTATGCTAACAAAATAACCGTATAGGTCCTTGTATGTACGCACTTGCTCTTATACTTGCTTTACTCGTCAGCGGATGCGCAAAGCACAAAACAAAAGACACCATGAACGCTGAAGAGCTTGCGAAAAAAGCGCAGGCTCATATAAAAAACAAAAAACACGAAAACGCTATTCAATACGTTACGGAGCTTGTTGCTCGTTACCCAGATCATCCTCGTGCAGGCAAATACAAAATCTTGCTTGCAGAGCTCCAGTTCAAAGCAGAAAACTATAGCGCAGCTAAAGAGCTGTATGATAACTTTAGCGAATTTTTCCCATCAGATAAACACGCAGAATACGCACGCTATAAAACGATTCTCTCCTCGTTCTTCCAAACACTCCCAGCAGACTGCGACCAATCATATACTGAAGAAACAGTTACATTATGCAAAGACTATTTGAGCAAGGATACTCTCAGTAAATATCGTAATGACGTAGAAAAAATTCTCGCACAAAACCAAGAGCGTCTAGCGGAGAAAGAGATTTCTGTCTTTAATTTCTATCTCGGCAAAAAGCAATTTGATGCAGCACGAAGCAGACTAGCTTATTTAAAAGAAAAATTTTCCAGCGATACTACACTTGAACCTCGGATTGTATACCTTGAATACAAGCTTGCATTGAGAGAAAAAAAAAGTGATATAGCGCTTGAGCACATGAATAAACTCCTCACCGCATACCCTGAATCACAATTCGCAACTATGGCGCTGCATCGCAATAATAAATACAGCTTCACTATCTAAAGAGCAGCACACAACACCTATGTTAGATGCAATACTTCTTGGACAAAAAGGTGAGGCACTGACAGTGGCTCACCTGAGAAAACAAGGCTTCACCATTCTCTCAACCAACTATCATACCCGCCGAGGCGAGGTTGATATTATCGCAAAAAAAGATGATGTCATTGCTTTTGTAGAAGTTAAAACACGCAAAAAAAATTATTTCCCTCTCAGCCAGGTAATCACCAAGCCAAAGCAGCGGCGTATTGCCCTAGCCGCACTTGATTTTGCGCTTACCCATCACCTCATGAACAATGTTTTACGTTTTGATGTCGCCTTGGTGCAGTATTCAGAAACAACCCAAGAGCTCACCTACATACCAAATGCATTCCAATACGCCGTTTGCCGATCTTAAAACTAATCCAGTCCTGGATAAAAATGCAACCGATCGTGCGTCAACAAGCGTGTTGCTATAGATTTAAACAACGGCAATGCAACTTCAGACGCCCATAGTGAAGACTTTTCAGGCTCTTTAATAAATGTCACAACAACACGACGATAATCACCCTGCTCAATAATACCCGCAAAGCTATACTGATGTAACTGCGTTGAATACTTGCCGTTCACAATACAGCGTGCTGTTCCCGTCTTTCCCATAATACGTACACCAGGCAGCTGATGTTTTTCGGCAACTTTTTCCATGATATCTTTTACATCATTAATTGCATCATCTCGATATAATTTTTTGCCTTTAGTATGCTTCCCATCTAGCAAAATAGTTGGATGAACATCATAGCCACCATTTGCTATAATACAAAACGCGCGTGCTAGCTGCATAATCGTTGCCATCATTTCATATCCAAATGACATAACTATGAGCGATGGCTTGCTCCATTTCTCTGGCGGATTAACAAACCCAGATCGCTCACCAGGAAATTGAATGCCCGTTTTATCCCCAAAACCCAACCGACGATAGTGCTTATATAGCTTTTTATCAAGCCGCTTAGCAACTTTTGCTATACCAACATTACTTGAATAACGCACTACCTCGTTGAACGGCAACTTATTATTATTTTCTTTAAGCCGATTTAATAATGTATACGTCGGGTTTTCTATTTTAACACCGTCAACATAACCAAAACGCCCTTCACAATCAATCAGCTCATCAATTTTAACTACTCGCTCTTCAAGCGCTGCCAACGCACAGAACGCTTTCATCACCGAACCAACTTCGTAACATTCGCTTACTGCTCTATTTTTCATTGCTTCAAAAACAGTTACGCCCTTTTTGTTGGGATCAAAAACAGGATAACTTGCCAAGGCAATGACAGCCCCGGTATCTGGATCAAGTACCACAGCTGTGCCAGATTTTGCTTTAAGTGCGGTAATTTTTTTCTGTAACTCATAAAAAACAATTTCTTGCATATGACGATCGAGAGTCAATGCCAACTTTTTACCCTGCTTACCAATATCTGTTACAGAACGATCAAAATAAAATGCCCCAGAACGCGCATCTTTTTGCAGCCGCTGCATCATAGGCTCACCACCCAAGTGCTTATTAAAACTAAGCTCCAGACCAGCAATGCCAATATTATCTATATCAGTAAGCCCAACCAACTGAGACGCTCCTTTGTACGGATAATACCGAGCAAACTCATCAACGAATTGAACTGCCAGATCAGCTCTCTCCTGCAACTGCGCTGCTTGCTCATCAGTCATACGACGCGCCAACCACAAAAAATGCTTTTCTGGATGTTTACAAAAACGCTTATAGACATCGGGATAATATTTCTTTAAAAATTTCACCGTAGAAGAATTTTTTGCAAGCGATGTTGGAACAATAAACGCAGACTGCCCACGACGATTAAAAACAAGCGGATACTCTCCAGACGCATCAAAAATGACCCCACGCGCCGGAACCACTTTAATGTGTAGATCATATTGTTGCTCAGCCAATTGTTGAAAAAAATTATTTTGTTTAATTTGCAGCAAAAAAAGCCTAACAGCGAGTACTAAAAATAGGCTACAAAAAAATCCAAAGACTATCAGCATCCGTATCTTATAATCGCGAACAAGCATGACTATACCTTCTCAACAATGAAATCACCCAAATCGCCGGTATTAATTGTTCCAAATGCTATCATAGAAAAATTAGAATCTTTCGTAGCTAAACGGTCCGCTATAGCCGATAAATCATTACTCATATCGCTGCTTTTCAAGGCCTGATAACTATTTTTAGTAAAGCTCAGGATGAGAGAATTTTGCTTAACGACCAGTGGCGCCCTTTTTTTATCAGGCAGAACAATCGAAATCCCACACTGCTCAAGCACCTGTACTGTCGATGTCGTGCCAATAAAATCAACCAGTGCTACTTGTGTCGCACTAACAAGCAGATCAAGCTGTATTGGCTGCATGCCATGCTTCTCAGCGCCGTGCATAAGTTTTATTGGCTGCTGATGCTCATACAAAACAACCAAAAGCTCATTCCGTTCTCGTTCTACACGGGCAAAGCATGTACCAAGGCGCTGATACTCATATGTTGTTTTTATATACATATTGTACTGATAAATTTTAATAAAGATGGTACATACAATTAACAGTAACCAAAACCGAGCAGAGATAAATCTAATTTTAAACATAGCAATCCTATGGCTTAAAATGCCTACTAAATCAAAACTATCTATACGATCAGATTTTTTCTAGATATTATTCTCTATTGTTAAATCTGATGCTTCATATCAAAAAGGACTTCATGAAAAACTGGTTTCTTTCTTTATCATTAGCACTACTTGCTATCGCAACCTTTCCAGCATGCCAATGGTTCACTAAAAGTCAGCCATGCTCATCATGCCCAGCACACCGAAAACATACCAATACTGTTCCCACAAACCTTGTGCAGCACATAAACTCCAAAGCACAATTTGAACACCTTATCGCAACTGCAACAAAACCTGTTGTCGTAGAGTTTGGAGCTCATTGGTGCGGCGCCTGCCAAGAAATGAAGCCTATCCTTACAAAAGTAGCTACAGCAACGCAAGATCGCTATATAATTGCCACTGTTGAGCTTACCAAAGCAAAAGAGCTACAAACCGAATTAGATATCAAGGGAATTCCAGTTATTTATCTATTTAAGGATGGTAAAGAGCTTCATGTCG
This sequence comes from candidate division TM6 bacterium UASB124, assembly GCA_945897315.1. GTDB lineage: Bacteria > Babelota > Babeliae > Babelales > RVW-14 > CAIKAH01. The sequence continues at coordinate 51,790 of CAMDFF010000005.1, forward strand.
ATCAACGACCCGTAGGAGCCATGCCCGAAAAAGAGCTGCTTGCCTTCTTAGCAAAACATCTCGACACAGCATCTCATTAACAACTCGTAAGGTTACCATGTCCCTATTCGTTACCAACACACTCACCAAAAAAGTCGATGAACTTGTGCTAGACAAATCACAAGCAGTAAATCTTTATGTCTGTGGCATCACACCCTATGACCATGCACACATCGGTCATGGACGAGTTTATGTCACTTTTGATCTACTGGTACGGCTACTCAAGCACGCCGGCTACATGGTAACCTACGTAAGAAATATTACTGACATTGATGACAAACTCATTAATAAAGCAGCTGAGCGTGGTGATGCTTCTGCTTTTGCTAGCGTCGCGCAAGAATATTATGAGTTATTTGCGCAAGCAATGAAAGCTCTCGGCTGCGAAAAGCCAACACACGAGCCACGGGTTACCGGTTGCATTCCTCAGATTATTACCTTTATTGAAAGACTCATCGCTGGTGGCAATGCTTACCAGGTAAATAATGATGTCTATTTTGATATCACCAGCCTGCCTGATTACGGTAAGCTTTCGGGCCGCGACAGTGATGCGCTCCAAGCAGGCGCTCGTATTGATATCGATCAACGCAAACATAACCCTGGTGACTTTGCACTCTGGAAAGGTAACAACGAGCATGTGTTTTGGGATAGCCCATGGGGTAAAGGACGCCCCGGCTGGCACATTGAATGTTCGGTTATGGCGCAAGAGGAGCTTGGTGAAACTATTGATATCCATGGCGGCGGCATGGATTTAATTTTCCCTCATCATGAAAATGAGATTGCACAATCAGAAGCGCTCCACAAAAAAGTATTTGCTCGCTACTGGATGCACAACGCTTTTATTAATATCAATAAAGAGAAAATGTCAAAATCTCTTGGCAATAGTGTTTCTCTCAACGACATGTTTGCAAAAAATGACCCGATGGTTGTTCGATTTTACTATTTACAACACCATTATCGCAGCCCTATTGATTTTTGCTTTGAGGATCTTAATGCTGCTGAAACAGCCTACAAAAAGCTTATTGCCCATTACGGACAAACTAACGAAGCATCAAGACTGGAACATGATGCAACCATAACCGCTATGCTTGATGCACTACGCCATGACCTCAACTCACCAAAATTCTTTGGGCTAGCGTTCGAACATATCGCACGTGCAAAAGCAGACCCAACATTTAGGCAAGCAGTAAAAGCCATTTTTCAAAATATTTTAGGACTTTCACTTCAACCATTGGCTGAAGCAACCTGTGTCATCACACCCGAAATACAGAGTCTTATTGATCAACGAGAACAAGCAAGACTCGCAAAAAACTGGGCTCTTTCTGATACGTTACGTGATGAATTAACCGCCAAAGGGTATAAAATACAAGATCGAAAAGCATAAGATGTTAAAACGGTTATTATTATATGGGATGCTATGGACTTCATTTTTAGCGGCATCAACTGAAGTACGAGCGCTTGAACAAACAGATAAAGCCATTGCAGGCAATCTAACAGTTTTGTTTTCACCCAATGATAAAATAACTGACAAGCTCATTCCACTTATTGATGGTGCCAGCAAATCAATTTATGCCGCTGTGTACATGCTGACTGATAAAAAAATTGCAGATGCACTCATCCGAGCAAAACAGCGTGGTGTTACAATACAGCTCATCCTTGACCCGATTAGCACAGGCAAGTATGGCAAAGCTGATTATCTTGTTGGTAACGGCATTGCCATTTATATTTACCAAGCACCCCCTAACGCACGGCCTTGGTTCTCACCCATCATGCATAACAAGTTTGCCTGCATTGATAACAAAATTCTTTGGACAGGATCTTTTAATTGGACAGTATCTGCAAATATAACGAATGAAGAGAATGTGACTATCAGCAAAGACCCTGCTGTTTGTACAGTCTTTCGCACATATTTTGATACCCTTCTCAAAACGAAAACAACTTCTTTTGTTCTCGCTCGTCAACAGCTAAACCCTGAAACAACATTGCGTGAAATTGTTACGCGAGCGCTTGCCTCAACAACGACGGATGAATCTTTATATGAAATACTTGCCTTAACGCTGCAAGAGAATAGCGCGCGCTGGAGCGCCATCCAAACCGTTCATTAATAACGGTAAACAAATGAGATCATACGCGCCTGGTTGCACAGCAGCTAGGCGCAAGCCCTCGATCACCGCAATCCCAGCTCCAAGCAATACTATATGCGTTTCATGGTTTGGCTGACCACGCTCAACCCCAAGATAATCAATCCCTACCGCTAGAATTTTACAGGAAGCCAGATATTCGCTTGCCGTTTTGTCAATAAACACAAACGCTGGGTTAAAGCACGCTGTTGGCTCTACATCACTATTGCGCGTTTTGCACAATATTCGCTCGCCTGGCTTAATATCATGAAGCACTAAATCTTGTGTAGTAATTTTTTCAATACAATGAGTCAGGTCTAAGACACGACACAAACCAACCAATGGAGCTAACGGCTGCTGATCAATGGTAGCCCCTGTTGCTAGAAAATGTGCTGGTGCATCGATATGGGTTCCAGAATGAGTCCCGATTGTAACCAGCGCTTCACGTACATGATCGTGATCAAACGTTTTTGTTCTGTTAAAAAATACAATATTTTTATCTTTGTATGCTGTCATTTCTGGCGAAATTGGCCAACTAATATCAATAATTTTTGTGTAGTTCATCTTACATCTTTCCTATGGGATGGCCCCCAAAGGCACCACGCAACATCGCCACCATTTTGGTAGCAAAATTGCCACCTGTAGCCCGCGACCATGCGCGTACCGCTAGCGACTTCTCAATTACAGGCAATTCTATGCCATGCTCTTTGGCTAGATCAATAGTCCATTGTCCTGTTTTATTTTCACCAATTGCACCAGACACGCTGGCAAGCTCCTGGTCATCGGTTAAAACACCTTCTGCTAATTCGCCAATCCATGAACGAATAATCGACCCGTGGTTCCAGACTTTTGCTATTGCTGCTAAATTAAGCCCTTTGTACGAACCTTCTTTCAGCAGTTGAAAGCCTTCGCCATAGGCCTGCAAAACAGCATACTCGATACCATTATGCACCATTTTTACGTAGTGCCCTGCACCAACAGGACCTACATGCGCATATCCACCAGGTTGCATAGCTACTGCTTTAAAAATTTGCTCACACTCCTGCACTGCCGCTATCTCACCACCAACCATGAGTGAGTAACCAAGATCTTTGCCATGCAAACCGCCAGATGTTCCACAGTCAACAAAATGAAACCCTCTCGCTTCTAATAAAGCACTACGACGAATAGTATCTTTAAAAAAGCTATTTCCACCATCAATAATAATAGTACCCGGCTGTAATCGTAGCAGCAGTTGTGCCAAAACGGTATCAACAACATCACCCGCTGGCACCATAAGCCATATTTTTGTTGTCTTGCTCGCAAGCTCTGCGGCTGAAGACACAAGCTTAATACCCAATACTTCAACGGCTGATGTATTAACCAGTGAAGGGTCTAGCCCAAAAACAGTCAATCCTGCTTTCGCCAAGCGTTCTGCAATCGCTAACCCCATACGGCCTAGGCCAATCACACCAATTGTTAGGTTTTCCATATAATCTTTCTTTCTGGATCAAGTGATACAAGGGCATCTGGTCCAGCACTACCCCGCGCGTACCGATGCAGTGGTACCTGCTTGTTGCTAATTTGTTGAATAATACCCCAAGCAAAATCTATCTCATCTGCTCGCACAAACGCACACTGATCGCCCCGCAAAACGTCGGCGAGCAAAACTTCATATGCTGCAGGCGTATTAGGCCCAAAAAGTGCTGCGTGTGAAAAATGCATATTGATCGGAGTAACATCGTTAAAAACACCAGGTTTTTTTGCATTAAGCGTAAGATACATGCCCTCATGCGGCTGAATATTAATAGTAAGATAATTTGTATCTGTTGGACAAATATCAAGCAGACACTTTACTGGCTTAAATTTGATATGAATTGCAGCTTCTTTTTTTTCTAAGAATTTACCTGCCTTCATGTAAAATGGCACCCCTTGCCACCGTGGAGTATCAATAGAAATTTTTAGGGCTGCAAACGTATCCGTTTGCGACTGTGGCCGCACCCCTAACTCTTCCTGGTATCCATCATATTGTCCAAGCACAACATTATCTATCGTAACTTTGCTCAGCACAGTCGCCTTTGCATCACGTAAATAATCAGCGGTAAAATGCACCGGGTCTTCCATTGCAACAAGTGCAAGCAATTGAAGCAGATGATTTTGCACCATATCTTTTAGTGTTCCATAGGCGTCATAAAACTGCCCACGCCCCTCAATACCAATACGTTCGCTACCAATAATTTGTACTGATTCAATATGCTCTGCATGCCACAGTGGCTCAAAAATACGATTGGTAAACCGAGCCAACGCAATGTTACCAACGAGCTCTTTGCCTAGCCAATGATCAATACGAAATACCTGCCGCTCATCAAACACCTGCGCTATTGCTTCATTGATCTGACGCGATGATGCTAAACTGTCGCCAAACGGCTTTTCATACACAATACGTTGCCACGTATGCTGCACAGTGTTACATAACTCTGCACATTTTTGCACAACACCGTGAGCAGCAAGCTGTTGCGTAATCACCATAAAATGATGCGGCATCGTCGCCAGATAAAACAAACGATTAGATGCAAGCTGATTTTTTTCTTCAACGCTATGAATCAGCACATTAAGCTGCCCATACGCAGCATGATCATTAAAGTCCATACGATGATAATATGATGACTGAATCATACGATCCCACACAACTTCGCGAATATCAGGTACAAAAACACGTGCTTGATCAAAGACCTGCTGCATAGTCATATCGTCAACAGAAACACCGATGATTGCAAAACGTGCAATCACCCCAGAAATAATCATTTTATAGATTGCCGGAATTAACTTACGCTTGGTTAAGTCACCGGTTGCCCCTAAAATGATAAATACACATTCATGCTGCATTATTGTACCCCGTACCTGCACAAGTCCCCCCTCACCAGATAAAACTATTATGCTAATAAAATTTCCCGCTTCACTAATTCTGACCGCACTTTAGCATAGTCATCACATAAAATACCATCGATACCAAGGGCTTTGCCAGCTGTAATGTTTTTTTCAAGATCATCAATAAAAACACATTCTTCGGCAACAAGATTATACTTCATCAGCAAAGCCTGATAAATCTCTGGGTCTGGTTTTGCAAACCCAACTTGATAAGAAAATATTGCCCCATCAAATAAATCAAAGAACCCAGGCAGGTTCATAGATGATTCATGTGAAAAAGCAGACAAATTTGAAAGCACATAGGTTTTATACCCACGCTTTTTAATTTCTTCTACAATAGCCAAGCCATCTACTATCGGATTTAAGTGCGCAGGAATTGATTCTAGATAGTAACACAACTGCGCAGGATTATACGTATCAGAAAGCGCTTGAGCGACTTCCGGATATGTCAGCTTGCCTCGATCCATATCTGTCCATTGCTCTGTGCCAACAGCATGCACAAGCTCATAGGGCTTACGCTCTGCATCAGCAAATATTTTGTCTACAAGCTCTCTCGGATTAAAATAGAGCAGCACCCCACCTAAATCAAAAATTACATTTTTATAGCGACAATGAGAAACCGCTGGTTGATAATTTTCAGCTACCTCGTGCATAAGCAAACACCCCTCTATTAAGATATTCCTGCGAAAACAGTGTCAAATTTGTAGCTAAGAGGATGCTGCTTTTTAAGGAGAAAATCAATACGTAGCTTTTACTTCAACAGTGCAAACATTCTGAAAAAATTGCCCCAAAAGGCTATTCTTTCACATCTCATTGATGAGAGCCCTGAACCAAGCAACGCTTAGCCAGCGCATTTGCATAAAAAAGTACATAAATCGCACCATATTGTCGCTCTGTAATTTCTGTGCTACAGTTCCATGCATGAAAACGTACTACTTAATAACACTATTCAACTAAGGAATTTCATGATTTCTCCTACAAGAAAACTTTTATTGGCTGGCTTACTCTTCTCTGTCTGCGTGTCATCATCAGCGCAAGCGCTCACAACCGAGGGGCTCAAGAAGTTCCACGGGATATCTAATAAAGTTGCCGTAGTTCAAAATGTTGTTTACGCAGCTATTGCAGGAGCAGTAAGGACTAACTCCGGTTGTCGTAATGAAGATATGCTCGGCCTAGGAGCATTAGCTAACCTATTAACTCAATTCCCTGATGATTTTGTCGCTTCTGCCCTAGAAGCTGATCGGGCATGGAGCAAAGAAATTTCACGCCAGGCAATGATGTTCATCGGATTTGGATCAGAATTGACTGAATTAATGGCAATAATAGCTATTTCTCATATCATTGACACAGCAATTTTTAACAAAGTAAATCAAAAGATCCACGAAAAATACCCTGATGCAGCTGATGAAACAAAACGTCGCGCTATGCGTCTTGCTTGTATGAATGCTGCTCGCCTGGCTATTATGAGTGTTTTACATATTCTTGCTACAACAGCATTCGATCATGATACGACTGATAGATCTATATCTGACGCAAGCCTTGCTCATACTCTTATTAATGGAATCGGTGTTATTTTCGCAGGCGAACACCTTGTTAATGAGTTGGCGGGCGCAAGCATCTCCTTCTTCGTTAACGATGCCATAGCCCAAGACACAGCTCCTGCACCCGTAACAACTGTCGCTGCATAAATAATTTAATGTGTACGTTTTTCATAAAAGGGGCTGATTATCCGCCCCTTTTATCTTGTTAGACTTGACGTCTCAGCCGTACTTTTTTATGCTGTACCGTTCCTAAAACGTCGATAATAGCACCTTGTTATTCGCTTATTGGCACGTTGATTATTGCACAAGAAAGTTTTTCTATGATTTCATATTTTTTTAGAACCTATGGTTGCCAGGCAAACGTTGCCGATTCGCAAGGCTTAATGCAGTACCTTGATGAGGTTGGCTGCACCCCTGCAGCAACAGAAGCTGAGGCTGATGTCATTGTCATCAACACCTGCGCTGTCCGCGAAAAAGCAGAACAAAAACTCTGGTCATATTTGGGCGAACTTGCTGATATTAAAAAAATAAAACCCTATGTAAAAATTGGTGTTATCGGCTGCGTTGCTAGCTACAAAAAAAAAGAGATTTATACACGCTTTGACCAAGTCAGCTTTGTCTACGGCGCACGCGAAGAGATGCCTGCACTGCAAGCATATTTAACCGACCTTGTTGTCAGCCTTGAAACGACCAAACAAGTCTACGAAGAAAATCCACAGCTTTCTGTTCTTAGTGGCCAAGATCGCGACATCAAAGAAGTCGTTGCACGGAAAGGCCTTTTTGCTATTTCCCGTATGAGCCAACTTGGCGGCTTTAAAAAAACGCTTATGAAAAAAGCTGCCAACGCGCCCGTTCAAGCACTGAAAGAAGTTGGACGTTCGTACATTAACATTATGACTGGATGCAACAAGCGCTGCGCCTATTGCATCGTTCCCGTGACCAGAGGGCAAGAGATCAGCTACCCCATGGAAGATATCATCCAACGCGTAGCTCACGATGTAGCCAACGGCGTTAAAGAAGTTATGCTGATTGGTCAAAATGTAAATTCATATGCCGACCCTGCAACAGGTGAACGATTTCCTGAATTATTACGCCGCCTAGTTGCGCTTGAAGGCGAGTTCTGGGTACGCTATATCAGCCCGCATCCGCAAGACATGACCGTAGATCTGTTTGATGTCATGGCAGCACATCCTGATCGTCTTCCTTGGTCGGTGCATTTTCCCGTACAGTCGGGATCAAACAAGATTCTTGATGTGATGCTGCGGAACTATACAATTGAACGTTACCTTGAGCAAATTGAGTGGCTGCGTGATCGTATGCCAACGGCAACAATATCAACGGATATTATTGTTGGATTTCCTGGCGAGACAGAAGAAGATTTTTTGGCTACCATGGCAGTCATTGAAAAAGTACGTTTTGACTTGGTTTACTCATTTATTTACTCACCGCGCAAATATACGCGTGCTGCTCGCATGGAAGATGATTGTCATCCAACAATTAAAGGAGCACGCCTAGAAGCCCTCCAGAAGCGACAATTGACCATAGCGCTTGAAAATAATACGATAAATATTGGAAAAAAGCTGCGTTGCCTAGTTGAAAAACGGCTAGAGCATGATAAACTCTTAGCAAGAACAGAAGGAAATGTCCGTGTAGTGTTTGATGGCGCTGACGATTTAATTGGTCAATTTATTAATTTGACTATAAAATCTGCTAGTCCACAAAATATGCATGCGATTTTTGAACGTGCTTCTGACTGAAATTTTTAGAGGACGGCGGCATAGCCAAGTGGTAAGGCAATGGACTGCAAATCCGTGACCACCGGTTCGATTCCGGTTGCCGCCTCCATTCTTCATAATTGTGTGCCGGGATGGCGAAATTGGTAGACGCAAGGGACTTAAAATCCCTCGGGCCTAAAGCCCATGCCGGTTCAAGTCCGGCTCTCGGCACCACTTAATCTTTATGTAATGCCACTATTACATTCTTCAAACAACTCGTAATCCTTCATCCAGTCAGCAATATTTTACTGCTGGATGCTTGACAAATCCTCTGAGTTGAACAATCATGTGATAAGAAGTTGGAAATACGTTACTGGAACGTATGTTGTGCAATCTATATATCGTCAAATGTCGTTAGGACGAGGAGATTTATTTATGAACAAGGCAGCCTTAATTGAGCACATGGCTAAAGAGACCAAGTTGCCAAAAACTGCGTGTAAAGCAGCTGTAGAATCCTTTGTTAGAGCTGTTGAAACATCTCTAAAAAAAGGTAAGTCCGTCGTTTTGACCGGCTTTGGTACCTTTGCTGTTATGAAACGCAAAGAACGTGTTGGTATTAATCCAGCAACAGGCAACAAGATGAAAATTGCTGCTAAAAAAGTACCTAAGTTCAAAGCTGGCAAGCGCTTGAAAGACTTGGTAGCGTAAGCTATTAATCGATCAACGATTAGATTTGAAAAAAGGGCGAGTGATTTTAAAGTCACTCGCCCTTTTTCACGTTCAAGGGGTAATAGACCTTTCTTAAAACTATCAAAAAGCCTATAATTCCGCTCACCCTGCCGTAACGTTTCTTAAATTCTAGAATGAAGTGCAACACCTCCCCAGGTATACTGGGATTTGTAACCAAACAAAAAAAGGTGTTGCATGGAAAATTATACGCATTTCACCCAGGAAGAGCGAGAACGAATTTATCAATTACAACAAGATAAGATGGG
>CAMDFF010000006.1 GCA_945897315.1 candidate division TM6 bacterium UASB124
CTGCTTAGTTTTGGATTTTGACGATCCTCAAGCCTAAGCAAGGGGGCTTTCTTTTGTCGCTTTTTAGGAATTTCTGCCTATATCCTCCTTTCAAAAAGAGGACATTTCTAAGGAGTTAGAACCGGACATTTTCATGGAGTCGCTACACGAATAAGAACAAGCTATTGATTTTTTTTGCCGATAGTCATTACTCTGTTATTGGGAATATTTTAAATCTTGCCAATAATGCTTTTATTTTGATTGAAAGTTATTTCATTGTCGAAAGAAAATTTCATGATTACATTGAAAACGGTAGTTAAGTATATGGTTGTGTTGCTGGCCCTCTCTCTTGGGTCTGTGCCATCACTTGATGCAGCAAAAAAGCGGCTAAGCCATAGGACTGCTGCTGCAGCGACTGAAGTAGCTGCAGAACCATCATTACCTAGTAGCTTTAACGCTGATCGCCTACGAGATGTCGCAGAAACACAGGGATTTGGGTACAAGACAGCAAATCTCAAAGAATTGCAAACCGTTTGTGCAATATTCAATCATAAGCCTGGACCTAGATCGGTTCGATTGGAAGTGCCTGAATTTCTTGGCGTTCCGTCTAATAAAATACAAGAAAAATTATTGGCTGTAGGTTTTAACTGTGCTACTGAGTGGGCTAGAGTTGTCGCAACTATTCCTGCTGCTGATCAAGTACAAGCGTTTAAGGATAAACAGTTTTTGGCAGTATTTTTAGCTGCGCGCGATAGCTTTAATAGAGCATTTAATCAAGCTTGGGGGAGAATTACATTGTCTCCAGGGCAAGGCTTGAATGCATTACTTGGTGTTATGGGATTAGATGAGATACTGGCTCGTGGTAATCGGTTAATGGTGCGCAGTACCGGCAAAGAAGATACAAAAGAGCTTGCAAATGCTGGTGGTAACGCGAGTGTTGCCAATGTTGATCCAACAGCAGTGGCAGTATTAGCGGCAATGCGAGAAGTGGTAGAATCGTATTTTGGTATGAAGTCGCTGACACAACGATTAGGCCTTGGTGACCGCACACTTTTTTCGCCTGAGCTGTTTATGCCAGTGCTTGTCCAAGAAATGATTGGTGAAAAAGCTGAGGATGTATCACCACCTAGCTGTGGGGTAATGTTTACCGAAGAGCCAGAAGGACATGTGGCACCAGCTGCAGCTGGTGCAGGTGGTGCAGCGCCTGCTTATAAAACAACAGGTATTACCCTTATTCAAGCAGCCTATGGTCATAATGAAGCAGTGGTTAATAGCCTTGTTTCTGTTGATACCTACTATGTGACTGGCGGCAAAAGCCCTGCAGTGTACCCAATAATTCGAGCAAAGAAATCACGATTGGTTCCGGTTGGCGACTCTTCAACGCTGGTAATGCAACCAAATAAAAAAGAATTAGTAATGGTGCAAGCCTTATCTAGTAATCAAATAGCTGCTTTGAAATCACTGGCTGATTATCTTGAACAGTACTATGGGTATGCTATGGATGTTGAGTTTGTAGCTAAGGGTAAAACCATTTTCATTGTGCAGGCTCGTCCCATTGTGCATAAAGAAGGATCAGCAGCACCGTCATATTTGCGTGATGGGATAGTAGGGGGTTTGTTTAAAGGAGCTTCTATTGGAGCTGCTGGTGGGAGTGTTCGAGTGATTGATGCTGCAGATCAAATGCTTGTTGCCCCGACTATTGGTGTTGCCCTCAATACCTATCTGAGCAAAGATTTTGATCGGAAAAATCTTAAGGCTGTGCTCGTTGGCGCAATGGCACCAAGCACATCGCATGAAGCAACAACATTTCGCAATGAAGGGTTCCCTGTTTTGTTTGTTGAGCAATGGGATTCTCTAGTAAATAGCGTATCTTCAGGCAAAAAGCTGCTCGTAAGCCCACAGCAAAATATGGCTCTAGCGGTTGATAGTCTTGCAGTCAGTGATATTTTACCAGGATGGAATAGCTATCCAGTGCCACGAGCATTATCGGTAAGGCCAGCATTGATTGGAACATTAAAAAAAGTGCTTTTACCAAAAGCTCCAGATCCTGTGCGAGGAAAGTCTGTAGCATGGTCGGCTCTTTTAGCTACGATGAAGACCGGTGATCGTAACGCAGTAATTGCATCAACAGCACAATTTTTAGCACAGCTTGCAGAGATTTTTAAAAAATATGCGGCTCATAAAACACTTTCTTCTGATGTGAAAGACTTGCAAGAAGGGGCAATGATTTTATGCCAGCAGGTCGTTTCTTTGTCACATCGTGCCATTGATAATAAGCGTTATTTGTCTCGCTTGTTACCAATAAAAATGCTTGAAGCGATTGTCTATCAACAGCTTGATGCTAGGGATGTTTTTAAGCCTCTTTCATTGGCAACGCTGGGAACGATAGTAAAAGATGAAGCGGTCATTAGTGCTGGTGGTAGTATTGTTAAGCGTCCTGCTCGATCTGCTGCTGCAGGCGGCGCTACATCAGCAGAGCCCGGAGCTCCTGCTGATGTAGTTCCAGTGCCAACAGATTTTGCTCTGCCAGGCATGAAAGATTATTATGTTCAATTGCGTAAATTAGATAATAATATTTTTATTGATAGCGTTCGCAATGACTGGGGCTGGTTGCTTGGTCAAGCTGCGGGGAATAAGGAAATGATAGAAAGTATTACTCAGCTGGTTAAGCAATTAACTGATGTATTACTTCTCCCAACCTGGCTGCACAGTGATTTTGCAACGACCATGCGTGATGAAATAAAAAGAAATCCTGAAAATATTTCCGCAGCGCTAACCAAATGGCAAGCACATTTGAGTAGAGATAAAGCCTTCTTGGGCCTATTGCTTGAAAAATATGCGATTATCAAAGGTATGAATCTGAGCGCATTTGCCGATGCAGGCCGTTGCCATGCTGCATGGAGACAATTTAATGAGCAGGTCGTTTCCTATTTTTCAACGAGATCTTCTACTTTTAAAACTACATTTGCAGCTGCGGGTCCTTATGGTCGCCTATCTGCTGTGAAAATGTTGAGAGAGCTTATTACGGCTTTTGATGAGGGAGTTAAGGGCGTTAAAGGTAACCCGGCAATGCTGATGGTAGACAAATTGGCACTGTTTAAAACCATGTTGCAAGTAAATTTTAGCTTGTTGCAAAATGTTGCTTCTCTTGTGCCAAGAAGAAAGACAACAACGGAGATAGATGCTTTAGAACCTATAGCTGGAAATACTCCCCGTGAAGAATCTTGGGCGATGATACAAAGGGTTCTTGATAAAGACTTTTCTTCTGTGGATTTATTACCGACTCTTGGCATATCTACGTTTATTTTTGCTATGGGGAGTGGTCATGATTGGGCAGAGCAACCCAGTCAGCCTCAAACAGGAGAAGATATTTTTAGCATGATGCATCAATCTTTGCTTAATATTTGTGGGTTGCTTTCTGGTAATGTGGGTCTTGCAATAGATCGACCTACTGTTTTACAAAATGCTGAAGATGCGTTAATTCGGGCTGGAGGAGAAATTCGTTTGCCGTGGTTAAGCCATCAGGCTATTGCTAATTTTACGGGATCTGATGTAGCTTCTGATGCGATGACTATTTATTACAATATTCCACTTGGCTCTCATAGCTGTCTTGCTTCATTGATATATTCTAATAAAACCAAGCTTGTAACAGTTGCCGCACATTTTTGTGGCGGGCAGGATTGTGAACGTGGTCGGTGGTGCAAAATTGCAATAAATGCTTTATTGGCTGATAACATAGATGAGATGAAGACTTCTTTGAATGAGCTGAGTAATCATTTAGTCTCAGTATCATTAATATTTGGGGCTTCTGGTATTGCAGTATTTCAGTCTTTATGGCGATCTTTGATTGCCGCAGCATGTTCCAGTTACGGGAAAGTTGATGGTTTTATTGAATGGAAGGATGCTGATGCAAAAAGATCAGAATCGACTGATAAGGCGTTAATCCAAAAGCTTTTATCCTTTTCTAATGATGGTATCGGAGGAGAGGCTGCATTTTATGCCCTATTGCGATATGATTTGTTCGGTGATTCAAAATTCGGTGACATTGTGCAAAAGGCTGTAGATTTATTTGCACAAAACTATATTTGTTCCAATGAGACTATTGAATCTAATTTAGAAAAAATTGCGCAGAGTCCACAATACGATTTAGCTATTTTAATGAGCATAGTTTCAAAAAAATGGTTTGGGCCAGGGGTTAGACAAGAGAGAGATCTAGATGGTAGTATTTTTTGCAAGGCTCTTATCGAACAAGGAAATAAGTTGATTGATCAAGCTCGAAAAATAGACATAGTGTTTGCTGCTTGCGTGGAAATGAAAAAACATCCGAAGTATAGCGAATTTGATGAAGGATTAGTTGCAGGAATTAGCGATCTCCAGTCTAGAATTATTGCGTTGAAGAATCGACGGGTTCCCCTTATAAATTAATGCGCTGAAATTAGCCCATGAGCCGAGTTTAACTTGGTTCATGGGCTTTTGTTTTTGTTCGGCGATTAGCACTTTTTTCTACCTGTGGTACACTTCTAGCCTGTACAAAAGCTTTTAACCCCTTATCAGGTGGTCGCTATGGAAGATAAAAACGCTAAAAATCCGTACCAATCAACGTTAAACTTACCGCATACTGATTTTTCAATTCGTGCCAACGCACAGATCAAAGAGCCAGAACTGCTGAAACGCTGGGAGGATGAAGGCCTTGCTGCCAAAGCAACTATTAAAAACAAGGGAAAGAAAAAATTTATTCTGCACGATGGGCCACCCTATGCCAACGGCAACCTGCACATCGGCCACGCTCTGACCTATATTCTTAAAGACATGGTGTGCAAGTCAAAACGCATGGACGGTTTTCATGCACCGCTCATTCCAGGGTGGGATTGTCATGGTTTGCCCATTGAGCTAAAAGTTACAACTGAGCTCGGGCTTGAACAAAATCGCCATGCAGTTGATCGCGTTGGCTTTAAAAAAGCATGCCGTGAATTTGTAGAAAAATGGATTGCAGTACAAAAAGCAGAGCTAAAAGAGCTTGGTAAGCTTGCTGACTATGAGAACCCATACATTACGATGAGCCCAGGGTACGAAGCTGATATAGTGCGTGCGTTTGCAATCTTTGTTGAAAAGGGACACATCGAGCGCAAGCTTAAGACGGTGCCGTGGTGTGGCTCGTGTGAAACAGTTCTAGCGACGGCAGAGATTGAGTATAAAGATCGTAAAGATCCATCGATTTATGTTTTGTTTCCTCTGCCTGATGATACTGCTCGTCTGACTTTTCCATTCCTGTTTGAACAAAAGCCGAATTTAACACTTAATTTTGTGGTGTGGACAACAACGCCATGGACCTTGCCGTTGAACCGTGCGGTGGTGCTTAATCCAACAGCGGTGTATACCGTTTTGCGTGGGCGTGATGACAACGAAGGCATAATTGTAGCAAAAGATCTTGCGGATAAATTGTGTGCAACGACTGGTCTGGAAAAAGTTGAATTGGCAGAGGCTGATTCTATTGTCTTTACGGGTAAACGTGCGCAGCATCCATTTATTCAAGATTTTACCGTGCCAATTTTGCTTGACCAAACGGTTCTTGTGTCTGAAGGCACAGCGTGCATGCACTCAGCGCCAGGCTGTGGCCCAGAAGATTATCTGCTTGGGATCAAGAATAACTTAGAGATTTTTTCGCCGCTCTCTTCCAGTGGCCGCTACACGATTGGCATTGTGCCAGCTGAGCTTGAAAATATGCCTATTGTTGATGGCCAAATTTGGGTTATTAGAAAGCTAGCAGAGCTTAACCGCATGCTCTTTAAAAACAACATTACCCACTCCTACCCGCATTGCTGGCGCTGCCGTAACGGTTTAATGTTCCGTGCAACGAACCAGTGGTTCTGCGATTTGCAAAAAAATCAGCTCGTTGATCGAGCGTTAGCAGAAATTGAAAAAGTGCAGTTTGTCCCAGCACGTGGCCAGGCGCGGTTGCGATCGTTTATTGCAAATCGTCCTGAGTGGTGCATCTCTCGCCAGCGCCAATGGGGTGTGCCGATTACGGCTGTCCTCTGTAGTAATTGCGAATGGGCGTTTTTAGATGTTGCGTTTATTAGCGCTGTCGCCGACCACATCGCGAAAGATGGCGTTGAGTTTTGGGACCGCATGACTCCTCAGACTCTGCAAGAGATGGGGATGCTGCCAGCTGGCTTTGCCTGTGGTACGTGTGGCAATAATGATTTGTCCCAGTGTCGTCTTGAACGCGATATTTTGGACGTTTGGTTTGACTCTGGTGCAAGCAGTTTTGCTGTGCTTTCTCGTGATCTAGAAAATTTAAGCCTGCCTGCCGATCTTTATTTTGAAGGTTCTGATCAGCATCGTGGCTGGTTTCAAAGCTCTATGCTCTGCGGTATGATTTTGTATGGTCATTCACCGACAAAAGCGATTGCAACGCATGGGTATGTGGTTGATGAGCAGAAGCGCAAAATGTCAAAATCACTGGGCAATGGTGTTTCACCAACTGACGTGATGACCAAGCACAGCCGCGATATTTTACGTATGTGGGTTGCGGGTGCAGATTATGAAGGTGACTTAGTTATTTCTGAAAAGCTCCTGCAAAATGTTTCTGAAATGTACCGTAAAGTACGCAACACCTGCCGTTACATGCTGGCGAATTTGAATGATTATGATCATGCGCATGATGCGGTGCCTGTTGAACAGCTTTTGCCGCTTGACCAGTATGCACTAACGACACTCCAAGAGCTTGATGCTACGGTACGCGAAAATTATAATATTTATTGCTTCTCTGCTGTTGTGCAGGCGATTAATAATTATTGTACAAATACCCTGAGTGCTCTGTACTTGGACATCCTAAAAGATCGTCTGTACGTTGAAAAGCCAACATCCTTGCAACGTCGTTCGGCACAAACTGTATTGTACCACATGCTAGAAACGTTGACGCATCTGTTTGCGCCGGTGCTTTCATTCTTAGCAGAAGAAGTGACTGATACGTACCAAAAGAACAAAACAGAATCAGTACATTTACAACAATTTGTGCCAGTGCCAGTAGCAGCAAACAATCATCGTCAGGCTTGGCAAGCGCTTGAAGCGTTGCGTGGAGCGGTGCTAAAATCGATTGAGCCATTGCGTGAGCAGGCCGTTGTAAAGCATCCATACGAAGCCGGCGTTAAGCTGGTTCTCGATCCTTCGTCACCAGAGTGGCTTGTGCTGGAAGCTCTTTTTGTTTCTGTGAAAAAACAGATGCCGGTAGAGCACTTTTTGCAAGAATGGTTTATTGTTTCTGCTGTTGAGTTGAGCAAGGAGCTTGTGGAAGAGGGCGGAGTGCTGCCATGGGCTGCGGTGCAAGCGTATCGCTGTGATGGCGTTAAATGCCCACGCTGTTGGCAGTGGACGGCGACAAGCCATGCGGATGGTTTGTGTAAGCGCTGCGATGGCGTTGTGAATAGCTAAGTCGTAAGATTTTTTACAAAAGCGCCCACGAGCATATTCTCACATATGCTCGTGGGCGCTTTTGTATCGAAAATTAAAACTACGTGAGTAAAAAATTTATAGTCTGCATGTGCTTAGTTTTTCAGCAAGAGCGGCTTCTTCTTTTTCTACAGCTATATCATTGGCTTTCTTTTTTAGCGTTTCTTTGAGCTCATCAGGTATACCAGATAATTCTAAAAGTATCTGGTATATGTTTTTGTTAGATTGTGTAACTAACGGGATAATAGAATGAAGCTGATCCGGCAGGAATATCTTGTTTTCTGACATGTGAATTGTTTTACCAACTACAGAGTTGGTGAGTATTCTTGCTGCTGATTCGCTAATGATCTTGCCGCTGAAAAGTTGAATAAAATCAGATTTTTCTTTTTCTTCAGTTGTTTTGATAGCAAATATTAATTTAGCTAAAGTGAGTGGGCTATGTGGATATTCCTGTTGCTCTTTTTGTCCATTGTGTCTTATATTTGCACCGTGGGCGATAAGTGTTCTGATTGCAACTAAGCTTGTATCAAAATTGTAGGTTGTTGAAGAAACAGCATATTGCAAGGGAGTCATTTTATAGTCGCTTGCTTTTCTAAGTTCAGAGTAACACTGATTGATGTAACCCTGTGATTCATGCTTATGTTTTTCTAAGTAAGCAGATAAGTCTGCTATATTTAGCGTGGTTAAACTTTTCAGGAATGCTGATCGATCAATTCTTACTCTGTCGCTATCTCTGTCAATTACTCGTGCAGCTGGTAGACAACCTCGTTCTGGTGTGAGAGAGCGACGTCGGCCAGATCGTACAGGAGAGATAGAGCGACATACGCCAGTATCAAGTATTAATGATCTATCACATCTTGAGTGGTGATTTCTAGTAGTAGTGGTAACGCCAGAAAAAAAATGCGGAGCAACCGTTGTGAGCTCTTCAGGTGCCGGAGCCGAAGCAACGAGGCCTGTGCTCACCATGCTTACTACAAGTGTAAAAATCGATGTATTTCGTTTATTCATAACTAATAACCTCCATTTATCTGTTTTTTTCTACTTTTTTTCGGGAGAGACTACTGCATCTCGAGAGCCTAAGCTTGCGGCACTAAAATCTTCGGCAAGGTCATCAAACGCCTGCTCTTCTGCAATTCTTTCCTCAACAAGTTCCTTTAAATATGGGTGTTCATCTAGCCAGCCTGGCAGTTCTTCTGTCGCTGACTTCTTTTGTTGTCGCTGAATTGGCTTTGTGAATCGAGCGGCAATCCGATCGCGCATAGCAGCTGAGCTGGCACGTCTGTCTAGTGTGTCGCGGTCGCGTCGCTGTGTTGCCGTGGCTGGTTTTTCTACCACTTCGATTTCATCGGGGTACGGCAAAGGCTCATAGGGAAGAGTTTGGCAAAATTCAGCGCTTTGCTCTTCAGGTGCCGGAGCTGAGGCAGCGAGCCCTGAGCTAACAATGCTTACTGCGAGTACAAAAATAGATACATGTCGTTTGTTCATCATGAGGGCCTCTATTGCGTAAGGATTGTAGTTAATACTTTTTAGGTCCAGTTGATAGTGCTGCCAAACAGCTACGCTAATTATTTTCTAATTGTAACAGGCTGCCAAAGAATTTCAAGCCGGATAATAAATACAGGGTTTTTGTGTCAAATGAGCAGTTTTATGCAATAAGTGATGATTTTGTCGAACAATAAATGGCTTTGATACGTACTTTCTACAGAGCGTTTAGCAGTTATGATAACTGGGAAGTGCTTCTGAATAAATAGTACCAGCTAGTCTTAGGAAGTTTTATGGGTCCCGTCACTTCTGCGTAAGCATGCGCAGGGGCAATTTGAAATTTTTTTAAAAAACATATAAACTTTAAATAATGCAGGTTATTATTATTTTTTTATGGCTATATAAATATTACTTAGATGGAGATTGTGATGCACATTAATCAAAAAACAGCACTGATGGTTCTATGGCTAGGGCTTATCGCCATGCCTCTGGATGCAGCCAAGCGTGGTCGCGGGGATAAAATAGATGATCCTGCTCCAGCACAAAAGCAGCAAGAGGCGCTTAGCGATCGTGCAGAGCATCCGTTATTTCTACTGTGTAAGGATAACCATAGAAGTTTACAGGAGCAGTTTCCTGGACTTGTTACAGGTGAAGTATCACGTCAGCCACCAGCCATTACCTCTGGTCAACGTGATGCATTAAATGCTGCAGTAGAGGTATTAAAAAAAGCTATTTCTTATCGTGAAACACGTGCTAGTAGCGCTGCGCTGCATGCGTGTGATAGATTGGCTGACGATGCTATTAGCGCAATTCTTAGTGTTGTGCTGCCTGATGACCGTACAGTTGTTATGACATTAGCAGAGTCTATTAATGGATATAATGACGCACGAGGCCGTATAGTTACAGCGACAGGAGCGCCTATGCCGCGCTTGTGTGATTTACTTATTGCAAATCAGCGTAGCCATTTTGCCCATAGAGGCGAAGAGCTAGCTCCCTGCGATACCAAGCTTAACAGTTTTAGCGATGATGTCCTTTGTAATCTCTCGTCTTTTATGACGGCACAAGATGCCAGCGCATTGAGCAGAGCTTCAAAGCGCATGTTTGATAGCAACATCATTGATAAGCGAATTACTAGGATTGCCAGAGAGATAGACTTCCTTTCTGTTTCCACTATTCTTACACCAGAAATAAAAAAAAATATTGCCCGAGAAATTTTTAGGCTGAATGCACAACCAGGAGCAAATGGGCAGTATGCAATACCACCCCTGCAATCATTCATTAATCAATACTCTGATCAGTTAGCGCAGGCAACCAGCCTCAATAAAGAGCTTGCTATTTCAGAACTAAAAAAATTAGTAAGAGCGCTGATAACTCTTTCAGAGTTACCATATGAGACTGCCATTCAAAATGCTATGGAAAAGTTCGCTGTAGGGACAACACTTGACGGTGCACGCGCAATTCTTGCCATAGAGCCAGATGTAATGGAGCGTCTTATAATGTGTTTAGCGTGGCGCTTTAATTTTCCAGAGAGCCAAAACCTTGCCCCTGATCTAGACCTAATTGAAGCAATTAGCGAGACTGGCACGGTTGATGATTTGGGGATTTCGATTGATTTTGAATGTGTGCCTCGCGAATTATCGTCAGCTGTCTTTAATTGTATACTTGCATACAAGAAGCCAACGAGTTTGTTGTGCTATCACTTTAAGCCTGCTCAATTAACTATCAATAGCAATAGCCTTACAGGCCTGGACGTCTTCCAGACTACTAAGCTTGCAAGATTGAGACTCAATACAATGCAGCTAGAAAATTTGCAGTTGATAGATAATAATTGGGAAATTACAGATCTAAACTTGTCGCATCTCTCAGAGCTTAAAATGCTTACTCTTCATCAGAGTATGAGCGTTAACCGGCTCTCCTTTTTACACAATAGATTGCTCAAAGATTTAGATATCCAGGAGTGCTGTGATCTAAAATTATTAGATATCTCGCAAAACACATTGCTTGAGAATGTTCATATCTTAGACTGTGAAAGTCTTGCTGGGGTAGATTTTTCAGCTAACAAACGGATTAATTACTTAGATCTTCAAGATTGCACAGCTCTTAGAGAACTTAACGTCAGGGAGAATCGATTGCTCACCAAAATAAGTACCAACGGATGCAGCAAGCTTACCGAGCTTGATCTATCACAGAATTCGTTGCTCAGTGATCTAGATATCGAAGAATGTGCCAGGCTCACACGCCTAGATATTTCTGGTAATCCACTGCTAGTAGATTTCGCCGCAGACGACTCAGCAATTCCTGCAGATGAGCTAGAACAACTAGAAGCACAGATAGAAGAAAATAGAAGCCGTATTGCAGCAGGCGCAGGCGATGCTTCCGGCGAAGAATAAAATAGGCTATAAGCCTGTGAGTCTTTAGGTGTGGCGCAGCGTCAACTATTCTAGTAAATGCGAATGTTGCGACAATAAAAAAAGGGCTTGGTTTTTACACCAAGCCCAACTTCTGACAGTTCAAAATATAACTGCTTGCGCACTTAAACTTTGAACTTGCCTGCCAAGGTAAGGACAGCGACAATGATTGAAAGCGTGAAGCACGTTTTCAATACCATGATTTTTATAAAAGCTTTGTGTTCGTATTTCATAGCCCCCCAGCTAAGTTACTTTTTTATTCTACAGTGGCGTTGTTAATCTCTGCAATGATCTTCGCACATTCTTTGATTTCACGGTCGAGAGCGCCTAATGCTGATAAACTTATGCCACATTGCTTAAACTTTTTACCCATGCTCTGTAGGTTCTGTTTGCTTGTCGTGAAATAGTTTTTGAACAGTGTTTTTGCAGAAGCTATGTCTACAGCTCCCCCAGCACCTGCTGCTGCGGCAACTCCTGCACCTGCGCCAGCTCCAGCACCTGCGCCAGCAACGGCGTCTGCTGCTGCGGCTTGCTTGAAGCTGCCAGGGAGTTGTTTATACAGATCGCTATTAGGTTGATCAGGAATGGTGCCTATAGCTCCTCGTGCAGGTTTATTCAAGATAATATTTTTGTTGGTCTTAAATAGGGCTGTTTCAATGACATATTTCTGGCTAGTACCAGGTTCTGCTTTCCAGGCAGCGAGCATTTTTTCAGCACGAGCTTTTGCTGCTTGAGCAACAGCAGGCTGTTTTAAAACGCCCGTGATATCTGTTTTCAAGGCGCTGGCCGCAGAACTATCATCATTCTCGGTTGCCGCGTACATCACGTGTGGTAATATTTTTGCATAGAGCCCAGCAATCTGCCCATCAAGTGCAGTGGCTGTCCCCGTGGTTTTAGCTATGGACCTCTTTGTGTTACTTGTGTTTGTGTCGGCACTGTCGGTAGCTTCTTTCCGTGCCGCATGGTGGGCATTACCTGCACTGCTGAGTGTTGTAAAAGAACCATCGTCTATGAGCTCGTCAATTTTTTCTTCATACCCGTCACTCTCGATGGCAGTACCTTCCAGAGTGCTGGCAATGTGCTGCGCAGCGGTGAGTAACTCTTTATTATTTTTCTCATGTTCTTTCGCGAGTTTTTCAGCCTCTTGCTTGGCTCGTAGGTCAACACCACCAGAACCACTGTCGGCAGGTGTATCGTTTTTTGTTGCTGCTGGTGCAGCATTGGCGCCGTGTGCTGGGTAATCGTCATCGTAGTCACCATAGCCCATTGGTGCATAGGCAGGTCGATAGCCTCCACCACCATAGCCACCACCGTAGCCGCGGCTCGCGCCGCTTCCGTAATGACTTGCCCATGGATTGCGTCCTCCGCCTCCACCACCGTAACGATTGTGTCCATAGCCTCCCCCGTCGTAGCTACCAGGACCTCTTCTGCCTGCCGAAATTTTTTGTCGATCAAGCGCTTGTTTAGCTGCCAGGTCGCGTTCTTGACGCTTTTCTGTCATGCTTTTTTGCGACTGCTCTCCGGTGAGAACTAGTTTTGTTCCCTCGCTGAGCAGTTCAGCTGCCTGTGTAATCTCACTGATAATTTTGCTCTGCAGGCTGGAAAGTGTCGGTTTGTATGCAGCAAACATGTAGAGTGATACGAGTCCTATGGATGCAGTGAGTCCGAGAGTCCAAAACTTCATGCTAGCTCCTCATTGTCATTGTCATCTGGGGTAGATAGTTTTTTGTGCGTAGGTTGTTTAATTGGTTTTTTATAGTCGCTGTCACCATTCTCATTATCTGCATCATCATCATTATCTTCTTCTTTGTCGTTATCATCATCTGCTTGTACCGGCTGCGGTGTTGTTCTTACGGGCTCTGGGATTGTTGCTTGCAGCTGGCTGACCTGAGCTAAAGCCTCAAGCTTTTTACGCATCCGATCTTCTTCAGATATCTCATCTGCTTCACTCACGGAAAGCTCTTTTACCAGCGTCATGAGCTTGGCGCGAACGGTAATAATATGTTTACGATAGGTACGTAATTTTTCATCAAGCTCTTTTGGCGGGGCAAGCACCGCAACCCGATAAGCGCGCTTACTAATGATCATGGTTAGCGATACCACAAGGTCTGTGACACTGTCGCCACAGGCAGCTAGGTAGTGCTCGTGAAACTCTTCCCCGTGTGAGCTGAGGGCGGAGTGGTCGATTTTTTGCAGGCTATTAATGATGTCTTGTACATAGTTTATAAGAGCAGTCTCAGCATCTTTATGCGGTATCAGCATGCTTTTATTATTGCTGGTCTTTGTGATCATTGGTGGCTCAGTAATGAGCTTGACGGGATCATCAGAAATTTTTTCTGCTGGATTATCTATAGTTGTCATGCCGGTAACTGGTGACGTAGTAGTATTAGTTGGTTGCCCATACGGGGTGACGCTCGTTGGTTTAGGCAATCCTGTAGGATTTTTTATGCCTGTAGCGGCTTCTTCTGCTTCTATGTGTGCGAGCTGCTCATCGAGTTCTTGTACAAATTTATCAAAATCAAAATTTTTAAACATCTCATTAAAGTCGGGCATAGCACCCGCCGGACCCTGGGCCGTAAAAATCTTGCCAAAACGTGATGAACATAGTACTGCTAGTACAAGTGCGATGGTAATGGTGTGAAGATGAAATACAAATCCACGTTTCATAGCGAGCTCCCTCTAATTTGTTAAATTTTCTAATATGAATTTAAGTGAAAACATGAGACAGAGTCAACAGTTTGGTTTTCTGCTTCTGGAGCTTCTCTGTGCTGTGAGCATTTTTATGCTAGCAATAACAGCAACAGGAGGCCTTCTCGGGCAATTTATGCGCTATCAAAAAACGATTGATGAGCGGTTGGTATTATTGACAGGTGCAAGCCACCTGCTCGAAACAGGACGTATGCCACACAATATTACTATGCAAGAGCTAGAGCAGGGGCGTGTTGATATAGCAGGGCGGTGGTTTAACATGTCTAAGCAGCGCATAGCCCTTGTTGGCTCCGATCAGAAGATAGTCGTGATACGGTGTGTTTCATGATGCTGAGACGGGGTGGATTTACGCTTATTGAGCTGTTGGTTTATGTTTTACTATTAGGCTTTAGTGCGTATGTAATGATTTCCAGTAATGCAGTGCTCGCTGAATGGTGTGCTTTTGTGACAGCACGGCAACAGATTAAACTGCAGCAAACACTTTTAGGTGATGTAATGATGCGTGATATTGTTGCTGCAAGCCATGATGTGGCATATTGGTCAATGGATCAGGGGGTATTTAAAAAACAGTTTTTAAATGAAAAAAACATACCAATTGCATATGATGTTGGTTACTCCTGTCGTGATGGTCAGTGTATGAGGATGCAGGGTATATTTGACTATAAAGGACAGCAGTGGTTACAGTGTCACCGCAGTGTTATTGCCTACCTACCACTGAAAGAAATAAAAATTAGGCCTGTCCTTGGTATTTTTGATCAATCACCAGTTGTGCGGCAGGCAACAGTGCAGCTTGTTGGAGATAATAAAAATAGTATTGCTCCCATGACCTATCGGTTACGGAGTGGGCTGGTGTCCTATGCGCGGTAATGCAACGTTGCTTGCGCTCGTAGTAATGGCTGCAATGACAACAACCTCGCTGCAGGTATGGCGGCTGTGGTCAATGCACGCGGCAGTATTGCATGAACGTGAGGCTTGGTATGAAGAATGGTTTACTGGTAATGCTTGTTTTGACGCCGTTGTATGGTTATTGCAAGCATCGTATGACCAGACTCTCCAGCAAGCAAAGCTTGAGCATGTGTGTGTTTTGTCAGTGCCTGAGGTGCTGCAAAAAATAGGTGTCGTTTCAGTAGCAATACAGTACACTAAGGCCGATTTATTACTGGTTACCGTGACGATGTGGTGTCAGAAAAGTAATAAAAAAATGATACGCTTTTTAGTCGAAAAACAGCCTCATGTTCAATCCGCAGAGCAATCGCACCTTGTTATTCATCACGTTACTTTCGGCACTGTTGTATAGCGTAGTCTGTGATTGCGTTTTGGGAGTCAATTTGCAACAATAAAAAACCAATAAATATACCATAGCTGATTGTCTAATTGAGAGAAGTTTTTATGATTCATCGTGCCAGTACGGCTTTAATTACTTTTATTGCGCCGCATATGCCGGTTTTATGTATGCTCGGTCCGCGTCAAGCAGGGAAAACAACATTAGCGAGGCATTGTTTTCCGACGTATTATTACGTCCCTTGTGATGAGAAAGGGGTTAGAGAGGCTATTGATGCTGGTCCTGCTGATTTTCTGAGAACTCTTCTTGCAATCCATCCCGGTATTGTTATTGATGAATTTCAACGATGCCCAGAGATTTTAAATTCGATTAGGGTGTATGTTGATGAGACGGGTGAAAATGGCAGAATTGTGCTTACCGGATCCCAAAATTACTTAATGATGGAAACTGTTACACAGTCACTAGCTGGGCGTGTTGTGCTTGTCGATCTTTTACCACTGTCAATTAGTGAATTGTCACAGGCGAAATTATTGCCAGATTCGGCGAGTAAATTTATTTTTAAAGGAGGCTATCCGCGATTATACATTAATCCTGTATTGTCATGTGATTTTGTGTATGCCGATTATATTAAAACGTATTTAGAGCGCGATGTCAGAACATTAAAAAACGTGCCTGATTTAGCAGCGTTTCATACATTTATTAAGTTGTGCGCCGGTCGTGTTGGGCAACAGCTTAACATTAATACACTTGCTGCGGATGCAAAAATTACCGTCAATACCGCACAGCAGTGGCTGTCTCTTTTAGAGGCATGCTACATTATTTATTTATTACGCCCTCATCATAAAAATTTTAACAAAACACTTACCAAAAGCCCTAAGCTGTATTTTGTTGATACTGGGTTGGTGACGTATCTTCTTGATATTCACTCGGTTGAAGATTTAGAAAAGCACAGTATGCGTGGTGCTCTTTTTGAGAACATGGTTATTACTGAATGTTTTAAATGGCACTATGCAATTAAGCGAACCCCATCGCTGTATTTTTGGCGAGATGAAGGCGGCAATGAGATTGATTTAATCATAAGCCACGCTGAACAGCTTATCCCTGTAGAAATTAAATCTGCGAGCAATCCACGTGCAACCATGATTGAAGGCCTACAATTTTGGCAGGAATTGACGGGGCATCCACTTGAAAAGAGCTTTGTAATTTATGCTGGCGAATCGATTGAGAGTGCACATAGCTCATCATATTTTTCATGGCAAGATATTCCACGATTCCTAGAAACAGTGCTTGATGTTGGCAAAGAGCCTTGGCGGCAATAAAAAAAACCCAGCCATATGGCTGATGGCAAAGGACACATCACTGATGAGGTTGTTCATCACGTTACTTTCGGCACTGTTGTTTAATGCTGCATGGCTTGATTTCTATAGCAGCTGGTTAGTGATACCAAGTTTTTTACTTCTTTTTATTCTCTTTAAAAAAATTGATAGGCCCGCCTGCGTTTATGGCTTTGTATGGGGCGTGATAGTGTTTTGTTTTCACTTTCATTGGCTTGCCCAATCATTAATTAAGCATGGATCATGTTCTATGCTTTTAACCGGGGCGCTACTCTTTCCGCTTATTATGTATTGTAGTTTTCTGACAGGAATGTGGTTTTTTGCGATGCAATGGGTATCGCGTTGGACCCGCGTATTAATCATCCCCGTTAGCGTAGTATTTTGGTATCTGTTTGATGCCTATGGCTTAGTGCCTTTTGGCATGGGGATGGGGTATCCATTTATAAACCCTCTATTGCCGTTGGTACGGTATCGTTGTTTTTTGGCAGCACTTAGTTTTTTTATTGGTTCTGTCCCCGTATCGCATGATACAACAGAGCTTGTGAAGCGCCTACATTTTGTTCCGCCTGTTGTTAATCGTGCATGGTGCTATGGGGAAGCGTGGACAGGTTGTCCGTATGCCGTGGTGCATCGACTGCACAAACAAATTTTGAGAGGGGTTGAGCATAATGCTGTACTCGTTAGCCCGGAAAGCACGGTATTGTTTTTTTTGAATAAACACGAAGCACTTATAAAAACACTATGCCCTGCAAAGTCTGACCAGCTGACGTATATTCTTGGGTCGCTACGTCAAAATAACGATAGAATCGAGCAAGTGGCGTACTGCTTGCAGAGTGGTCTGATAATAAAAACTTATGTCAAAAAAATATTGGTTCCCTTCGCTGAACAAACTCCTCCCGCATGGCAATGGCTGCAAGGGTTGCGGCGGCGGTTGTCTTCTGGCTACGCAGAATGTGTGGCTGGTGATAACAACACTGCAGCTGATGAGCATTTTTATATTGCTGAATGCTCTGTCCGCCCAGCGTTGTGTTTGGAGTTTTTTGAGCAGCCTGTGCGCGCATTATGTTCGGCAAGAACAGATGCAATTATGGCGCTTGTAAATGATAGTTGGTATACGCCTTTATTTCGTGAATGGCTGTTTTTATTAGCTGTTTTAAAAAGTCATGTGAGTGGTCTGTTAGTGGTGTACATTGGACACTTCGGTTGCTACACTATAGAACCAAAAAATCATTCCATTACTCAAGCAAGGAGCTGTTATGCAAGTTTACATGCTTAAAGATGTTGAACGCGTTGGTCTAGCAGGCAGCATTATTACTGTCACTGAAGGATACGCTGTCAATTTCCTCGTTCCCCGCAAGCTTGCGGTTGTTGTGGACGAGTCAAATCGCGATTTTTTCAAAAATAAAAAAATTAAAGAGCAAGTTTCTGTTGAAATTTTAAATAGCAAAGTTGCTATGCTTGCAGAACGTATTAAAGTGCTTAAATTAAGCATTAAAGAGCGTGTTCATGACGATGGTAAACTCTATGGTTCTGTCGGTGCGGACGAAATAGTTGCACTGCTTAAGCAAAAAGAAATAGCTATTGATCGCAAGCAAGTACAGTTTGATAAGTCTGTTAAGTTTGTTGGCGAGCACAAGATTACCATTCGTTTGTCTTCAAAATTACAACCACAACTAACGCTGAAAGTTGAAGCGCTTAAACAAGCCGCTTAAAGTACATTATGGCGGAATATACACCTGGCATTTACCAACGACGTAAAGAAGCGCCAAACACAGAACACATTTTAGGAAAAAGTTTGCCGACGAGCATCGAAGCAGAAAAAGCGGTGCTCTCGGCAATTTTGCTTGATGATCAAAATGTAACGCTGGTGACGGATATTTTGCGTGCGTCAGATTTTTACGTTAAACAACATCAGCATATTTTTCAAGCTATTGTAGACGTTGTTTCTCACGGGTTAAAGTGTGATTTGCTTGTTTTGCAAGATCATTTAGCCAATAAGAAATTACTTGATGAGGTCGGTGGCATTGAGTACCTGATGGAGCTACAAGAAGACATTCCATCAATGGGCTTGATTGCCCAGCACGCACGCATTGTGAAAGATAAGTCGATGCTGCGTGATTTGATTCACTCGGCAGCAAGCATTATTAGCTCTTGCTATGACCAGAACTTGGAAGAGATAGACTCAGTTCTTGACGCAGCAGAGCAGAAAATTTTTCAGATTTCGAACAAATTGGCTGCGCCAACCTTTGTGCGGCTGGATGAAGTGCTGAAGAAAACATTTCAACAGTTGGCACAGGTCAAGGGCTCGCAAGAAGGCATTACCGGCACAACAACAGGTTTTAAGGCTTTTGATGGGATGACGTCTGGTATGCAGCGGGGTGATTTGCTTATTTTAGCTGCTCGGCCTTCAATGGGGAAAACTGCATTGGCCTTAAATATGGCTACTGAAGCGTGGCATGCTGGCTGTCCTGTTGCTATATTTTCTCTTGAAATGTCAGCTGAACAGCTGGTTCTACGGCTACTCTCTGCAGAGTCGCAAATTCCGCATCAAAAAATTCGTAATGCGCTGCTTGGCCCAGAAGAGTTTATGGCACTGACAAATACAGCGGCCCGACTTGCAGAAGCAAAAATATTTATTGATGATTCTCCATCGCTTAATATCATGGAGCTACGCGCAAAAGCACGCAAACTAAAAGCACAAGAGGGTATTGGTCTCATTGTCATAGACTATTTGCAGCTTATCAGCTCACACCAAAAACATGAAAATAGAACGCAAGAGATCTCATCTATTTCACGTGCTCTTAAGGCACTTGCCAAAGAGCTTGATTGTCCAGTGCTTGCCTTGTCACAATTGTCTCGTCAGCTTGAAAATCGTATGGACAAGCGTCCGATGCTTTCAGACCTACGGGAATCTGGAGCGATTGAGCAAGATGGTGATGTGATCTTCTTTATTTATCGTGATGTGGTGTATAACCCACAGACAGAGCATCCTGATATTGCAGAAGTGATTATTGGCAAGCAGCGAAATGGACCAATTGGGTCATTTCCGGTTCGCTTCCATGGTGAGATTACGCGGTTTGAAGATATGCCTTCGTAATAAAATATTTCTGCTGATGGCCAGGGTTAAATCTCGCTCACCCTGAGCCTGTCGAATGGGCGCTGCCCCTAGGGGAAGAAAGAGCGGGTGCTAGCTAAAAAGGGCTAGGAGGAACTATGAATCAGGCAGTTACTCAGGGTGCTGTACCGGCACCTATGCAGATTGTACTAGGTGTTGACCCAGGATTTTCAGTGACGGGCTTTGCTCTTGTGGCAAAAGCCCAGCGAATCACAGTGCTCGATTGTGGCTATCTTAAAATGAGTGCGCAAAAAACACTAAGCCAGCGTACCGGCCAGTTCTACGCATTCTTTCAACAAAAAATTATTGAGCATCACGTAACGCATGTTGCCCTTGAAACATCGTTTCTTGGCAAAAATGCTCAGACTTTTTTAAAGCTTGGCTTCTTGCGAGGTATTTTATTTTTGCTTGCGGATCAGCACAATTTAGTGCTCTCTGAGTTTGCACCGCGTGAAGTTAAGCTTGCGGTAACGGGCTCGGGTGCTGCAAGCAAAGACCAGGTTGCTGATATGATGATGCGGCTCTTCCCGACTCTTGCGACTTTACCGCAGGTAGAACGAGCAGATGCAACTGACGCACTGGCTGTAGCGCTGTGTGGTCTGTGGAACCAGCAGTCATATCTCCAGCGGCTCGGGAAGTAAAATATTGTTATAAAATTTTGCATGCAGTAATCGTACGTTTTTTTATATCAAAAACAGCGCCAATTCTGATTATTTGCTTGCCTAGATCGCGATATTTTTCGTCATAGCGTTTTTCTTCAATTTGTTCTAATGCTTTTGTTGCTGAGCCACGGATTTTGAGCTCAAGCACAAAAATAGTGTTTTCGGTGATAATGACAGCATCGATGCGACCAATGGCAGTCGGCTCTTCAACAGTGACATTGAGGCCAACAAGTTGTAGAACAAGGTAAAAAGCAAGTTGATAGCCACGTTCTTTGGTTGGTGCAACAACACTAGGAATATGGGCGCAGATTTTTTTAAGGATAATTTCAAGATCTGATTCGGTTACTTTGTTTGATACAAACAAGTTACGAAGTTGTTGTGCGTAAGTGAGCAAAGGAGTCGATGCATTTTCTTCAAACAAATCTAATAATCCTGCCGAACATGACTCTGCAACTTCTTGATTGGGGAAGCCCAGTATAAACTGACGGTCAGTAAAGGACTTTATGGTTAAGTAGCCTGTTTGATAAAGTACGGTGGTTAGGCTTAATTTTTCAGGATTTAGGGAATTTAACTGAGATCCACTTGCATGCACACCTGTAAAATCAGTTAAAGAAAATTTATGTTTCTTGAAAAATTCAATAGCAAAAGTTGATGTTCCACTTTCAAACCAATAATTCTTAAATTGTAAATTTTCAAAAAAATTAAGTACGGAAAAAGGATTGTATACTTTATCAGGTGCATCTTCTGGGATTGTAAAACAATAACCGTTGTACCAATGCTTTATTTCTGCTAGCAGATGTTCTTTAGTAAAAGTAAGTTTTTTTGCGGCGCAATCTAAGTATTCTGCAAAATTATATTCAAGATCAGTCTGCGTATATCCACAAAGTGTTGCTGCTTTTGGTGCATTGGAAAGAATGTTCAGATGATTAAGGGCTGAAAAGACAGAAAGTCTGCCAACTTGGCTAACGCCAGTAATGAACAAAAAGCGCATTGCCGTATCAAGTGATTTGAGCGGCGTATAAAAATTATAGAGCATTTCTCGATAAGCCTTGAGCAGCCGTGGTTTGCTAAGGTTGTTTACAATGGGTTTGTCATATTCATCAATGAGTACAACTGGCTGTGCTTTGCCTGGTATGGCAAGCTCTTTGACAAGCATTTGGAGCATTGCTCCTGGCGCTTTTTGGGGCAAAACAACATGGTGTTGTTTTGCCATAGTGTGCAGCATATCTTGGAGTGCACATCTGAGCTCTGTTGGTGATTCAAATACTAACGTGTTTATATCGATATGAATAATCGGGTGTTCTTGCCACTGCCAATCGCTGTTAGCAATCCACGTTCCTTCAAATAAATGCTTCTTGCCTTCAAATAATGCTTTAAAAGTGGTGCATAATATTGATTTACCAAAACGTCGAGGGCGAGCTAAAAAACAGGGCGTTTTAATGCGTGCAAATTCGTACACATCTTTTGTTTTATCAACATACAAAAAATTGTTTTTGCGTAATTCCTCAAACGTTTGAATACCAATTGGTAAATCTAGCAATCTTTTTTGAGACATTGTTTGCTCCTCTGGCCTATTGGGTCTTTTAGTAGAGAGCCATTAGCTTAGCCAAAAAACTAGATGGCGGCTATTGGATAGAGCAAGTAAAATCATTGTCTCGTTCAGTTTTTTCTGCAATAGATTCGCGAAGCAGGCTTACTAGCGCAGCTATCACAGCAGTATTGGCAGATCTACGGCTAGCCTCTAAGGGCGCAATACCATGTCTATTTATGTGCTCAGGGTCAGCTTTATGCCGAAGCAGTAATCTGACTGTGTCGATTTGTCCTTGTGCGCAAGCAACAGTAAGTGGTGTTTCGCCGCGACCATCGATGATGTTGACACTGGGTCTCTGTCTGAGCAATAGATCTAAAAGCAACATTTTTGGCCCATAGCTATTTTTACGACAAGCTCTTGTGAGTGGGGTAGTGCCATCTGTGTACTGCTGGTTGATATTTGCACCAGCACGTAATAGCATGCCCAAGATTTCTAGACATTTTTTGTCTTCTTCGATGCCGACAGCGCTGTCGCAGGATCTATGTTCTTCGCATTGCAAGCGATCATGCGCGACTTCGAGGGGCGTTTTGCCGTATGCGTTTAACATATTAATATCAGCACCGTTTGCAAGCAGTGCGGTAACATCAGTTGGCCTGTTTACCAGGCAGGCTAGAGACAGTGGCGTTTCACCACTTGGTAGCTGCAGATTAATGTTTACCCCTGCTGCGGTGGCAAGACGTTGCATGCAGTGATATTCTGAACAGTAGGCCAATGGTGTTTTACCATGAGTATCAGCGACGGTTGAATCTGCACCTAGCTCTAAGCATTGTAGGATAAGGCCATAGTCATTTGATTGGCATGCATTGATAAGTAGTGTGCTACCGGTAGACCAGCGAGTATTGATGTCAGCGCCTTTGCCCACTAAAAGTTTGATGCTCGATAGTTGGTCTGTCATTTCAAGAGGTATCTGCCCATCGCGATTTGGGGCAGAAGGATTGGCGCCTCTTTCTAATAAATACGTAACAAGCTCAGTATTGTAATTTATCAATGCGTAGGTGAGATACGTTTGGCCATAGGAAAAGTGCCTATTAATGTCTGCGCCATAACGCAAAAACAGGTCTATCAATGTAAAAGTTTCTTCTTTGTTAGCATACATACAATTACGAGCGATTCTTTCTAGAGGTATAATCCCTGATGCTGCATCTGGCAGATTAGCCTCTGCTCCCTGTTCTAATAAAAAAGAACATTGAGCATAGCGACGTTCTCGAGAAGGGGTGTTTGCTGCGTTTATGAGTGGGGTATTACCATTGGGGTAATGTCTGTTTGCAAGCGATCGATCACGTGTTAATAAGTAACGCATACAATCTATGTCATCCATTCTCTGTGCACGTTGAAACAAAGTTTCGCCCGTCTCAAAGACCGTATGAATATCGCCTTCTGGATTGTTTAAAAAAGCTTCTATTGCAAGCACCGAATTGAGCGTTGTGATTGGTGGGGGCATGAAAAAGGGCGTGCGGCACTTTGGACATGTTGCATTCATTCTGCCCCATTGATTGATACAGGCTTGATGGAAGGCATGCGGAGCGGTTATAGTCCCACAGCGAAGTTTTCTCTGTGGGTTCTCGTGATCGGCATTATTCATAGCGATCAAGCATATTCCGCATAAATTTTCTTCCACGGCAGGACTTGTTGCGCGAGCACGTTGCCTTGCCGATGGCTGCTCGTCGTCGCTGCTGTCGCTATCAGTGTCGCGAGCAGAGCGTTCACCACGTTTGTGTGAAGGAGCACCACTAGCGTTGCTAGTGCTTCCTATTGTTAGTGTTGCCAGCAACGTTAAAAGTAACAACTTAATTGGATTGTATGCAAAGATAGGCATAGCAACACCTCTTGTTTCAGGTTGTAATATATTGCATCAGGGAGCGTGCTTTGTCGTATTTCTAATAGTACATGAATATAGACGGCTTTGCAAGCGCGCTACCTAAGCTTCGGCTTAGGCTATTTCTTCGAGGTGCTTGTTCAGCAGCTGCTGAACAAGCTGGAACTTCAGGCGCATTTTGAGGTAGTAGTGCGAATGGACTGCGATCAATTGTCTCGGATCAAAAGATTTGGTGCCCATCTTTCTCCTGTTTACCAAAAATGTACGTTGCTGCTACTTGACAAAGCACCAACAACACAATCAACAATAGAAAATAATTATTTGCTTGAGTAGTGCAGGGTGTCAAAAATACAATAATCTTAGCGTCTGATAATGGTTATTATGTAAACAAATACCCCTCGTGGTTCGTAATCGAACCACGAGCAAAGGAATTATTTAAATTAAATTAAGCCAAATGCATTCAGATGAAACCTAATGTGCGTTTTAGTCTCGATAGACTTCTAGCTAGGTATGAAGATTTCAATACTAATAAGGGTGCATTAGCCAAAGCTAATGCACCCTTATTTATGAATATTACAGAATACAGGATTAGGATAATACCGGCATAATTACTATGGTTAAATCTCAGTCAATTACATCACAATAGCGTACTGGCGAAAATAACACGAACAAGGTTGCTATTCATTCAACATTTCAGACAATGCCAAACATAATATTCAAGCGCATAAATAGTCGTCACTACAACCAATTGTACGTCACTGGCTACGATAACCACTTTTTTACCAATACGCACGAACATTTTCATCAAAGAATGGCTCTTTATATTCACTTTCTTTAAAGCAAACTACGCCAGCCGTTCTACAAAAATTTAATTTATTTTCTAGCCCCAAGCGACAGCTCAGAAAACAACGGTTCAATCTCATCATGATCATCAAACAGGAGCTCTTCTTCAATGCTGCTCAGCTCTGCTGTTAAAGCATCAATACCAGGACGCATAGATACTGCTATTGATGAAATATTATTGCGTAAAAAATTTCTGAACTCAGTTGAAAATCTTCGTAATTCATAAGGTCTTGCTTCTGCTAATTTTTCAAACAAAACAGAACTTTTTTTATAAAAAGTTTCTGGCTCTGATAAATACGTAGTGAGGCTTCTTACAATGTCCTCATGCACTTTGGTACGTTTATCTCTGCAAAAATCTTTTCCCTTTGTAAGATCAAATAATCTTGCTCGAGCAATTGATTGCATCGAATCTACCTTGCGTTGCATCTCGGACCAGTTGGATCGGGTAAGCAATGGAATAAGATTCTCTATTTTCTTCTTATGAGAAATCCCCAAAAAATAGTCGCCTATATCTTGTAAATATTGCGGATGAAGAACACGTTCTCCACGCATAAAAATATCTACAAAGCCATCCCATATAACCTTCTGAAGATTAGTTTCTCTTGGAGTTACACATAAAATAACAGCTGTATCTAACCAATGTTTTAGTGGCTTTCCAATTTTAGATAATCCAACAAGACTATCATCGCTAAAAGATTGATAATCCTCAGGACTAAGAACATCATCATCAGGGGTAGCAGAGGAACTGGCACTAGAAACATACCTATCATAGCAAGCCAGCATGTCTAAGGGTGTTTGTGCTAGCGATCGATATGGGCTCGCCACACGCGCTACGGATGAGCAACGCACCGGAGATACACGTAATTCATCTCCATCAGCAAATAATGCTAGCGACTTTACCATTCTAGCTAAACGACCTTCTACTGTACCTCTAGGACGAAATGATGGCTTGTCTTCTGCCGGTGCACTTGCTACAAGACTCAATCCCAAGCTCTGCGCACCAATGAGTGCCAGAATAAATAATGTATGTGCGTTTCTCATATTAAAACTTCCATTTGTAATTTAGCATTTGAATTATTCTATCATTATTTATTAGAGCTTACAAAATGAACTACAAATATGGCTTTAATTGCCAAAAAAAGACAAAATGCAATTACCTTTCACATAAGCGGGAGTTTATTGCAAAGTCCTATAAAATGATCATTTTAAATACCAGACAAACGCATTCTTACGTGATTTGTGGCTAAAAACAAACCAATTGAACGGCTTCTTCAGATATGGCATTGATAGTGAAAGCACTAAAAAACTGTTTATTTAAATAATGAGAGAGCTTAATTTTCTAGAATCGGTCGCCAGACTCACTAAGGAGCTAGCTGGTGATTGTCATCAAACGGCAGATTGGTTTCAATAGTGATCAAATTCTTCATTGTTCGTACTATTGACTCACCTAGAATTTTAGGAATTTTCGTAGAATTAGCCCTTAAATATTTTTTTATTTCTGCCGAAAATCCCCGTAATTCATAAGGGCTTACGCTTGCTTCATTAAGAATTAATACCATATAACTTTTCGCATCGAAAGATCGTCGATCTCTCAGCTGGGTTATTAGATTGTTGATGAGACGATGGTGCGCAATTTCACGTTTACTCATACAATGTTCTGGACCCATTGCCAGATCCACTAAACGTGCGCGAGCAATATTTTGTGTAAAATCTGCTATTGTTTGGATATAGCTCCAGTTAGTTTCGGTAAGCACTGGTATATGACCTTCTGTCTTTATGGTATGTGAAATACCCAAAAAATATTCGCCTATATCTTTTAAATATTCTGCATGAAGGTGGCATTGAAAACTCATAACAATTTTTTTAAACTCATCCACTATCACCTGAGCAAGATCAGGCTTTCGTTCCAGCAGATCACACTGCATCATGGATGTCTTTAACCAATTGTTCAGAGGTGTACTAATTTTTTCATTAATCCTAGGCATATCATCTGGACTAAGAAATTCATCATCAGGATTAGTAGAGCTGATCGATGCATACAAGCGATTATAGCATGTCAGCATTCTATCTTTTTGCAGCAGATATAGCTTGTCTTCTGCCGGTGCACTTGCCGTAAGATTCAATACCAAGCTCTGCGCGCCAATGAGCGCCAGAATAAATAATGTATGTGTGCTTCTCATGTTAAAACCTCCACGTGATACACACTAGATTTTTCAGCACTATTCTATGCCATACCTGAAGAAGCAACCCAATTGTACGACTTATTCAAAGGTATGGCATAGATATTGAAATCAATACATAATTTAATAAACGAGTTCAGCTTTTCTTTCAAGATCATCCACGAATTGAACTAATTCATCAATCTTCAAAAGCATATCAGTTTTTATCTTGTCCATGTTAGCCATTATGAATGACTTGAATTTCTCTAGAAAATTTAGTAGATCATATGGATTTTCTGCTGCCAGATTATTAAAATATTCTAGACTTCTTTCACAAAAAGTATCCGATTCAAGAATCTGATGGTTGAGGAATTTCAAAATCTCTTCATGACCATTTCTTAATTGTACGCGAGCAATTCCTTGTGTATTGTCTACCAAAGATCGAATATATTTCCAGTTGTTTGTGGTAAGCACTGGTATATTATTCTCTTCTTTTGCTTTATACGAAATCGCTGCAAAATAGTCGCCTATATCTTGTAAATATTCTGGATCAACGGTACGTTGCAACTTGATGATAATTTTTTTAAAATCATTTACTATAACCTTATCAAGATCATCTTCTCTTGTTTCCAGAGTACACAGTTTCACGGATGTCTTTAACCAACCTAGCAAAGAATTTGTGACTTTAGGAAATCCACTAAGACCAAGCCACGGGCTATCTTCTAGCCTAAGAGGTTCGTCATCACGGTCACACGAAATGCTCGATTCATGTAATTGACTATAGCAACCCAGCATTCTAAATGGTGTTTGTGTTAGAGATGCTAGATATGGCCCACCACAAGTAGAAGAAAAAGCAGATGCAAGGGAATCTTCGCATAATTCTTGGCACTCTTCTTCGCCATCACCTTGTAGAGCCTGCTCTGTTTTAGTTAGTACACGGCTTTTTGTGCCTGCTGGTGCACTTGCCGTAAGACTCAATCCCAAACTCTGCGCACCAATGAGTGCCAGAATAAATAATCTATGCGTGTTCTTCATGTTAAACCTCCATTTGTAATTTAGTATTTTACCTACTCTACCACAACCAGATGGATTCTACAAACTGAAGTATAAAAATGATGCTATTTGCTAAAAAAACGACAGAAAAGAATTATTTTACGCTTTAATGAGTAATTTTTATAACCCCTAAAAAACAATCAATACCTTACCAGGCAAACGTGTTTTTCTTGATTAGTCGCTAAAAACAAACCAATTGGACGACTTATTCCGATGAGGCCTTGATATTGACTGTTCTCAAAAAGTTCTTTTTGGGGACATTGGCTTGAGCCGAAAAACCTACCATTTTCAAGCCTGGGGATGCATGCAAATCCATACAAATTAGAAGCCCCAGTAAAACTTCTTCAGGCTGATTGATCTTCCGCATGGGTCACGACGTGACCATTTTTACACGAATCTTCTTCATCGCGATTTTTTTCTTCTGCTTTCAGGTGCAGCTGAGATAAGATATCAGCATAATTCTCTCGTAATGTCCTATCAAGAGATGAGTGACAAGACATAATACCTTCTAAAAAAATTAAGGCTCTCTCAGGGTTCGGACTATCTAAAAGCTTTTTCAGTAGATCGTCTAATTCAACCTCATAGCTGAGATGATCAATAAATAATGTGCTCAGCGATACACCACGGCGAGCAAGCAAGTCGTCAACTGTAGTACTAACAGAAGCAGAAGTCGCTAGAAAATTCTGCGAAAATATGAACCAGCCAAGCAAGATTACAAATATATTTCTAAGCATTCGGCGATTCCTTTCTCCCTGAGGCTCAAAAACTAAATACCTGGATACTATACGCAAAAATAAGAAATAGATCGATAAGTTTAAAGTACTGATTTCATGGTCGCTTAATTTTGCTGACAGCTGGCTACAGTCTCCATTTTGCTTAGAAATAAGCCTAAACAGTCTTTTTAATACTGCCTGTAACTATTGATTGAAACATGGCGTAATAAGGACGTTTATATTATTAGCTTGCAATTCATAGTGAATCAGGTAAGCTAATATCACTTAAACAATATTGAAATTAAAATTATATAAAAACTCTCCTTTCTCCTTTTTCCGCCACACGACATCCGTTGTGTGGCGGTTTTTTTTGTGCGCATAAAAAAACCGCGTACAAGGGCTACCTATACAGTAGGAGTAAGAACGATATTTTTTGGGGTGATTAGCCAAGCTTAATATGCCGCAGACCTGGCAAATCAATAGACTGTAGAAACGCTGCTGGATTGATAGGGGTGCTCAGAAAGAGTTGGTATTTAAGATTTTTCAGCGCCGTAATGCAGCGGGTCACATTATTGTGATCAAAGTCGGTCATGAAGTCATCAAGCAATAATACTCCAGGCTCACCTTGCTGTGAGAGTTGCTGAAGCTGCGCCATTTTAATCAGCAAGACTAAGAGTTTCTGTTGACCGCGAGAGGCAAACATACGAGCCTTTTTCTGCTGAAAAACAACCTGAAAGTCGTCGAGATGGGCGCCAAACAAACTACGTCGCCAGTCGCATTCTTGAGCAAATTGCTTGTGCGTATATTGCTCCCAGAACCCTTTAAAGTTCTCTTCATCATGCAGCCCCTTGGCCTGATAGGTAAATGAGACGGTCATCCCATCGGGAGTTGCATCAGCAAAATAATCGCGCAAAAGGGTATTAACCGCATCTTCCAACTCTTGTAGATAAATGCGCCGCAAGCCTTGTACTTTCTGAGCAGCATCCCATAGCTGTTCGGTCCACACGCGCCATTCATCTGTTGGCTGGCTGGCATAAACACCACGAACAAGCAAAGCATTGCGCTGTTCTAAGACATGCCGATAGTGCTTTAATACTGCCAAGACTGAAGGATCTTTGAGCGCCATAGCATAGTTCAAGAAATCGCGCCTAAGGTCAGGGGCGCCATTGATCAGCTCCAAATCATCTGCAGCAAGGGTAACCACACGAAATTGTTCAATAAGCTCTTTGTATGACTGCACCGGTCGCTGGTTAAGCTTCACAACCTTACCTTCTTTTACAGAAAAACCGACTTGAATATTGTCAGAAATACTGGCATTAGCAGGCTGGTATTCCACATCAATAAAGAAGAAATCTTGCCCTAGCTGCATAAGGTCACGATTAAGATGAGTACGAAATGAGCGCAGGTAGCACGCATAATGAATAGCCTCAAGCAGACTGCTTTTCCCCGATCCGTTATGGCCTTCGACCACAACAATGCGACTGTCTGTATCGAAAGTCTGCTCTTGGAAACACCGAAACTGCCTGAGGCTTATTGACTGAATTATCACGTTTTATTACTCTGCTAACCTTCAGCCTGATTCATGGAAACAGGCATAACCAAATAGGTCATGTGCATATCAGAGTTGTGTGATTCAAAAATAATTGGCTTCGTATTATTTTTAATAAAAAATGAAACCTTATCTTCTGGAAATACTTGTAAGCCATTAAGCAAGTATGGAGAGTAGAAACGGCTTTCAACCACAGCCCCTTGATAGGTGTCAAGCGGCAGAGACTCTTCAAGCGCACCAACTTCTTTGTTCTTCATGCTAACGCGTACAGATCCTGGCTCAAAACTAAACTGTGTTGCAACAAATTGCCCTGCAAGCAAGCAGCTTGTACGTTTCAGTGTCTTAACAAAAGGGTCTCTATTCAAGAATGCTGGCACAAAATCATCTTTTACCAGCGCACCTTTGTACTGAGGGAAAGAGTCTGCAATCAATTTAGTGAAGAAGTTAAAACTTCTGCCAGAGAAAACTAACTGGTTACCGCAGGTACCAATAAAAATATTGTCCCCTGGGTATGCTTCCAAGAGCTTTTTAAGCTCTAGTACTGCACGTTTTGGCATTAACCATTTTTTTTCTTCGCTCAATGTGTATTTTGGTGACGTTACACGAGCTAAGCAATGCCCATCGGTAGCTACCATTGCGATAGCGTCTTGATCGAGTTCCAACAACATGCCGTTAAGTGCTTGGTTTGCATTGTTTTGTGGAATCATGAAGGCAACTTTATTAAGCATGCTGAGCAAAAAGCTTGCATCAACATTCATTAAGTTTTCTATGCGTTCAGGAAAAGGTGGAAATTCTTGGATATCTTTGATATTCAAGGCAAGATCAACACCACTTGAAAGCAAGCGAATTTGTGTTTTGCTGACAGCAAATTGGATATTGCCATCAAGCTCTTTAACAAGCTCGAAAATGCGTTTTCCTGGAATTAAAAAACCAGCCGTCTCTGCGAAGTCGCTTTCTATGGCCATACTTGCCTGCAAGCTAATTTCAAGATCAGTGCCTTTGAGGGTTAGTTCACGTGAAGTAACATGAAATAGAATAGACTCAGTAACATCAAGCGTTGTGCGCTTGTTGCAAATTGGCTGCATTGAGCTTAGCAGGGTAAGAAGCTCTTTTTGCGACGCAGTAAATGTTCCATCCACAGGATTCACCTTCTATGAAAGCGTTTTGGCATGTTTTATGACGATTGTCTCAGTATACAGCACCAAACACATTCTGTTAACAACAAAAAAGGGTGTCGTGTAACACCCTTTAAAATACTCAATTAATATCTATCTAACTAAACATTATTGCATTGCTGCATCTTGTGCCGGCGGCTGGTATCTGGCAGGCTCACCTGCAGCTTCTTCTTCGGCAAGTTGCCTTTGCATCTTACGCCTATGCGCATTGGCTATGCCAGATTCACCTATGCTACGACTTACATTTGCCATATAGTCATAGGCCTTGCAACCACACATAAGATCACAACAAAAGCACGGGCAACACAGGAGCCCCAGCGTCAAGCAAGAACCACATTTAATCGCAGTACAAGTAAAACGATCTATTTTGCATGTACAACACGATGGCATAACGGGGACGGTTTGATCCTTTGATAGGTAAACTTTGCACGCTACACATGGATACAGAACGACACCTACACCAGTTATTAGCACCGTTGTTACAGGAAAACATAAAACACCAAGGCATAAACAGCACAATCTGTCAGTATCTTCTGCCGCTGGTGTAAGAGCAGGATCAGCCGCTACATGAACATCACCAAGAGTGACCGCAGTAGTAGCAGTAGTCGTTGGTACTGGTGCTCCGCTTGCAACTATCGTACTGCATCCTATCAAAAGCATCATAGCAAGAGTTAAAAACATATTTTTTATGATTATCTTCATTTATTTTCTTTCTACTGAGTCAACCACCGAGACTGCTTCTTCTTGCTGACCAGCTACAACATCTGCTTCTAGGGCTGCTGTCGCCGCACGCACAGATGATTGTTCAGCTACCGCTGCATCTTCCTGCTGACGCATGAAGTTTGCTAGCTGGGGGTATCCACCTTCATCTGCATACATCGAAGGGGTCTTGCCAACATGATCGGGAACAATAACATGTGCGCCATACCCTAGTAATTGCTCAACACACGGTTGATCACCAGCAATAGCTGCCAGATGCAACGCTGTTTTTCCGTCCTGAGTGCATGCGTTAAAATCAGCACTAAATTCATTGAATAGATCTATCAGTGGAGAATGAAAATGGCTTACTGCAAGCAACAGTGGTGTAAGCCCATCTGGACCACGTTTTTCGATAATCGCATGAAGCTGTCCATGATCACGAGCCCAGACAAGTAATGTTCGAGCAGCACTGTAATTATCCGTTTTGACTGCTAAATAAAGCGCTGTTACGTTTTGATTAAGACCAGAAGCCAATGTATCTTTTCTTTTTTGATTAAGTATTGAATGAGAACTTTCTGCTGTAATATCACTACCTAGCTCAAGCAATACAGGAATTACATCATGTACGTAATGGCCAAGAGAATAATGCATTGCTTGTGTTTCTATTGCGATATGCAATAGCGATAGCTTTGGAACATTAATGAGAGCTCCCCGTGATACCAAGAGCCTAATAACATCTGGTTGGTCATGTACAACCGCATTAAGCAGCTGTATTGGAAAGAAGGATGCATCACATTTACCTGTTTTTTTCATCAAATAATCAATTGCATCACAACAACCATATTGTACGGCTACATCCATTGCACTTTTATCATCATCACACGTCATCCTTAGATCATGCTTATTTCTAATGAGCAGTTCCATGATAGCTGTACGCTGAGGACCTCCATATAACGAGCAAGCAACGGCATGAAGCGGAGCCCAACCACGTATCTTTTCACACAGAGAAGGATTTGCCCCATGAGCAAGTAATAATAAAACCGCATCACGATGGCCATAGAAGGCTGCACAATGCAAGGGGGTCCACCTGTTTTTGTTGCTCATATTGACAGGCAACCCCTTATCCAGTAGCAGTTTAATAAGCGCTGAGTGTCCATTACGTGCGGCAATATGTATCCATGAATCTTCGGCAACACCTATCTTTGCTTTGAGATTGACACCATTGCGAAGCGCAATCACAGCTTGCTCAACAGAGCCCTCCGTAACCGCATAGTGCATTAACAGCATAGGATCAAAGAGCGTTGCAACCGCTGCAGGTAGGTCCCTAAACATAAATGCTGCACGACACATTGGGCATGTAAGCTTTTTGCCCATACCTTGCTCACGCTTGGCCCAGACAACAATACATCCTGCATGAAACTTATGCAGGATGTTACACGGCAATGCGACTACTGCATGTGCCGCTGTTGTTGTTTCTGAGTCCATACAAATAGCACACGCAATATCTGGACTTGGCGTCAACACAACAGGCTCAGGCACAGAGGGATCTTCGGCAAGCACAGGCTCTGCTAGCATTTTTACTAACGGACTAGCACCAGACCCGAGTGGTGTTCTTTGCCCACAGCTACCCAAGCAACTCATTTTTGCAGTTACTGCGGCAACGTGATCAATCTTTTGATAGGCAACAATGGCTGCCATAAGTTGTTGTCTCATGACTGCATCTGCTGGCAAAAAACCAGCTTGTAAGATTCTTTGCAAGATTTGCACCAATTGGTCGCAACTAGCCGTACTAATACCCATGGCTCCCGTTACGAGCAAGGCTGTTGCTTGCTCCAAAACTTCTACTGACTCAGCTAGTGTTGCTGCCTGCTGCTGAGTCAATCCAAAGCCTACACCACCAGCAGCGGCAGTTGCCCCCAATGCCATAAAATCTGCTTGCAATACTCTTTGAATTCGCGCCAACTGTGTATTAACGGTTTGTTGATTAAGTGCTCCGCGCCTACCCGCGGCAGATGTATGAGGGTAATTGGCAGGGGCTGGGGCAGATGCCTGCAATTGAAAAACCCCCAGAGAAAAAAGACCCACAAGCGCTACGTAACTATACCTTCTCATCCATGCTCCTTTTATTGCTTGGTACACCCATTAGTGTTTTTATAACTCAAGAATAGTAGCATCATATTGCTACAAAGAACAAGAAGTAATAGCTACCTATTCAGTAGCCCGCGGGTGTTTTTTATCATAAATTTTTCGAATTTGTGTATCGCCCAAATGAGTATAAATCTGCACCGTAGATAAATTTTGATGCCCAAGCAACATCTGTAGAGACCGCAGATCAGCCCCTTGCTGAAGCAAGTGGGTTGCAAGTGAATGCCGTAGGCTGTGAGGGGAGATATTTTTAGAGATGCTAGCCAACAGTAAAACTTTTTTAAGCTGCAGCCACAGAGATTGGCGCGACAGCGGCTTTATCTGATTATTATAAAGTGCAGCAAACAAATACTGTTTTTTCAGCTGCATGTGCTGCGCCTTCTCTGGGAGCAAAGTAGGGTAGATGTGATCTACGTAGTAGTGCAGCAATTCAAGAATATTGCGGGGCAGGGGGATGTGACGCTCTTTACTACCTTTGCCAACGATTTTTACAAAGCCAGTATCAAAGAGTATTTGGTCAACCGTCATCGTCACAAGCTCAGTAACGCGAACACCCGTAGCATAGAGCAAGTAGAGCATTACTTTATTACGAACCCCCTTGGGAGATAGATCTTTATTTGCCGCGAGCAGCAGCTGCTCGATTTCGCCCTGGGTTAAGTAAGAGGGCAAATTCTGATCAATTTTGGGAAAGACTAAATTTTTAGCAATATTAGGAACATGAAAATGTTCATTTAAATACTTAAAAAAAAGCCTCAGCGTAGAAATTTTTCTTGATAAGGACTTAGCATTTAATCCTTGATCTCGTAACGATTTTAGAAAAGAAGTTAAGTGTTTTCTTTGGCATGTAGAAAATCCGATCTTAACCCCCCCCAAAAAAGATTCAAACTGCTCTAAGTCGCGCACGTACGCGAGGAAGGTGTTTTGTGCAACCCGCCGCTCTGTTAGCAAAAAAGTTTTGAACTGCCCCACTACATCCTGCAGATCATGCATAACAACACCTTCACCACTTTTATTTAGTACGCTTTTGCAACAAGAACATCAACTTTACTGTCTGCATCACAGGCAAAGCAACTGTTGTGCTTCTTCTCTTCAAGTAGACAGCGTATGGTCCCTTTGTACTGCTTGACTACCGCTTCACACTCAGCAGCACCACACCACCCTGTCTGATACCAGCCATGTTTAGCATCCATAATGGGACCGAAATCAGCAATCTTGTCAGCCTGATGCCATTGCGCTTGCATGCGTGCTTTTGCGCGGTCATAGAGTGTTGCATGAATGATTTGTAATAAATTTTGTACCTGCTCTACTACCTGATCAACAGCCACAAAGCTTTTCTTCTTTGTTTTTTCTTGTTCTACGCGATTAGCAAGGACTACGCTATTATTTTGCAAATCTTTAGGTCCCAGCTCAAGTCTGACAGGAACACCCTTTTCTTCCCACTCAAAATATTTTGCGCCGGG
Organism: candidate division TM6 bacterium UASB124; assembly: GCA_945897315.1. GTDB lineage: Bacteria > Babelota > Babeliae > Babelales > RVW-14 > CAIKAH01. The sequence continues at coordinate 35,627 of CAMDFF010000006.1, forward strand.
TGTCATGCCTTCTCGATCGTCAATTTTTGCCCTTACTCCTGCGCCATTCAGCGTAGAATAAATCTGTTTGATACGATCCATAACAAGAACGCGCTCTTCATCAGTTTTATAAATTGGAATCATAATAACTTGAATAGGAGCAACTTTTGGTGGAATAATCAGACCTTGCTGATCGCCATGTGTCATAATAATCGCGCCAACTGAACGTGTCGTGAATCCCCAGCTTGTGCAATAAGGTACTTTGCGTGCTCCGTCAGCATCTTGGTACTGCACATCAAATGATGCAGGGAAGCTATGCGCAAGCACGTGTGAAGTACACATTTGCAAGCCCTTGCCATCATGCATCAGCCCTTCAACGGTGTATGTTCTGTCAGCTCCGGCAAACCGCTCACTATCTGTTTTCATTCCTGTTACAACGGGTACAGCCAGAAAATCTTCATAGGTGCTACGATACATTTCAAGTGCGGCAAGCGCCATTTCTACTGCTTCTTCATGCGTACGATGTGCTGTATGCCCTTCTTGCCATAAAAATTCTAAGCTACGAACAAATGGACGCGTACGCATTTCCCAACGCACAACATTAGCCCACTGGTTAATTTTAAGAGGTAAGTCGCGATACGAAGTAATCCAGCGCGAGAACATATAATAAATAATAGTTTCTGAGGTTGGGCGTACCACCAGTGGCTCTTCCAGCTCTTTACCGCCGCCGTGAGTCACTACGGCAAGTTCAGGGGAAAATCCTTCAATATGCTTTTCTTCTTTGCTTAAAAATGACTTTGGAATAAGCAGTGGAAAATAAGCATTTTCAACACCAAGTACCTTAATCTTATCATCAACGTGCCGCTGAATAAGCTCCCACATGGCATAGCCATATGGCCTAATTACGAAGCACCCACGCGTTGGGCTGCTATCAATAATACCTGTCTTAACAATGATTTCCTGATACCACTCAGCAAAATGCGTGTTAATGTCTGGAAGCGTACTCATGGACGTACCTCTGCTAACTATTAAAAATTTTTATAAAATCAAGAGCCACAGCATACCGTATTTTATGTAAATCGTCACATGACTTATACGCGTAGCTCAGCAGTCTGTTGAGCAAACCAGTTCAAATAACCAGAAAAATCTTGTGCTTGTGTTACATCAAGCTCAACGTAGCCAGCACTTCCAGCTGGGGGAACAGCCTGGCCAGCCAGCGCCTCTCTCGGCACCTGGATAACTGTTTGATTATTAGCTAACGCACGACTTCGGCAATCTATAAACGATATCGCACATGCTTGGTAGGCGGGATCATGCGCATTGGTAAATATCGCAGGGGATGCCTGCAAAATGCTATGTATCCCCTGTGTATAATCTCTCATAGATGAGCTTGCTCGGTCTGCAACAGTGCCTCTAAAATCATTAGAACCATAAATCTCATTAGCCGCTTGCACTGATTTAATGCCGTGATAAACAGCTGGTTGGAACATATTATTTGCTGCGTAAAGGTCCATAACCCCACGCACATAGGGATTCTTGCTAAAATCTTTCCCAAAAAACGAACCACTCGAATCGCATATTCGTGCGCATAATTCAGTTGATTGGTCTCTCTGTGGCTCAATCCGCATGGCCACCCAATGGCCATCTTCTAATCTATCAAGGTTGCCTTGATAACAAATAGTTGTTTGTGGCTGCGCGTGCTGCGAAAATGCCGCAACACTAGCATGCAACTGTTGGTACTGTGCAGCAGCTAAAACACTTTCAGCTGGAAGCCCTTGTAAAACAATACAGTCGTCGTTATTGACAAGGTGATCTAACCCAAGCGCAGCTTTAAGTCTATTCATAAACAGTGGCTCTTGCATGACGGTCATTACTTCATCGGGATACAATAAGACGGGACTTTCTGGAAATATATTCAGACGCTCTTGCTCATCAGCGCGAGCTAACTCTTGCCGTGTTTGCTCGAATAACTCGGGCATATCAAGAGTTTTTGCTCGTTCAAGAACAGCGGCAGGATCATCAGCTTGCAGCAAAAGAGAATTCGCTATTGCATAAGCACCACACTGATTACTGCATGCAGGCTGAATAATTGCTTTTTCTGCGCGAATATCAAAGCGGTCGCGAGGTGTATTTTTGCTATGCAAATACCACACACTTGCCGCAATAATAATAATGCCAGCGGCTACGAGCAGTTTATGGTCAGCTGCCCATTCGGCTGGCTTAAATACAAGCGCATCTACAAAAAGATCCCCAAAGCTGAAGTCAAAATAGTCATCAGCTCCTGGCAACACACAAAAACGCAAGCCACTGCAAAATCGATTCATCTCTTGAAAAAGTTCTACTTCCTGCGCATCCATAAATTCTCTATGCGTATAAAAATAGTTAAAAATAGCAGCGTGGAATTTTTTAAACCGTGGTGCAAGTTGCCGTAAATGACGAGGCTTCGTGTCTGCACCATGCTCCTTAAGCATCTGACACACACTGAGAAACTGCCATTTAAATTGCGAAATTGCTTCATACGACTTGGTATTAAACAAGAGTACTAATCGCTCCATACTTGTTAGCACTTGAGAGCACATACTTGAAGCTTTGAAGAGGGCTTCAAGCTCACTGAGATTTGCATCATCTAATGTAAGCTCATCGATTGTTTTTTTTAATCTTGTCTCAACTGGTTTTAAGAGCTGATATAAATGTAAGTTTTTTACATTATGTTTTTGCCGTTTGCTATGGTCGCTATAAAAAACCCTACAGATAGCAGGAATATCTTCCTCTTGCAACGCAACAAGTTCAGACGACCCATAGGTAGTATTTCTATGTGAAAGTATTGGCAATCCAGTACATAATAGTATCAACACAATAGATACCCATAAATTTCTAATTTTTAGCATGAAATTCCTTTAGCTTAAAACAATCAGTAGCTGCGCACCTAACCCATGACCACCTGGAAACAATCTATAGAAAGAGGCATGTAGCGCTTTAGAGAAAGGGATCAGTTTTATTTTCATCATATAACCTTTGGTAGCGTTAACCATCAGATTGCTTGCATTATAAAGTATTTTTGACAGATTTAATATTTTCTCAATAAATACTAAACTTTTTTATTGTTTTTGTTTACCATAGCGCATCTCTTGCTATTTTAAATATAACACAAGGAAAATCATGCTAGCTGCCGGTCACCTATTTGTTATTTCAGCGCCAACGGGCGGAGGGAAAACAACCATTGCAAAACAAGTGCTTATATCGTTGCATGGTAGAGCTCCCCTAGAAAAAGTTGTGACCTATACAACCCGTCAGTCACGCTTGCATGAACGTGATGGAATTGATTATCATTTCGTTAGTCTTGCTGAGTTCTATGATAAAAAGATGAACGGATTTTTTCTTGAAACGACATCTTATGATAAGAATTTCTATGGCTGCCCACGTAATATTATTGATACGATGGAAAAAGATGGAAAATCATTCATTTTAGTAACTGATCGTCCTGGAGCTACAACTATAAAAACGCTTTACCCTCCGGCAGTACTAATCTGGTTTAATGTGCCAAGCTTAGAAATTTTATTAGGCCGACTGCAAAAACGCGGTCGTGAAACAGGGGTTGCGCTAGAACAACGCATTGCTATTGCTTCACAAGAAATTAGTGCCGAAGAAAAAAATCCTGTTTTCGATCATCATCTGATCAACGATGACCTTACAACAGCAACGGCTCAGCTTGTTCAGTTAATTGAGCGATCTTTTACCAATTCTTGACGGTAAAAAATATATAATCCTGCCATCACAAATACTAAGCTTACGAGATAGTGCCATGAAATGGCCTTTCCTGTAAGCAGCCATTCATACATTGCACCAAAGCTAGGACATAAAAATCCTGCGAAGGTCAAAAATGTAATGCTATAGCGCCGAAGAAGTGATCCATAGAGATTGTAGACTATAATATTAGCGCTTATAATCAGGAGAGAAACCCACCATAAAAATGCTGGCCAATTAGTTACGGGCATTACAAAGCCGCTCACCAGTATGCTCGACAACAAGCTTAAAATGCCGCCACCTAGCATTGACATTCCATTGATAACAACAAAACTATATCCTTTTTCCATAAGCTGCTTTACCAGAAACCATGCATATGCACCAGACACTACTGCACACAGTAGCGCGATATCTGGCAATCCAATAGCCAACCACCCGCTTTGTGAAATAGCTCCTTCACCCGAAGAAAGCAGGACGGGAATCAGTCCCGTAGCACCAACTAAAATACCAAGTTTTTTTGCCCTATTCAGTCGCTCACCGTACAATATATATGCCAAAATTGCTGCTACAAAGGGTGTTATTGAAAAAATCATAGTCGTTTTAAGTGCGCCAACATATTGCAACGCCCAAAATTCCAATGTAAAAGCTAAGTAAATATGAAAGAGTGCCGTTTTAAAAAACAACCAAAAATCATCAGGATTAATATGTAACCTACCCCGCCCTTTGATAAGGCAAAAGCTTAATAACATAATGCCAGCAACAACCATGCGAAAGCCTATAAGAAATGTTGGCGTTGCAAATTGTACTGCATATTTTGCAAAAACAAACGTCGAGGCTAAAATAGCATACAAGACAACAATTAAAATCATACCCTGTTCCGCCTATTAAAAATAATACTTACACTACAAAAAAATGCTGCAATAAGTGGGACATACAAAAGAGCCAAGCACAGTAATCTATGCTGTGCATACCCTTGTGCCAAGCTAATCATCAGATAGGTAACTAGAAAGGTCATCCCACAGATAAGTACACAGTATAACAGGGAGCTTTTTTTCCGCATCAACGCATATGCTAAGGCTAAAAGAATAAGCACAAATTGCCACCCTGTTTGAACAATGCGCTTGTGCAATTCAAACGCAACTGATTGATCATGTGAAGCCGCTAGCCAAAGCATATTCAGTGTTAAAAATCTGCTTTGCATCACCAAGGTTTTTTCTTGTGGCGACGAAATATAAGCATCAAGTTGAATGATGGTTCTTTTAAAAAAGGCTGTATGTACCTGCTCATTTTTATAAGAAATAATATGGCCATCATGCAACACAAGCTGGCGCTCATCAAAAAAACCACGATCTGCTGCTATAAAAAGTTGTTCTTTATTTTTTTGGCGTAAAACTAGCATCAGTTTTCCAAATAAAGTTTGCCTGTTTTCAGTAATTTTTTTTGTATGCACATAGAAGCTAACCATGGGTACAGTATTATGAAAAATACCTGGCTCTACCTGTAGAAATTGGTCTTTTGCTACATTGAAAAAAAGCCTTTTACTGAGCACATAGCCTTGTGGTGCTAAATAAAAGGCAAATATTGCATACAATAAAGTACACAGCAATGCGAATAACACCACGCTATAGCGCAAGGCCTGCATAGCTTTTGGCAAAAATGAAATAATCACGAGCTCGTCGCGCTCTTTATGCTCTGCCACCGTAACTAAGACAGCCATACTGCTAGCCAATGGTAGCGCAAACAAGGTCATGACGGGCAGTAAAAGCATTATTAAAACGGGCAAAATACCCGCATGGTGAATGATGGGCATTTTTATCACAATATTGCACGACAAAAAAAGTCCAAGCAGCACAGTAAAATAAATACTGGCTGCTTGGACAAAACGTATTAAAAAATAGCTAATGATCATAGCGCATGATACCGTTTGGTACCATCTTATACGTGGATCTCATGATCAACAATACGGATACGCTCAATCTTTGTAGTCTTACCTGTTTGCGCATCAATATCTACCAATACACCACTTAATACAAAGGGAGGACGCTCATCTACAACAAATTTACCCATTTTGCGATGTTGCAAAAAGTGTGGGATCATGCCTTCAAATTGCATGCCTAGCACAGAATGTAAGGCTCCGCAACCACCAAGGTCAGTCACGTAACTAGTTCCCTGCTGCTGTATCATTTCATCAGCCGTCTGTATATGAGTATGAGTACCGTAGACACCAGACACCCGACCATCAAGATACATACCCATAGCGCGCTTTTCTGAAGTAGCGTCACCATGAAAATCAACAAAAATAATATTTGTCTTCGTGCGCAAAAATGTCAAAAGCGAATCAATTGTTCTGAAGGGACAATCAAGATTATCTCTTGAATAAACACGCCCATGCAAATTAACTACAGCAACGGTATGACCTAGAACCTGAATCAGTGCAAATGATTTACCTGGCATACCAGGAGGATAATTTGCAGGACGAATCACGTCGTCACGCTCATTAAGCGCAGAATAGAGCTCTTTTTGATCCCAGACGTGGTTGCCAGTCGTTACAACAGCAGCCCCACTTTCGCGAAGAGAATCAACTATTTTAGCGTTTAAACCCATGCCATTTTTCATAGCATTTTCGCCATTAACAATAATTGCCTGCGTATTGTGGAGCTCCCGTAGCCGGGGAGCCCACTTTTGAAACATTGCCATACCAGGGGCGCCAATAATGTCGCCAATAAAAAGAAACCGTAACGTTGATGCCATAACTTATCGTGCCGCCTGAATAAATCTCTTTTCTCTAATAACATTAACTTTGATTTCACCAGGAAATGCCATTTCTTGCTCAATGCGCTTTGCAAGCTCACTTGCAAGAAGAGCTGCCTGATCATCAGTAAGTCTATCTTCGTCAACAACAACGCGTATCTCGCGCCCTGCCTGTAAGGCAAACGCACGCTTAACGCCTTCAAATGTACCTGCTATCTCTTCTAGCTGCTCTAGTCGCTTGATATAGGTAGATAGTGTCTCTTTACGAGCCCCTGGACGTGAGGCAGAAATTGCATCAGCCAAATGTACAATAAAACCATAAATACTTGTCGCCGGAATCTCTTCATGATGACTAGCAATTGCGTTAACAATAATAGGATCTTCACCATATTCTTTAGCAAGATCTCCACCAATTAAAGCATGTGGCCCATCAACTTCAGCAGAGACAGCCTTACCTATATCATGCAATAACCCGCCGCGAGCAGCAATCTCACCGTCAAGACCAAGCTCTTGAGCTATCATCCGTGAAAAATAGGCAACTTCTTTGCTGTGAATAAGATTATTCTGAGTGAAACTTGTACGAAAATGCAATTTACCAATAAGCTTTTGAGTCTCTTGATGAACCCCTCTAAAACCAAATTCCAAGGTAGTCTGTTGCCCAATCTCGAGAATACTTTGGTCAAGCTCTGATTCGCATTTTGCTACGGTCTCTTCAATTCTGGTTGGGTTGATACGCCCATCCAAAATGAGTTTACCAAGCGTACGCTTTGCAATTTCGCGCCTAATAGGATTAAAACCAGAAATAGTAATAATTTCTGGAGTGTCACCAATTACAAACTCCATACCAGTAGCCATTTCAAGGGCTTTAATATTACGGCCTTCTTTACCAATAATACGCCCCTTCATCTCTTCGTTTGGCAAATGGATCACGCTTGAAGAGTGCAAGGTCACTGTCTCCGCTAGATACCGCTGCATTGCGCCACACATGATGGTCGTTGCTTTTTCTTTAGCGGTATCGCGTGCTTCATCTTCTATTTTTGATATCCATTTCTGGCTTGCAAGTCTGACATCTTTTTCTATAGTTTCAAAAAGAATGCGCCGAGCGTCATCTTGCTTCATATTACTCAAGCGTTCAAGCTTGATCATAAATTCTTCAAAAATCTTTTTTATCTTTGCTTCATCATTGCTGAGATTATCAAGCCGCTTTTGCAAGTCACGATCTTTTTGTTGAAGTTCGCGTCGCAAATCATCTAATAATACTTCACGTTGATCTAAAGAATCTTGTTTTTTTTGTACTTTTGCTTGTACCTGAGAGCTCTCGATTTTGAGTCGTTTTGTCTCTAAATCGAACTCGCTGCGTCGCTTATTTAGTTCATTTTTGAGCTCAGCCATAGCATCACGGCGTAACCGTTCTACATCATCATGAGCGTTTTTTATAAATTGAGCAGCATTGGTCTTTGCATAGAGTAACTGACGCTTACGCGTGTACACAAAAGCCAAAGCCCCAAAAGAACCACTAAGCGCGCCAGCAAGTGCTGTAACTAGCATTATTCCATCCATTGCTGTGCCTTTAAGTCTAAATAATAGTGGGAATGTCAGTGATGCAGTTATTGCAACACCAAGAATCAAGACAAAGAAAAAGCTAAAGAAGCTGCCAGTACTGCCCTATGAACACTAAGCGAAACAAACCCTATGCAACATTAGCATCAGCTATTAGTGAGATCACCTGCTCAATCCTAACCTCATCATTAGCTAAAAGCCGCTGGCTTTTAGCTAGATCAGCTGCTAGATGTAAAGCAACCATCAGCGCAATTTTATCTTCGCTCATGCTTGGCATTTTCTCACTTTTAGCCTTAAACAGAACATTAACAAGCTCAGCAGCTTGCGTTATGTCCTGATCATGCTCATCAGTTACGATCGCGTATTGCTTACCATTTAGGGTAATTTTTAACTGTTTTTGCATGATACACGACCATTAGTGAGTATTTTCAAGAGCATTCAAACTAGTGAGTAACGCCTCGATACTAGTAACAATAGCAGCTTTTTCTTGAACTAACGCTTGAGAGCTAAAAGCTTCTTTCAAAAGTGAGGCTTCAAATTGCAGGATCTGACCTTGCAATAACTCCACTTCTTTGGTTGCAGCGGCATGTCTTGCCTGTAGCTCTTGATGTCTTTCAATCAAGCGAAGAACCTTATGTTCAAGCTCTTCCAGATATTTCATTGCTAATTCCTTTTTCCCATACCCATAGCCGTTTACTATACTGTGGTATAGGTTAGCGGCTATGGAATATCAATTGCAATACATTTATTTTTTTGCAACCAAGGTAACCAGTTGAGCAAATGCTTGAGGCTCTAAAATAGCCATCTGGCTTAACATTTTGCGATTAAGCAAAATGTTTGCTGACTTAAGATTATGTATAAATTTGCTGTACGAAACGCCATGTGATTTACATGCTGCGCTAATACGCACAATAAAGAGTGCTCTGAAGTCGCGTTTTTTAAGTTTTCTACCCTTATATGCAAACGCCATCGCACGCATTAAAGTTTCTTTAGCACGTTTAAAAACGTTGCCTCGTTGACCCCAAAAACCCTTGGTTTGTTTTAACAGACGTTTATGACGTTTCTTGGTGATAACACCGCGTTTCACGCGTGACATAGTATGACCTCAGTTCAAAATTCAAAATATAGACAATATTAAAACGACTAATACGGCATCAAAGTCTTGATTTGCTTTTGTTGTGACGCACTCACATAGCTAATGCCACGCAAATCACGAACACGTTTTGCATTTTTAGCCCATGCATGATGCCGACGATATGCACGAGTTCTTTTAATTAAACCGCTTGCGGTTTTTTTAAATCTTTTCTTACACGCGGAGTGTGTTTTCATCTTTGGCATTATAAATTCCTTTACTTACCCTTAACAAAGAAAATCTTTGTCCAGAGCATGTTGCTTCTACTGTCTTTTTCTTCAACGACCTGTCCAACATTTTTTTCCACTAAATCATTGAGAATGCGTGTAAAAAAACGTGGCCCAACTTCATCAATCATAGTTGCTTCACGTCCACGAAACTGGAGCGTAAACTTAACCTTGTTGCCGTCAGCAAAAAACTGAACTGACTGATTGAGTTTTGTCTTATAATCCTGCTCCCCAATATTTGGGCGCATCTTTATCTCTTTTACAAGGATAATTTTTTGATGTTTCTTAGCATCAGCTTGCTGTTTTTTCTTAGCGTACAAAAATTTACCATAGTCCATAAACTTCGCAATTGGCACGCCATCGTTTTCGCCAACCTGAACTAGGTCCATGTTTTTTTCGTACGCCTTCATGAGCGCTTGTGCGCGTGGCAATGCCCCAAGCTGCTGCCCAAGGTCATCAATGACCACGATACGTTCGCCTCGAATTTGCTCGTTAACCTGATGCTTATTTGCAGCATCATTCGGAGCTTTATTTTTATTGAATGTCTTATTATTATTCGTATTATTCACTATCAGTTCCCGCATTGACCTGCGTATTATCACTCATTAATTTCTCACGAACCGCTGCATAGATCTTTTCATACAATGCAGGCTCTTCTTTTAACTTCTTCAGACAGTTGTCACGACCTTGTGCCAATTTCTCAGTACCCACGGTAAACCATGCACCATTTTGTTGCACAATGTCAGCCGAGATAGCCGCATCAAGAACATCAAGCTCTTTGCTGATGCCTTCTCCAAACAACAAGTCAACCTCAGCACGTCTAAACGGCGGGGCAACCTTATTCTTTGCCACTTTTATAAGAAGTCTATTACCTATTGGCTTGTCGTTCTTCTTAAGCGTTGCAATACGACGGATATCCAAACGTATCGACGCATAAAACTTCAACGCATTACCACCGGTTGTTGTTTCATGATCGCCAAACGGCATAGAGTTGATCTTGCTTCGGATTTGATTAATAAAAATCAGCACCGTTCTAGACTTGTGCACTACTGGTGTCAACTTACGCATAGCTTGAGACATCAAGCGCGCTTGCAACCCAACGTGCACATCGCCCATGTCGCCCTCAAGCTCAGCCTTCGGGACAAGAGCAGCAACTGAGTCAATAACAATCATGTCAACAGCATTAGAGCGAACAAGCATTTCAACAATATCCAAAGCCTGCTCACCATAATCTGGCTGTGATACAATTAAATCATCGACATTAATACCTATGCTCGCAGCGTAGATTGGGTCAAGTGCATGTTCCGCATCAATAAATGCACACACACCGCCAACCTTTTGAGCTTGAGCAATGGCATGCAACGTAATGGTTGTTTTACCAGATGCTTCTGGGCCATAAATCTCAACAACGCGTCCACGCGGAAAGCCACCAATACCAAGTGCTTGATCAATTAAGATCGAACCAGTTGAGATTGTCTCAAGTTTAAGATCAGTCTTCTGCCCCAAGAGCATCACTGACCCTTTGCCAAACTGCTTATCAATCTGAGCAAAGGCGACTTCTAGCGCTTTAACACGCTCTGTTGTCTGAACTATTTGTTTACTCATCAACTATTCTTTCACCGGTTGCATCTCAAGCATATTTTTATTTTCCACTTCTATTTTAGCATTTCTATGCAAAGATGCAATAAATGCTCCAGTTTGTAATGAGCCTATCTTAGCTTGCTCTAATTTCGCATACTTAGCTATCTCCTGATCAAAACAGGCCTTTTCTGGCTGCTTCATGCTTTCTATTTTTGCCAAGTAGAAATTACTATCATGAGCAAAGAAAAGCACATGTGCTGAGTCAGTTAATCCAAGAAGCTTTTCTTTGAAGCCACGTTCATTGCCGAACTCTTTCAACTCACTTGATTTTGTAATCATTTCAGTCTTGAGGTAACTCGCTTTTAATTCAGCCGCTACTTCACTCAGTGATTTCTTACCTGCTAATACCGCAGCACGCATTTCTTTAATGGTCCGTTTTGCTATGACGTTCGCTTGGCTTTTAATAAAATCTTTTGCAACGCCTGCTTTGACTTCTGCAAACACAGGAATATATGATTTTTTAACTTCATCTAATTGATACAGAATATAGCGATCATCATGAACAAAATAACCAGACACGCTTGTTTTACTTTGGGCTGCAAATAATTTTTTTGCTAGTAATGATTCAACCCCACTACCCTTAGCATCAGCTTCAGTTAGCATCTCTGTACGATGTGCACTCAAACGATACTTTGCAACAAATACATCTATAGATTTTGCATCACTTTTTGACATGCGCACGGTTTGTTCTAATTCTGCACGCAACTCATTCATCGCACGCTTTGCACGCATAGAAGCTATGATATCACTTTTAACTGAATCAAATGATTTTTCACCAGCGTTCAAACGTTCAACAAGTTGTAAAATTTCGTAGCCAACTTTTGTCTTAATAATTGGTGAGATTTCGCCAGTTTCTTTTAGTCTAAACGCTGCTTTTTCAAACTCTGGATCATGTGTTCCCTTATCAAAGAAATCAATGATGCCGCCGTTTTTCACATCTGTGTCACTGGCTGAATACTGCTTAACCAATGCGGCAAATTGGCCTGGTTTGTCTTTAGCCTGCTTTAGCACATCAGTTGCGGTTGGCGGTAAACCATTATTGACGGATTTCATTAACAAGCGGCGAACCTTAACTTTTGGAGGAATGCGATACAATGCAGCTTTATGTTTTTCATAAAATTGCATTGCCATTGAATTATCAATATCAACAGCATCAACAAATGCTTTTGTATTGATTTCCCAATAGGTTCCACTACGGCGTTCTAGCTCACGGTACTGATCTTTGTGGGACAAGAAAAATGCATTCAACTCTTTTTCATCTGCTGCCAAATTTTGTGCAGCAGGTATGAAATGATCAATTTTGCATGTCACAACAGAGAAACTACGAGACGCAAGAGCACGTACAGCTGCCTCTTTTGCTATAAACAGGGGAACGTACGCTGTATGCTGAACAAATTTTAATAACATGTCGCGCTTGATCTCTTCTGCACGACGAGCTTCGAATTCTGCTGGCGTCATAGATAAACGTTGCAAGTAATCATGATAAGCACTGATATTTACACGACCAGCGGCATCAACTAGATGAGGCATTGACTTAACAAGCTCTTGAGCAAACCATTGCTGATCAACACGCATACTCAGTTGATCTTTTACACAATCATACAATTTTTCTTGCACACAATTATCAAGTGCCAGTGCTTGTGGATTATCAAAACCATACGCCTGTAAAAATACCTCTTCTGACATGCCATACGCCTTGGCCATCTGCCGTATAGAATTAATACGCTCCTGAATTTCCAACAGTGCTTTTCTATACTGGTCAAAAGTAATGGGATACCCATTTACCTTTGCGACATGTGCATCACTAGAGCGCTTCGGTCCAAACATAACACCAGAAAGTGTCCCGAGCACCATAGACGCCAAAACAATCCAAAGAACGTTTTGCCATTTTCTCATCTCTTTTCTAAACATGTAAATCATGAAAGCCCTTTCAGCCTGAAGAATGTGTCTTGCTTTTCCTTTTTAACAAAGACTAAAACACCATTGAATGGTAATGAAGTTTACCCCATAAACCTCTTTTTTCCAACTCAAAATAACGCTATTTTTTGCATATTTTTCATGAAAAACATAGCAATCATCATGAATATATCGATTCAGAAGCTGTTTACAGACACACAAATAATTTTGACAATATAGCGCAAAAATTACCCGGGGTAACCTTACAACTCGACCAAGCATAAAAATCGTTTTTAAGGCATTTTAAAGAAGATATGAATACTAGATAATTATTATGATTTTTTGACGATATCAATAATTTGATTGACTACTTGCAACGAATTATTGGGTACAATCAATACCTCTAGCTCAGCAAACATATCCGACGCATCAGACACAAGGTCTTGCGCTAATTTTTTTAAAAAATTCTCTTGCCGTTTTGCATACTGTCGTGTCTTGATACTAATTGTTGTTATGACATCGGCCAATGTTGTCGAGTCAGCCCCAGCAGCAAGCCAGTCAATTAGCTCAGTGTAACCAACTAACTTCTTTGTCTTAACAAATGACTGCCACTCAGTGCCAATCAGCCCGCGAACTTCATCAACCCACCCATCGTTATTAATCATTTGTCCAGTGCGATGAGCAATGCGCTCGCGCACCACTGAGCGCTCTGGGAGTACAATGACGAGTAGGATTTTTTTGTAAGGCATGACAAATTGCGGTTTTAATGTTGACGGCTTTTTTCCAGTGCCATGCCACAATGCAAGAGCCCTGACCAGCCGATAGTGGTCGGTTTTATTAATATCGCGTGCACGCACAGGGTCAATGATATTCAACTGCTCCCATAATTCCACTGCACTTAGCGCTTCAAGCGGAGTGGTGTCAATAGATTGTGCACAACCAATATCATGCGGGGGATAAAAAAGTGATTTGATGTAAAATGACGAACCGCCAACAATGATGGGAGTTGCATGGCAAGCTTCAACGCTTGCTACACACTGATCAACGGCTTCTTTGAAAGCAACAACACTACAGTCACGCGGCGTATCAATCCAGTCAAAAAGATACGAATCAAACGGCAACGTTTGCCACGGTGGTTTTGCAGTCCCTACAGTAAGAGCGGTATAAAACTGTCCCATATCCGCATTAATAATCGCCCCCTGGAGAGGTGGAACCAACTGTTCAGAAAGTGCTGTTTTACCAGATGCTGTTGGTCCCGTAATTATAACAACCATTTTCCCTTAAAAGTCCCTTTTTTACGCTCTGCAAACGCCATCCAGATAATGTAATTCATTCACTGGAAACATCGACCCAGTTGCTTCCCCGATCTAGCTGATAAGCACAACTAGATAATACTTTTCAGCTATCATGGATGCAAACAACAATTTTTATACCTAGGTAGGCTGCTGAGCCTCATGTAAAAAGCTCTTGTCATGAAAAACAAACTGCTTAAATGGATTGCGCAGTACTTGCACAACCGCATCGCGATCTTTTTTCTTAATAATTTGTATCTCTTGCGCAATAAGTTCTTCTGTGTTCTGGAGAACGACACGCTCCCCAAATGACAGATCTTTTTGCTGAGCAATATACATTAAGTCACGGTATATTTTAGCAACTTCAACAAGTTTTCCCATCTGAATTTTCAGTTGGTAATCTTTATGGCGTCTATTCCAACCGCTTGGAGTAAAGTCAATACTATCGAGTATTTTTTCTGGCTTCTTTGAAAGCTCATGAATTGCCGTATTAACATCCTGCTCACTGCTTGGATACCTAATCCCAATAGTGGCAATATTATAGGTTGGGACTAAAATTGTCATGTCTTTAAAAACGAACGCAAGTGTTAAAAACTGAATACTGTTTTCTCCAACTTTTTTTTCGCTAATTTCATCAACAAGAGCAACACCATGCGCTGGATAAATTACATGATCGTGAAGCTTAAACATAGGATTCCTTTGGATGGAAACACGTTTTTTTTATGCTGACCCTACAACAACCTCAGCATTTTTTAATGTGCTGTTACTTTCTTCAATACGCGTCTCAAATAGCGGGCTATGCGAACCAAGTAGACTATTACTATCAGTCTGGCCATAGCCCCCCCAATGATTATTACCACCAAAATACGTACCAAACGTACCCTGACTTCCCCAGTAGTACTTTGCGATACGCATAGCAATAATGATAACCGCAACGGGAAGATATACCCACTTATTTTTTAACCAACCAACAAAACCCTCTTCTTTCTGGTTGAGGCTAGCAAGCATAACCCCTACGCGATGCAACAAGCAATGTATTGCTTGAAGTGCATTTTCAATAGGAAGCTGCTCCACTTGTTCATAAATTTGGATGAGATTGATACAAGAGCCAACGCTACGATAATGAGCAAGAAGAGCCTCACACATAGACAGCAACATAACAAAGCAACAGGACATAGCCGACTGACGTTCTAGAATGGTTCCAGTATTAATAATACGGAAGAGGGCTGAAGAAGAGTTGTTTTTATAATCTTGGAGTGCTTGCTTAACTGAAGCATGGGGTACTTTGTCTATTAAGGCTTCAAATGGAAACTCAGCGAGCAAGCTGCTGGGTAGAAATTTTTTGTCATAATCGCCATCGTCGACAATCTGAAACAAAGAATACATCGTCACAATATCCTCAAAGCCAGGAACCTTTGAAACAAGCGCAACACAACGCAGAACAGACATAGATTTGTCAGCATTATATGGTATTGCTGAGAGCTTGTTCCTCATGCGCTTGATAGATGCGTACTGCTTTTCAGTAATCTGTGCATATGCTACTTGTGATGATAAAAAGTTGTCTATTCGCGTACAGAGCAAACTACTAATGGCATTGCGCAGCGCTACCCGTTCTGAGCAGCCATGCTGAAACAGCGCATCGCTTACTGCTACAGGATCGAATAAAACTGAAAGACCAGAGAAGTTTTGGATTGCTGGTAAAGAGGTATAATTGCTACTGTCTACCGCGCTAGACAGCGACGGAAGAGCAGAGACCCAAACCAGAAACATAAAACCGACCACGTACTTTATCTGACGCACGATGGCTTGCATATTTCACCCTCTTTATCAGTTAGCCCAGTCGGTCAGCGACACTGACGACAAGAACTATAGTACCACAAACAACAGCGCAACCAAACAATCGATAAAAAAAGACTGAATACTAGCAAAAAACAGTACCAAGCATATACGACCATATATTAAGGAAAGCTCTACCTTTCGCAATTATCATTATATACTGGTGCAAATTAGCACGCACGGGTAAGAAAGGGTGACCAATGGCACATAATAATAACAGTCAACGCATGAGCAAGCAGTTCCATGCAAGCTTTAGATGGACGTTAAGTGGAAGCTTTGTATACGAAACCTGCAAAGTAGCCCACTGCCTACTCCTTATGAAATGCATGCCAACAGCACTATATGGCACTATGGGCAGCCTGTTTTCCATTATTTACCTTGTAACCTATATCGCTGACCTGGGAGCAACTAACTCTCTGCCACCGTTTATTCACCTTATGAATAAGAGCAAAAGCAATTTCAAGACCTTTTTGCTCACCTATTCATTACTTCCTCACGCACCTCTTATTATTGGCTGTGCTGGTGTTGCTACCTACATTGCAGCCACTACGTTCACCCAATTACCGTTTTTATGGCTGATTCCGAGTATTATTTTTCTTGAAACAACGCGTACTTTCCTGCGAATGCTGCTCCACGCAACATTTTTGACAAAACATGTCGTTAGCATCGAAGTCGCAATCCTTTTTCTGTACCTTGCAATGACCTGGGTCCCGGTAGTCGTCTTCAATCAGCCCCTAACGCTTAATACCATTTTCATACCGCATTTTATTGATTCTCTCATATGTGTTTCGGCATTCGTCCTATTGGTACTTTCTTATCAACGAAGCTTGCCAAATGCACCATGCAGCATCGACAACACGCTTCCCAAGCGCCTCATCACTACCCGTCTTTTCAATTATTTACTTCGTGTCACTCGCAATATGTTCACCAGCAACTTCCTAACCCCACTTTTTGCCTGGCGTTTTGGGCTAGTCTCTGCCGGTACTTTTTATATAGCCAGCATCATTGTCAATGCGCTGCAATCTGTTATCAAATCAACCATTTGGTACCCTGGGAATGCCCTTCTTGCAAATGTTAAAGAAGAGAGCCAGGAGGTTAAAATGCAGGCTTTTACCAGCATCAATAATAAGTTAATGAGCATGCTTGCACCGGTTATTATTATTATTGGCCTCAACATTGATAGCATAATTAAGATCAGCAAATTACCCAGCATCACCAACGAGTCTATTGCCTTGGCTCTTTTGTTCTTATTAATCTCACTTGCTGAGTTCTTTTTCCTTCTTTATGAGCAGCTCTACATAATAGAGGAAGCAGCGAACAAACTTTTTTTATTCAAACTGACAGAATTGGCGGTCTTGTATGTCATGGTCCGGCACAGCATTATTACCTCACCCGTTGCCACTTTGGTTGCTTTAATTGTCGTAAGGGCAGTGAGTTTCGCTATTATTTCAACCAATGCCTGGAGTACCTGGAAGATTGCTCTTAGGTTTCACGCTTCTCGCTGGGTCATTGCCGGCAGTGTCGCCACAGGATTGTTTGTCTCAGTCGTATTGAAGTACATAATAATACCCTAATGTTTTTGTGCTAAAATCGTCGCCAGCGGCTGCCGTGTTTTGCTTTAAAGAAAATTAAACCTGTAGCTAGCGTTAATAATGGTTACATCGATGCACATGAAACAACAAAAAACGAACCCTCAAGAGCAATCAATTATCGATCGAATCGTCATAATGGTGCTATTATTACAATCGGTTACTAGTCCGTACGATTGGTTTTATCTTTTGCTTTTAACATGCACCCTTCTCTTCTCTCTGCTCTTGTTAATCCAGTACGCATGAGACACGCTTCTTCTTCTTTCTCTCTTCACCTACCCTTTACCCTCACTCGTCACTTCTTCACTTCTTCCCTCCTCTCCTATCTTCCCTCCTCTCCTACCTCCTCTTCTCTCTTTCTCTTCCCCCACACACACTCTCTCTCTTCTTTGTTTACTCTCGCCCACTCTCCCAGTATCCACTCTCCCCTGTAGTCTAGTATCAATCCCTTCTCTCTTCTCCTTAATCACTTCCCTAATCACTTCCCTTAATCCTTAATCAGTTACTACCCCATCACATATCCCTTCCCTTATCCCTTAGAAACGCACACACCCTGCCCATTACGCACGGAGTTGCGACTCCCTTGACCCATTACCCTCCCCACGCTTAAAACGCCCCCTGCTCGAACCCCCGAGCCCATAAGCCCACAGAGCAAGTCAAGGGAGTCGCAACGGAGTGCCCGGTCGCGCGCCGCGGGCCCCGGAAGGCGCAGCCAAAACAATTGATTTCTTTAACATAATATTTAATTACACGACACAATAACAAACCGATGCCTGTAACCCTGCCGCGAAGGGGGTAATAGGAGGAAAAGCAAGACAATTTTTACCACAGATCTACGAGCAGCCAACTCAGATTTTATCTCGTCCCCGCTTGACACACCGATCCGAAAAAAATAAACTGTTTACTGAGGTTAAATATTTGAGTCCAACCTCGCAGATCGACTTTGAAAAATAGCGTTAGAAAGCCACAAAACCGAAGGCAGGAAAAAATGTCAAAAATTATAGGTATTGACTTAGGTACAACCAACTCCGTCGTCTCATTCATGGAGGCTGGAACAGCAAAAGTTATTCCCAACCAAGAGGGCGCAAATACAACCCCGTCAGTTGTCGGTTTTGGTAAAGATGGACAGCGTTTAGTTGGATCAATTGCAAAGCGTCAAGCCATCACAAACCCAACAAATACCATCTTCTCTGCTAAGCGTTTCATCGGTAAGAAATTCAGCGAGATCAATAAGAACGATCTTAAAATGGTTCCTTACACGGTCGTAGAAGGACCAAACGGCGACTGCGCAATCGAGATCAACGGAAAACAAGTTTCACCACAAGAGATCTCAGCAGCAGTACTCCAAAAGCTCAAACAATCAGCCGAAGCATACCTGGGCGAAACAGTAACTGAAGCGGTTATCACCGTGCCTGCGTACTTCAATGACGCACAACGCCAAGCAACTAAAGACGCTGGTAAAATTGCTGGATTGGAAGTTCGCCGTATCATCAACGAGCCAACCGCAGCCGCACTTGCCTACGGCCTAGACAAAAAGAATAATGAAACAATCGCCGTATTCGACTTCGGTGGCGGAACATTCGACATTTCGATCCTCGAAGTGGGCGATGGCGTCACAGAAGTAAAATCGACCAATGGCGACACCATGCTTGGTGGCGACAACATCGATGACTGTCTTATTACTTATCTAGTTGCTGAGTTCAAACGCGAAAACGGTATGGACCTGCACAGCGACAAAATGGCGCTCCAACGCCTCAAAGAAGCTGCAGAAAAGGCAAAGATCGAGCTCTCATCAATGAATGAGACCGAAATCAACTTGCCGTACATCACTGCCGATGCATCAGGCCCTAAGCACTTGGTTACCAAAATTACCCGCGCTAAGTTTGAATCACTCTGCGCTGATATTTTCACCAGCTTGTTTGAACCATGCAAACGTGCTATCGCCGATGCTGGCGTTGACGTCAGCAAAATCGACGAAGTAATCTTGGTCGGTGGATCTACCCGTATTCCTAAAGTTCAACAAATGGTAAAAGACTTCTTTGGCAAAGAGCTTAACCGCTCCGTTAACCCTGACGAAGTTGTTTCAGTTGGTGCTGCCATCCAAGGCGGCGTGCTTGCTGGCGATGTGACTGACGTGCTTTTGCTCGACGTTACCCCGCTCTCACTTGGTATCGAGACAATGGGCAATATCACTGCACGCATTATTGAACGCAACACCACGATTCCAACCCGCAAGTCACAAGTTTTCTCAACCGCAGAAAACAATCAATCAGCTGTAGACATCAATGTTGTTCAAGGTGAACGCGAGTTCGCGCAAGACAATAAGTCACTCGGACGTTTCCGCCTTGAAGGCTTGCCAAATGCACCTCGTGGCGTACCACAAATCGAAGTTACCTTTGATATTGATGCAAACGGCATTGTCCACGTATTCGCTAAAGACCTTGGCACAGGCAAAGAGCAAAAGATTACCATCTCAAACTCTTCCGGCCTTGCTAAAGATGAAGTTGAACGCATGGTACAAGAAGCCCAGCTGCACGAAGCTGAAGACAAAAAGCGTCGCGAAACTGTTGAAAAGCGCAACAACCTGGATAGCATGATCAGCCAAGTTGAAAAAACACTACAAGAGAACAAAGAAAAGCTTTCAGCCGATGACATAACAGCCATTGAGACAGCGCTTGAAGCAGCTAAAAAGGCTCTTGTGGAAAATGAGCACGATAAAGAAGCGCTTGAAAAAGCACACACCGACTTGATGAACGCGTCCTACAAAATTGCTGAAGTCTTGTACAAAGAACAACAAGCAACAGGCGCCGAACAACCAGGTTCTACCAGTGGAGCAACTGAAGAGAAAAAAGACGGTAACGAGCCAATCGATACGGACTTTACAGAAGCTAAGTAGCTTTCACCCATAGTTTTCATAAAAGAAGAGCAGGGCTTTGGATATTTTCCAGGGCCCTGCTCTTCTTTACTGTAATCGCTATTTTGCTATAGTCGCGCCAGGCGAAACAAGCTGAAAATTATGACCCCAAGGATTCACGAACAGACCCTTTACCAAAGCCTCCCCATTCCAGAGGTCTTGCAGCTGGCATATATTTTGTTCCTACAGGAAAGCGATAAGCATGCTCCAGAAAAAGGCCTGCTTCTGCTTTTTTCTCACCCCATTCAACACACGTTGGTATAGTTCCATCGGATGCAGCGCATTGTAATGCAGCGCATGCGGCAGAAGCTACTCGCGCATTAAGTAGTTCCCGAGAGTAGCCATTATATCGTACATATTTTTGATGCCTGGTTACACTTACTAGCATCCTTAAATCACTGGCAAATAATGCCTCTGATTCCTTGCGTGTATCAGGATCCTCAGAATGCATAGCTTTTTTTCTAGTACCCCACTCATCCATCACGTGGTTTTTATACAAGTCAGCTTCAAGCATCCAAATGCGAGCATTGTTAAAATTACCGCCTATTGTAAGCGCAAACACACACTCAGAAACAAGCTGCCGCGCTTCTGTCGCGTTTGTCATTGTAAAACAGTTTGGCGCGTCTACCAATGTAATGCCTTGTTTAAAGAAATCAGTCGGCTGTATCCCTGTAAATTTTTCGTGCACACGCCATGAGACAGGGGTGTCTTCACCCTCTTGTAGCACTTTGCAAGGTGCACCTTGATCCTGATGACCACGCATCAACATAAAAAGATTATTACGGTGCAGCAGCTTGGTAATGTCATCACGATGCATGATGTAGCTATGAGAACCACGCTTAGGATTATGTGTCCATTCTATGCCACTCAGACCTTCCAAATCACTACCTGCTAGTAACCTTTGAGTAGCTGACACACAGGAAACATCATTCCACTCGTAGTGATATCCCACCTGTGGCTCGCGATAAGAAATTGCTTCGTACTGTTTCTCTGCTGAGCACAATAAGCTTCGTGGGTCATGATGAGGAGCGATGCCACCATGGGAGCACTGCATAAATCGCATTTTTTCAGCCCCCTCATCATAGAAACCTAAGAATAGCGCACTGGGCAGTGTTGTGCAAAAGTCAGCATATCTAATCATATATTCACTAAAAAAAATTCCATATTTCTCTTTGACCTCTTGCTCAAATCCATATTTTTGTACCATGCTCTTGTTTTCATGATTACCCCGAACCATATGCACATTGCCCCAGTTTTTATTTTTAAGCCGCAAAACAGTGTAAACAGTTTCTACCCCCTGTAGGCCACGGTCAGTCAAATCACCTAAAAACACCATGTGAACATTGTCAGCAAAAGAGAAATCATCATTCAGATAGCCCATTTGTTGCATCAATAGCAAATTTCGCAGCAATGCGTGAACACTGCCATGAATATCCCCCATAAAAAAAACTGTTTGCGCAGGGGCACGATTTTGTCTGATAATTTTTTTCTCTACGAATGCTTCTGTACGTTTATCGTAATCATGAGTCCCGGACGCAAAAAATTGCGTTGTCCTGTTATCAAGCCACTTATTACAATTATCGTGATCTAAGCGTGCTTGACGGATATAGGTATCAAACTCTTTCCATAGGCATTTTAGCAAAATCACCGCGCCCTTAAACGCAAACTCATCTGAAAGGTTATTTTCCATGTACTTATTGACATCGCCGCTCGCAGAAGAAAAAATTGCTTCTTGTTTACTTTTAAAAATACTGTCCGCAAGCGAATGTAGCGTTGCTACTTGTGCCTCAGTAAATACCTCGCTAGAAGCTACAGGTGTTGCTAGAGCGGGCGACGTAGCAAACCCATCATCGTCTTCACCCGCAGTATCAAAAAAATCTGTAACTGATTGAGGCGATAAGCGAATAGCTGAAGGCCGTGCCACACATGATGGGCCACCGCCGGCACCACCAAAGGCTGAAGGAGCAGAAGCTGATAATGGCCAGCAGAATGATAAAGACAGCGCTACAAACAGCAGCCGATTAAATATTTCTTTACTGTGAAACATGAAAAACTCCTTGTTTTTATAGACTACAGACCAAGACCATCATGATATTGTTATCACAATTGTAATTGTTTTTACATGCCAAAAACAATATTTTATCCAAATCAATAATTTTTCTTTTAGATCAGCTATGTGAAAAATACCACCCCATGCTCAGGGCACACAGAAATAACCTTACCACATGCAATTCCCAGCTATACCCATACCACAAGCCGTACAGATCATGATTTTCAGGACACAGTAAAGTCACAAAAAAAACCTGCTTAAACCCACGGTCCTAGAGCACAAATCTCATTCTTTTATAAAAAGCATGCTTCTACTTCCCCAAAACGTGTATCATGATTTTTAGTAGGGAAAAAGTTTTTTGTTTCATGAAAGGATTATGATGAGAAAATTATATGTTTTAACCGCGTTGCTCGCGCTCAGCGCCCTTGTGCCATCGATGGTACAAGCGAATAGAAGTAAAATGCCTCAACCACAAACAGCAGCAAAAGCAAGAACAGCAGCAGAAGAAGCAGCAGCAGAAGAAGCAGCAGCAAGAGAAGCAGCAGTAAGAGCAAGAGCAGCAGCAGCAATACGGAGGACCTATAGAGGCAAACAGAAAGCTAAGAAAGAAGCAGAAATAGTAAGAGCAGTAGAAGAAGGACGATCCAAAATCCAAAGAGCAGTAGAAGAAGGACGATCCAAAATCCAAAGAGCACAGCAAGCCGCTGTAATCCAAAGACTCAACCGGATGATTGATCCAACAGAAGCCCTCGAGGTTTTCAGTCATGATGCACCTACTGGAGCTATAACGCCTAGCGCACAGGATCAAAAAGCAGCAGAAGAAGCAAAAGAAGCAAAAGAAGCTGAAGAAGCTGCAACCGAATTAATAGAAGCGGGTCCGCAAAATCTGTCGGAAAGCAGGGCACGCGTCAAAATTCTTACATCGATGCGTTATCCCTCAAGTGCACAGGTTCAAAAAGCAGTAAGAGAAGCAGCAGCAGCAAGAGCAGAAGAAGCAAAAAAAAGACTCATAGAAGGGCTTGATCTTTAATCGATCATCGGGCAGGAGGGGTTGGCATGTGCCAGCCCCTTTTTCACGTGCGCGCGACATGCGCAGTATAATGAGCCCCAAAAACTAGACAGCTAGACTTGAGAATTTAGGAGGTCCTAAGATGGTACATGTTCAATTAACAAATAAAGGATTACTCATGAATAAAAGTTATAGCGATGCATTCAAGCTAAAAGTTTCATTGGCTCCATTAAAAGGTGATAAAACAATACCTCAGTTATGCAGTGAATATGAGGTTGCATCAAGCCAAATTTACGCATGGAAAAAGCAACTTGAGGAGCACGGGGTAAAGATTTTTGCTGATAACCGCAAGGCAGATAAGCAATCAGCTGAAATAGATAAACTGTATCGAATCATTGGCAAAATTACCGCCGAACGCGATTTTTTATCAACAGCGCTCAATCGCTAACAAATCAACAACGAATTTTATTGATTGAGCGCGAACATCAAAAATTATCAATAGTTACACAATGCAAGCTGTTAAAAATCAACCGAAGCACTCTCTATTACGAGCAAAAACCAGCTCGACCTGATGATGCCATTATTCTTCAGCGAATAACAAATATCTATGAAGAGATACCATTTTTTGGATACAGACGCTTGCTTTCAGGCCCTTGAGATGGCTTTGAAGCTAGCAAAGCCTGAGATAATTAACAGCGATCAAGGGTATCAAACTCTTTCCATAGGCATTTTAGCAAAATCACCGCGCCCTTAAACGCAAACTCATCTGAAAGGTTATTTTCCATGTACTTATTGACATCGCCGCTCGCAGAAGAA